>JBDRNF010000060.1:0-141867 GCA_043811435.1 Pseudomonadota bacterium
ATGATGCTCGTTCTTTGCCTAAGTTCTGTCGCGCGGCTAGTGTACGGCCAAAGCCTGACGTCACAAGGGGCGGCATTTCCAATGAATGATCAAGCGAGCGCAAAAGCCGGCCTGACCGACGCGGAGCTTGCGGTTCATCCGACGGTTTATGCGGCCGATGCGCTCAAGGAGCAGGTCGTGGTGGTCTCCGGCGGCGCCGGCGGCATCGGCCGCGCGATCGCATGGCTGGCGGCGCGGCTCGGCGCCCATGTCGTCGTGGTCGGGCGCAACCAAGCCAAACTCGACGCCCTGGTCACCGATTTGGCGAGCCGTAGCCTCAAGGCTTCCGGCGAGGTCGCCGACATCAGGGAGCCGGAGGCGGTCGACGCGCTGTTCGACAAGCTCTGGACTGCGCATGGCCGCATCGACGGCCTCGTCAACAGCGCCGGCGGACAGTTTCCGCAACCCGCGATCGACTTTTCCGTGAAGGGCTGGAACACGGTCATCAACACCAATCTCAACGGCACCTGGTACATGATGCAGGCCGCCGCAAAACGCTGGCGCGACCACAAGCATCCCGGCAGCATCGTCAACATCGTCGTCGTCACCACGCACGGGCTCTATGGCATCGCGCATTCGGTCGCGGCGCGCGCCGGCGTGATCGGATTGTCGCGCGCCGTCGCGGTCGAATGGGCGCCGCTCGGCATCCGCGTCAATTGCGTGGCGCCCGGCGCGATCGAGACCGAAGGCTGGAACGTCTACACGCCGCAGGCCCGCGCCGCCTACCCGCGTTCCAACCCGATGATGCGCGCGGGCTCGCCCTGGGACATCGCCGAAGCCTGCGTCTACCTCACCGCGCCCTCGGGAAAATTCATTACCGGCGAGACGCTGACCGTGGACGGCGGCGGACAGTTGTGGGGCGAGACGTGGACCACGGGCAAGCCGGGATATTTCGGCGGCGGACAGGAGTGAACGAGCCGGGTCGATCACTTCTTCCGCAGCACCGTCACATGCAGGCTGCGCCGGATTTCCATCCCCTGCCGCCGGTACAGCGCGATCGCCGAGGCGTTGCTGGAAAAGACGTGCAGAAACGGGATCTCGCCCCGCGCGACAATCTGGCGGGCGATGGCGCCAAGCAGCAGTTGGCCGTAACCGCGACCGCGATGATCCGGATGCACGCAGACGGCGGTCATCTCGGTGTAATTGGCGGGCTTCATTCGCTCGCCGGCCATCGCGACCAGTTCGCCGTCGATCCGGATTCCGAGAAACGTTCCCAGTTCATGCGTTCGCGCACTGAACGGGCCGGGTCTGGTGAGCTCGGTCAACGCCATCATCGCGGACACATCATTGGCGCCGAGCATGACGGTTTTCACGCCGTCGATCGCGCTCTGCACAGGCGTTCCGGTCATCTGCTCGCCCGTTTCGGCAAGCACAATCTCGAAACCGGCGGGCGCAGTCACCGCATTGGGCGTGAACAGCACGGCGATCTCGGATCCGGACATCATCGCGCCGAGTGCGGCAAAACTCTCCGGGGACATATCCACCATGTCCGCGAAGGGCGCGACCGCGGCGGGATAGCGCAGCGCCCGCGCGCCGCCTTCCGCCAGCGCGCGCTGCCGGGTCGTCAGCGCGCTCCAGATCGGACGATCGAGCGGATGGGTCGATGGTTCGACAACGGACATGGCGGCATCCCGGTCAGGAACTCTTCCCCGGTCGACGCCTAGCCGGCCTTGCCGTCATCCAGGCTGACAACCACCGCCGCATTAGCGATGATGATGGCATCGCTCCCGCTCTCGGCGGGAATCTCGAGCCCGCCCTTGACCGCCGTGACGGTCACCGTTCCGTAAGGCAGCTCCTTCGCGACCGCGGCCGTGTCGACCGTATCAGGGTTCGGCACGCCGATGGTGACGTCGACGAACATGTCGGCGGATGTCTTGCCCACCATCCGGAAGAAGCCGAGGCTGGAATGGCGGATGGCATCGGAGACCGCGCGCCTGGCGGCCTTGGTGGCGTCCTTGCCATGAACGTCGACGCCCATGCCCATTTCGGTGATACAGCGCACGCGTGCCATCGGTTGTCCTGCTCTTGTCGGGGTGGAGGAAAGCGGCTCACCTTCCTTGATTCGCATCGCGCGCGCCAAGGCACGACACGCTGCATGATTCCACCTTAGCCGGACTCGTCGATCACCGGCAACGTCCTGCCATCGATAATGCTGACGTCGAGCGCTAGCGTATCGAGGCCCTCGACGCAGCCGAGATTGACCCGGTAGCCGTCCCTGGCGTTCTCGCCGTCGCCCATATACGTAAAGATGCCGCAGGCCTTGCAGAAATAGTTGTTCAAGACCTTCTCGTTCCAGAGGTAAAGGCCGAGGTCATCGGGCTCCCGATGCGGGGTGAAGTCGGCGGCCGGAATGTAGCTCGACGACAGCACCGCGCCTCTGCGGACACAGAGCGAGCAGTTGCAGCGGCATCCGGTCCTGATCTCGGGGCTGCGAAACGAGAAGCGGACGCGTCCGCAATGACAGCGCGCCTTGTATTCCATGATCTCACCTCCGCGAACAGACGACGGCTATGCCGCGGCCGGCACCGGCGCCGCCTGTGCCGTGGGATTTGGCCTGGGGAACGGCTTGAAGGTCATCGCGATCAGGAACGCGCCAAGCCCCATGGCCCACGAGCCGACATAAAGCCACGTGTAGCTGGCAAAGGTGTCGTAGATCAAACCGCCGGCCACCGGTCCCGCGGCCATGCCGAGACTTCCCGCCATCGCCGTGCCGCCGATCACGGTGCCCATGATCTTCAACGGAAAATTCTCGCGCGCAATCGCCGCGTAGAGCGGCATCGTACCGGCATAGACAAAGCCGAACAACGCCGCCACGGCGTAGAATTCGCCGAGGTCGCGCACGAAGACGTAGGCGAGCGCGCCAAAGGCCTGGACCAGCAGACCTGCGACGAGGACGCGCTTGGCGCCCAGTCTGTCGCCGAGCAGGCCGAACCCGATGCGGCCGAACAGGCCCGCAAGACCTTCGAGGCTGTAGATGGAAACCGCCGCGATCAGCGGGATGCCGCAACTCACCGCGTAACTCACGGTGTGGATGATCGGTCCGGAATGCGTGGCGCAGCAGAAGAAATTCGTCAGCAGCAGGATGATGAACTGAGGCGATCGCACCGCCTCGCCCGCCGACATCTCGGCCTGCGGCCCGCCATTTGCCGGCGCAGCGGCGCTGTCGGCAGCCAACGCCGGCGGGCGCCGCACCAGCAGCGATACCGGAATCATGATGGCGGCGACGATTACGGCGACGATTTGCATCGTGGTTCGCCAATCATGGATGCTGACGAGCCAGGCCACGAGCGGCGCCATGGTCATGGGAGCGATGCCCATGCCGGCCGAGACCAGCGAAACGGCGAGGCTGCGATGGGTATCGAACCATCCGGTGACGGTAGCCATCATCGGCGCAAAGATCGCGGCGATCGAGGCGCCGACCAGAATGCCAAAGGTGAACTGGAACGCGACGAGCGAGGTCGCCAGGCTTGCCAGCGCCAGGCTCGCCGCGAGCACGATCGATCCCGTCAGTACCACCGGCAGCGGCCCCCACCGGTCGGACAGGGTGCCCCAGACCATGCTGGCGCACGCCATCGCAAGGAAACCAGCGGTCATCGCGCTCGACACGCCGGCGACCGACCAGCCGGTATCGCGTGTGATGGCTTGAAGCAGGACGGGCAGCGAAAACATCGCACCGATCGCGACGCAGCCCAGGGCGCCGCCGGCCGCGACAATCACCCAACGATAGCGGGAAGGGTCCATTGCAAGTCTCCGTTTTGGTTCTCCTTCCAAGACGATCGGGAAGCGCCAAAGGCGACAGGCGCCGGATAATTTTTCTGCGAGCTAAGCCGCTGCGCCAGCCCGTGACTGCGCCCGGATGTCGAACGGCCGATTCAGGAGCCGGCCGGCGGCATCTTGTCGAACTTCGGCACCGCCGGATCGAGATGGTCCCAAGCGTAACCGCGCACGCGATAGGTGACGGCCTGCGGCTTGAACCGGGCGGGATCGTCGAGGCTTGCCGCATGCACCGTGAAGAGATCCGGCATCGCCGCAAACGTCAAAGAAACCGGCGACCCGCAGGACGGACAGAAGCCGTGCGTCTTCACATTGCCGCTATCGGCAACGACCTCACACTGTGCCGCCTTGCCTTCAAGTTTCACGCTCTTCCTGTCCGCGAAGGTCAAATACGACCCGTGCCCCGTGCCGCTCCTGCGCTGACAGTCCAGGCATTGGCAATGGTTCATAAAAACGGGTTCGCTGGAAATTTCATAACGGACCGCGCCGCAGGCGCAGCCGCCGGTATAAGCTTCGCTCATGTTCTTCCTTTCAATGGAGTAATGGGAGGCCGCGTATTTTGCGGAAGCCGGATCAGGGCCGGCGGCCTTCGTTGCGCCGGTGGGAGATCAGCTTCAGCCACGGCGCCAAATGGAAGGCGCTCATGAGCAGATACATCGGGACCATTCCGCTCAGCGGTGACGTACCGCATAACGTACCCGCCGATCCGTCACCCAGGACGGACGTCAGCAGCGCCATGATCGCGAACGTCGGCGCAGCCGCGAGGTAAAGGAAATCGGCTGCCGCTATGGCTGCCGGCTTGCCGGTTTCACCATTGACCGCGCCGGAGCCGCGCCTGCCGGCAAGAGCTTCGCTCATGTTTTTCAATCCTGGCTTCTTCTCTCCCCTCCACCCGCGAAGCGGAGGGAGGGGAGAAGAAAGTGCTAGCCGTTCTGTTTCCGCATGGCCGCCTCGCCGGCGTCCGACACCTCGACCCATTTCTTGTCGGGCGCGGCGTTGGGAACGTAACTGTCGTGCCAGTTCCACCATTTGTAGGTCGGGGTCTGCGGATAGCCCTCGGGCGAGTCTTCCCACTCCTCCTGGCGCCCGAGCGCCGTGATATCGAGATAGCTCCAGGTGCTCCCCATCGCCTCGTCGCCGCGGTTGTTGATGAAGTAGGTGCGGAAGACCTTGTCGCCATCGCGGATGAACGCGTTGGTGCCGTGCCATTCGCCGACGCCGAAATCGGCGTCGAAGCTGTCGATGACGGTGTACCAGGGCATCTGCCATCCCATGCGCGCCTTCAGGCGCGCGATGTCGGCCTGCGGCGCGCGCGAGGCGAAGACGAGCGTGGTGTCACGGGCGTTGAGATGGGCGACGTGGGCGACCTGGTCGGCCCCCATGGAGCAGCCGCGGCAGGCCTGTTCGGGCCAGCCGTGCACGCCGGGTTCGAAGAAGGCGCGGTAGACGATCAACTGACGGCGGCCGTCGAACAAGTCGACCAGGCTCGCTCTGCCCTTCGGCCCGTCGAAGGCATAAGACTTCTCCACCGCCATCCACGGCATCCGCCGACGCTCGGCGGCCAGCGCATCGCGTGCGCGGGTCGTGGCCTTCTCCTTCACCAGTAGTTGCTGGCGCGCAGCTTCCCAGTCCTGGGCCGAAACGACATTCGTCTTCATGGCAAACCTCCTGTTGGTTGCGAAACTTGTTGCGGGTCCGCGTCGACCGTCAGGCCGGAAGCCGCCGGTCGTATTCCCCATGCAGACGGCTCCAGCCCTCCCAGTAAGGCGCCGGCTCGTTGCCGGTGGCACGGGCGACGAGCACATCGAGATGCATGTGCCAGCCGGCGCTGACCTTGAGCATGGTCGAGCGGTCGGGCAGACGGCGATGCGTCACGGTGAGCAGCACGCCCTTGCCCCTGGGCTCCAGTTCGAAGGTAACGTCGCCGCTGTTGTTCCAGGCGATGGAGAGCTTGCGCGGCGGATCGAGTTCGGTGATCCGGCTCTGCATGCGGTGTTCTTCGGGGAAGTCGGCCGGCCGCGCGCCGGGCGGGTCGTTCAGTTCGTCGTTGCGCCAGATCAACTCGAAGGGCGCGCCGACCTTCATCTCCATCGCGCCTGCCGCGAGCCACTTGCGGCGCAATTCACTGTCAGTGAGATACGCCCAGATGCGCTCGACCGGACCGGGCAGCAGCCGCTGGATCTTCAACGTCGTGGGTTCGATCAGCGCGCCCCAGGCGTCGGGTTTTGTCTCTGCATCCATCGTTCTACTCCTTCGACTTTTTGTTCGGCTTTTTGGCTTTCGCCTCGTCTTCCGCGCGCAGCAGGGCTTCCAGCATGTCGAGCTTCGCGGTCCAGAAGTGCTGGTAACGCCGCAGCCACGCATTGGCTTCCTCAAGCCGCGCCGCCTCGAGACGGCACAGATGGCTGCGGCCGCGAATCGTCCGCGTCACCAGCCCGGCATTCTCCAGCACCCGCACGTGTTTCGATGCGCCCGCAAAACTCATGCTGAACGGGGTCGCCAGTTCCCCGATCGTGAGTTCCCGTTCCGCGAGCTGGCCCAGCATGGCCCGCCGCGTCGGATCCGCGAGGGCATGAAAGACGGCATCCAGATGGGCGAATTGCTCAACCATGTAGTTAAGTATAGGGGCCAGGGACGGATTGTCAACCGATCGGTTTAACTTCTTCGTGATCCGGGCCTGGCTATCCGGCACGGTGTAGACTGCGCACGGAGACGCAATACCACGCAGCGCATGCGTTCCCAGCGGGATGAGTTTTGCGGTGGTCTCGGTGGCAAGCGCGCCGGAAACCAGGACCGTTCGGCCGAGCGGGCGGCAAAGCCCCTCGAGGGAATGCAGGACGGAACCCGCCGATGCCGCTTAGCTAAGCTAGACACGTCGGCCTCATCCGTCGTCGCACCGGAGGGCCCGGTGCTTGCGAGCCTTGGCCTGTTGCCGCAGGTCGCCATATCGCACCAACGCCGCGAGCGCCAGCGACTGCATCGCGCGAAGGCTCAGCGCAGGCCCTGTCGATCGAGCAGGATGTGGTGGATCTCGATTCGCGCCGGCAGCTCGATCAGGAACTCGGCGTCGCGGTCGAGATGATGGACCTTGGTCGGCTCGCCCTTGGTGAAGGCCGTCATGGCGTCGAGGTTGGACCAGTAGGAAATGGTCGTGAACCAGCTCTCTGCCTCGCGATCCTCGCGAAACAGCTGGACGCCGAGGGCGATCTTCTCCAGCGGAGGAATGCCCTCGGCCTTCAGATAAGTCTCATAGGAATCGGCGACGTCGGCACGGGTGCGGCCGCGCCAGATGCGGGCAATGCTCGGCTGGGTCGGCATGGGCTTTTTCCTCCGTAACCATCTAAGTGCAGTTGGATGGTGCAACGGCGATAGCGTCCCCAGGTTCCTGTGCGTCATGCTTTCCGATGTCGCCGACATCGTTCTTGAAAGACGCCCGTCACACTATCTGCCTCGCAAACCTTCCGCGAGCGCGGAGAGCGCATTGGCAAGTTGCCGCGCGGTTTCCGGTGCCGGCAGCGGCATTTTGAGGTTTTGTGCGCCCGTGACCGGATCGCGCTCGATCCATGGATGCGCCGATCCGTTGGGATCGTTGGCAGCCGCCAAAGCGGCGATAAACTGGGCACCAACCTGCACCAACGCTTGCCACGGATCGGAACCCGTATCATGCGATAGTGCTGCAGACGCACTGGTTCGCGCCATCGCGACCTCGCCGGCGGCAATGTTCATATCCACCTTCACATCTTCCGCGGCCGCCGCGTCATCGGCGGTGACGATGTTGCTCACTTCCTCAGCCGGTGTCACGGCCTCGCCCTCGCCCATGCTCCCGGTGACGTTTTCAACGTCCTTCATGAAGCGGTTGAGACGCGAACCGCCGAGCGAAATCTCGCTGCTGCCGCCGTCGAGTATTCCCGCCGACAGCGAGCGCTTGAATGCCAGCACCGAAAGCATCCCCTCCTCGATGGTGCCCTTTGCTACGAAATTGATGACCCGCACCGGACGTACCTGGCCCATGCGATGGATGCGCGCGATGCGCTGTTCGAGAACCGCCGGGTTCCACGGCAGATCCATGTTCACCAGGGTCGAAGCATGCTGCAGATTGAGCCCCGTGCTGCCGGCATCGGTGGACAGGAATACGCGGCAGGCGGGATCGTCACGAAACCGCTCGATCAGTGCCGGACGTTTCTCCGACGGCACGCCGCCGTGGAAGCTGACGTAGCCCAGCTTGCGGGCATCGAGGCGGCGAATGACGATATCGTGGGTCCGCGTCCATTGCGAAAACACCACCGCCTTGGCCTCGGGCTCGGCGAGCAGGTCGTCGAGCAACGCCGCCAGTTCGTCGGCCTTGACGCCATGGTCGGTTTCCTGGTCAAGCAGATAGGTGCTGTTGCACGACATGCGCATGTTCTGCAGGGCAATCATCAGCGCCCGCTGATCGCGGTCCGACAGAAATTTGGTCTTGCGCCACCGCTTGACGATCTTCCCCACCTCGTCGGCGTTCTCCTTGTGGTACTCCGTCTGCATCTCGGTCATCGGCACCAGCAGGTTCTGGTCGGTCCGGCTGGGCAGTTGCCGCAGCACCTCGGATTTGCGCCGGCGGATCATCACCGGGGCCAGCGTTTGGCCGATCTTCTCCAGCCCCCTGTAACCGGTGACGCGGCCGGCTTCGTCCTTGACCTGATGCTCGTGCAACAGTTTCCAGGTCGGTCCCAGCCTGTGCTGATCGATGAACTGGACAATGGAAATCAGTTCTTCCAGCTTGTTTTCCAGCGGCGTCCCGGTCAGCACGATCGCGTAGGAGCTGTCGATGCGCTTCAAGGCGCGTGCGGCAATCGTGTTCCAGTTCTTCACCCGCTGGGCTTCGTCGACGATCACCAGTTCGGGCGCCCAGGCGGCGATCAGGTCGATATCCGGCTTGAGCTTTTCGTAGTTGGTGATCTTGCAGAAGTCGTCCAGCGCGTAGTCCTTCGACCGCTGCGCCCGGCCCCCGCTGATGACGCGCGCCGCATTAGTGCCCTGACGCCCCGAGAAACGCGCGATCTCGCTTTGCCACTGGTATTTCAGCGAAGTCGGGCAGATGACCAGCACTTTTGAGAGGCCGAAATGCCGTGCCAGTATTTCTGCCGCAGCAATGGCCTGAATGGTCTTGCCCAGTCCCATTTCGTCCCCGATCAGCGCGCGGCCGGCCCGCACCGCGAACAGAGCGCCCTCGGCCTGATAGGGATAGAGCGGCACCTTCAGAAGGGCACGCAACTTCGGATCGGCGGCGCCGCGCGGGAACAATTGCTCGAGCCTGGTGGCCCGCCGGTCCGCGTCCCGTCGTCCCGCGACGAAATCCAGCGCATCGTCATAGGCACGCAACTCATGACCGGACTTCGCCGCCATCGACATGAAATGCTCGAGCTCGCCCAGCCGCTCCTCCGGCAGCATCCCGTCGCGTCTTGCATCGAACAAGGCGGCGGCTGCCTTGCGCAGCGCCGGCGGGCAATCCGTTCCGGCGCGAAAATGCACGCAGCGTTTGCCGTCATTGCGCAAGTACAACTCGGAAAACGCCGGCTGATACCCGCGCGCAAACGCCTTCTTCGCGCCGCGCTTCTTCATCAACCGCGCAATCGTGAATTCGAGGTGCTTGCAGGTGCCCAACTCGCTGGTCGCATAATCGGGGCACGAGCAGAAATTACCGCCCGGCCCCAGGCCGCGAATCGCCACGCGGTAGCTGGATTTCGAAGCGGGATTGCTGACCCGGAACTCGGAGAAGAACGGTTCGCTGGTCAGATTTTCGAGTCCGAAGGCCTGCTCGCGGCCGAACTGGCGGCGCAAGCCGCGTTGCCAGTCCACCGGCGAAAGACCGGCGGGCGCGAAGGTGCGCGAGAGTTTGGGTTCCTTGTTCGACTTTGTCGTGGATTTGGGGTTTTGGCGTTTGGATTTCATCGAAATAGCTTCCGGCGTCGGCAGATGATGTTGGCACACCACCCCGCCCGGCAGCAATCTCAAGCGTGTCCTAACGGCAGCCTGCTCACAGATTCGAGATGGAAAAATCTCGCCGATGCAGCGATTCATCGCGCGCCATCCTGTGGCCTCCCCGCCGTTGCGACCGCGGCGATCGCTTCGATCTCGATCATGGCTTCCGGCGTGTACAGCGCCTTGACTTCGACGATGGTGTCGGCGGGATAGGGCGCGCTGAAGAAGGCGCGGCGAAGATCGACGACCTCGTTGAAGTTGGCCATGTCGGTGACAAAGATCGTCACCTTGATGACGTCGTTCAGGCTCGATCCGCCCGCCTCGAGCGCGCGGCGCAGATTGGCGAAAGCCTGCTCGCCCTGTGCCCGGAAACCGCCCTCGACGATCCTGCCATTGTCGGCGTAGCCGGCCTGGCCGGAGATGAAGAGCAGTTCGCCGAACCTTATTCCCTGCGACAGCAGATAGGGCTCATAGGGGTCGGGTTGGGTCATCACACGCTGCAACATGAGTTTCTCCATTCGTTGATCGCTCCCCTCGCCCGCTGAGAACAATTCATCTCGAACCAGTGACATAGCGAACGCGGGATCGTTGCCAGCCCCAAGGGGCATCGAGAGCATGAACGGAAAGACAATGGCGGTGCTACAGCAGCACGCGCTGGTCACGGTAGGACTTCCCGCCGCGCGAGATTGTGACCGCGCCACCGCGCGCTTCGATGACAGGCAACGCGGCCAGCGCGTTCACCACGTGATGCATGGTCGGCAGGTCCGACCAGTTCGCCCTGTGGAAGCGCACGGCACCCACGCCTGTCCGGCGTTGCTCGATATGATTATCCGGATCGTCGGCCGGCGTGAGCGTAACCTGGCACAGATCCGCCTCGCCCCAGGCGCCCGTGCGCGGCGTGTATTTCAGCATCAGCGTTCCGTCCGAAGCAGCGCCCTGCCGCTGCGGATCCGTGTCCTGCAACTGCGAAACCTCGAGTTCGAGAAAGCGAAATCCCATCCAGCCCGCCGCGCAGATCTGAGCCCCGTTGAACCTTCGTGGCTCCGCGATCTCGGCATAAAGTTTGGGATGCCCGATCTCGCAACGCCCGGTGATGATCGGATCGGCAAGATTTTCCCAGACGACGGCCAGAAACTTGCCGGTGGCCTGGTCCCGGCTCCCCCTGAACGTCGCCGGCCAGCCGACCCAGATCATCGTGTAGCCACGCCCCGCGAGCCAGTCGATATCCGTCATGTGATGAAATTCGACCGTGACCACCGGTTCGCCGGCCAGGGTGAATCCATCAGGCAGATGCTGTTCCAGCATCGCGGGATCGGTCAGAAAGCTTGCCGTGACGGACAGACGTCGCGGACTGCGCTTCGGGTCGGCCACAATGCCGTCAGGCAATTGGCGAGGCCCGGGCGCCGGCCCGAAATGCGTCGGCATCCGATAGATGCGCCCGGCTTCGAACTGATAGCTCATCGATCGTCTCCGTGTTCATTGCTGGTCGCGACGGACGGATGAGACCAGCTCATCAGTGCAAGGACACCTGCGTTGCGCTCTGACCTACAAATGGCGAAAATTATGTCATTGGACAAATTCGTAATCGTCAGGCATGAGATGAGTTCATTTCATCTATAGGATCCAATGCGCCAGCTGCCACCCCTGTCCGCCCTTCGCGCCTTCGAGGCCGCCGCACGCTGCGGCAGCTTCAAGCAGGCCGCGATCGACCTTGCGGTCACGCCGACGGCCATCAGCCACCAGATCAGGTCACTGGAGGATCACACCGGGCTCGTCCTGTTCGAGCGGCGAACGCGTCAGGTCATCCTGACCGAGGCAGGGCAGTTGCTTTATCCCGTGCTGCGCGAAGGCTTTGATTCATTTGCCGCTGCGCTCGACCGGCTGCGCAAGACCAAACGCCGGGCGAGCGTGACGATCACCGCCACCACCGCCTTCACCGCGAAGTGGCTGGTGCCGAAGGTCACGCGGTTTCAGGCGCTTCATCCGGACATTGACCTGCAGCTCCACGCATCGGACGCGACCGTTGACCTCCGGAGCAATGCCATCGATCTGGCGATCCGCTACGGTCGGGGTCCTTATCCGGGCCTTCGTGCCGAAGCGATGTTTACCGATCGTTTCGCGCCGGTCGTGAATCCCGGCCTGGGCGTTCGCAGCCCCGACGATCTGGGTCGCGCGCCCCTCATCCACTTCGAATGGCACCGCCCCGATCCCGTCAGTCCGACCTGGGCGGCGTGGTTTCGAGCAGCGGGTCTGATCGCGAAGGCCCCGAAATCCCAGCTGAAATTTTCCGACGAAAGCCATGCCATTCAGGCCACGGTGGCCGGCCAGGGCGTGGCCCTGCTCAGCCTGAGCCTCGTTGCGGATGAGCTGGCGGCCGGCCGGCTCGTCCAGCCCTTTGGCCCCGTCGTCGAAGGCCTGACCTATCGCATGCTCACGGTGGCGGACCGGCCGATGAGTCCTGTCGTGACGGCCGCCGCCGATTGGCTGCGAGCCGAGATCGCTGCGGTCCGATCGACGGCGTCGCAGAAGCCGGCACGCCTCAGGCGTAGCCGACCCAGCCGCGCCAGGTGAAGGCGGCATAGAACAGGCTGACGTCGGAAAAGCCGGCCTCGCGCAGTACCGCTTCATCCTGCTCGGGACTGAGTGTGTTCAGATGCGCCTCGACCGCCGCGCGTGCGCCTTCCGCCCGCGCGGGATCGATACCAGAGGCGATCGCAAAAGCCCCGTATCGCGACACCCATCGCGCGCGGTCTTCACCTTGCGGGAAGCTGGCATGGGCGGCGACGAACGGTGCCCCGGGTTTGAGGCGGCGCCGAATTTCGGAGACCGTGCGCCGCCGCTCCCCGGTGTCAAGAAAATGCAGGGTCAGCAGGCAGGCCGCCGCGTCGAACGGGCCCTCCGGCGCGTCGTCGATATAGCCCTGATGCAGACGCACGCGCGGCGCCAGCGGCCCCAGCGTGCGCGCGGCCAGCTGCAGCATCGCGCCGGCAGGATCGACGCCGTCAAAGCTCCAGCCCGGCTGCGCCGTCGCAAAGGCCTTGAGCTCAAGCCCGCCGCCGGCCCCGAGCACCAGGACCCGCGCATTTTCGGGCGCGCGCTCCGCCAGCAGGATGCCGCTCATGCGGTGCAGGTCGGCGAACCCTGGCACGAGACGTGGCGGCCCCTCGGCATAGCGCGCCGCCGCTGCGGGATCGGCGAAGTGAGCCGCGACGATGTCAGGATGCATGACGGGTCTCCGGATCGATCGGCGCGTGGCCATCGCGTTTCTGGGAATTCGCCTGTTCAAAGATCAGGGACTGGTGCGCCCCTACTCCCGCCATTACGCCGGCGGCGGAAGCCAGCGTGGCGTTCGCCATCGCGCTCGCGGCATCGCCGGCCGCGTACACGCCGGCAACCGTCGTCTGCTTCTGTTCGTTGGTGCGGATCAGGGCACCGAACGGGCCGTCGTCGAAAGCACAGCCGAGCTTTTCGGCGAGGCCGCTGGCCATATGCGTTTTGGGAGCGGTAAAGACGGCCTGGATGGCGACGGATCTGCCGTCTGCAAGCCTGACGGCGTCGATCGACGTGCCGCTGCCCAGTATCTCCACCACCGGCGCGCGCTCGATGCGTATGCCGCGGGCGCGCATCATGGCGAGCTGCGGCTCGTCCGGCTCGAAGATTCCCTGCGTAAAATAAGTGGTTGGCCCCCAATCCGCGACGATCAACACCTGGTGCGCCGACATCGGGTGATTTCCGATCACCCCAAGCTGTCGACCGCCGACCTCAAAGCCATGGCAGTAGGGGCACTGGAAAACCGTGACGCCCCACCGCTCCTCGATGCCGGCGATGGCAGGCAATTCGTCCCGCACGCCCGTCGCCAGCAGCAGCCGCGACGCTTTCACGGCCTGCCCGTCGCTCAAGCCCAGCTCAAAATGCGTCTCGTGCCGGCTACCTTCGACCGCTTCGCCGGCGAAGAACGCCACCGTCGGATAGGCCGCAAGCTGCTGGCGCGCCAGGCCGATGATCTCTCGCGGCGATTTGCCGTCCTGCCCGAGGAAGCCATGGGCGCTGGCGACGAAGCGGTTGCGCGGGCGACCCGCGTCGACGATCAGGACGCGGCGGCGGGCGCGGGCAAGTTGCATGGCACCGGACATGCCGGCGAAACTGCCGCCGACAATGATCACGTCGTAACTATTCTTGCCGGGATGCCCTTCGGCAACGGCTCCTTGCCCTGTCATCATGGTCGCCCTCTCTCGCATCATTAATAGTTACATGATAGGACGACGATCTTCATTTCGCAACCCCTGTTGTTACAAGACTGGCTTTGCGCTAGGATTGCCGATCTGAGACGCGCTTGCGGCATCGATGCAATGCTGCCGCACCGCATTGGGCTCCGCCGGGATCATGAGATGAGCAGCGACAACCGACTCTCGCGCATGCTGCATGTGCTTATCCACATGGACCAGCGCGAACACCCGCTGACGTCGGACGAGATTGCCAGGATGCTGAACACCAACCCAGTGGTGGTCCGCCGCACCATGGCGGGGCTGCGGGACAACGGCTACGTGACGTCCGAAAAAGGCCATGGCGGCGGCTGGAAACTGGCCCGGCCGCTCGATCAATTGACTCTCCTCGATGTCTATGTCGCGCTCGGCAATCCCCCTGTCTTCGCGCTTGGTCTCGCTGACGATGATCCTCGCTGCCTGGTGGAGCAGGCCGTCAACGACGGCCTCAACGAAGCGCTCGGCAAGGCGCGGCAGTTGCTGCTCGATCGGTTCGGCAAGGTGACCCTCGCCGACCTCGCCGCGGATTTCCGCAAGCGCTTCGAGGCCCATCAGAAGCGGCCGGCGAAGCGGGCTTCCTAGGCCGCCATTGCGCCGCGCCTGTGCCGCACGCAACGCCTCGATTGCGGAACATTGCAAAGCTTCGGCGAGTCCATCAAGTCTGCAGAGTTATCCGCTCGAGCGCGCGTTCGTGGTGTTTAACGTTGCGGTTTGCCACCGACGTATCCATTGTCCGCGAGGTAGTTCACGATCGCCGTGGCCGCCCAGCGGTGTCCGCTCGGCGACCAGTGACGGTCGCTCTTGAAGTGCGCGAGCGCCGGGTCGTGGTGTTTGACAAATTCCTGGTGGAGATCGATCAGCGGGAGCTCGAGTTCGCCGGTAATGCCTTTCAGTCTGTCGATTTGACCCGCGACGCTGTTCGCCGACGCCACCAGCAGCTTGACTCCATCCTGTTCGGCAAGCTTTTTCCACTCGATAAACGCGCATTTGGTCGAAGCGACCGCGGCCTCGAATGCCGGCGGCAGCGGTCCGGGCCCGAGGAAGATGTCCTGCAGGCTGTCGGTGGGTTTCTTGCCTCCGCGGGCAGGTTTCCAGCCGCGCAGGCCATTGTCGAAATCCGGCGACATGGCGCGCAGTTGGCGCGCCCGCTCCGCCAGGTCGCCAGGCAGAAGCGATTTTTGCCAGGCCGGATCGATCGGCAACCTTTCACACGGCTGACCCGGCCGCGCACGCATGAAGACGCGCGGCAAATGATCGGGGTGCCAACCGTGGCGCAGGCTTTCCAGCACGGGCGAATTGTTGGCAAAGTCGTTCGACACGAACAGCAGGATCATGAGATCGGGCTTGAGATCGCGGTTACGCTCGTAGAAGGGCAGCTGGTTGGCTTGGCCGGTGCCGGTAAAACCGAGCGCGACGGCATCGAACTTGCGCTCGGCAAAGCGCCGGTTGAGATCCGCCGCCAGCAGCGTCTGCAGCTTTTGTGCGATCTGGACCTGTGCTGCTTCAACGAAGCTGTCCCCGACCAGCAGGATCCGGAACGTGCCAGGAGGCTTGGGAACCGCCGGTTCTCCATCGATGAAGCCGAGTGAATTGACTTTTTCCGACACCCAGAAGTCGCGGCCGTTGGTCACCTTGACGGTGTCGCCCGGCTTGAACATGAAACCGACCTTGTCGACGAACATGGAAGGGAATCTGCTGTCGCTCACCGGGAACATGCCGACGCGCCGAAGATACAGCTCCGCACCCAGCAAGCCGACGGCAAGCAGAACCGCCGAGATGATCAGCCCGGGCAGCACATCGCGGTAGCGCAAGCCGAGCCTCGGGCGGAGTAGCCGGACGACGATCCAGGCAACGAGGCCGAGCGCGGACAGATAGCGAAGTGCGGAGAAGTAGGGTCCGATCTTCTCAGCGCTCAGCGATGGCATGCTCGGCATCCGCAGTTCGAGCCGCGTCACGGCGGAGAGCGGAACATGGTCGGGAAGGCTGAAGTAGACGGCGCCATGCCATACCGAAAACCGGCCGTTCCCCTTGTCGACGATGTCCTGATGCAGCGAACCGCCGGGACCGAGCCGCCTCTCCACCTCGCGCGTGGCCCCGGGATCGTGGGAGTCGACCAGCGCGTTGAGCCACGCGCAGGCAAATCTTCCGACCACGCACCATTTGTCGAGCACATGCAGTGCCGTTCCCGGTTTCGTCTCGATGAGATAGAGTGCCGCACCGGTCGGGACCTTGTCATCGCTGAGGGTCGGTTCACTGAGCGTCCCCAAAAACCCGGCTCCCGAAACCGGCCTGATGCTCGACACGGTGACCAGCCGGTAGAACTCCGGCCAAAGCCGCGGGCGCCAGCGTCGCGAGGACGAGGATGACAACCATGACGAGCGGAAATATTCCGGGCTGCCGCGTTGAGGTTGGCTGAGGGAACATGACCTTCGAACTATCGTTTCGATTTCACTGGGTGTACGCCAAAAAGAGTGCGCGTTCGAACCGTTCATATGAACTTGTTGATAGCATGAGGCGTTCGCCGAGAACAGCAGGTCTCTCCGGGGCAAGTCGATGTCATTGGATCGCCCTGCTCCAGGACGCGATGGTGGGATTGTCCGTTTCAGTTCCGAGACCGCATGAGGCTATGGGGCCGGCATCCTCGCGGCATCCGGACGCCCGAGCTTTTGTGCTACATTCGCAATGACGGCTGCCCGCTGGCGAGGTTCACGCGCACCAATGTGTGCGCTACAACAGATCATGCCCGTCCGTCCCATCGTCCGTTATCCCGACCCTCGGCTCGCGCTGCCGGCGCAGCCCGTGACCGTGTTTGACGGCGCGCTGCACGATCTCGCGCGAGATCTGCTCGAGACCTTGCACGCCGCGCCCGGCATCGGAATCACCGCGCCCCATATCGGCATCCCGCTGCGCGTGGTGGTGCTCGACCTCGACCCCGTCGATGGCGCGCGGACCTATATCAATCCCGAGATCGCCTGGGCATCGCCCGAAACGATCCTGCATCAGGAAGGCAGCGTCTCGATGCCCGGCGTCAATGACGACATCCGGCGTCATGCCCGCGTCCGGATCGACTATTTCGACCTCGAGGGTAATCGGCAGACCGAGGAATCGGCAGGCCTGCGCGCGATCTGCCACCAGCATGAGATCGATCAGCTGAACGGAATGTTCTGGATCCAGCGGCTGTCCCGCCTCAAGCGGGAGCGGCTGATCAAGCGGTTTGCGAAGGTGGTGCGGGGGTGAGAAATATCTGCGCGAGCGACTGGACAACCTATCCGCCCGCTCTTGAGGTATCGATCCGATTCTGCTCCATGCTTACCCCTTGTATCAAGAATGCCGGCGACTTGCCTGGACCGGGACCTGCATGATGACGCGAGACCAGATTCTTCTCTTTGCGCTTTTCGCCGGCGTTCTGGGCATGCTGCTCTGGGGACGGTTTCGGCACGACCTCGTGGCTGCCGTCGGACTCCTCTGCGGGGTCGTCCTCGGCCTGGTTCCAGAGGAATCGGCATTCAGCGGGTTCTCGAACCCGGCGGTGATGATCGTCGCGCTGGTTCTCATCGCGTCCCGCGCGTTCGAGAATTCCGGCGCACTCGGCCTGCTCTCGAAAATCGCTGTCAGTGACAAGAGACCGGTAGGCGCTCACATTGCGGTCATCGGCGGCCTCGCGGCGGCGCTGTCGGCGGTGATCAACAACGTCGCCGCGCTGGCGATGCTGATGCCCATTGACGTCCAGGCCGCCCGCAAGGCCGGCAGGCCGCCGGGCCAGACACTCATGCCGTTGGCCTTCGCCACGATCCTTGGTGGAATGGTGACTCTCATCGGCACGCCGCCCAACATCATCGCCTCCGCCATCAGGGAGCAGCAGCTTGGCGCGCCATACTCCATGTTCGATTTCACCCCTGTAGGCGCGGTGGTTGCAGTATGCGGCGTGCTGTTCGTGGCGCTGATCGGCTGGCGTCTGGTCCCGCACCGTCAGGACCGGCCGGCGGAACTTGACCCCGCTTCATTCGTGGCGGAGTTGCTGGTCCCGGAGGACTCGAAGTTCGCCGGGCGCGTCGGCGTCGAACTCAATGACGAAGCCGAGGAGGCCGACGTGCTGCTGGTCGGCCTCGTTCGCGATGGCAAGAGCCATCGTCGCTCAATCCGGGCAAGGACAATTCGGGCCGGCGATCTCGTGATCGTCGAGGGCTCCACCGAGGCGATCGCCGCATTCATCAAGGCAACCAATCTGCTGAAGGCGGAGCAGGATGAAGCGAATGAAGGCGGCGCGGGCGAGAAGGATCAATCATCTTCCGCCGGGAGAAAGGCGGATGACGATGCAGAAGACAACAAAGACGAAGGCGAATCGGTTACGCGCGGTCCCGAGATCATAGAAGCAGTGGTTCGCTCGGACTCCTATCTGGTTGGACGTTCGGCTGCCGCGATCAGAATGCGTCCCCGCCTTGGAATAACCCTGTTGGGGATTGCCCGCGCCGGGAGCATCTCACGCGAGCAAATCAGCGAGCGGGTGATTGCGGCCGGTGACGAATTACTGATCACCGGCCGCGCGGCTGGATCGCCGGAAATCCTCGGTCAGCTCGGGCTTATTGCCCTCAATCGCGTCAGCGTTGCAGGGTTCAACCCGCTGAATGCCGCGCTGGCGGTGGGGCTGTTCACGGGCGCGATCGCCGCGGCTACTGCCGGCTATCTGTCGTTCACGGTGGCTATCGCCATTGCGGTTGCGGCCTATGGGGCGTTCGGCCTGGTGCCGGCGCGGGAGTTCTACAGCCAGATCGAGTGGCCGATCGTCGTCATGCTGGCGTGTCTCTTGCCGCTCGGCGTGGCGTTCGAGCAGGTCGGCGGCACCGCCCTGATCGCGAACTCGATCGCCGAATTGACCCTGGGTCACTCGCCGGTGCTCGCGCTTGTCGCGATCATGATCGTCACGATGACCTTGTCCGACGTGCTCAATAATGTCGCCACCATGGTGATTACCGGACCTATCGCCATCGACCTGGCTCAACGGCTTGGCGTCAACCCCGATACTTTCCTGATGGGAGTTGCCATCACGGCATCCTGCGCCTTCCTCACGCCGATCGGACACAAGAACAATACGCTGATCATGGGTCCGGGCGGGTTCAGGTTCTCCGATTACTGGCCGATGGGACTGCCGCTTGAACTGATCGTCCTGGCCGTCTCGGTGCCCATGCTGCTGCTGGTCTGGCCACTCTAGGCACGGTCGCCGGCGCAAGGCCTTCCGGAGGCGGTGCACGCCGCGTCCGGCATCGGCAAGTGTAACCCGCCATCACGGGCAGGATGGGCGAGAGGATGGGGCGGATCAGGCCCTCGGCTCATCGACCCTGCGAGCGACGGCTGATCTGCGAACGCCCTCTCACGGCTCCAATGCGACCTGCGAACCCTCGGTGCCTGCAACGTGAACGAAACGCGGCCCGATCGGCCGCCCTCGACCGCTGGCGACGGTGACAATGTCTTTCAGGGGAGCGGCGCGCACATCCGCCTCGGGGCGGGACAGGATCAGATCGGCGTGAAACAGCCCCTCCGATTCAAGGCCGGTCGCATCGATACCAAGAGCCGCCAGGGTGGACAGACTGCTTTCAAACTCTTCAGCATCGCGAAAGCGGCGCTGGATGAATGTCGCGCCGGCAAGACGTTCCGTCACCAGGCCGCGCTTCGCGAACGTCGCAGCCAGGGAATCAAACGGGAACATTCGCAGCACGAAGGAGATGATCCACGGAAGCCTTCCTGTCGTATCGGTCGCATCGAGAATTTTGCTGAACGTCTTCTCGGTGACGTAGCCGACGCAGCCTGTCGACATAATGACATCGGCGGAGCGGACAATGCGCGCCGCTTCGCGCGATAGCGTCCCCGTTTCAAGGTCGGCGGCAACGCCCTGCTCGAGCAGACCGACCTCTGTCGCATAGCTGATCGCCGGTGCCGATATGTCGAGACCGATAAACCGCGCCAGACCGACATCGGGCCAGGACGCATAAAAATTGCGATCCAGGCGTACCAGCGTCTCCGAGCTGACCGCCCGCATCTCGCGGCGGGCATAGCGGTGACGCAGACCACCGAAGGTCAGTGGAAACCGGTGCACCGCCGCGTTGATGCCGTATGAACAGCCGACATCGAGCACCACCGGCCTGACGCCGGATGCCGCAGCTTTCGCTGCCAGAATCTGGCGCACAACCGGCTCAGCCACGTCCGGGATCATATAGTCCAGATCTCCCAGGACGGAGAAATACGCTCTCGGATCATCCAGAACATAGATGTCATCGAAGACGGCCTTGGCCTGATTGATACGTGAAAAATCTCTTCGCAACCCAACGCCCCCCGTTTCAATTTTCAAGCTCGCCCTGCCTGTGGCAGACAGTCGGTTTATGGCAGATGTTGGCCGATACATAAACCCCAGGCAGCTTCTCGGCTTGGCCACCGACCTGCCTCCGGGAGCGCGTCATCGGAGCAAATTCGTTCGCCATGCGCGGCAGGACGAGGGAGTGAAGCGATACCCATTGATCTCCGGTTGTGAAGTGATCGGTTTCGCGGGGCTCCGCTGCCAACGTGGATGCCGGTTCCCTGCCCTGCTTCAGCTAACCGGCCAGCATCATTCTTGCAGGCATCCAGATCGCCATTGTCATCATCATCAGGTTTTCGGTCAGCGAAACGAACCCCAGCGGAACGTTGCTGGACCCGCCGACGCAGGCGCATTTCAGCTCGCGCTTGTCGACGTAGACGGCCTTGAACACCGACACCGCGCCCACGGTGCCGATGAAGAATGCAACGGGAGCCGCGATCCAGATCAGCGCACCTGCGATCATCAATACACCTGCGAGCGCCTCGCCGAACGGATAGAGGTATCCGTACCGGACCCAGCGACGGGCGAGCAGGTCGTAATTCAGGAACATGGTCGAGAAGCTTTCGAGGTCCTGAAGCTTCTGGACGGCGAGGATGCACATGCTGACCGCGATGAACCACTCCAGCGCCCGCAAGGTGAGGACCGTCCCGAACATGTGCCAGCTGAAGGCGAGGCTCATCAGGAGCGAGACCGAGAAGATCGCGATCACCGGTCGATAGCTGGTCTCGCCCTCCTGCGCGACCGCCTGTCCGAAGTGCTTGCGCAGGTCGTCATAACCGCCGATCCGCCTGCCATCGATGAAAGTCTGCGGCGTCTCATCGACCGAATGCTCCCGCTTGAAAGCGTCAGTCTGTTCGCGAGTCTCGAGGTGATGATCCTCGACCGAAAAACCCTGCCGTTCAAGGAGATCTCTGGATTTCAGTCCATAAGGACAGATATGGTCGGGCATCACCATGCGATAGAGCGTTGCCGCCTTCGCGCTTTGCTCCACAGCCATCGTCGAACTCCTTTCGAACCATTTTCTCCTTCCGGTCAGGACCCGCAGGCGTAATAGCCGCGATACCCGACGGTCAGGCCCTGCTCGAGTCGAAAGACCAATTCGGTGTCGGCGTGCCAGTCGGCTTCGTCGCCAAGTCTGCGGACTTTAATCGCGGTGCCGGGGGCGGAAAACTCCGCATTGCCGCTCTGTGGGTCGCCTGCGGTATCGAGAGCGATGAGGACGTCGTTCAGTTTGATGGCCGCACTTCCTCCATCCTGCGCCGCCCACAGGATCGGGTCAGAGTTGCGGCTGCGCCGGAAAGCGCAGCGCGCATCGGCCTGCAGCACCCGACGGGCCTCGGCATCGGCCATCGGGGCGAGATCGAGATGACTGATCAAAGCCTTTGAAAGGGCGTCCCGAACGGTGCCGGGCTTCGGCGGCGGATCGTGGTAAATGCTGTCCACTGCACGGCCGGACGAGACCTCGGCGATCAGGTACTGCATTTCGGAGATCTCGCGACGCTGCGCCTCGATGATCTCGTCGGCGAGCTTGCGCACGCGTGGATCCCGAATCTGCGCCCGTTCGGAGGTCATGATCGCGATCGAGTGGTGCGGGATCATCGCACGCATATAGCTCGGGCCGGAAACCGTGACCTGACTGCGGACGAGCCAGAGAGAAAGCGCGAAGACGACGATCGAGCCGACGAAGATCGCGATGTTCAGGTGCCGGTTCTCGTACATCGCCAGCATGTAGGCCAGCATGATCACGGCCATCGTGGCGCCCATCATGATCGCCATGTAAACCCGCGTCTCGGAGAAGTATACATGCTCCGCGGCGTAGGTGTTCAGGTACATCAGGATGAGCATCACCACCGTGGAGGTAAAGATCATCAGGCCAAATCGGACGTAGGACATAGGCTGTTCCTGCTAATGTTGTGCCGGGGCTTTGGCCTTCGACTCTGCGTTTGCATCGCTCGCGGCGGGGGATGCCGAATGCCGGTGATCTTGCTGATCCGAACCGGTCAGCGTTCTGTAATCATCGGCGCTGAGACCGGGGAGCGCGCCGACGAAGGCGGTGAGCGCCAGGATTTCCTCTGCGCTATGATGCGAACCGAATGCAGGCATGCCCGTCATCTTGATGCCGTTGCTGACGATCCAGTGGATCTCTTCCGGACTCCACTTCCTTGCCGCTTCCATCAGGTGCGGCGGTCGGGGTCGCATTCCCCGCGACCATTTTGATGGTTGTTGCCCAGGCGCTCCGTGACAGTGGACGCAGCTTTCGGCGTAATGTCCGGCGCCTTCGGCGAGCAAAGCCCGGGAAGGGTTTGCGGGTATGTCGATTCCGCCGGCTCGGCGTGCCACCGAACGATGCATCGTGGTGTCCAGCGACCAGCGCACCGGATCGGCGTGCGGGTCTGAAGCAGCCACATTGTAGGCGCCTGTGTAGACAACGGTTACCCACCCGATGATGGCCAACAGGACCGTACCGACGACGCCGAGAGCGATACCAATTCCGAATTTCTTCATCATGCCAGCTCCACAGGTGGCTCGATGCTTGGGCCGTGCCGGTCCCCAGGACGCTAACCGAATACCCTCCCGGGGATACCGACCTTCAATCCGCTAATCTGCGGGATGTTCCTCGAAGCCTGCCGATGAAAGGAGCCGGCGAGCGCGTCGGTACGTAAGCGCGCCGGCACATCAAGTCGCGGTTGGGCGGGGAACGAATCGGCGCGATCGGCATAGGGATTAGTGCCCGGAGGGGGCGTGACGACATGCAATCAGCAACGCCGTGCCGCTCGGCGGTGCGGTCTGATGGCTGCAGGGACGGCGTCGAACGGCCCGCGGCATCGCAAGGAATGATCATGCGATGACGGTGCTGGTTCCTTTGCTTCTGCTGTTCTTTATCGCGATGCCGATCTTCTATGCCGTCCGCATCGCGCGGCTGGACGCGCCGAGCCGGGCCGCATGGCTGCTGAACGTCGCGGAGGCGACGGTCGTCTGTCTGCTCATCCTGATCCTGGGGCGTTGGGATATCGCGGGCATGCATACCCGATGGGCCTTGGCGGCGATCTTTCTCGGGGCGGTAGTTCATTCCTTGTACCGTCACCGCGCCCGTCCCTGGCTCGCCCCGGGGCAGCCCGTGTTTCGCGGCCATCGTTCGACGTTGCTATCGCTGCTGCTGCTCACGGCCGCCCTCGGCTGGATTACCATCGGGCTCTTTGCGCGGCATGATCCGGTGATGCTGGCCTTTCCGCTTGCCGACGGGCGATTCGTCGTGGCGCAAGGCGGCGACAATGTGATGCTCAACCGTCACCACTCCCATCCGGCGCAGCGCCATGCGCTCGATATCACGGCCGTCAACGCGATCGGGGTCCGGGCGGCCGGGCTGTTGCCCGCCGATCCCCAGCGTTACGTCATCTTCGACAAGCCTGTCCTGAGCCCTTGCAGCGGCAAGGTGACCGAGCTGCGAGACGGCCTACCGGATCTGACGCCTCCGACAGCGGACCCGGAACACCCTGCCGGCAATCATGGCGTCATCGCCTGCGGCGAGATCGAGGTAACGCTCGCCCATCTGCGCAAGGGCAGCATTCAGATCCGCACCGGCGCGTCCGTGAAAACCGGCGACCTCATCGGCCGGGTGGGAAATTCCGGCAACACCTCCGAACCGCATCTGCATGTCCATGCCGTCGACAGCGGGACGGGAAACGGCGTGCAGATCGGATTCAACAACCGGGTTCCATCGCGCAACAGCGTGTTCGAGCGCTAATGCCCGGGCCGACCTCCCCGACGCGCCCGGCCCCGCGCATCAGCGATGAGTACGTCGGTACCCAAGCGCACCATCAGCCCGCGTGCGAGGAACCAATCGACGCCGTCGGCGTAACTCGTATGGACGACAAATCGAGAGCAAGCCCATGCCGTATTCCGATCACACGCAGCCGACCGCCGCCATTGCCGGACATCCGATCCACGCGATGCTGGTGCCGTTTCCGGTCGTCTGCTTCACCCTCGCGCTCCTGACCGACATCGCCTATTGGCGGACCTCCAACCTGATGTGGACGGAGTTCTCTGCATGGTTGCTGCTGGCCGGGATCACATTCGGCGTCCTTGCCGCCGTGTTCGGCGCGGTCGATTTCTTCGCCAGCCGCGGGATTCGCGCCCACAGGGCGGCCTGGCCGCATGCGATCGGCAATGCCGTGGCGCTGGTGCTCGCCTTCCTGAACAACCTCGTCCACGCGGCCGACGGCTGGACCTCCGTGGTTCCCTGGGGGTTGACCCTGTCGGCGCTGACGGTGCTCGTGCTTCTGGTAACCGGCTGGCTCGGGGGCACGCTTGTCCATGTCCACGGCGTAGGAGTCCGACGTCATGCCTGATCGTTTCCGCCCGCTTACCGCAGCCGCGCGCGCCGCGGCGCTTGTTGCAGCTCTCGCCCTTGCCGGCTGCGGTGAGAACGAGAATTTCGACGTCACCAGCCAGATCGGTCACGATCCGGTGTTGCCCGAACCGAGCCCGGGATTCGTGCCCGACCTGAAAGTTGCCGAAGTCGTGGGCTGGCAGGACGGCCAGAAGCCGAAGGCGCCCGAGGGTCTGACGGTGACCGCGTACGCCACCGACCTCGCCCACCCGCGCACGGTGCATACGCTGCCCAACGGGGACGTCCTCGTCGTGCAGAGCCGCTCGCCTGCGGGCAAGCCACAACCTCGGCCCAAGGATGTGATCCGCACCAGGATCATGTCGTTCGCGCAGGGCGGCGGTGGAAACGAGAAGAGCAATCTCATCACCTTGTTGCGCGACACCAACCGCGACGGCAAGGTGGACGAGCGCAGCGACCTCCTGACCGGTCTCAACTCCCCCTTCGGGGTCGCCTGGTTCGGCGGCACGCTCTACGTCGCGGCGGCGGATGCGGTGCTGGCCTATCCGTATGAACTCGGGCAAACCACGATCTCGGCCGCGCCGACCGTGCTGACGCCGCTGCCGGGCGGGCCGATCAACCACCACTGGACCAAGGACCTTGCGCTCAGTCCGGACGGCCGCTTCCTCTATGTATCCGTCGGCTCCAATTCAAATGCCGCCGAGCGCGGGCTGGAAGCCGAAAAGGGCCGCGCCGCAATCTGGCAGGTGGACCGCGAGACCGGCGCAGCGCGGGTCTATGCCTCGGGCCTGCGCAACCCCAATGGGCTGAACATTCACCCCGAGACCGGCGCGTTGTGGACCGTCGTCAACGAACGCGACGAACTCGGCCCCAACCTCGTTCCGGACTACATGACC
Source organism: Pseudomonadota bacterium (assembly GCA_043811435.1). Taxonomy (GTDB): domain Bacteria; phylum Pseudomonadota; class Alphaproteobacteria; order Rhizobiales; family Xanthobacteraceae; genus Bradyrhizobium. Next base: position 25,627 of record JBDRNF010000060.1, read on the forward strand.
TCGGTGCAGGAGGGCGCCTTCTACGGTTGGCCGTGGAGCTACTACGGCGACCATGTCGACCAACGGGTGCATCCGCCGCGGCCGGACATGGTGGCGAAGGCGATCAAACCGGACTATGCGCTGTCGAGCCATGTCGCAGCCCTCGGCCTGACATTCTCCAACGATTCCGCGATGCCCCCGCCCTACGCCAACGGTGCGTTCGTCGGCATGCACGGCAGCTGGAATCGCAGCACGTTCAACGGCTACAAGGTTGTCTACGTACCGTTCGAGAACGGCCGGCCGGCCGGCAAGGCGCAGGACGTGGTGACCGGATTCCTCGACGGCGACAAGGCGCGCGGCCGCCCGGTGGACGTCGCCATCGACGGCACCGGCGCGCTGCTGATCGCCGACGATGCCGGCAACGCCGTCTGGCGCGTGGCGGCGGCCGACGGCTCGGTCACGCCGGAGCCGATCCCCTCGGACCGCGTCGCAGCCGGCGCCGGCGGCGCAACGGTCGGCCAGGCTTCCAGGACCCGGCCACCGATATCGCTGCAACCGGGCAATCCCGCGCCTTCTCAGACGGAAATCGCGCCGGCAGTGCTGCCCGATCGCACTGTGCGGGAAGATCCTGCCCGGCAGAAACAATAGCCGGCCGCGGCCGCGGCGGGGCCATCGAATGGCTGTTCGCGGCGCTCAACTCCGTCGAGATGGCCGGCCTGACCTGATCCTTGCTCATCTTGTTCCGGTAGCACCGGCGACGCGCCGGAATGACGCTTACATCGGCTGGCCCAGGAACTTGAACGGCCCGGCTTCCTGAAACTTCGCCATCGCATCGCCGGAAAACGTGCGCGACGACAGGCATTCTGCACGTTACGACGTGGAGTTGAGACGCGGGTTTTGACACATCTCTGTCCCATGGACACATATCGAAACATGTATGAACCGCTCGACGCGTCGAAGCGCATCATTCAGCCCCAATTGATTGATTGAGATCAATGTAGCGTGGCGCTTCAATGGCACCATCGCCTGCAATTCATCTCACAGGACACGACTGATGAAAGAGCGCGATCGGGCTTCCTTCTCGCCGCTTGGCAGATGGATGTTCGCGGCCCAATCCACGCTGCACGTTCGCATCCCGCGTGCAGGGATCCGATCGTGACGGGCATCCCGGGTAATGATGCAAAGCCTTCATGGCGGCGTACTGCCGCGAGGATTCTTCTAATCCTTGCCCTGACTTCAGTAGCCGTGGCCGGCGGCGCCTGGTACTGGCAGCGGAGCCAGCAGGGCAAGCTGCCCGAGGGGCTTGTCTCGGGAAACGGGCGCATCGAATCCAACCAGGTCGACATCGCCGCAAAGTCGGCCGGACGCGTCCGCGAGGTGCTGGCCCAGGAAGGCGATCTCGTCACGGCGGGACAGGTGCTCGCCCGCATCGATACCACGGAGTTGCAGGCGCAACGCGCGAAATACGCCGCCGACGTGGCTTCCGAAGAAGCCTCGATGCTCGAGGCAAAGGCGACCGTCACTCAACGGCAGGCGGAGCTGATCCTCAAGGAAGCCAATCTTCGCCGGGCCCTCAAGCTCGTCGAAACCGGAGCGATCAGCCAGGAGAGCCGTGATCAGGCGCAGAGCGAACACGATTCCGCGCGCGCGATCCTTGATGCCGCTCAGAGGACCGTGACAGCGCGCGAGCGGTCGATCGTGGCCGCCCAGGCTCTCGTCGATCAGATCGACGCCCAGATCGCCGATGCTATCCTCGTGGCGCCGGTGCGGGGCCGCGTTCTTTATCGCCTCGCCAATCCCGGCGAAGTCGTTTCGGCCGGCGGCAAGGTTTTGACGATCGTCAACCTGTCCGAGATCTATATGGAAATCTATCTCCCCTCCACGCAGGTCATGCGGATACCGATCGGCTCGCAGGCGCGAATTCAGTTCGACGGTGCCGATTTCGCCGTCCCGGCCAAAGTGAGCTTCATATCTCCGGAGGCCCAGTTCACGCCCAAGCAGGTCGAAACACGCAGCGAACGCGACAAGCTGATGTTCCGGGTCAAGCTGCGCATTCCGCCGAGCCTCGTCGAGCGTCACCTCCAACAGGTGAAAACCGGCACCCGCGGCATCGGCTACGTGCGCCTCGATCCGAACCCGCCCAATTGGCCGGACAACCTGCAAAAGCGCATCCAGGGCGATCCTCTTGATGCGGAGGATTGACGATGTTGGCTGCCGTACCACTGGCCGCCGAGGTTTCCGACGCGACTCATAGGTATGGCAAGATCCGCGCGCTGGAAAATGTGTCGCTCGAACTGCCGAGCGGACGGATGGCGGGCGTCATCGGCCCTGATGGCGCCGGAAAGTCCACGCTTCTCGGCCTGATCGCCGGAGCGCGAAAGCTGCAGACCGGATCGGTCACGGTCCTCGGCGGCAGCATGGGAAGTGCGCGGTATCGCCACTCGGTCTGCACGCGCATTGCCTATATGCCGCAAGGACTCGGCAAGAATCTCTATCAGGAAATCAGCGTCCGCGAGAACCTGACCTTCTTCGGAACTCTCTTCGGCCTGTCCGCGTCAGAGCGTGACGCGCGCACGCGCCGCCTCGCGGCCGCGACCGGCCTGCTCCCCTTTCTCGATCGGCCCGCCGGAAAGCTGTCGGGCGGCATGAAGCAAAAGCTCGGTCTGTGCTGCGCGCTGATTCACGACCACGATCTTCTCATTCTCGACGAGCCGACGACCGGGGTCGATCCGCTGTCGCGCCGACAGTTCTGGAATCTCATCGATGACCTGCGGCGCGAGCGGCCGGCGATGAGTGTCGTGGTCTCCACCGCCTATATGGATGAGGCGGGCATTTGCGATTGGCTCATCGTGATGGATCACGCAAGAGTGCTGGCCTCCGGCACGGCAGAAGAGCTCCGCGTGGCGACCGGCGCGCAAGACCTCGAAGCTGTTTTCGTCGCCCTGCAGCCAGGACAAAAAACGGAATCCCGGCGCCTCGTCATTCCGCCACGCAAGCCGAGCACGGAGGCTCCGGTCATTGTCGCAAGGAATTTGACATGCCGTTTCGGCAGTTTCACCGCCGTCGATCGCGTCAGCTTCGCCATCGAGCGCGGAGAAATCTTCGGCTTCCTCGGCTCCAACGGCAGCGGCAAGACCACGACCATGAAGATGCTGACCGGCCTCCTGGCGCCCAGCGAGGGCGAAGCCGAGGTGTGCGGAAGGCCGGTCGATGCCAGCGACCTGTCGATCCGCCGGCGCGTCGGTTTCATGTCGCAATCGTTCTCGCTCTACGGCGAACTCACCGTGCGGCAGAACCTCCTTCTTCATGCCCGCCTTTTTCATCTGGCCAGCGATCATATCGAGCACCGTATCGCCGAACTCCTGGTCGATGTCGATCTTGTCGACTATGCCGACACTGACGCCAGTTCGCTCCCGCTCGGGGTACGGCAGCGCCTTTCCCTGGCCGTGGCGATCGTGCACGATCCCGAGTTGCTGATCCTGGACGAGCCCACCTCGGGTGTTGATCCGCAGGCGCGCGACGGGTTCTGGCGCCTGCTCGCCGATCTCTCGCGACGCCGCAATGTCACGATCTTCGTCTCCACGCATTTCATGAGCGAAGCGATGCGTTGCGACCGCATCTCATTGATGCATGCCGGTCGCGTCCTCGTTTGCGACACCCCGGAGAACGTCATCGCCTCCAAAGGCAGCGCGGATCTCGAAGAGGCGTTCATCGCCTATATCGAGGACGCCGAGGCCTCTCCGTCCGCGCCCGAAGCGGCGGCCGCCCCGATGGAGACCCTGCAGAAAGTCGAGGCTTCGTCGCCCGGTCGCCCGGGCTTCATGCCTCTGCGCCGCGTCCTCGCCTATGCCAAGTGCGAGACGCTGTCGCTCATGCGCGATCCGGTGCGGCTCGCCTTTGCCTTCCTCGGCTCCTTCATCATGCTGCTGATCTTCGGTTATGGCGTGTCCAGCGACGTGACCAATCTCACCTACGCGGCGTTCGACCACGACAACACGCCCGAGAGCCGGGCCTATCTCGCCAACTACTCGAGTTCGCGATCCTTCACCGAAAAGCCGCAGATCCGCAGCGTCGATGAAATGGAACAGCGCCTGAAGTCGAACGACATCACGCTTGCCATCGAGATTCCGCCGAACTTCGGCCGCCTGGTGAAGCGCGGTTCGGATTGGCAGGTATCGGCCAGGGTCGACGGCGCCAACACGTCGCGCGCCGCCACCATTGAGGGCTATGTCCAGCAGGCGCACAATCTCTTCGCCGAACAGAGAGGCCGGGAGTCCAGCGCCCCGGCCAGCTCGAACCCGACGACCAGCATCGTGGTCCGCAACCGTTACAACCCGACGGCCGAAAGCATCTATTCGATCGGGCCGGCCGTGCCGGCCATGCTGCTCCTGATGTTTCTCGCCATTCTGATGGCTGTCAGCGTCGCCCGCGAAAAGGAGATCGGCACGATCACGAACTTCTACGCCACGCCGACGACCCGGCTGGAGTTCCTGATCGGCAAGCAACTGCCCTATATCGGCGTCGGCATGATCAACTTCCTCATCATGACGGCGACCGTGCTGCTCCTGTTCGGGGTCCCGCTCAAGGGCGACGGTCTCGCGCTGTCGCTCGGTGCGCTTCTCTATGTGGTCGCGGCCACCGGCTACGGGCTTTTCATTTCGACTTTCACGTCGAGCCAGGTCACCGCGGTGTTCGCCGGAGCGGTGCTGTCGATGCTGCCGACCATGCAGTTCTCCGGCATGACGCAACCGGTCTCGACGCTGGAGGGCGGCGCGCGCCTGATGGGGTCGATTTGGCCGACGACCTACTACGTCCACATGAGCGTCGGCGCTTTTACCAAGGGGCTTGGATTCGGCGACATGGCTACCGATCTGCTGGCGCTGGCCCTCTTCAGTCCGGTCTTCCTGTTGCTGTCCGCGCTGCTCCTGCGCAAACAGGAGAAATGAGGTGCGGAGCCTCTCCAACATATTCTGGCTCGGCACCAAGGAGTTGCGCACCCTCTCGAAGGATCTGATGATGATCCTCTTCATCATCTGGTCCTTCGGCGTCAGCATCTATACGCAGTCGACCGGAGCCGGCGAGACCGTCAACAACGCTTCCGTGGCGATCGTCGACGAGGACAACTCCAGCCTCTCGCGATCGATTGCCGGACTTTTCTATCCTCCCTACTTCCAGGCGGCCAAGACGATCGGCGCCGCCGATATCGATCGCGCCATGGACGAAGGTCTCTACACCCTCGTCGTCGTCATTCCTCCGCGCTTTGAGGCTGACGTGCGGAAGGGACGCGATGTCGAGGTCCAGGTCAACGTGGATGCCACCGCGGTCCAGCAGGCGTCCCTGGGCGCGGGCTATATCCAGAGCATGGTGACCAACGAGGTCAAGCGCTACCGGCAGGAGACGGAGCAAACCACCGGGCTCTCCTCCGATCTCGTCATCCGCCGCGCCTTCAATCCGAACGGCACGCAATCCTGGTTCCGCGCCATCGTCGGGCTTGCCGATCAACTGTCGATGCTGATCATCATCCTGACCGGCGCAGCACTGTTGCGCGAGCGGGAGCACGGCACGATCGAGCACCTGCTGGTCATGCCGCTGACGGCCTTCGAGATCGCGCTCGCCAAGGTGTGGTCGAACGGGCTGGTGATCATCATCGGCTTCATCTGCTCGCTCTTGTTCGTGGTCGAAGGCCTGCTCGACGTTCCGATCGCCGGCTCGCGCGGTCTCCTGCTGCTCGGGACCGTCATCTACGTCTTTGCCACGGCGGCGATCGGCATCTTTCTCGGCACGCTCGCTCGCACCATGGCGCAATTCGCCCTACTGATGATGATGGCGGTGATGCCGATGATGATGCTGTCGGGCGGCATGTCGCCGATCGAGAGCCAGCCGCAATGGGTCCAGGTGGTGACGTGGTTTTTCCCGTCGCGGCACTACGTGAGCTTCATGCAGGCGATCGTCTATCGGGGCGCGGATCTCGACATCGTCTGGAAGGAGTTCGTGACGGTCCTGGTGATGGGCGTGACGTTTCTCGCGCTGAGTCTGGTGCTGTTCCGTCGGTCCATTGCAGCCTTGCGATAGGGCGTATTTGCTGCGCGGGTGGTGCTCACATCGGCAGGCCCAGGAACTTGAACGGCTCGGCCTCCTGGAACTTGGCCGTCGCATCGCCGGAGAAGGTGCGCGACTGCTGAGGTCCCAGATCGAGCTTCTTCACCCTTCCCTTCCCGGCTGAGAAGTCAATCGCCTTGAGATCCACCCAGAACGTGTTCGGGGTCAGCACGGATTCGAAGAAGTAGAGCTTGCGCTGGTGGTCGGCGACGGTGCGCCACCGCGTCGAGGAAATATTCGGCTGGTCCGGCGTCGAAATGCCGAACGGCACGGACACGTTGCGGATCACACTGAAGACGCTGGCCAGGGCGCGATCGGGATTTTCATCTTTCGGGACCGCGTTGACGTAGAAGGATGCCCGCGCGAACCGGTCCGCCGCGCGGTTGGTGCCCGGCAGCATCGCCGTGCCGCCGATCTCCTTCCAGTATTCGTTCAGCGCCAGTTGCTGTTCAAAGAGGGGGGAGTTGGTCATCACCTGGTACTTCCGGTCGTGATGAATGACCGGCTTGCCGTTGATGTATTCGATGATCGCGCTGTCACCGGTGGCGTCCGAGATCGACAGGTGAAGCGTGGCGAGCAATTTCTGTCCGGGGACGTTGTCCGTGACGAGGGTGAAAGGATCCTTCTTGAGGACATCGACCGCCTCCTGAACGGTCGCGAAATTGTCCAGCACATATTGCGGCCAGGCGGCGATGGACAGGCCCGGCTTGCTGGAGTCGAATTTTGGATATTCGGATTCGGTGAGCCAGAGGACGTTGGCGACGAGTCCCGCCTCGTTCATGCCGTCCGAGGTCGAGACGTCATAGGCGGAAGCAATCACGCTGCCATATCTGGATTTCCATTGCAGCGAGTTCGGCCCGACCTCGCCGCTGCGCGCCATGCCTCTCGGGAAAATCCAGAGATCGGTAGGCATCTCAAATCGCCAATCCATCGAGCGCGCGGTGATGACCTGACTCTTGGCTCCGAGATAGACCAGCCGCGTACAGGCGTATGACAGCGAAGGCGCGGTGGCGATCACTGCCGCCAGACCGATTGCGAAAACGCGCGAACGGGTGGAACTTTTCATTTCATCGTCACTTTCCGAAAGCTGCTGGAGCCAGCTTGCGGAGTCTCGACGGCCATCGCCATGACATGGCTCAAACCGGACAAGTTTACGCAATTATACGCCATGTTGAAATTGAGGAACTGACAGCGGGAGAACATCCGCCGAAACAGCGCCAGCTACAGGCCGTCGAACCACGTCTTCCACTGCGGCACGGCGGTCGCATAGGTACCGCGGTGCGAGGTCTGTCCGGTCGACACGGCCTCGACTTGCGGGTTGCCGTTGCCGATGGCGCGCTGGTAGGTCATCGCCAGTCGACCCAGGCCAACGGCGATCGCCTCGTCCGCCTCGCCATAATAATTGCGCACCGGCGACTTGATGACCCATCGATAGGCCGCTGTCTGCTCGACGAGCTTGCCATAGGCCGACTCGGCGAAGAACTGCGGGTTGAAATAATCCGGCTTGAGCAGCTTGTGCAGATCGGTCGGCACGTCGCTGACGTTGAATGGCTCGCGCAGGTAAGCCTTGCGCGCTACATCGTAATACGCATCCGCGATCAGCGAGCGCGCCAGGCCCGGCACCCCGTAATAATTCTCGAACGCAAAGGACGACAGGATGAACAGCGAGTTCACCCAGTCGGCGTCGTTCTTGCGCGGGAAGCTGAGGAAGCCATTGAGGGCGACCGACACGTCGACCGGCGCGCTCGCCGTCGCCGCGGCATCGACCTTTACGCCGGCGGCTTCCAGTTTCTCCAGAAACGCCATCGCGACAAAACCGCCCTGCGACCAGCCGCTGACGAACAGCTTGCTGCTTGAGAGCTTCAGATCGGCGAGCACGGCGCGGCTCGCCAGCAGCATGTCGTAGCTCGCCTGCTGGTGGCTCGCCTTCACCATGTAGCCTTCCGGCTCCTTCGACGAGCCCATGCCGAAATAGTCGGCGCCGATCACGATGTAGCCCTGCCCTGCGAACTGCGCGAGCATCAGCTGCGTCTCCGGCGACTGGTCGGGATACGACGGCACCTGCGTCTTCTCGTAAACCGTGCCGTGCTGATACGACACCATCGGGAACGCTGTGCCGGCGATATCGGGAACGGCGACCAGCCCGGTCGCGGCGATCGGCTTGTTGCCGCGCTCCGGCACCACCGACGAATAGCTCACGCGGTAAAGCTTCACCGCATTTCTGGCGGCGGTGTATTTCACCGTCACGCCGAAAAATTTCGGCGTGTCTTCGGTCAGGATCTTGTTGAGCTTGTCGACATCCCAGCGGCCGATGAATTCATACTGGACGCCCGAGGCGACGGAAATGGCACCCCCTTTGTCCTGAGCGACCGCGCGCGGGATCGTGAAAGAAATGCACAACGTCAGAACGGCAACAGCCAGCCCGCGCACAACCATTGCCATCGTGATTCTCCAGCCTTCAACGGAAGGCGGGACGGTGCACCGCGACATGTTAAATTTCGCTGAATTCGCATCGGCAGTTCCGTTACGCGTCTGCAAGCCGACGAGCCGAACAAGCTTCGTTGAGATCGCGCGACGATTCCCGCGGCCCGGCGGACGATCGGTCAGGCGCATGGGCCATTGAGAAAACGCAATGACATTGCGAGCGATCAGGTCGAAACAGGTGTCCAACTTCGAAGTAGACGAAGCCGCTTTTGGATGCCAGCAACCATGACCCAGCATGTCAGCACGACGGCCCCCGGCTCCTGCCTGGAGCATTTCCCTGTGGCCTTCTTCGCCATGGTGATGGGGGCGCTGGGCCTCGTCATCGCGGTGCAGAAGGCGGCGCACGTCATACCGGCCCTTGCCCCCGCCGCAAGTGTGCTGCTGGCGCTCGCGGTGATCCTGTTCGGCCTGGTTCTTGTGTTCCATGGGCTCAAAGCGCTGCGTTATCCTGCGGCGGTGAAGAGCGATTTCGCGCATCCGGTGCGGCTGCATTTCGTGCCGACACTCACCGTCAGCCTCATCCTGTTGAGTATCGCCTTTCTCGACATCGCTCCCGAGGTCGCCCGCCTTCTGTTCCTCGTCGGCGCCCCGCTCCATCTCGTCCTGACGCTGTATGTCCTCAATGAATGGTTCAACAAGGAGCATTTCCAGACCGCCCATCTCAATCCCGCCTGGTTCATCCCCATCGTCGGCAACATTCTGGTCCCGGTCCCCGGCATGAGCCTGGGCTTTGTCCAGGTGTCCTGGTTCTATTTCTCCATCGGCATCGTGTTCTGGATCGTCCTGTTTGCGATCATCCTCAATCGCGTCCTTTTCCATCAGCCGCTGCCCGAACGCCTCGCGCCCACCTTGTTTATCATGATCGCGCCGCCGGCCGCGGGCTTCATCAGCTATCTGAAGCTCGAGGGCGCAGTCGATCCCTTCTCCCGCGTGCTCTACGGCTTCGCAACCTTCCTCACCCTCTTCCTGGCGACCCAGGCCCGCCGGCTGCTGCGCCTGCGCTTCTATCTGTCATGGTGGGCCTATTCCTTCCCGCTGGCGGCCATGACGATCGCCTCAGAGCGCCTTCTTCGAGAAGTACCAGTCGGTGGTCTCGAGCCCTTCGGCCATGCGCGCGGCGACTTGCGCGACGGTCGTCGGCGCACCGACGATGACCTTGTCGCCGGGCTGCCAGCCCTCAGGCGTCGCAACGCCGTTGGTGAGGCTGGTCTGCAATGCACGGACCAGGCGCAGGACCTCGGGAACGCTGCGTCCGTTGGTCATGGGATAATAGACCATGGCCCTCAGGATACCCTCGGGATCGATGATGAAGGTGGCGCGCACCGCCGACGTATCCGAGGCGCCGGGATGGATCATGCCGTAGGCCTTCGCCACCGTCATCGAAAGGTCCTCGATGATCGGGAACGGAATTTCGACGCCGAACTTCTCCTTGATGTTCCCGACCCAGGCCAGGTGCGAGTAGATGCTGTCGATCGACAGACCGAGCAGTTCGCAATTGGCCGCCTTGAACGCCTCCGCATGCCTGGCGAAAGCGGTAAACTCGGTGGTGCAGACCGGCGTGAAATCGGCCGGATGCGAGAACAGCACCAGCCAATGGCCGCGATAGTCGGCGAGCGAGCGGTCGCCGAACGTCGTCTTGGCGGCAAAGTCCGGCGCCGGTGCATTGATGCGCGGCATGACCGGAGCAAAGCCGTTTGCTGCGACGGCCGCCGTCACGGCAACCGCAGCGACATCGGCGGCGGCAGCGGCAGGAACAGCGGCAGCGGCAGACTTGGCAGGAATGGTTTGCGAGCAGCCCATCGGTTCATTTCCTTTTGGTGGTGGGTTGGAGGGGGAATCACAGGCTGTTGAGCGGGACTTTCAGGAACCGCCTTCCGGCCTCGTCAGGTTCAGGCAATTGCCCGGCCTTCATGTTCACTTGCAGCGACGGAATGATGAGCCGCGGCATGTCGAGGGTGGCGTCGCGCGCGCTGCGCATGGCAACGAACGTGTCCTCGTCGATGCCGTCGCGCACATGAATGTTATGGGCGCGTTCCTCGCCGACGGTCGTTTCCCAGCGGATATCGCGCCCGTTCGGACCGTAGTCGTGGCACATGAAGAGCCGCGTCTGTGGCGGCAACGCCAGGACCTTCCGGATCGACCGGTAAAGTTCGCGGGCGTCGCCGCCGGGGAAATCCGCCCGCGCGGTGCCGCCGTCAGGCATGAACAATGTGTCGCCGACGAAGGCCGCATCGCCGATGACATGCGTCATGCAAGCGGGTGTGTGCCCCGGCGTGTGGATGGCGCGGCCCGCTAGCAAGCCGACCGAATAAGTGTCGCCGTCGGCAAACAGACGATCGAACTGGCTGCCGTCGCGCTGGAATTCGGTGCCTTCGTTGAACACCTTGCCGAAGGTGTTCTGCACCACGACGATCCGGTCGCCGATCCCGATCCGGCCGCCCAGCTTCTGCTGGATATAGGGCGCGGCGGAAAGGTGATCGGCATGCACATGGGTCTCGATCAGCCACTCGACCGTGAGGCCGTGCTCGCGGACATAGGCGACGATTTGATCGGCGGATTCATGGAAGATGCGGCCGGCCGCATAGTCGAAATCAAGCACGCTATCGATCACGGCGCAGGCCGATGACAGCGGATCCTTCGCCACATAGCTGATGGTGTTGGTGCGCGCGTCGAAGAAGGCCTTCACCTCGGGCTGGGGGACAGGCACGGCGTCGGTTGCGGGTTCGCTCATCGTTCGATCCTCCTATCGGGCACGATCCGGTATTGCTTTACATAGACCGGATCATATATTCAAAAAAACGAATATTTCTTGTTTCTGTGATCGAGCGAGACGATTGAATGCGCGCCATGCCCAACCTGCGTCACTTGCGCTACCTCGTGGCGCTTGCCGAGCACCTGCATTTCGGGCGCGCCGCCGCGGCGTGCGCCGTCACCCAGTCGACGCTGAGCGCCGGCATTCATGAGCTTGAAGCGGTGCTGCGCGCTCCGGTGGCGGAGCGCACCAAGCGCTCGGTGATCCTGACGCCGGCCGGCCATCGCGTCGTCGAGCGCGCACGCCTGCTGCTGCGCGATGTCGAGGGCATGATCGACGCGGCGGCCAGCGCCGCCGAACCGATGTCGGGCTTGATCGAATTGGGCGTCATCGCCACGATCAGCCCGTTCCTGCTGCCGCAGCTCGTGCCGCATATCGGCCGGCATTATCCGGCGCTGCGTCTCACCTTGCGCGAGGACAAGACGATCGCCCTGCTCGAACGGCTGAACGCGGGCCGTCTCGATCTCGTGCTGATGGCCTTTCCCTACGAGACGGAGGGCTGCGAGACCTTCATGCTGTTCGATGACACCTACCGGTACGCCTGTGCCGCGCGACACCCGCTCGCCAAGGCCGACGCGGTGAGCATGGATGCCATGGAAGGTAAAGCACTGATGCTGCTCGAGAAGGAGCAATGCCTGCACAGCCATGCGTTGCCGCTCCTGGAGACGGCCCCCGGCAAAGCCCTCACCAGCTTCTCAGCCACCAGCCTGCATACGCTCGTCGCCATGGTAGCCGAGGGGCTCGGCACCACACTGCTCCCCGATCTCGCCATCAGCGGTGGCATCCTTCACGGCAGCGCGGTGGTGGTGCGCCCGCTCGCGGGCGACGCCAATGCCCGCCAGATCGGCCTGGCCTGGCGCAAGCAATCGGCGCGCGCCGACGCCTTCCGTCAGCTCGGCGCCCTGATCAAGGAATGGGCAGCGGCGAACATACGACCCTGGATGTGATGCAGGGGGCGAAGCAACGGTCGGCCGTCGATCGTGGTCACCAATCCGCCAGCTCGATCATCGTTCACGGTCAGCGCACAGCCTTAATATGATCGGTGTTGACTTTCGGTACCGTCATGCGGCTCGCGATGTGTTTGGCCATGGCGCCGGCCCACTTTTCACCGAGCGCTTTCTTGGCTCGCGCCCGCGCAGGATCGGGGCACAGCGCGATGCTCCGCTGAAGGGCGGTGAGACCCTTCCTGAGCGCGACATGGTCACTGCCTTTCCCCAGCCGGACCACCTCGGCCCAGAGCCGGTCGGCCTCCACGCGGGTCGCGGATCCAGGCGCGCAACGCGCCGCGGGCTGCGACGGCGTGGCCGACGGCTGCGATCCGGCCGCCTCCGGTGTTGCCGCAATGGTGGTGCCCAGCAGCACCCGGCGGTACTCTTCGAAGCCCGCGAGCTGCTTGCGATACTCCTCCGAATCCTTGCCGTGGACGAGCCGCGTCGAGAGGAGTTGCGCCATTGCCCGGATATGGCGCGGATCAGAGGGATCAAGCACGCCGTCATTCGTCAGACGGTCGCGGATGATTCGGGTGAAGCTCTCCAGATTGACAGGGAGCTTGTTGAACCAGTCCTTGCCGTACTTGCCGCGCGCGGCGACGTCGAGGGCGTCGATCATGGCGGCGGCTTCCGCTTCCGCCTGTTTGCGGGCCTGCTCCACCGTGGCCGCCGCCCGTTCCTGATTGGCGCGCGCCGCGAAGGTTCGCAGGATATCGTCCACCACCTCGCCTTCGCTGGCCGCCGTGAGGCGCTCCCGCACCCGGTCGCCGGGCTCGGCGGTCGCGTTGGCGATGGCATCGGCGCGTTGCTGCGCAAGATTCATACGATGATCACGAACGATATAGGAGTAGAGACCCGCGGTTTCGAGCTGCCCGCGGATGTCGGCCCGCGTCTGTTGGTCGCCGCTCGCATACTTCCGGTAAAGCTCCTCGATATTGCCGTCGACGAACTTGCCCTGCAGATATTTCATCGCGCCCACCGCGGTTTCCGCCGCCGTGAACACCGCAGCGGCCGGCGTCATCGAGATCAACGTGCGCCCCGCAAGCTCATAGGCCGCCGTCGGATCGCCGCCCGCTGCCTGGCCGAGGACGCCGGATATATCGTTGATCTTGTCGACGCCGCCGAGCAGCGCACTCATCTGCCCACGCAACTCGGCGTTCGCGAGGCCCTTGGTCAGCGTCTGCCCCAGCGCCACCGCGACCTGCGCCGAGGCCGCCTTGACGGCCTCGGGATCCCCCAGAACGGCAGCGTTGGCGGCGTTCTCGGCCAGCGTATTGATCTGCTCGACCGAGAGCGCGACCGTTCCCAGCGTCCGCACCAGCTTCTTGTTCGCGCCCGAACGGTAGATCTTCTTGTAGAGCGCCGTGATCGCCGCGCGCGATTGCTCCTTGATGGTCTCCTTGAGCTTCTCGTTCGCATAGGACGCGATGGCGGCCTTCGCATCCTGGGCGATGGTCGTCGCCTGCGCGCCCGCGGGGCCCAACCAGAGCACCCAGGCGAGCATGGCAATGGAACCGCGGAGCGTATGATGACGCTTCATGATGGACCTCACTTCCGCGGCTGTAATGCGAGTTCGCTCGCGTCGAGGTTCGCGAAGGGGTCGACAGCGCTCGCGGATTCGTTGGACATCCAACGGGTCGGACCCGCAGGCGCAGGCCGCCTGCGGTCGAGACTGGCGAGCACGAGCGCCAGCAGCGGCGCCCCATCCTCGAGCGGCTCGCCCGTCGCGCGATAGGAGACGGACAGCCGCGAGCCGTCGGCGAACGGTTTATCGAAGAAGATATGGTCAGTGTCCGTCCGCCCGGCCCGTTCACGCAGACGGGTGGCGGGTGCATTCGCGACGACGACGTGCTCAACGCGCTCGATGCCCGTGGCCGGCATCTGTCGTCCCGCGGGCCACAAGATCACCAGGATCTCGGCCCCTGGATCGGGCCGGACCATCGCCATCAAGCGTCCCGAATCGTCCGGCTGCAACCGCCAGCCGGAGGGCGGCTCGAAGGAAACCGGGCCGAGCCAGACACGTACCTCTTCATCCCCGGGTGCAGGCAGGTATGGCGACGCAGCGGATGCGGCGGCACCGTCCGCCGGGCGCTCGGACGCTCTCGCCGGAGGAGTCGCCGCGGCGCGATCTGCGGGCGCACCGTCCAGGTCCGGCACTTCGCGAATATCAACCGAAAGGCCGTCTTTGGCCGGCCGGGTGACGTCGATGATGAGCTTGTCGCGGAGCACCGCGAAGGAAAAGGGAGCGTCCCGGTTCCGGCTCAGCATTTCATCGTAAAGCGGGTTGAAGAAATCGCTCGTGCGGCCCCGCGGATCATGGTCGAAGTTCATCCCGTAAACCGGATAACTCCGGTTACGGCACAACATGACCCATTCGAGATGGGCCTGCTTGCGCTTGCGGATCACCTCGAGCGTCGGATGGTTCCAGGTGGCGAGCGCAACGGCCTCGCAGTCATCGGCGACACGACCGGCGACCGCCTTCATCTGGGATGACAGCGGCGTTTGCCCCGGCGCGGCAACCGGCCCGCCTTGCAGCAAGGCAGCGGCGTCCGGTCCCGTGCGCAGGCTCCTGACGCTGTCATTCAGCGTCGCCTGCAAAGCGGCGGGAGCCGAGCGCGCATGCAGGAAGGCCGCGATATAGGCGCGTTCGCTGCCGATGGACTTGAACAGCCAGGATCGCCCTTCGGAGAAAGCAAGCCGCACGCCTTCCACCGGATAGATCTGGGCGATCATGTCGACATACCGGCCCTCGAGGGTGCCGATACGGAGATCTCCACCGCCCTCGATGCTGTCGGGCAGGACGGAGTTGTCATAGTAGAATCTCTCGAAGTCCTCGACGCGGCCGCTCGGATCCCGCTCCGGCGTTCCCGTAAGCACCGCGACGAGGATGAGCGCCTGCCCGTCCGGAGACGACAGCGTCACAGTGCGGGTGCCGTCACGTTCCGTGACGCCCTTGCGCCAGCCTGCCGGATAGCGAAGTGCGAACTGCCCTGCAGTGTCATGCAGCACGGCGCGACCGGCTTCGACGGGCGTCGGCCCGGATACCTGCTGCTCGGCTTGCCGGTCGATCGCCGGCCGGTCTGGTGATGCGGCCGATGACTTTCCGAATCGGACGCGCGCCAGCAGATCGTTGAAGAGCGGTGAGATGACGGACAGTCCGGGGCCGGTGGACTCGAGTATCAGCAGCAGTTTACGGCCGTCCGGGCGCTTTTCGTCGAGCACGACTTTCAGGGTCTGCCGGTCCGGGAAGGCCGAATGAATCCAGGTGGCCGGCTTGCCCGCCACCTGGATCTTCTTGTGGGACTTGATGTCGTCGTAGCCGAGGATCGGCTCGTCCTGGAACCACCATTCGACGTGCAGATCGAGATCGCGCTTTGGGTTCTGCAGGACGAAGGCGCGGTCCCTTTGTTGGCGCGCGACCTTCCAGTCCGCCGGCGCCTCGAATGTGACGTCTCCCATCCGGTAGGCCGTCCACTCATTCGCCAGCCCGATTCCGTTGCCGAATATCGTCACCATGATGAGGGCGGTCAGCCACTGAAGGCCGGCGAACAAGACTCTAGGCAATTTGATTCTCCAGTCTGTCTGGTCTTGGACTCGTTGTGGCCGGATCGAACGCAACGCCATGCGCCGCGAGCGCTGCAAGTGCCCGTCGGCAAGGCGCTTCGAAGCCATCTCGAGGGATGACGAACGAGCGCCCATCTGCCAGATGCAGCCGCACGCCCCTGCTGTCCCGCGCCAACGCAATGGCCCCCGCCGCGGAGTATCGTCCGGTCGCGGCGAGCCACGGCACGAGCGCGCGCATCCAGGCAGGAAGGCCGCGCCTGTAGGGCTCGACCCTGACAATCGTGCCGTAGGGAATGAGTTGCACCCGGCGAAACGATGCCAGCCGCAGACCCTCATCCTCGATGCGCATCCAGGCACTCGCTCGATGAGCCGCCACGGCCAGGATCGCGAGACTGCCGAAGGCCAGCGGCCAGGTCAGGACCGCCATGGGATGAATGCCGCCGACCGAAGCGCCTTCTCCCGGCCCGAACCAGAACGGCATGGCGAAGAAGAGACTGCTCAACGCGAAGCCGAGGATGTCCGGGATGATGATGGCCGGCAGCCGATCATGGACCAGCGCGCCCTGCGGCGGTGCCGAACCCGGCAGGAGCAGGTAGAACGCCAACCCCGCTGTGAGCAACCCGGCCGCGAGGGCCGGACGCTGCAGGCACACGAAGCCCGCGACACACAACAGCAAGGTTCCGGCGCGCCGGAGATACTCGATGCCACCTGCTCGTGTCATGGATATCAACTCCCGAAGAAAGAGGTTCGACCACACAGCAGGCGTCCGATCATCCATTGGACCTTTACTTTAAGTGTGTCGCCGGACGGCGAGATGATGTGGATCAATCGGCAGGCACGCAGAGTTCAACCTGCGGCACAGCGGGAACGGGCTTCCGGAAGGACATTCACCGAGACCAGCCTCAACCTGCCCCGATGAGCCTTCCGCCCCGTTCCCTGGAGAATAGCCGGCGGGCACCGCTCACGGCCTCCGTAACCCAAACGCATATGGAGGCACGCCGCAGGATGGCCGGACGACCGAACCTTGTTCCGGACCCTGACGACGGAGGAAAGCCCGCCCGGTGAGAGTGCAGGAGGCGGGTATTCAAGCAGAGAACGCTGGAAGCTATTGCGCGCTATTCACGTGCGACAGTTTCTGGTGTTGACTGAACTACAATACAGACCTGTGCCACTTTGATCCATCTCGGTCGGACCTGACGCGTCGGCGCAGTCCGTCGGGCGATTGCGCGATCAAGCGGGAACGTACGTCAACCTGATCACGTCCTCAGCCGTCTTTCGGCATGCGCGCGATAACCTTGATCTCGAAATCGAACCCGGCAAGCCAGTTGACGCCAACGGCCGTGATGTTCGGATAAGGCGGTTCGCCGAGATACCTGTCGCGAACCCTGAGAAACCTATCGAGCTGTGCTTCGGGATCGGTGTGGAACGTGGTGACATCAACGACATCAACGAGGGTACAGCCGGCGGCTTTCAGCACCGCCTTCAGGTTTTCGAAGGCAAGCTCGACCTGACGCTCGAAATCCGGTTCAGGGCTGCCATCCTCGCGCGACCCGACCTGCCCCGAGACGAACAGCAGGTCGCCCGAACGGATCGCGGCCGAGTATTTATACTTCTCGTACAGCGCCTGCCGCCCGGCGGGAAACACGGCTTGTCTCTGTGTCATGATGATCTCCTCTCATGGCCCGTGCCATAGAACCGGCTTGCGCGGGATGCGACATGTGGTCATGCGTCGCGCTACGCCCGGCCTCCCGCGATCAAATCCTTTGCCAGCGCCATGTAGGCCGGCAGCGTGACGGGATCGTTGGCGGCGTTGCCGGCGACCGGGTGCGACGCATAGCGCGCGATCACCATCTCGGCCTTCGGATCGATATAGATGCCCTGGCCATAAACGCCGCGCGCCATGAAGGCGCCGTGCGCATTGTGGGTCACCCACCACTGGTTCCGGTACGACGCGCCGGGCAGCGTGGTGTAGCCGGCCGGCTTGAATTTCTCGGGATCGCCGCCACGCGCGATGTCCTCGACCACGGACGACGGCACGATCTGGCGGCCGTTGAAGCGGCCGTGATTGCGGATGGTCTCGCCGAAGCGGGCGAGATCGCGCAGCGTCGTCGAAAGCCCGCCGCCGCCGCTTTCGGTGCCGATGCGGTCGACGTGATAATGCGCATCCTCTTCCGCCCCCATCGGCATCCAGATCCGTTCGGAGAGCAGATCAGACAGCGTCATGCCGCTGGCGCGCCTGACGATCCAGGCCAGCACGTCGGAATTGACGGTCTTGTAGGCGAAGACCTTGCCGTGCTCGCCCTGCTTGCGCTGCGTACACAGGAAGTCGAAAATATGGGTCGCGCCTTCATAGCCCGGCTCGATCGGCGCCATGCCGTTGGCGCGCCGCAGGCCAAACACGCCGGAATTCTTGTCGGTATAGACCTCGGTGTATTCGAGGCCCGTGGTCATATCCATCGCCTCGCACACGCGCGCGTCGCCGAACGCGGTATCCTTCAGCTCGGGCACATAGTGCGTGATCGGCGCCTGCGGATCGATCTTGCCTTCGGCGATCAAGATGCCGGCCAGCGTGCCCGTGAAAGATTTTGTGACGGACATCGAGATATGCGGCTTGTGCGGCTTCAGCGCGCCGAAATAACGCTCGTAGATCAGTTTGCGCCGGTGCAGCACCGCGATGCCGTCCGCATAGGTTTCCTCCAGCATGCCCGCAAAGGTCATGGGACGGCCGTCCATCGTCACCGATGCCGACGCGCCGATATCGTGGTCCTCCCGCGGCAATACCGACGCCGGCCCTGCCCCGCGCCAGACGTTCACCGTCGGCACCAGCTGGCGAATGTTGCTCCAGGCCCAGCGCAACTCGGGAAAGCTGCGGAACGAACCGTTATGAAACGTGATGGTCCTGTCCGGCGGCGGCGGAAAGCCCTGCATCCAGCCGCGGGACTGCGGATCGGTTTCAGTGGCGGTGGCGGGCGATTGGTTGGCGGCGTTTGCAACGGACATAAGGGTTGGCTCCATGGCGATCCGGATGTCGTAGCATCACAGCGGCTGATGGACATCCCGCATTTAAGCCGGGGTGATCGTCGTTGTGAGCAGGTGAAACAAATATGTGCTTCAGGCGTTGATCGATCCGATCAAACTGCGGCGCATAAAGGGATGCCCATGAATGTTCGCAAATTCGCCATCGCCGACGCATCGTTCGAGCGCTCGCCCGGACAGGACGGGGAGATTTTCGCAGGCAATATGATCGACCAGCGCCACGGCGGGCCGATCACCATCGGCTTCGGCCGTTACGGGCCGAACCAGAGCCTCAAGGAGACGCTCGCCGTCGACGACGTCATGTTCATCCTGGAGGGGCGGCTGTCGGTCACGACCGACGCCGGCACGGTCACCGCCGGTCCGGGCGAAATCGTCTACATGCCCAAGGGCCAGCCAGTTACCATCCGCTCCCATGAGCAGGGGGCGACCACCGCCTATGTCACATATCCGCACTGGCAGGAGGCGTGAAACGACGCGATGACGCGCGATCGGGCGGATCGAACGCTCGACGACGTTGATCGAGGCGACGGAAGCCGATACGCTCTTGCAGGTGGCGTTAGCCGCTCTGATGTTCGATGTCCTGATGGGTCGGATATGGCTATGGACGTGAAACATTTCGCAATCGTATTATGCATGAGCCAGGTCTTTCCTTCGGCGAGCGCGTTCGGCCAAGACCCTGCACCCCGGAAAATGTCGATGGAAGACTTTCTTCGTCGGCAATCACGTTCGCCCTGTTCTGGCGACGCTTGCTCCAAAATCAAGCTCGAAATGTTAGGAGGTTGCCTCTGGGCCAAAAGCAGCAGTTCCCAAAAGGTTATGCTGCGTTTCGAATTCGAGAGTCGTGAAACTCAAGTCGTGCTGGAAGCGGCCGATCCTGTGAAGGCTGCTGAGCGACAGTCTGCCATTGATCGCCTACGGAAAAATCGGGAAACAGCGGCGCGAGATTATTCTGAGAGACGAAAGTGTGAACGCCTGCTCGCCTTCGAGCGAGTCAAGGCGGAGAACCCCAAGCCCGGCTTGCGGGATATCGCCAGGCCTGAAGCGCGGCGAAAGCTGGCGACCTGCATCCAACTCCTTGCTCAGCCAAGGGAGGCGGCACCGGATTTGTCGGCGCAAACAAGTTACCACGAGCAACTTTATGAGCCGTTGTCTCAACTTCATTATGGAGCGGTTTTCGCAACAAAGCTCTCGCACGCCGAGGGCTGCTTCACGGCACAGAGTTCGAAGTACAGCGCAAACTTTGTTCCTCCAGAGATAGATGCGCCCAGCGAAAAGAAAGCTTCCGCCCAACAGGAGATCGAATTCCGCACGGTCACGCCGCAGTTGAATCCAAAGGACCTTCCTGGCGTTTGGCAACCTTCTCGCGGCCGTTGATCAGCTATGGCGCATTCGCGTCGTGAAAGACCGGGCTCACCAACGACGATGTCGAGGCGCTGGATCATATCAGCGACGTCAACTCCGCCGATCCGATGCGCTTCAGCGCAAGCGCGCTGATCGTGCACGCAGTGGACACCGTTGCAGCAGCAGCTTGTCTTGCTTTGCTCGACTTCGACTGGTGGAATGTGCTTCGCTTTGGACTACTGCATCTCCCAGGGAGCAATTCGTGGCATTCGGCGTCTTCATCCACCGGTCCGATTCGATCTACGAGGACAGTCCCGCCGAGCGATACCAGTTTCCCAGCCAATACCTCGCTCGCGTCAAGGCATGCATTGGGGACTGGATCATCTACTATGAGCCGCGGAAAGCGCGGGAATCGCGTGGCTACTTTGCAATTGCCAAAATTCAGCAGGTCATCCCCGACCCAGGCACTTCGGGAATGTATATCGCCATCGTCGAACCCGGCAGTTATCTGGATTTCGTCAATCCTGTTCCTTTCCGCGATGCTGACGGGCTTGTCGAGCACGGCCTGCTGAACGAAGAGGGCAGGATTTCGGGGCGCGCTCAATCCGCGGTCCGCCCCATTTCTCCGGCGGATTTCAATCGGATCACCGAACTCGGATTCGCCGAGAGCACAGCTTTGCTGCCGCGCGTCGATGCACCCTCCGCCCTGCCAGGCATGCAGGAGGAACAGTCCGCCTTTCAACCCGAGCAGGAACGGAGCCGCGTCGCCTATCTGACATCCCGTATCGTCCGGGACCGCATCTTCCGCCGCGTCGTTCTGCGTGCCTACGATGCCCGCTGCGCGGTTACTTCCCTGAAGCTGATCAATGGCCGCGGGCGGGCCGAGGTCGATGCCGCGCACATAAGGCCGGTCGAGGCGAATGGGCCGGATATCGTCAGCAACGGACTCGCCCTCTCCGGCACCGCGCACTGGATGTTTGACCGCGGCTTGATCGGCATCGCGGACGACCATGAGATCCTGATCTCAAGGCATGTGAACGATGCAGCCGGCGTACAAGCCATGATCAACAAAACCGGGCGCATTCTCGCACCTGCCCGCACCGCCGATCAGCCTCACCGTCATTTCCTGAAATGGCATCGCGAGAACTGTTTCAAGGCGTGAAAGGTATTAATTGATGAACGGCGTAGCGTCTGCCGCCGCCCCGCTATTCCGCTTTTGCAGCCGCCGCACTCGGTATGTCGGTTTGGGCAAAATCGGCGCCCTTGTACAACAGCGGCAACCCCCGCACCTTCGCGAGGGCATAACTGAACACATCGCCGAAGTTCAATCCGGCGGGATGGCCGCTGCCTCTGCCATAGGTCACGAATGCCGCATAGGCTGCGTCGGCTTCGGACCCAGCCGGCGCGACCAGTTCAAAGGTCGGCAGCCGCAGCAGGTCGTCGAGAAGAACGACCGCGCGTTGACCGCGCCGGCCATGGACAACCATGCGTGCCTCAACGGCCGAGACGGTGCTGACCAGAGCCTTCCCGGCACGTTCGATGATTCCGATGAATTCCTGTCGCTCCGGCTCACCCAGCGCGATGGCGACGATGGCCGAGGTGTCGACCGCGATCACTTCGGCAGTCCGGCCCCGTCCCATTCCAATGGGCTCTGGGCGTCCGCGCGATCGGGGATGCGGTCCAGCTGCGCCAGCAGCGCGGCCATTTGCCCGGGCCTTGCTGCCGACTGAGTCTGGCTTGCGAGGGCATCGATGGCACGCTCGACGACGGCTGTCTTCGTCAAGCCGGTGGCACGAGCCAGCCGCTCGACCTTTGCAACAACAACGGGATTTGCGATTTGGAAGGCCATGACAACCGCGCGGATGTTGATTTAGTTATGATCAATATACATCCACATGCCAGAGTTTCAAGAGTCGCCCCTCATTCCCGCTCGATTGTTCTGAGTGACCGTAACGCGTTGATTTTCAGCGCAAGTATTCTTGGCCCACGACAAAGAACCGTCTTCCCGACCCGTCAGAAATTTACGTCTTGAATTCAGAAGGAAATTTCGCCGTTTCAGAAACTGGTCGGTTCCAGCGACTATCGGCATCGATCGGTCGATCTTCTCCGTCCTCGACCGCGACAGCTTTGTCGGCTCGGCTGCAAAAAGGCCGTCAGCTTCGACCACAATAGCGTTGACCACATCGCCATGCAGCAGGCGTGAGCGCTGTCTTTGGGGATGCTCGTCGCGCTGATCCCAGCCAGGTGTGAACCCTGGCACGAGGCCTCGGATCATGGCGCGCCCATGATCCGAGAATTCGGAGCATCAAGCCCATATCATGTCGTTGGGACCGTTCCGCCGTCGATGACGTATTCGGTACCGGTGATGGACGCAGCCAGGAGCCTGTCCGAGTCAGGTTTAGCTGCCGCAGCCGTCGCTTGCCGTTTCATCAAACGGTCATCGAATGTGCGTTCTATCCTGGGACCGTGAGCGCCCGTTCCGGAATGCTTCGGTCAGATCACGAACACAGGAGTTGAGCAGTGTCGGCAAATGCTTTGGAGACAACCGAGAAGTCGCAACCACGCGACGTTTCTGACGCCAATGTACTGTCGGCGGTCAATTGGGACGACTCCAAGATGGCCACCCATTTCGCCAATGTGGTCAATATTCAAAGCACGCTCGAGCAGGTCGATCTGTTCTTCGGCACCAACCAGACGTGGAATGTCCCGAGCGATCGCCGCGTCCAGGTCGAACTCAATAACCGCATCATCCTGAGTCCGCACGCGGCGAAGCGGCTGTGGCTTGCTCTGGGCGGCGTTCTGGAGGGTTACGAGGCTCGCCATGGTGAGCTTCGGGTAGATGGCCGTTGAGCAGCCAGGCCCAACTTTCTTCCCCGGCGGCGGTCGCATGAGCCAGGCCTGAGCATGCCACGTGGCCTGCGCCCAAGTCAGGCTGATCGCCCAAAGCTATTGCGTGACTCGACATGAGGCTTCCTGGCTCCGCTGCCTTACCGGCCTCGGATGGCCCTCCGCCCGCCCATGACGGGAATCAGGTGCCGGTGCTCGAACCGGTGCTTTGGAAACAACTCGGCGAGGCCTCCGACTTCAGGGCATTCTGCGATAGCTGGCTTGCATTGCAATGCGGGCTGATCGGGAATGTTGCCGGCGGCCTGGTCGTTGCCGGACAGGATCTCACCGGGACTCCGCTAGCAGTCAGGCCACCGAACTGGACGGCGACCTCGCTCGCCGATGCAATCAGACTCGCCGCGGAGCAGCAGCGGGGGGTCGCCCATTACGATCACCCCGGTCCAGAAGCGACCTTCGACGGCCAGCGGGCCGGCTTTGCCTTTCCGGTCATCGTCGACGGCAAGCTGTGCGCGGTCGCTGCGATCGAACTCCACGGCTCGAGCGAGCCGCAAGCCCGGGCGGCGATGCGGCAGTTGCAGTGGGGCGTCGCGGGCCTGCGCGAATACCTGCTGCGGACGGGACGCGACGCCACCGCGCAGCAGGAGCATCAGGCCCGGAACGCGCTCGACATGCTATCGGTCGTGCTGGAACAGGAACGCTTCGGCGCAGCCTGCCGTTCGCTCGTCACCGAGCTCGCCGCGCGTTTCAAATGCGAGCGCGTGAGCATCGGCTTCGTCAAGGCCGGCCATGCCGAGGTGGCGGCGATATCGCACAGCGCGCAGTTCGGCCGCCATATGAACCTGGTTCGCCTGGTCGGCGTCGCGATGGACGAAGCGCTCGACCAGCGCGCATTGATCCTCCATCCGCCCTCCTCCGACGAGTTGAACGTGACACGCTCCCATGCCGAGCTGGCGCAGAGCTGCGGGGCTGTGGCCATCCTGACGATCCCGCTGTTCGTCAGCGATCGCTTCATCGGCGCCATCACATTCGAGCGCACGGTCGATGTCGGCTTCGACGCGGCGACGATTGCCGTGCTGGACGGGATAGCTGCCACCGCCGGCCCAATCCTCGAAGAGAAGCGCCGGAACGACCGCTGGCTGATCGTCAAGGCCGGCGAAGCGTCATGGAGCCTGATCGCCAGCCTGTTCGGACCGCACTATGCCGCCCGCAAGCTCGCGGTCGTGGTCGCCGTCATGCTGGCGGCAATCGGCTATTTCTGGACCGGTGTGTACCGCGTTGCCGCGGACGCCGTCGTCGAAGGCCGTATCCAGCGATCCATCGTGGCCCCGTTCAACGGCTTTGTGCTCGAGGCTCAGGCGCGCGCCGGCGACACCGTGCATGCCGGGCAATTGCTCGCACGCCTGGACGATCGCGACCTCATTCTCGAACGCCTGAAGTGGATCACCGAGCGCCAGCGCAAGGTGCTCGAGTTCGAAAAGGCGATGGGCGATCGCAATCGCGCCGAGCAAAAGATATCGACCACGCAGATCGAACAGGCCGATGCGCAAATTCACCTGGTGGACGAGCAATTGTCCCGCGCCCGGCTCACCGCGCCATTCGACGGCCTCATCATCGCAGGCGACCTGAGCCAATCGATCGGCGCGTCGCTGCAACGCGGCCAGGAAGTCTTTCAGGTTGCTCCGCTCGACAGCTACAGGGTCGTCCTCGATGTCGACGAGACGCAGATCGCCGAGATTGCACTCGATCAGAAAGGCCAACTCGTCGTGTCCTCGCTGCCGGCGGAGAATTTCCCGCTGGTGGTGAGCAAGATCACGCCGGTATCCAGGGCCCATGACGGACGCAACAGTTTCAAGGTCGAAGCCCGGCTGGCGGACACCCCGGCCGGCCTGCGGCCGGGAATGCGCGGCGTCGCCAAGATCGACATCGATCGGCGACGCATGGTCTGGATCTGGACGCGATCGTTCCTCGACTGGGCATTGCTGATCGCATGGCGCTGGTTCGGCTGAGGATCGAGCGTGTCAAAGAGCCTTTACAGTCCGTCGTGGTATCGGGTCATCGGAATGAAGCCCCGGCTGCGCGCGCATGCCGAGATTCATCGCCAGCTATTTCGCGGTGATGTCTGGTATCTGCTCCAGGACCACCAGACCGGCCGCTTTCACCGCATTTCGCCGGCTGCACACCTCGTGATCTGCATGATGGACGGCCGGCGGACCGTCAACGACATCTGGACACGCGTCGGCGAAAAGCTCGGCGAGGATCAGCCAACGCAGGAAGAGATCATCCGGTTGCTCGCCCAGCTTCACGGCGCCGATCTCCTGGTGGGAACGCTGCCGCCCAACATGGAAGAGCTGAGCCAACGCGCCGAAACGCATGTACGGCGCGACTTCCTGATGCGGATCAAGAACCCGCTGGCGCTGCGGTTTCCGCTGTTCGACCCGGACCGGTTTCTGACCGCGACCGTGCCGGCGATACGTCCGCTGTTTGGCGTCGCCGGGCTCGTCGGCTGGATGATGCTGGTGGCGGCCGGCATTCTGATCGGCGCCATGAACGCCACCGCGCTGGCCGGGAGCATCGACGACCAGTTGCTGTCGGCCCAGAATATCGTGCTGCTGCTTCTTGCCTACCCGCTGGTCAAGACGTTTCACGAATTCGGCCACGCCTACGCCGTCAAGGTCTTCGGCGGCGCCGTTCATGAAATCGGCGTGATGATTCTGATCTTCATTCCCGTGCCCTATGTCGACGCTTCATCGTCGTCCGCGTTTCGAAATAAATGGCAACGCGCGGTGGTCGGGGCGGCGGGCATCATGGTCGAAGCCGGGCTGGCGGCGATCGCGGTCATGGTCTGGGTCGCCGCCGAGCCCGGGATGGTACGTGCGCTCGCGTTCAACGTCATACTGATTGGTGGCGTATCGACCCTGCTGTTCAATGGCAACCCGCTGCTCAAATTCGACGGCTACTACGTCCTGTCGGATCTGGTTGAAATTCCGAACCTCGCAGCGCGCGCCAACAAATACGTAATCTACCTGATTCAACGCTACGCCTTCGGCATCGACGGGATGACTTCGCCGGCGACGGCGCGCGGAGAAGCCGTCTGGTTCGTCTTCTATTCGCTGAGCGCGGTCGCCTATCGCATGTCGCTCATGGTCACCATCGCGCTGCTGATCGCAAGCAAGCTGTTTTTCATCGGAATAGCGCTCGCCGTGCTGTCGGTGGCTACCAGCTTTGTCTGGCCGCTGATCAAGGCCGCAAGATTCCTGGTCGATAGTCCATTGCTGTATCGGCGGCGCCGGCGCGCGATGGCGGTCAGCGCGGGAACGATGGCCGCGGCGTTGCTGCTGGTGCTGGCCGTTCCGCTGCCGCTCGCGACCATGGCTGAAGGCGTGATCTGGGTTGGCGAACAATCCACGGTCCGTGCATTGTCGGACAGCTTCGTCGCCGGTATTCCGGCAGCGAGCGGCAGCCGCGTCGAAGCCGGCACCACGCTGGTCGCCGGCGAGGACGCCACGCTGATCGATGCCACCGCGGTCCTCGACAAGCAACTCGACGAAATGCGTTTGCGTCTCGAAGCGGCGATGCCGCGCGACATCGTCCAGGCCAACATCCTTCGCGAGCAGATCCTTCATCTGGAAGGTCAACTGCAGCTCAGCCGTCGTCGGCTCGCCGATCTGGAATTGACGGCCTCGAAGGCCGGACAATTCCTGATGCCGGACGAAGCCGACCTGCCAGGCCGGTTTCTCCGCAAGGGCGACGTCGTCGGCTACATCGTCGGCGAGGACGATCCGATCGTCCGGGTGGTGGTGCCCCAGGACAAGGTCGATCCGGTGCGCCGCAGCACCCTGAAGGTCGAAGTTCGTCGCGCCGAGGATATCCATCAGGTGCTGGCCGCGCGGATTCTGCGCGAAGTGCCGTCGGCCTCGGCGGAGATCCCGCATCTGGCGCTGAGCACCGCCGGCGGCGGGCAGGTCCTGCTCGATCCTTCGAAGACCGATCGTCCAAAGCCGCTGGAATCGCTGTTTCACTTCGATCTTCGTATTGACGACGCCTTGCCGGGATCGCGTCTCGGGGGAAGGGTGTACGTTCGTTTCGAGCATCCGCCGGAGCCGGTCGCATACCGCATCGGACGGGCGATCCGCCAGCTGTTCCTGAGGCAGTTCAGTGTCTGAGGTCCTTGACATCCGACGGCCGACGCTGCCGCGCCCGGTTTTCTTCGCGGAACGCACGGTGCCGCGCGAGACGGCGCTGGATCTCGTTCTGCGTTCTCTGCAAGCACGGCTGGTGACGCCATTCGCCGGGCTCCGCGCGAAACAGCTCGGCCGCATCGTGGCCAGGGTGGACGCCCACGCCGCGAGCCTGAAAGGACTTGACGACGATGCGTTGCGCGCACGGGCCCGCGATGTCCGTTTCACGCTGCGCCGCCACGCGGAACCCCGGCGTGACGACGTGGCCCTGTGCTTCGCAATCATCCGCGAAGCTGCCGGACGCGTGCTGGGTCACCGCCATTTCGCCGTACAATTGATCGGCGGCTACGCCCTGCTGCGAGGAATGGTCGCAGAAATGGGTACGGGCGAAGGCAAGACGCTGACCGTGACCCTGGCTGCGATCACCGGCGCATTTTCGGGCCTCCCGGTTCACGTCGTCACGGTGAACGACTATCTCGCAAAGCGCGATCTCGAAATCCTCGGTCCCCTCTATGCGTTCTTCGGTTTGAGCGTCGGCAGCGTGGTCCAGGGCCTGACTCCCGATCAGCGCCGCGCCGCCTATGCCTGCGACGTCACCTATTGCACCAACAAGGAACTGGCCTTCGATTATCTGCGGGACATCCTCGCTCTCGGCAGCAGGCGCGGCCATCTGCGCTTCAAGGTTGGCGCGATGACCGGCGCGGACGATGCCGCGTCGGGCGTGGTGCTGCGCGGACTTCATTTTGCCATCGTCGACGAAGCCGACAGCGTGCTGGTCGATGAAGCCCGAACGCCGCTGATCCTGTCGCAGAAGGCGCTTGTCGACGAACAGGCCTTGATGTTCGAACAGGCGATCGAGGTCGCTCGAACGCTTGAGCCGGGGACGGACTACCTGACATGGGAGAGCGACCGCAGCATCGGGCTGACCGCGGGCGCCGTCAAACGGTTGCGGCAACTCGCAACCACGCTGGGCGGCCCTTGGCGCAATCGAGTCCAGCGCGAGGAGCTGATCGTCCAGGCGCTGACCGCGATCCATCTGATGCGCCGCGACGAGCAATACATCGTACGCGACGGCAAGATCGAAATCGTCGATGAATATACCGGACGGGTCATGCCCGACCGTTTCTGGTCCGACGGCCTGCATCAGATGATCGAATTGAAGGAAGGCTGCGCGATGTCCGGCACGCGCGTGACGCTGGCCAGGATGACCTACCAGCGGTTCTTTCGTCGCTACCGGCGGCTGGCCGGTCTGACCGGCACCGCCCGCGAGATCGGGTCCGAACTCTGGTGCGTGTATCGGCTCGCCATTGCCCAGATCCCGCCGAACCGCCCGTCACAGCGCCGGATGCTCCCCGGCCTTGTCGCCCCGGATCTCGAGACAAAATGGCGCCTGATCGCGCAGAAGGCCGGCGAACTGTCGGCCCGCGGCGTTCCCGTGCTGATCGGAACACGCTCCGTCGCGACGTCGCAGGCCGCGAGCGCGTACCTGACCGCCGCGCGGTTGCCCCATGTCGTATTGAATGCCGCCCAGGATGCGACGGAAGCAGAAGTCATCGCGGCCGCGGGCGAGGCGGAACGGATCACGATAGCAACCAACATGGCCGGACGCGGCACCGATATCCGGCTGTCGGATCTGGCGAGAGACAACGGCGGACTTCACGTCATCATGTCGGAGACGCATGATTCAGGGCGCATCGACCGTCAGCTTGCCGGACGTTCCGCCCGTCAGGGCGATCCGGGAGCCTTCATCCCGATTCTTTCGCTCCACGATTCCCTGCTGGACAATGCGCTCTCACCCTCTGAAAAGTTGCTGGTGCGGATCGGCTATGCATTGTACGGCGCACGCTTCGGACGCTGGGCGATGCGCCATGCACAACGCAGATCCGAGCGCCTGCATACCCGGATGCGCAGCAGCCTGCGCAGAAGCGATGAAATCCTCGACCATGCCCTGGCGTTTTCTGGCAATTCGGAATAACCAATGAACCGTTTCCTCAAGGCCTTCGCGATGCTCGCTGCATGGACCGGAAGTGCAGCCGCCGAGCCGTCATTCGACTGCGTGATCGATCCCTCGGAGGTGCTGAAACTGGGCAGCCCGATCACCGGAATCCTCGCCGAGGTTCTGGTCAAGCGCGGCGACATCGTCGCTCGCGGGCAACCGATCGCGGTGCTGGAGTCCTCGGTCGAGACCTCGACGGTGCGGCTCAACCGCCTTCGCGCCGAAAGCACCGCGCGCATCGATGCGCAGACCGAGCGACTGACTCTCGCGCGCGCCCGGCTCGATCGCAACACGCAATTATTCGAGCGCAAGATCGTCAGCCAGGACAAGTATGAAGAGCTTCGCGCCGAGGCCCGTGTCGCGGAACAGGACCTGCTTCGGGAGCGGCAGGAGCGACAGCTCTCACAACTCGAACTCGAACGCTCGCAGGCCATTCTCGACCAGCGGACGATTCGAAGTACGATCGATGGAATCGTCAGCGAAAAGAAGCTGTCGGCGGGCGAATTCGTCAACCAGGAAGGTTACATCGTTACGCTGGCTCGGCTGGATCCGCTGAATGTGGAGGTCTATCTGCCGGTCGGCTATTTCAGGCAGGTCCGCGTCGGGATGAAGGTCACGGTATCCCCCGCGCCGCCGATCGCCAGCACCTACACCGCCACGATCTCGGTGGTCGATCGCGTGTTTGATCCGGCGAGCGGAACGTTCGGTGTCCGGCTGTCGCTGCCCAATCCGGACAACCTCCTGCCTGGCGGACAGCGCTGCAAGGTCTCATTCCCCTTCGAGACCGCGCAGGAACGCTAGCCGGAGCGCATCCGGTTCTGATCACATCAGAACTTGAAGCCGGGGCGCCCGGCTTGACGCGCTTCCCCGGGCCAACCGGTATCCACCCCGCCAGCCGGACGCGGGGGCTTCGCCCGAAACGCCACCGATCCCGTCACCGCCGGATCAACAGCCAGTCGGCGTCCCCATCGATCGCGTCACGTTGCCCGTGAAGGGCAATGTCGCGTTCGGACGTCACCAGCCAGTCGTCGACCTCCTGCCACGGACGGCTGCAAGTGGCGGCCGGAACCCGGTACGGCGCTGCCAGCCAGTCCCGTCTGTTGTCGGGAGCATCCGGTTTGGCGATCGGCACCGAACCGGCACCGCCGGCCTGTCTGCGCCGAATGGCTTTCTCGAGCGAGCGGTCCAGCCGGAACGAACCGGGTCCCATGGCTTCCCTGGCGACGATGCCCGCGCCGAACATCAGCGCCATGTCGGAGGTCGTCAGCGGTTCGCTGCCGGTAGAGCGGGCGGCAGTCTGATGATGCTCGGCCGGCAGCAGCGGAGCCGCATCGCCATGGCGCTTGTCGGAACTCGGCTGCGGCGGCGACAGAGGATCAAGCGTCGCGGCCGCTTGCGGGTTGATCTCGTATGACCCGATGACGTTCAGGCTTATGGCGTTGATGAAGCGCAGCCCGACCGGATGCGCGGCGGCCTTGCCGGCATAGCTGTGGCTGGCAGAGAACCAGTATTCACCGTCTCTGGCCTCGATCTCGCCGGTCGACGTCGTACCGTCCGACCAACTGACGAGCATCGTTACCGCACCCGGCAATCCCGGATAGGAAATGCGACCACTGACCGTATCGATCTCGCCACCAGCAGCCTCGGACCGGCTGAAGGCAAACTTGTCGATGCGCGGCGCCACGCCGCCCACTTCGAGCCGATAGCGGGTAATCGACGTCAGTTCGTCGCGACCGTCGATCCCCTTCTTGAACGCCTTGACGACGACCTCGGTCTGGCTACGACCGCCGCCTTCCGACGAAGACAGCGATCCGGTCGCAATTTCGTCGTCGCTGACGATATGGGGATAGGCATGGGCGACATCCACCGAACCGCCGCCCGGATTGGCGAGCGTCTGCCTGTTGCCGTCGCCCCAATCGATCTCGACCCTCGACAGCTCCGTGCCGCCGAGTTCGGCGAAATTGAGCGGCAGCTGCACGGCGGATCCTTCTGCGTACAGGAGGCCGACCGGCAGTCCGCCGCTGGCGACGTCATCCGGCTTGAATGTCGTGGATTGGAAAGGAGATCCCTGACCGGCCGGTACTGGTCCCGGCAAACCGGACGATTGATCACCGCCCGATTTGCCGGTCGATGCCGGCCCGGTATAGCCACCGGACGGATCGAACGTTAGCAGCGTCAAGGGCAGCTGCGCGGTCCCGACCCCGGTGTCCTTGTCAGTGACTTCGACACTGATGACGTAATTGGCGATCGATGGAGCGAGGTAGGTGTGCCTTGCACTGAAGGTTCGCTCCCCTGGCTGCAGGACAAGAAGGTCCACTTCGCCATCGCCCCAATAGATCCGGACGGTTTCACCATCGAGCACCCCGGCATCGTCGATCGTTCCTTCCAGCAGGAAACTTCTGTTGGAATAGAGCACGGGGTCAGCGACATGTATCGCGACCTTCGGCGCGATATTGACCACCTCGATCGGTATTGTCGACGTCCGGGCGCCCGTATCGTCGTCCGTCGCCGTCACCTTGATGCTGAGAATATCCCTGGGCGTGCCCGGCGGCGTATCGTCAAGGTAGCGGTGTGTCGCGATGAAGGTCCGCGTCACGGCATCATAGATCACCCTGGCGGCAGGATCGGCAGTTGCCGTGCTGACGGTCGCAGTGCCGTCGCCCCAATCGATCTCGATCTCCGAAACGGTATCGAGCGTCCCGATATCCGAAACATGGCCCGTCAGCACCACGACCACCTTGCCATCTTCCTGCACCGTGGTGTGGCTGAGTTTCAAGCCGTCGGCGGTCGGCGCAATATTGGCCACGGTAAGTATCGCAACCTTTTGGGACGAGGCGCCGTCCTTGTCTTCCGCAATCACCGTAATGCTGTAATTATCCCTTGGCGTACCGGTCGGGCTGTCGTCGAGATATCGACGCGACAGCGTGAAGTGATGAAGCGTCGGGTCGTGCGCGTCGGTGGTGACGACCGCCTGTTCCAGCGCTCCGCCCTCGCCCCAATCGATGCTCACCGTCCCGGTATCCCCGGCCCCGGGATCGACAAAGCTCCCGCTGATGGTGGCGATGCCGTTCTCGTCGATGGTGATCGTCGACGGCTGCGGAGCGCCTGTGTTCGGGACTTGCACCACGGCGACATTGTTGATCGCGATGTCGACAAAGATCGGCGCGACATTCTGCACCACCGCACTCGCCGTCACCATGTTGCTGTTGGCGCCAGCGTCGTCGGTGACGACGGCCGAGATGACATAATCGGGCCGTCCGGCCGGATTGTCGGCATAGGTGTGGGTTGCCGTATAGGTGCGGTGAACCGAATCGATCACGATCGTGCTGTTCGGATCGGTGCTTGACATGACCGGGCTGCCGTCGCCCCAGTCGATCGACACGGTGTGACCATCAAGCGTTCCGGCATCGGTGAAGCTGCCGAACAGCATCACGCTGTCGCCTTCCTGCGAGATTACGGGCTGCACCGTCAGTGGACCCGCAACGGGCGCAACGTTATCGACGTTTACCGCCAGCGTGGCCTGGGCGGCGGCAACCGCAACGATGCTGTCCTTGTCGAGGACGCTGATCGTGATGGAGTAGACACCATCCTGCAGGTATTGATGCGCGATATCGAAGTTCGATGTCCCGGCGGCGAGCTGGAACTGCTGGGTTGCGGTGCCGTCGCCCCAGTCGACGTTCAGGGTAAACGTATCCAGCACGCCGGGATCGGAGATCCTGCCGGTCATCCGGGTTGAGGCATTCTCGTCGATAGTCGCCGGAACGACTGACGGGTTCACCACAATTGCCGCCACGTTCGAAACGGTTACGGTCGGCCCCGCGGTCACGTAGCTGCCATTGTTGTCGGTCGCGCCAACGCTGATCGTGTAAACGCCGTTGTCGGCATAGACGTGGGTCGGCGTGATGTGATTGCCGTTCGGCGAGGCCGGGTCGATCACGTAGTGGCTAACAGTATTGTCACCCCAGTCGACGCTCCAGGATTTCAGCACATCGTCGCCGGGATCGGTCGCCTTGAGATCGAGCGCGAAGACCGCGCCTTCCTGCGCCGAGCCCGTGGCTTCGCCGTCGTTGACAATGAGCGTCGGCGGGGCGTCGACGACGTTGATCGACGTGAAGCCGTCGACGATACCGCCATCCTTGTCCATGACCTGGGCGTGGACGATCACCGCGCCGTTGTGCCGGAGCAGCGACCCGTTGACCGTAAAAGTCGCAGCGCTCTGGAATCCGCTGTCGAAGCTGCCGCCGTCATCGAAGAAGCGGTAGCGCAGACTGGCCGCATCAACCGGCGACGCGTCGGACGCGCCGGCGATCGAGATCGTCGCCGATTGAGCTTGAGTGACGGTCGCAACCGGTCCGAAACTTCCAAATGTCGGGGCCGCGTTGTCGACGACGACGCTGAAGGATGCCGGACCGCTTGCGGCGGTTCCGACGCCGCCGACCGCTTCATAATTGGCGGTAACGGTCGCATTGTAGGCGTTGCCCACGGCGGTTCCATCGTTGATGCCGAGCGCCTGCAGTTCGGCCCAGGACAGCGTGACCGACGATTGCGTTCCGGCAAGCGTATGGCCATTGAGAATCCAGGTGAAGCTGTCGGGCGATCCGCTGGCGGTCGCCGTCAACGTCAGATCATCGCCTTCCTTGACCCGCGGCGCGATCACCTGTGGTGCAAGGACCCCGATGGTCACGGCGAACGCGGAAGACGGGGTGCCCGACGGAGTGGTGTCCTTGTCGACCTCGTAGAGATAGATCGTCGCCAGGCCGGGCTTGAGGTAGACGTGGCTGGCGCTCGTCGTCGTTGCGCCAAACGTCTCGACCTCGCCGTCGCCCCAGACGACGCGCCATGCCAGGGGAACGTCCTTTGGCGAAGGATCGATAGCGGAGAATTCGATGGTGAAGACGGAGCCGACATTGGTGGTGTGGGCACCCGCGATGCCGACCACGGGCGGTGTATCGTTGACCCGGACCTGTGCGAATGCGGACGTCGACAGATTATCCTCATTGGTCGCGCGAACCGCGATGGTATAGACGCCATCGGCTCCGAGGTTGTCGCCGAGGCCGAAATCCCTGAGCCGCGTCCAGGGGATCGTCACCTGGTAGACGCCGGTGCCGGGACCGGTCTCGGTCGCCTCGACTTCGCCGAACTGACCGTCGCCGTCGATATCGAACACGACACGCCCCGACAGCCGGCCGGTCGATCCGTTGGGTCGCACGGTAACCGACAGCGTGAGGCCGGCTCCTTCCGCGATCGTGTACAGGGGCGAACTGAACTGGACGGTCGGGGACGAAAGAACGCGCAGACCCTCGAACGTATCGTAGGTGACGGTTCCAAAGGTCGTCG
The DNA here is from genome assembly GCA_043811435.1 of Pseudomonadota bacterium. Taxonomy (GTDB): domain Bacteria; phylum Pseudomonadota; class Alphaproteobacteria; order Rhizobiales; family Xanthobacteraceae; genus Bradyrhizobium. The sequence goes on from JBDRNF010000060.1 coordinate 60,289, forward strand.
CAGCACTATGCAGGCGCAGCTGGCCGGAATTGGGCGACGGCGCCGTGACCGCAAATGTTCCGGTGCTGTCGGTGCGGTAATCGATGGTCGCAAGCGGGTCCTGCGGATCGACGATCAATGTATCGCCGGGCAAGGATGTCGGGTCGTCGCCGTGCAGCGTGGTTACGGAACTGGACGGCAGGTTGGCGATGGCAATTCGAACGGTATCGTTGCCGGCATCGCCGGAAACGACGGTCGTGGCGCTGTTGCCGACGCGCCCGATGACGATCTGGTCGTTGTCGGCGCCGCCATTGACCGTGGTCGTTGCATTATTTCCGGTATTCTGGACGTCGATGGTGTCTTCGCCGGCGCCGCCATTGATGGTGATGCCGTCCGCGGCAGTCTTCGCATTGGTCACGCGCAGATCGAGGAAGTCGTTATCGTCGCCGAGGTTGATCGTCGTTGCGTTGATATAATCATTGACCACGACACGATCGTCGCCGCCATTGGTATCGATCGTCGTCGTTTCGACGATGCCCGGCGGGGCGGACACGATGGTAACGGTGTCGTTACCCCCGGCGGTCGACAGCGCCAGACCTTCGATGCCGGAATATTCCGTCACGAACGACGCCGGCGGCGGCTGCGTCAGGCTCACATCGAACGAGGCAAGGCCGCCGAGGTCGGTCGCGATGCCGAGCGAACCGACATAGACCTTCAAGCCGGTCAGCACGTTGTCGACGTCGTAGGTCGCCCCGAACGCCAGCGAGGTCGGAACACCCAGTCCCTGAATGCCGCCGACATTGTCGCGCACCACCTGCGCGAAGATCAGCTTTCCCGTCGTCGTGCTGCGCTGGAATACTGCGAGCGTGTCGCCCGAACCGCCGACGGCGATCACGTATTTGCCATCGGGGGTCACCGCGACGTCGGTCGGGCCGGACAGACCGCTCACACCGTCGGTGCCATTGTGCAGCGTCTCGACCAGCACAAGCGGCTGCGCCGCGGCCGTCACCTGATAGACCGACAGCGTATCGCCGCTTTGACTCGTCACATAGACGAATTTGCCATCCGGGCTGACCGCCACATCGGTTGCACCGAACAATCCGTCGAGGTTGCCGGCAAGCGTTTGCACCACGGTGTTGGTGCCATCGACCACCCGCAAGCTGTTGCTGGTGCCGTCGACGTAATAGCTGAAGCTGCCCTGATGCACGCCTTCGGATGCACCGCTGCTGCTGCCGCCGGTGGCGTTGAGCGTCAACGATCCGTCGGTATGGAGGGAATAGCTTCGCACCCCCGCCGTGCCGGTGGTGGTGACGGTGCCGACCACGCCAGGGGTTCCGCTTACCGCATCGTAGCGGATGCTGTCGAAATAGCCGGCGCCGTCCACGCGCGTGCCAATATAGGTCAGGTCGCCATCCGCGTTCAGGCTGAACGTCGACAAGGCTCCGGTCGTAGCACTGGCGGTGACGGCAAAGCCGCCGCCGACCGCGATACCGGACACGCCGGTGAGCCCGTAGCTCGCACTGGTTCCGGATCCTTCGGCAAACAGCTGGCGCTGCGAACCGTCGGTGGTGTTGATCGCCACCAGCGCATTGCTCGCCGAGGACACACCATAGATGTGGCTCGCCGTCGCATCCGCCGCAATCGCGTCGAAGCCGTTGAACGTCGGCGCGTTGAGCACCGGGCGGGCAGCCATGATATACTGCGTGCCATTGTCGTTGATGGACTGGTTCGCAATCGTGGTCGCGGCGCCGGTCACCGTGGTCGAAATCGACACCGTGACGTGCTGGGCGGCCTCGGGAATCAGCACCGCCCAGACCTGGCCAGGCGCCAGCGTCGTCAACACCTGGTCGGTACCAATGCCGCGCGTATGCAGGTATTGCGCGACGCCGCTGTCGATGGCGAGCGTCGGCAGGCTGAGATTGATGCTGGAGACGTTGGCGATCACCAGCATATCGTAGCCGGTGTAATCGAGATCGAACTCGCTGCCGGTGACGCCGTGCTCGAACCGCATCACCGCAAGCAGGCTTCCGGTCGGCGCCGAGTACTGATCAGCCGCGAGTGGATAGAAGTCGATGGCGCTTGCCGAGAGCCCGGAGATGATGCCGAAGGCGTCGGCGCCGCCGGCAATTCCATACATCGTCGGCGTGAGGCCGCCGGTATAGATATTGCTCGCGGTGGGACCGGTGGTGAAGATCTGATCCTCGGCGACAACGCCGCCCGCCGGCTGACCGCCGATGCCGGTGATGACATTGCCGGTTTGCGTGAGCGAGGTATTGCTGCCGAGAATAAACCGGCCGTCGCCGCCGTTCGGAGCCTTCGACGCCCCGCTGCCCCCGCCCTCACCGCCGTCGGTGGTGATGCTGGCGCCGCCGGCGCTGAGATTGGTCGCGACGATCTTGATGGTGCCGCCCGCGCCGCCGGCGCCATCGCCGCCGCTGCCGCCGTTCCTGCCGTCGCCTCCGCTGGCGCCGTTAGCGCCCGAATTGCGCGAACTCTGACCGGTGTCGCCGGCCCCGCCGGTCAATTGATTGTTGGCGCCGCCGCTGCCCGTGGAGCCATCGCCGCCATCGGCGTTGAACAGGGCCGTGCCGCCAATCGTCAGCCGGCCCTTGGCGACGATTTCCAGTGCGCCGCCACCGGCGCCGCCCACCCCGCCCGCGCCGCCGGTACCGCCGCGACCACCACTGCCGCCGCCGCCGCCGCCTCCGCCGCCCTGGACGTGATCCGACGGGAAGTCATACCAATAGGCGCCGCTACCGCCCGAGCCACCGCCACCACCGCCGCCCGCACCGCCACCGCCGCCGCTGCCGCCGCCGCCGCCCGCAGCGCCGCCGCTGAGACCGGTGCCGGATCCGTTGTTGGCGCCGCCCGTGCCGTCTCCACCGGGGCCGCCGGTGGTGCCTGGATTGCCGACCGCACCGGCACCGCCGCCACCACCGCCATTGCCGCCTCCGCCGAGAGAGCCGCCCGCGCCGGAGCCCAGCAAGACGTTGCCGTAGCCCGCCGAACCCGAATTGCCGGTCCGGCCGTTGTCGCCCGAATCACCCGTCCCGCCATAACCGCCCGCGGCTCCCCCTTGCGTCTCATAGGTGAAGCCGGCGTTGGTGAACTTGGCGTAACCGCCGCCGCCGCCGCCGCCGCCAGTGGCGCCGCCTCTGTCGGAATTGCCGTTCAAGCCGCTGCCGCCACTGCTGCCGCCCTGCCCGCCAGCGCCGCCGAGGCCAGCGCCGCTGCGCCCGCCATCTGGGCTCGCGCCACCCTGCGGGGAGCTGCCGCCCGATCCGCCCGCGCCGCCGGCGACCTGGGCACCTGTCGATCCGCCACCCGCGCCGGCGGTCTGGCCGTTCGCCGCGACGCTGAACGTCACGCCGTTGGCAACCTGAACGTCGTTCCCGGCCTGGATCGACAGCGCGCTATTGCCGGACGCAGAAATATTGTGATCGATCTGGAGATTGCCCGCGAACAGCAGCGTGATGATGTTGCCGCTGCTGCTCGTGCTGAGCGTCGCCGTAATGCCGTCTATCGCGCCCCCGTTGAGCACCAGACCGGCAAGGTTGACGTTGACGCCGTTGCGCTGAACCGTTCCGCTGACCGAGAACCCGTTCGAGTTGGTATTGATGCTGAGGTTGCTCGCGACCGTATAGGTCGGCACCGCCACCGGCGTCACCGTGGAAGCCGCGTTTGAAAATTCGTTAACGGCCACGATGTTGTCGATCAGGATCGAGGTCCCCGGCGTGAAGGACACATCGGTCAGCGCGTTGAACGCCTCGAGGCCGGGCGTGTTCTGCAGATCGAAGTGCTGAAATCCGCCTGCCTCGACCCGAAGCGTGACCGTGACGGTGCGATCCGCCAGCGTCGCGCCGGTGACGGTATGGCCGGTAAGGACGACATCGATGGCATTCGCCGACGTATTGGCGAGGTCGAGCGAATAAAGCCCGAACGCATCGCCCGAAAGGACGCCGCTGCCGTTGAGCGCCCGCAGCGTGAATACGTCGCCGGCGGCCCGTGCCCGCGCGGCCTGGCTGATGCTGCTGTCCTTGACGAAGCCCGACGCATTCGAGGTCGAGAAGCGGAAGCCGTTGCCGACACTTGCAAACACGGTGTCGTAATTCTGCTGCGAGGTCAAACCGTCGAAGCTGATGACATTGCCGTCATTTCGGTAGGTCTTGAAATAATCCGAGGGCGGGGTTTGCGTGACCACGATCTGGCCGGAGCGCAGCTCGATGGTGTTGTCAAAGAGAGTGGCATCGACGCCCGCCGGCGTGTTCGACTGCACCTTCAGGGTATCCTGCGTCGAGGTGCCGCCGAGAATCCGCGTCAGGTCGGCGCCGGCGGTCGAGAGGACGAGGATCTGGGCGCCTCCGGCAACGGTCGCCGCCTTGAGATCGGTTTCGCTCAACGTCCACGCGATCGGCGTGGCATTCAGTGAATTGTCGACGACCAGCAGTTCGACGGTCTTGTTGATCGACGTGAATTGATGATCGACCGGAGCGTTGGGGATATCGATCTTGAGGGTGTCGTTTCCGACGCCGCCATCCACGACGGTCCTGTTGTCGGTGCTCGCCACGCTGGTGGCCTCGATCAAATCGTCACCGCCACCGCCGTATACCTCGACGGTGGTATCGGCCAGCGCCAGGTCGCTGACGCTGATCATGAACGTGTCGTTGCCGCTGCCGAGTTTGGCGACGACCTTGTCGATGCTCTGGAACGTCACGTCGCTCGCGGTCAGCCCGCTGACGACACCTTCGCCGTTTCGCGAACCATTGCGGACGATGCCGGACGTCAATGCAGCCGTCGTTGCGGTACGATCGATCGTCAGGATATCGCCGTCGCCGGCTGCGCCGTTGACCTGCAATGCGGCAGCGCCGGTGCCATGCACAACAACCTCGTCCGCGCCGCTGTCGAGATTGAGCGTCGTCGCGTGGCCGATCGCTTCGACGGTGATCTGATCGTCGCCGCCACCGGTGTTGAAGGTGACGGGAACGACGGTTCCGAGAATCGTGACGCTGTCGGCCGCGTCGCCGAGATTGAGAACGGCTGCCGCAATGCCCTCGAACTGCACTGATTTGGGCATTTCCGTCGCGGTCAGCAGGCCACGCGTCGCCGACGACGTCGCCAGCTGCAGATGGACCGCCGGTGCGGTGCTGACAATGAACTCGTCGCCGGCGTTGCCGCCGCCCTTGACCAGCACATGCCCCTTGATCTGCGACAGCCCGAGAGCCGCCGTATCGGAGCCCAGCGTGATGGTATCGGCACCGCTTCCACCCTCGATCGTCGTGTCGGTCGAGGTCGCGGCGATGCGAACGCTGTTGCCGCCGGATCCGAGTTTCAGCGCCACGGTTGCGAAATTGCCGTAGGCGATACCCGCCGCTTGGCTCACTTCGGTCTGGTCGGCCGAGCCCATGCCGAAACCGAAGATCTGATTGCCGTTGCTGCCGCCGGCCATGCCGGCATTGGCAACCAGGTCGCCGCTGTCATCGACGTCAAGGGTATTGGCGCCGCTGCCGCCGAGCAGATTGAGCAATCCGTCTATATTGTTCAGCGTGGCATCCGCGCCGGACACCGTGACGCTGTCGTCGCCGCCGCCGAGGTCGATCGTGGTCGTCGTCGCGGCCGAGGTCGAAAGCACCGTGACCTGATCGGCAGCGCTGCCGAGATGGAGCGACAGGTTCTTGACGTTGTCATAGACAACCGATCCGGCCATGCCAAAGCCGTCGATCGATGTTTTGCTGACGGTCCCGCTCACCGCCGGACCAACTCCGGTATTGTCGAGATCGACATTGGCGAGCCCGTCGCTGCCGCCGTGGATCGTCAGGGTCGCCGCGATCGTGGAGAGCAGGCCCCCGCTATTGCCCGCCGATGTGGCGTTGCTGCCAACACGAATGACGTCGGCGGCATTGACCGTCGAGATCGTCATCGGCGAATTCGCCGCGACCCTGCGGATCACGTAGGTATCGATATCGCGCCCGCCTGATATCGCGACCGCGGCGGCGGTGATGGTGCCCTGGAGGTCGATCAGCGCGCCGACGCCCGAATCCGCATCAATGGCGGCATAGTCCGCAATCAGCGTGGCGGTGCCGTCGCTGCCATGGGCGCCCCTGGCGTCGATCACGCCGCCGACGGGCAGAATGATATTGTCGCCGGCGTTGAGCGTCACATCCCCGAGCGTCGCGACCAGCAGCGATGACGCGCCGAACACGATGTTCTCGCCCGAGGCGCTGGTGTCGTTGGTTGCCAGCGCGATGGCGCCGGTTGCCGAGGTGACGGTTCCGATGCCCAGCCCGGCCGAAAGGTCGACGGCATTGATTCCGGTCTGCGCGGAGGCGTTCAACGCCCCGGCGGCGGCAGAAGCATCGATGCGCAAGGCATGCCCGTCTGCGCCGATAGAGCCCGCACCGGCGCTCAGGTTCAACGACGGCCCCCTGACATTGACCGCGACGTCCGGATCGCCATCCAGGATCGATCCCGTCGCCGTCAGGTTCACCGAATTTCCGGTGGAGACGATCGCACCTGCTTCGAGATCACCGGTCTCGCTGATCCAGATTCCGTTTTGCGCGGCAGCATCGATTCGCGTGGTCTGGGTGAGGATCGGACTGCTGGACGATCCGATCGCACCAGCGACAGCGAACATCGCCAGCGTGGTTGCCTCGATCCGGCCGCCGGCGCCGTTGATGATGTTGCCATGCGCCGTCGAGATCGTGACCGGGCCGAGCGAATTGTGGATGACGTCCGCAAGCGTAATGTTGGTCGGCGACGCGGACGTGTTGGCAATGGTGATCACCGTATGGCCGGGATCGCTGGTGACCACAGGCGCGAACAGGCTGCGCTCGGTCACGTTGACGACGAGGTTCTGGGAGTAGTTCGGCGTTGCCGCGACCGGATTGATCAGGCCGATCTGCAGATTGACGTTCGAATCATTGGTGATGGTGACGTGGTCGAACGCGGTCAGGAAAGTGATGTGGCTCGAGCCCCGGATCGAATTTTCGGCCGGCGCGGTGCCGTAGCCTGCCGGCGTCGGATCGAAGCGGGTCGGCGAAATCGTGAAGGTCGCGGTGCCGGCCGCGGTGGAATTGTTGACGATGTCAGGCACGACATAGGTCGGACCGGTGGGATCGTTGAGGAAGTGATCGAACCCGACCTGCCGGGTGATGTGCCCGGTTGAATCGATGACCAGTTCCGGAGACGGCGGTCCCGCGATGAAGACGCCGGAATTGAAGTCGATGGTTCTGCCGTAATAGATCTTCGGCGGATCGTCCTCATGCTCGCTGCCGGTGTCGATCGCGGCGCCGTGCGAGCTGGCATCGGTGAAGCCTGACACCGACGGCGTGGCAATCGCTTCGACGGTCAGCGCCCTCGTGTGCAAGGTCGAGCCGGTCTCGGTCAACACGCGGGTCGCCACGGCAAAATCATTGGAGGCGGTGGTGTTGGTGGATGCGCCGAGGCCATGGGTGGTGGCGTCCGCCGTCGCCTGGCTCGTGACCGCGTCGTGACGCGCCTTGATGTTGAGCTGGTTGCTGCCGGCGAGATCGGCCCCCTGCCGAACATTGACCGCCGCGTCGGAGGTGGAGAAACCGGTGGCCTTGTTAATGGTCGCGTCCGCATTCGACGTCGCGCCGAGCGCGCTCGAGGTAGCCTCGGAGGTGACCGAAAGATCGAGGCCGGTGACCACGGCCAGCACATCGAGCCTGTCGCCGGCGCGCAGCTGCGCCGAGGCGCCGATCTCCGTCGTGGTGCTGGCGCCGAAATTCAAGGTCCCGGAGGTGCGGGTGTCGGCACCCAGGCCGCCGGCGCTCGCGGTCGGGTTCGACGTCGCCTTCTCGTAATTTCGCGCCTCCACCGTCAGGTCGGTTCCCGCGGTCAGGCTGGCCGATGCCCCGATCGACGTATTGGTCCGGTCGGTCTGGTTGACCGTGGTGTCGGCGCGCACGATCGCAACCAATGCGCCGCCGCCGCCATCGCCGGTCGCGCTTCCGGTGTTCGACGAATTTGCCCGCACCGTGACGGTGCTGCCGCCGCTGATCACGGCGTTGCTGCCGACCGTCGCGCTGTTGTCGTTGTTGAGGGTCGAGGTCGATCCACCGATGATGACGACCACCCCGCCGTAATTGCCTGCCTGACCGTCCGCGCTCGATGTCGCCGTAGACGTCGAGACAACCGACACCGCCTGCGTCGCTGCGATCTGCGCGCCCTCATCGACCAGTACCGACGTGGTCGGATCGACCTCCATCCTGATATCGAGGCCCTGCCCGCTCAATACGCCGCCGCCGGCGGCGATGCCGGTCACCTTGCCGGTCACGGTATGGTTGGCCGCGACGGTCACGTTCCTGCCGCGGACCACCGCATTCTTGCCGACAGCGGCGTTCACTGTCGGATCAATCTTGACGTGGGCGATCACGATACCCACGGCAATGCCGCCGATCGCCTCGCCGATGATATCGAGCTTGTCGGCCGTCACCGTGCCGGTTGCGTGAACATCGACGTCACCGGCCGCGTAGATGGCCGCACCGTCACTGATGCGGGCGTTCACGGTGCCGCCAACGTTCAGCAGCGTTGCGCCCGCCGCCACACCGAGGATGCCGCCGCCGATCGCAATGCTCATCGGCAAGCCGGCGTTCAACGGGTTGATGGTCACAGTGCGGGTCGCGTCCACGTCGACGTCGCCGCCGACCGAAGCGCCGGCCGCTCCGATCTCGGTGTATTGCCCGACAATCGCCTGCGCGGTCCCGGTGACGGTATCGGACACCACCGCAGCACCAAGTCCGGCAACGCCGGAAACCGCAGCCGCGCCATTGGCGAGATAGTGGTTGATCGTTGCGTTGGCGTTGACCTTGACGCTGCGCACACCGGTGATGACGGTGGCGAACGACGCGGATGACGCTTCCTGGGTGAGGAGATCGTGGGAATCGACGGCCGGCATCGCGCCGACCATCGCCCGCGCGGAACTGGTATCGGTCACGAACGATACCGCGCCGCCGAGCGAGACGAAGCCGCTGATCGCCCCGGCGAATCCGAGCACGCTGACGTTGGAGCCAAGATTGGCAGAGACGTTCACGTCGCCACTGGCGCTATGGCCGGTCACAGCCACCTGCGGTGCGATGAAGGCGGTGACATCGGCATCGATATTGACCACCACGACGCCGATCCCGACCGCTCCGGCGCCGCCGGCCAGACCGCCGGTCCGGCCAATGAAGTCCAGTTTCTGCTGCGCGCCGACGTTCAGCCCGCCGGTATCGATGACGGCGCCAGGAAGAATTCCCGCCGTTGTGCCACTGGTGACATTGCTGGTCGTGGAGACCGCGGAGCTGACGCGGTTGGACGGCGAACTGCCGCTGATCGACGACCGTCCGAGGTTGCCGATCTGCGCGCCACCGGCGATCAACTGGTGCTGCTCACCCGTGGTGCCGGTCGTGTCGATGTCGATGGCCTGACCTGACGCGGCATCCTGGTAGGTCGCGGCAAGTTTCACCTTGTTGGGATCGGCGGTCGCAACCACGAAATAGACCTGGCCATCGACCAGACCGTGGATCGGCGTGCCGCCTCCGGCGCTGTAGACCACCGTATCGCCGGTCTTGAAGCCGCGATCGGTTCCGAGATCGATGGTGTCGGCCGTCCCGTCGACCTGGGCCGCCGGATTGAACGCCGCCGCGCCGGCGTCGTTGGTCTGGACCTGATTGGTCAGGCTTTCGACCGTATCGTTGACGAACGACAATACGGACGAATTGTCGTCACCCGTCATCGCTCCCGAACTGCCGCCCGAGGTCGAATAGGAATCGCTGAAATTACCGCCGATCGTATAGACGATGATGCCGCCGCCGATGCCGACCAGACCGCCGCCGGCGCTGATCGAATTGGAATTCACGGTCCAGCGCGACAGCGCGAAATTGTTGACGAGATTTCTGGCGTTGATCGAAGCGTTCCCCATCAGCGCCTGGGTATCGTTGCGCAGAATGCCGACATCGACCGAAGCGCCGATGCCGCCACCGAGGCTGGCGCCGAGGCCACCCGCGATGGAAAGAATATCCATCCTGTTGGTGGCCGCGACTACCACGCTCTGGTTGGCGTTGGCCGATGGCGCGACGGTATGCTGGTTGATCTGGGCGCGGCCGCCGATCGCCGCAATGGTGTCGGAATCGACCAGTTCGACCGATACGGCGCCGGCGATTCCGAGGTAATTTCCGACGCCAAGGCTCGCACTGAGCGAAAACAGGTCCTCGGACGACGACGCCAGCACCGCGACCCCCGGCAACGACGACGTATTGAAGCCGTTACCGGAGAAGGTGCCGTCGGGCAGGCCCGACAGGTTGCCGCGGTTGCCGTTGGCATCGACGCTCGCGGCGTCGCCGATCGAGGCCGCCGTGGTCTTCTTGATCGAGATGACGTTCACGGCACCCGCGCCGCCACCGGAGCCGATGCCGACGCCGACCGCGCCGCCGACCGCAAAGGCCGTGGTATCGTCGATCGCGTTGACCAGAACGCTGCCTTCCGCCGTCACCTGTACCCGGCCGGAAATCGAAGCCACCGTTGTGGTTTCGATCACGATCACCGCGGCCGAACCGGCGAGGCCGACATTACCCGACAGCGCGATACCCGCGCCGATGCTGAGGATATCGGTCTGCGCGTGCGACTTGACCGCGACATTGCCCTGGGCATTGACGAGGGTGTCGTAGTTCGCGGTGGTCCCGCTCGGCTTGCCCTGGATGAACGCTTCGGTCGCACCCTTGAGCACCGGCGCGGCAAATCCCGGTGCGGCGGAGAACGTGCCGGAGCCGGCGAGACCGGCGCCGATGGCAAGACCGTTATAGGCCCGTCCGGCGGCGACCGTCACGTTCTGGCCGCTGCCTGCGCCGGTATTGATGGCGTTGATCCGCGCGCCCTGATCGATATAGGCGCGGGTGTTGATGGTATGAATGGTGACCGTGCCGGCCAGCGCCGCGGATCCCGTCCCGGCGATGGCGACGCCGACGCCGGCGCTGGTCAGGTCGTTGATGCTGACGGCCACGACGATCAGCCCGCTCTGCGCCGCGGACTGCGCGGTGCGCGTCCGGTTGGCGGCGAGTTGCGCCGCCACCGTCGGATCGAGCGTGTCGATCGAGGAATTGTCGATGCTGGGTACGCCGGTGTTGTTGACGGTCTCAACGACGTGCCGCGTCGCGTCATCGATTCCGTTGTCGGTGAGGTCGGCCCGGGTGCCGGCCTGGGCCCCGGCAAGCGTCGTCGCCAGCGCAAAGTGATCGTCGTCGATCCGAACGATGAAGTATCGCGTTCCCGTCTGCAGCCCGCCGAGCGCAAGCGACTCGCCGGTGTAGATGACCTCCTGACCGGTCGTGAACCCGTGATCGGTGACGGCGACGCTGTTGGCGCCATAATCGACGGAAGAGGTCGCGAAATCCTGGGTATTGGCGATATCCTGCTGATTGTTGCCACCGGATGGCGCATTGAAGTCGCCGGTGTTGGCCGCAATGGCTGATTTGCCCGCTTTCGCCAGCGCGGTCACCGATGCGTTCGAAGCGATGTAGGCTTCGGTGGTCTTGTTGAGCACGCCGACTCCGGCGGCAAGGCCGCCCGCGCCGGTGCCGCCGCCGGCGATGTTGCCGGAGACCTGATCGAGGTCAGTGTCTTCCTCGGCGGATACCAGGACGTTACCGTCGGAACTGACCACCGCGCCGCTGCCGATATAGGCCCGCGTGGTCAGATCCAGCACCGAGACCCCGACGGTCAGGGCGCCGGCGCCGGTGGTGCCGATCGCAGCCGACGCCGAAACCGACGTGATGCTCATGTCGCTCTGCGCCATGACGATGACATTGTTGCCGGCATGCGCGCTGGCGCCCTGGTCGATATAGGCTTCGACGCGGCGCTTCACCACGCCGGCATCGGCGCCAATGCCGACGCCGACCTTGCTGCCGGCGACTGCACCGGCCACGCCGACCAGTGAAAGATGGCCGCGGGCGACGATATTGATATCGTGCAACGAGGTGATCCCGGCGCCTGATCCCGGCGTCACGCTGCCGCGCTTCTGGTACGCACGCGCGGTGACATCGATATAGGTGACGGTGGCCGCGCCCGACCCCGCGGCCTGGGTCGAGAACGCACCGCCCACAGCGATATTGACGATCGACTCGTCCGAATTGGCCTCGATCGAGACGCCGCTGCGGACGTTGCCGAGCACGTCGGTAAACGTATTGATACCGTCGCCCGAGACCGTCGCCGCGGCGTCGATCCAGGCCTCGGTGGTATCGATAATGGTGACTTCGGTGATCGACAGGCCAACCCCGGTCTTGCCGCCGATCGCGATACCCCCGGCGATCGAGACGATGCTGGCGGTATTCTCGGCGATGACGCGCAGATTGTCCCGGGCCTTGACGTTCGCGGTTGCCCCGGCAATTGCGGCGGTAACATTGTTGTCGATGACGTTGACGGACAGCGAGCCGCCGAAAGTCACCTTGTCGCTGCCGCCGGCAGCCCCGATGGTCAGCGAATGAATCGCCGCGGCCTCATCGGCCTTGATGGTCACGTTACCCGCGGAATCGACCGTCGAACCTTCGATCTTGGCGGTGATGTCGTTCGCGATGTAGTTCGCGCCGATCGCCGCGCCGACCGGAGTTCCCTTGGTCGAGATCGCCACACCGCCGGTCAGGGCGTTGATCGTCGATTCGTCGTTGGCGATCACGGAGACGCTGCCGCCGCCGTTGGTGATGACGGTCGAACCGCCTGAAATCGTCGCCTCGATGGTATTGAGGATGCCGTTTACCGCAAGGCTCGCGCCGACGCTGGCTCCGCTGCCGCCGCCACCCGCGGCGCCGACCGCGGCCGCAGCGATCTTGCCGGACGCCGGGATCAAGCCGTCCTGGGTGGAATGCGCGGTCAGTTCGACATTGCCATTGCGCGCCGTCACGGTCGAATTGTCGATGGTGGCGCGAACCTGCAGGGCGATCTGGTTCCAGCCCAGCGCCACGCCGTATCCCGATCCCTGGGTGCCGATCCCGAGTGCGCCGGCAACGGCGACGATGATGGTGTTGTCCTTTGCCTCCAGGGAGACGCGCGACGCGGTCACGTCGGCGTTCTCGATGGTGGCCAGAATTTCGGCACCGTCGGCATGCGTGAAGATCGACTGGCTGGTGGAGACGACATTGATGCCCATCGTGAACGCAGCGCCGGTACCGCCCGTGCCGGTGGAAACGCCAACCGAGACACCGATCGCGGTCAGCGACTGATCGTTGATGGCTTCGATAGCGACGTCGTTGCCCGCGGTAAGCGAAGTCCCGAGCGTCAGGCTGCCGCGGCGGCTGGTGCCAGTGATTCCCGCCTTGGTCTCGGCGGCGATCTGGTTGAACCCGATCGACGCGCCGACCCCCTTGGTGCCGGTGGTACCGCCGCCGCCGCCACCGATGGCGATGACGTCGACTTCATTGATGGCGCGGATGCGCGCGTCGGCCGAATTCGACAGGTTCGACACCACGGCGCCATCGATCAGCGCCCGGGTGATGTCAACGAGACGATTGATCGAAACCGATCCCGCGAATGCCTTGGCGTCGCCGGGATTGGTGTTGGCGGAGATCGCGGCAGACAGGCTGACGACCGTCCCGCCGCGCGTCGCCTCGATCGATATCTCGTCCTCGTCCGCGACGTCGGGCGCACGGCTGACCACGGTCAGCCCGTTGCCGCTTCCGCCGAGCCGGTTGGCGATGAAGGCCTCGGTGTCCGTGGTGATCTGGTTGACGGCGAAGGCGCCTGACGCGGCTGTGCCGCCTCCGGCGCCGGTTCCGGCCGTGGCACCCAGCGAAATCGCGATGCCGCCGACGAAATCGACGATGGTCGGGTCGTTGGTTGCGCTGAGCGCCAACGTCCCGACCTGCACTACCCCGCGGGCGTTGATGTAGGCCAACGTGGTGTCGTTCATCACATTGACGGCGGCGCTGCCGGCGATGCCATAGCCGCTCTTGGCGGCGGTGGCCGGTTCATCGAACAATCCGGGCAGGCTATAGCCATCCAGCGCATCGTCGGGATCTTCCGTCAGCGGTTTCGTCCCCGAAATAACCGTCCCTGTGGCGACGACGTTGACCCAGACACCGCCGGTCTGTGCCGTGATCGTCGTATTGCCGACATCGAGCGTCACCGCGCCGACCGGCGTGGTCTGAGGGGTCGCCGGATCCGCGCCGACGAATGCCGCGACGTTGCGTACGACGTCGTTGACAAGCACCGAAAGTCCGACGCCGTTCGATCCGGCGCCGCCCGAGATCATCGAACCGGCGATCGCAACTTGCGTGCCGCCGGTTTCGGCGTAAATGGACACTGTCCCCTGGCCGGTGACCGTCGGGCCGCCCGCGGCAGTGGCGAGAAGCCCGGCCTGAATATCGCTGCGCTGACGCAACACCAGGCCGCTGCCCGCGAATGCCAGCTTGCCGCCGTCATCGGTCTTGCCGCCGGACTGTGAAATCGCGACGCGCAGAATATCCTCGGTCGCCTTCACCGTCAGCGCGCCGGTCGAGCCGATGCCGACCTTCGCATCACCTTCGATCCGCGCATGGACCGTATTCTCGATGTTGTCGAACAGGATCGAGCCGCCCAGCGATTTGGAGCCTGAGCGCCCGTAGACATCGACGATGTCGCCGCCGCTGGCGAGCTGGCTTGCCGTCTTCTTCTCGTAATAGCCTTTGCCGAACGGACTTTCGCTCAGCGACCATTTGCCGATGCCGGCCATCTCGGCGAATTCCATCATCGTGCTGGCGGTCACCGAAACCGACTGCGACGTATTGCCGGCGGCCGCCGGCTTCTGATTGATCCGCGCGCCGGACTCGATGGTCGCCTTGCTGGTGTCGAGATAGACGTTGACCGCAACCGATCCGGTGATGGCCATCGCCTGGGTTTCCGCGGCCTTGGCGCGCGCCATCACCCAGGTATTCATGAATTTCGAACTGATGCCGAACGTGCCGTCGAGCAGATCGGTCAGACCACTGACTCCGCGATTGGCGATGTCCTGCGGAATTCCCAGGATGAGATCGAGCGGCTTGATCAGGAACGGATAGGACAGCGCCGAGTCGACCTTCACGAGGCCGCCGGCGTCGATCACGGTGTTGCCGCGAATTGTCGCGCTCACATCGTTCTCGTAGTATCCCACGGCGAAGGACATATCGACCGCGGGTCCGGGGTTGGCCGCCTTGGTCTTCGATTTTGAAACGTCGGACTGCGAGATCAACTGGATTTTCTGCTGGCTTTTCGCCAGCACTTCGACATCGCGATTGGTCTCGATGACCGTCGGACTGGCCGCCGTGGCGTTCTGGCCGACGGTGGCGCTGACATCGTTGATGACGACATTGACGGCGATGGCGCCGCCGAGGCTGAGACCGTCATTGGTGATGTCCTTGCCGCCCTGCGTCGCGGCCGTCTTGCCGCTCTGCGCCGAGGCGTTGCCGAAAATCGCCGCCAGCGCGATATCGGGCTTCGACAGGATGTCCTTGTATTTGGTCGGATTGAACTTGCCGCCGACTTCCGGCTTCGCCTTGCTCCTGGTTTCCGACGTCAGCGTTGCCTGCACGCCGACGCCGTTGGTGTTCGGGCTCGCGGACAGCGAATGGTTAACCCCATTCCCGCCGCCCGTCAGGTCGATTCCCTTGACCGCCGAGACCTGCGTTGCGTCTTCGACCAGCCGGACGTGATTGTTGTCGACCTTGACGATGTAATACACGCCGCCGGGCGTGAGGCCGGTAATTTCCTGATCCGCCACGACGAGATCGCCGACATTGCCGCGAGATGCCTGGTAGACATGCTTCAGCGCCACCACGTGTCGCGACGCGGCACCGGGATCCGATAGCTGAACAAGCGTATCGGTTCCGATGTCACGCAATTCGAACGAGTCGGCATCGACGACGACCAGCTTGTAATGACCGTAGACCTGCAGGCCATCGCCGGCACTTTGCAGGCCGCCGATCGGATTGACCCCGAGCGCCTGCAGCGATGCATAATCGACGAGTTGCGGATTGGCCGCAGTGCCGGTGAAACCATGGTTCTCGATGTAGATTCGATCGGTCGCGGCATCGACGCGCGCCAGGATGACGGTTGCGATGTTCTCCCCGGCGGTGAAGGTCTGGACGCCCAGGGCATTGTCCTGCGCAATCTGGATGAGATTGCCGTCGGCGTCCTTCAACTGGAACAGATCGTCGCTGACCTTGACGATCGTATAGGTCGCACCGCTGGTCAGGCCGGTGATCGGCGTGTTTCCGGTGCCGGAATTGTAGACGACCTGATCGCCGGTCGCGAGGCCGTGCGCGGCGACGTAAACGGTGTCCGCCGTGGAATCGATGGCGCCGAGATCGAAAGCGCGGGATTTGGTCGTCGATTTGGTCGGATCGATCCCGTAGATGACGGCGTCACCATTGTTGAGATCGGATGCGTCGACTGCAATGGTGTCGAGGCTGCCATCGACGGCCGTTGTCGGATTGAAGCTCTTGACCGCGCTGATGTAGGCCAACCCGTGCGACGCGCTCCCTGCGGGATCGGACAGGTCGACGCGTGCGCCGGTGGCCTGGTTGCGCAATTCGAACGAATTGGCGTCGATCGCGACGAGATCGTATCTGGTTTCGTTGGTGAGCCCGCCGATCGGATTGGCGCCCTCCTCGGCGATCGACCCATAGGTCACTTCAAGCGGCGCTCCCACGGTGAAGCCGTGACCCTGGAGATAGATGCGGTCGGTCGCGGCATCGACGCGCGCCAGCGTCAGGCTGGCTTTCACGTTGTCCGAGACCCGGGTGAAGGTCTGGACGCCGAGAGCCAGTCCTTGCGAAATCTGAATGACGGCGCCGGTGCTGTCCTTGAGCCGGAAGGTGCTGTCATCGACCCTTTCGACCGTGTAGGTCGCCGCATCCACGAGTCCGGCGATCGTGGTATTGCCGGCGCCGGCGGCATATTTCACCTGGTCGCCGGTCGAGAATCCATGCGCGGCGATCTTGACGGTATCGGCACCGGCGTCGATCGCATCGATATCGAAGGTTTTCGCCTTCACCACATTCAGGGTCTGGGTCGCCGTGCTGTCGGTCCCGGCGTTGTCCAGGTCGATCGTTGGCTCCTTGGCGAGCTTGATGTGATCCGCATCGACCACGATCACGTAATAGCTCTTGCCCTTTTCAAGGCCACCGATGGAGTCGCTTTGCTGCCCCGGGATGACGAAACCGCCGCTGAGGCCGGGAATCGTCGCGTTGGCGAGATAGGGTGTGTAGACGACCTGCTGACCGTGAGCAAAACCATGATTGGGTATGTTGAGGATGTCACCGGCAACATCGACATCGCCCGGCTGCGGAATGCCCAGCACCGTCCTGCCGGTCGGGTTCGGATCGAAGGTCCTGGCGTCCTCGCTACCGCCGGTCACGCTGCCCGTGGCCACGACATGTCCGTCGAGCGAGGCCTTGACGGTGCCAAACTCAAACGCCAGCGCGACGCCGACGCCGGCGCGTCCGTCGATCGGACTGTAGGTGCTGGCGTCCGGCGTCGTCTTCGAGGTTCCGGTGGCGAGAATATTCACATTGCCGCCTGCCGTAATCGTGACGTCGCGCCCGACCGAAGCATTGACGCTGAGGTCGGTATGGGAAATGGCGATGGCGACCGACGAACTGGTCGGATCGACGCTGCTGGTGAGCAGGTTTGACGACGCTCGCGCGACGGTCTTCGACGTCGTCGCCCCCTTGGCCGACACGGTGACGCTGCCGCTCGCCGTGATGCGGGTGCCGCCGCCTATGTTGGTTTCCACTTCGCTGCTGGCCAGGCCGTAGCCGGCGGCAAGCTCGAGGCCGGTTTTTGCGGCAAGACCCCCGCCTCCGATCGCCGACGCGACCGCGGTGACCTGGGTTTCGACCTTGGTCTCGGACTTGATATCGACGTTGCCCTCGGCCTCGATGATTGCATCGTTGACGCTGATCCTGGCGTTGGCGCTGCGCAGGATCACGGAGAGGTCGATGCCGGTGGCAGCGCTCACCAGGACGCCCGGAATCGTTCCGAACAGGCTGGCCAGGCTGTTGCTGAAGCCGGCGGCCGCCGCCGGAACTTCACTGGCGAGGTTGGTGTCCTTGGCAATGGCGTTGATCTTCACGGCGCCACCGCGGATCGTCGAGCCGTCGATGGTGATGCCGGCTTCCTTCGACGTAAAATCGACCGGCCAGCTCACCAGCCGCTTTGCCACTTCCGACGTCGCCAGCGTAATCTTGCCTGCCTTGTGGTTGTGTGCGGTGTCCGCTCCCGCCAGCAGCGAGGCATTCGGCCCCATCAGGATGAACTGGCCGCCGGCGTAGGCGGTGGTGCCGTCCGAATTGGTGGTCTGCTCGCCGAACATGATGTCGCCGGCATTGCCCCCGGCAAGCTCGGTCGAGATGGTGGCCGTCGCGGTGCCCAGGCTATTGGTGTTCGCGGCGTTACGGATCGTCATGGTCACGGTGCGCCCGGCATTGGTCGGATCCGCGAACGTGATGACATCGCCGACGTGATAGCCGACACCGGCGCCGCTGAGCCGCGCCGTCGCGGTCCCGTTGCTGTCGGTATCGACCGTAACGGTGGCGCCGCTGCCCGAACCGCCGACGCCGGCCACGCCGGTATAGGTCTGATTGGCGGTCCAGGTTCCCTGCGATCCGGTCTGCTGTGCGACCGTTCCGACATAGACCGTGTCGCCGATCAAGGTCAGGGCATTGCCATGCAGCGCAATGTCGCCGGTCACCCGAATGATGCTGTTGTGGGTGAAAATATTGTCGCCCGGCAACAGGCCGCCATTGTCGAACGGATCGTAGCCACTGGCCAGCGTGTTCACCGTCAGCGACGCGTCGAAGTCCAGCGATAGCGACGCGATCTCGACATCGTCGGTGCCGGTCCTGGCGTTGATCGTCAGCGACGCGGTGGGGGCGTTGAACCTCTGACTTTCGAAGTGGCCGTTGACGCTCTCCAGTTCCATCATCGAAAGCGACGTGACGTAGTGCAATCGGGCCACATTGTTGCCCGACCAATTGCCATCCAGCGCCGAAATATCGAAGGTGATGTTGGCCTGGACGCCGGCAATCGTGACCGGCTCGAGCCCACGATAGCTCACCAGCCGCCCGTCATAGGCGATCGAACCGTCATGCGATGACGTCGCCGTCGACACCAGATCCTGCACCGTACCGGTATCGAGCACCAGCGTGTCGTAGCCGCCACTGCCGCCGTCGAGAAAGCCATGCAGGCTCCCGCCGGACGTCACCGAAAATATGTCGTTGCTGTTGGCCGCGCCGACAAGATTCTCAAAACCATCGAAGAAGTAGACGCCGACGGAGCCGGAATTGGCTCCGTTCACCAGCCAGTTGATGTCGAGCGTCGAGCCGTAGATGGTGTCGTCCTCGGAGCCACCATCCAGGTGCTCGACGCCGGAGAACGCAATCTGCGCGGCGCCACTAATGTCGCCTCCGCCCTGCCCGTCGAGATGCCAGCCGACTGAATCGCCCTGCCTGGAAATCACCGAGAGCGTGTCGTTGCCGCCGCCGCCGACGACGCTGATTTGCGGCCCGGAGGCGGATTCGCCGAGCGACGACAGATCGAAAGTCACGCTATCGTTGCCGGCGCCCCCGATCACCTGCACGCTGCTGCCATCTGCGATGACCTGCGATGCGAGCACCACGTCGGGGTTGTTGCGATCAACGGCCTCGATGCGCTGCAGATGCTGGGTCTGGTCACCGATCGTGACGACTTCATCGAGGAACCGAACCAGAACGTCGTGATGCTGCTGGCCCGGCTGCAACGCCGTGAGATCGATCATGACTGGATCCGCGCTCATCAACAGGCGCGCCTCGAGTTGATCGAAAATCAGCTTGGGTGGCGGTCCCGGAGGATGAACCAGCCGGGAAATCGACGACTTCAGCCCCGAAACCCGCTTCCGCTTCCGTCTGGTGCTGAACGAATCGCCAATCGCCGCCGGATGCTTGTTAGCTTCGCCGTTACGCATGCCCCACACCCCAAATTGGGCTCCCGCCACGCGCGTTAACCCGATTTAAACCAAATCAGCTTTCGCTAATGGTTTTGTGTCGGTTTTGTAGCGGCCCCCGAATTTCGCCGACCGATGCATGCGACGCGGCGCTCGGCGGCCATGTCGCGCGCTGTGAGAAGTTCGCCCCGCAGCCAGACCTCGTGCAACTCCTGCCGATGGCCGCCGTCACCATTCGCAATCTCTCCGAGGAGGCGCATCGCGCCCTCAAGGTCCGCGCGGTCCAGCACAATCGCAGCGCGGAAGCCGAAATGCGCGCCATTCTGGAGGCCGCGGTGCGTCCCGGAGGCGATGAAGCCCGACCCGCACCGTGGCGTCCGTGACTGGCTCGACGCCTAGGCGGCGGAGACGCTCTTTCTCTCCAGCATCACCATCGCCGAGCTGACGTTCGGCATCGGTGCGCTGCCGAGGGAAGCGCAAGAACAATCTGGCACCCGCGCTCGACGGCGTGCTTAAACTGTTCGAGGCGAGGATCCTGCCCTTCGATACCCTGGCGGCGCAGCGCTACGCGAACCTCGCCGTCAAGGCGCGCGCGGCCGGAATGGGCTTCCCCACGCCCGACGGCTATATCGCCGCGATCGCCGCCGCTCCGAGCGACACCCATCAATCACCGCTTTTGAAGATTGCTGGGTTGCGCAAGTGGCTCACCCATCCTACGATTCGCCCTATTCGCTTGACTGTTGGAGACGTTCGTAGTGGTCAGCATTGTAGTCGGCGAAGGTTACAGCGTACGAATCGTAGGTCACGGCATCACCGTGGCCAAGGATTTTGTTCTAGCCGAAGGAATCTCCATCTGTTCAGAAACCCCGAAAATCGACTCCTCTTTCGGCAGCCGAACGGTTGGAGAACTGCGCAACACTCTAAACGTAATGGCGATGGAGAATCTTGCTGATTTCTCACTTCTCATAGAGCACGCAGACGGGGGACAAAAGCTCGCAAGTAAGGCATGGAACGCGCTGTGGCTCTTCAATCTTCTTGCCTTATCTTGCCGCTCTCCCGTTTTTCCGCTTTACAGCGCGACCGAGCGAGGATCGCAACGCTTCAATCTTGCGAACAGAAATATCGTCATAAATCAACTCCCTGAGATTAGAAGCGCTAACGATGAAGACTTGGCTTGGGCCGCAGACCATCTTGAACGATATAACGGCTTGCTGGCCGCCGAGAGATTTCAGTCTGCTCTACGATGCTATAGCAACGCACACTACCTCTTTGATGACGAACCGAAGGTCATGTTACTTTGGGCTGGAATAGAAGGCCTTCTAGACATCGATGGCGAGCTTAGAAGGCGGATTGCAATGCACGCCGCAATTCTCCATGACGGAAACGCAGAAGAGAAGGCGGCTTATTTCGTCAAAGTCAGAAAGGCGTACGACGTGCGGTCTCGCGTTGTGCATGGATCGGGCACTGACGCCAAGACCCTAAAATCAGCCTATCTGCTCGCAAGCGATATTCTCGTCGGCCTCTTGCGGAAGATAGTGATACTCGGCCGAGTTCCGACGGTTGCGGAATTGGATCATCTCGCAGTGAGAGCTTCGCTAGAGCCGTAGGGATTCCATGGCTTCCAATAGCCTCTCACCGAGAAGAATCTCACCTTAGCTACCGCCGAGGCCCGACTACTTTGGTGCAGCAGCGACATTTAGGCCACAAAGCGCCATCGGAAGAAATAGCTCACCAGCGGTCGCCATTCTCAAGAAAGGTATTCTCACTCCCACTCAATCGTCCCCGGCGGCTTGCTCGTGATGTCGTACACCACCCGATTAACCCCCTTCACCTCGTTGATGATCCGCGTCGCGGTTTCGCCGAGAAGCTTCATGTCGAACGCATAAAAATCCGCGGTCATGCCGTCCGTTGATGTCACGGCGCGGAGGCCGACGACGTATTCGTAGGTGCGGCCGTCGCCCATCACGCCGACGGTCTTGACCGGCAGCAGGACGGCGAAGGCCTGCCAGATGGTGTCGTAGAGGCCGGCCTTGCGGATCTGGTCGATATAGACGGCATCGGCGTTGCGCAGGATGTCCAGCTTCTCAGGCGTGATCTCGCCGGGGCAGCGGATCGCGAGGCCGGGGCCGGGGAACGGGTGGCGGCCGACGAAGATTTCGGGCAGGCCGAGTTCACGCCCGAGCACGCGGACCTCGTCCTTGAACAGTTCGCGCAGCGGCTCGACCAGCTTCATGTTCATGCGGGCCGGAAGACCGCCGACATTGTGGTGCGATTTTATCGTGACCGAGGGGCCGCCGGTGAAGGAGACGCTCTCGATCACATCGGGGTAGAGCGTGCCCTGCGCCAAAAAGTCCGCGCCGCCGATCTTCTTCGCCTCCACGTCGAACACGTCGATGAAGAGACGGCCGATGGTCTTGCGCTTCAGTTCGGGATCGGTGACCCCTTCGAGTTCGCCGAGGAATTGCTTCGACGCATCAACATGCACCAGCGGGATGTTGTAGTGGTGCCGGAACAGGTCGACGACGGTCTTGGCTTCGTCGAGCCTGAGCATGCCGTGATCGACGAACACGCAGGTGAGCTGGTCGCCGATCGCCTCGTGGATCAGCACCGCCGCGACAGCGGAATCGACGCCGCCGGAGAGGCCGCAGATCACCCTGCCCTTGCCTACCTGCGCGCGGATCTTCTCGATCGCTTCCTCACGGAAGGCGCGCATGGTCCAGTCGCCGGTGAGGCCGGCGACCTTGCGGACGAAATTGCGGATCAGTTTTGCGCCGTCGGGCGTGTGCACCACTTCGGGGTGGAACATGAGGCCATAATATTTCCGCTTCTCGTCCTGGATCACGGCGAACGGCGCATTGGCGCTGGTGCCGGCGACAGCAAAGCCCGGCGGCATTCGGGTGATGCGGTCGCCATGGCTCATCCACACCGGATGCTTTTCGCCCATGCCCCAGGTGGAATCGAACAGCTGGCTTGCGGCCTTGACCTCGAGGTCGGCGCGGCCGAATTCGCGGTGGTGGCCGCCCTCGACCTCGCCGCCGAGCTGGGCCGCCATGGTCATCTGGCCGTAGCAGATGCCGAGCACCGGCACGCCGGAATCGAAGATCGCCTGCGGCGCGCGGGGCGAGCCCGCTTCATGCACCGATTCCGGGCCGCCGGAGAGGATCACCGCTTTCGGCTTCATCTCGGCGAAGGCCGCTTCGGCCTTCTGGAACGGGACGATTTCCGAATAGACGCCCTCCTCGCGCACCCGGCGCGCGATCAGTTGCGTCACCTGACTGCCGAAATCGACGATCAGAATCTTGTCATGCGCCGAGGCCACCGAAGGCGTCGACTCCAAAGCTGGCTGTGGGGCTGTCATGGACAGCAAATACGCGACAGGGGGCGTGCTCGCAACCGCGCAAAACGACGGCCCACATGCTTCTGCAGGCATGGACAAATTCATATAGGTAAGTATTATTGACCTATATGCCCAAAGGACCTGCCAAGGGATCTGCCAAGGCGAGTCCCCAGAGAAAATGCCAAACGGAAAACGCCAGGAGGAGACGATGCAAGGCCAGCCTCACGCCGCCGCCGATCTCGCCAAGCTGGGCCGGGACTGGATCGCGGCCTGGAATTCCCGCGATCTGGAACGAATTCTCGCGCTCTACGCCGACGATAGCGAGATGACTTCCGACCGGATTCAAGCGCTCGGCTTCGACTCCACTGGAACATTACGAAGCAAGGCCAGCTTGCGGATGTATTGGGGAAAAGCGCTTCAGCTGGTGCCCGATCTGCACTTCAATCTGATCGACCTGTTCGTCAGCCCCGACAGCATCGTGGTGTTTTATGCGAACGAGCGCGGCGCCAGGATTTGTGAATATTTACGGCTGAACGCGCAAGGCAAGATCATCCAGGGATCGGCCAATCACCTGGCGCATTAGCCGCGCGGGCGGCGTAACTGCCCGGCGGAATCCGCCAGGCCCGAGAGGTAAATTATGTAAGTAATGGTGACCTGATTTGATGCCCGGATCGATTCCGCAAGGGCTTGCAAACAAAGGCCTTTCCTACTGTACATGGGGTTGTTTTCGAAGTTTTTGTGATGAGGCCCCAGTGAGCCGGCACGACACGGAATCGGAGGGTGGGCAAAAGGCGCACTCTTCGCGCCGTGCCCACCATCTGTCATCGCATGCGCTAGGGGAATGGTGGGCACGCAAGCGCTTTGCCCACCCTACGACTTCATGCCCGCTTCAGCACCGAGACGAAGAACCCGTCCGTCCCGGTGCGGCGCGGCGTCATCAGCCAGCCTTCGGGCGATTGAAGCGCAGCCTGGGCAAAGTCCTCGGCCTTGTCCCACAGCACAGCGGCGGTCTGTTCCGGCGGCACCACCGCGAATTCGGGATGGCGCGCGACGAAGGCTTTGATCTGTTCGCCGTTCTCCTGCGGCAATACCGAACAAGTGATATAGGCGATCCGGCCGCCCGGTTTTGCCAGGGCCGCGGCGCGGTCGAGCACGGCGACCTGGTCCTTCAGCCGCACCTCCAGCGCGCCGGGACGCATCCGCCATTTGGCGTCGGGGTTGCGCCGCCAGGTGCCGGTGCCGGTACAGGGCGCATCGATCAGCACGAGGTCGGCGCTTGCGTGGATGTCGGAGAGCGTGTCGTTCGGCCCCTTCGGGGTGCGGACGTCGCAATTATGCACGCCGGCGCGCGACAGCCGTTCGTAGATCGGCGCCAGCTGCCGCTTGTCGTGGTCGGTGGCGATCAGCCGGCCCTTGCCCTGCATCATCGCCGCCAGCGCCAGGGTCTTGCCGCCGGCGCCGGCGCAGAGGTCGATCACCTGCTCGCCGGGTTTGGCGGCCGACAACAGCGCCGCCAGCTGCGAACCCTCGTCCTGAATTTCAATCGCGCCCTTGATGAAATCCTCCTCGGCATGAATGCCGGGGTTGCGCGCGTCGGCGCCGAGTTCGATGCGCAGGCCGATCGGCGACCATGGCGTAGGCTGAACGCCGAGATGGGCCAGCGACGGCAGCATCTTCTCCCGTGTCGCTTTCAGCGTGTTGACGCGCAGATCGAGCGGCGCCCGGCTCGCCATTGCGGTGGCCTCGGCCACCCGGTCATCGCCGAAGACCTGCGCCAGGTGGCCGTCGAGCCACTCCGGATAATCGCCGGCGACGTGCGCCGGCGCCTCAGCCAGGGTTCGCGAGGTCAGCGCTGCCCGCTCGCTGTCGCTCAGCGGTTCCGGCGCGAAGCGGCCGCCGTCGCACAGGGCCCCAATCGCCTCGGCATCGAGCTTGCGCTCGAGCTTCAGCATGCCCAGCACCCGCGCCCGCGGCGTATCGGCGTCCATGATCCAGGCGCTGGAAGCGCGCCGGCGCAGCACGTCCCAGATCAGGCCCGCGATCGCGGCACGGTCGCCGGAGCCGGCATAGCGGTGCGCCGTGCCCCACTCCTTCAGCGCCTTCGCCGCGGGAACGCGGTCTGAGTCGATGGTGCCGATCAGTTCGATGGCGGCGGAGAGGCGCGCAGCAGGCGTCATTCAGATCTTTCGGCTTGTGAGAGGGTTAGCTCAACAACAGCATGTTCAGGGCGAAGTAGAGCCACATCGCAAACAGCACGAGCACAGCAGCGTACCACGCCAGCGAACGCTGCCGGTCATTGCCGGAGGTCAGGAAAATGCCCGCATGGACAAACCAGACGACGACGAACACCCAGGACAGCAGCACGATGACGAGATCGGCTTTGCGCAGCGGCAGCGCCAGCGCGATCAGGACGTAGAACAAGCCGGGCAGTCCGAACTGGTCGCTGACCGTCGGTGAGCCCCCTTCCTTGCCCGCCACCGGCCGGTTCCGCAACAACAGCAGCGCGAAGGCGAGCCCCACCAGTACGAAGACCGGCAGCAAAACCGTTTGAACCGACATCGAATTCCCCCTGGATGGAAGCGTGAGCCCTCGTCCTGAGGAGCGGCCCCTTGGCCGCGTCTCGAAGGATGAGAAGATATGGGCCTCATGGTTCGAGACGCGCGCAAGAGCGCGCTCCTCACCATAAGGAAGCCCCCGCTATAGCGACCGCGCCCCATCATGACAATGAATCCCGATCCGCCCGCTTGAACCACATTCGCCGCTGCGGTGACCAACGCCATGCGGTTCCACCGATTTCGGTCCGAACCGGCGCCCATGCGACTTCGAGATGCCGCGATGAACCTGACCTCTCCCGCCCTGAAGGGTGCCACCCCCGGTGCCGAAGCGCCCGGCAGCGCCGTGGCCTCGCTGCTCAAGCTGGCCGACGACGCCCCGGACGGCGTGCTCGGCATGGTGATGTCAGGGCTGGCGGGCGTCGCCGCCGCCCTGGCGGTGGCGATCGTCTTGACCGTCTATTTCCGTTCCGGCTATCGAAGCTCGCGCGATGTGCTGAAGCATGGTCTTGCCGCCGCGGTGGTGCTCGCGCTGCTCGCCTTCGTGGCGTACGACATGCGGCACGCCGCCCAGGCCTATCTCGGCATCAATCCGGCCAAACCCGCGGTCGAATTCGAGATCCGGCTGCCCAAGGCAGCGCTTGCGGCGCCATCCGAAACCCAGATCGAACTGGTCACCGACCGGAACCAGAAGCTGATCCGGATACAGGCCGCGCCGGCATCCGATCCCAACGGCCGCGCCGTGATCCGGGGGTCGGTGACGCTAGATTACCGGACCACCGACCGCGTCGTGGTGCTGCATTTGCCGGGCCAGCCGCAGCGCCTGTTCAAGCTGCGGCTCGCGGCAAATCCCGGCCATTCCGATCGGTTCGGGCCGTGGCATCTGGTCGATCGTATCGCCTCGCCCGGCGGCGAAGCGGCGCGCGAACTGAATGACGCCTTCGCGATCCGCTATCGGGTACTGTAGCCACCCGGCGCGGCCCCCGGGTCAGGCCACCCTGATAGTCTGCAGGAAGCTTTCGACCTCGGTGCTGAGGTGATTGCTTTCCGAAAGCAGGGAGACCGCGAGGCCGTGAACCTGCCCTGCGGCGGTGCCGGTATCGGCCGCGCCGCGATTGACGTCGGCGATCCGCCCGGTCACCTGCGTCGCGCCCTGGGCTGCCTGCTGGACGTTGCGGGCGATTTCCTGGGTCGACGCGCCCTGCTGGTCGACGGCTGCGGCGATTGCCGTGGAGATCTCCGAAATCTGGGCGATCGTGGCGCCGATATCCTTGATCGCAGACACCGAATGTGCGGTGGCGGACTGCATCTGCGTCACTTGAGCCGCGATCTCTTCGGTGGCCTTCGCCGTTTGCGCGGACAGCGCCTTCACCTCGGACGCCACCACCGCGAAACCTCGCCCGGCGTCGCCGGCTCGCGCCGCCTCGATCGTCGCATTGAGCGCAAGCAGATTGGTCTGCTCGGCGACCGCGGTGATCATCTTGATGACCTCCCCGATCCGGCTGGCCGATTGCGACAGCTCCGCGATCCGCACATTGGTCTGCTCGGCCTGCGCCACCGCGGCCTGCGCAATCTGCTGGGATTGCTGGACCTGCCGGCCGATTTCGGCGACCGAGGCGGCCATTTCCTCGGAGGCGGCAGCGGCAGACCGGACGCTCGATGATGATTGCTCCGATACCGCCGCGACCGTCGCGGACAATTCCTGGGTGGTTTCCGCGGTTTTGGTCAGGTTGCCGGACGCCGCCTCGATATCGGAAGATGCCGACGATACGGTCCTGATGATCCGGCCCACCGCCTGTTCGAAACCGTCGGCCACCTGCAGCAGTCCGGCCTTTCGGTCCGCCTCGGCCTGCTTCGCCGCGATCGCATGGGCGGCCTCCATGGCCTGAACGCGCAATGAGTTTTCCTTGAACACCTGCAGCGCGCTCGCCATCGCGCCGACCTCGTCCTTGCGGCCCAGCGAGGGAATGTCCTGGTCCAACTCGCCGTTGGCGAGCCGTTGCATCGCCCCGGTCATCCGGGTGATCGGCCGGATCACGCCCTTTGCCACACCGGCTATCCCGGCGCCGACGACGAGAAAGACGAAGGCGGAAATGCTCCAGAGCAGAATGGTGAACCACTGAACCCGACCGGTGGCTTCGGCTTCCGCGGCGGCGTTGTCGTCGCTGGCCTGCTTGACGATCTCGTCGATCACGGCGCGGTGCGCAGTATAGGCCGCCGCGATCTCCGCATATGACTTCGTCGCCTGAGCGGTGTCGGCCCTGGCCAGAGCCGGCAGGAACGACTGCTCCACCACGCTCCAGAAGCGCTGAACTTCCCGGTGCGATTTCTCGACCAGCCTCGCCTTGTTCACCGGCTCGAGATCGGACTTGGTCCAGAACGCGTGACGCTCGTCATATTCCTTCTTCAACTGCGCCAGCCGGTCACGCCGCGCCGCGACAGTCGAGGGATCCTGGCGCGCAAGGGTCGCTTCCAGATAGGCTTCGATGATGTATTCGGGCGGCGGAAGAATATCCGCGATCAGGTCGTTGCCAAGCTTGATCTTGCTGTAGAGCGGCCCGCCGACCTTGAGTTCGGACAGCGCGTAGTTGCTGGCCAGGATCACGGCCATGAGACCGACGACCGTCAGCGCCCCGAATGCAAAGATCGCGCGCGAAATCGTAATACGAAGTCTCATGGCAATGGTTCCGAAAGGGCTGCAACCTGAGCGGACTCAACAAAATTTGGGTACGGATACCCATCAATATTACAGATTTATTAAAATCGTCTTTCTCACGGCCCCGAATCTGCCTGGCGCCCGGGCAAAGGACTTGAGCAAGGGAATTCTGATTTCGGGTTTCATCGTTCCGTCGTGGACCGATATATAATCCGCCCCGCAAGGAAAATTTCATGCCCGAATTTCGCCTGACCCAGATTTCCGATACCCACCTCACCCGCCGCCATCCAGCCCTCACCGACAATTTTTACCGGGTGAGCGAATACATCGACGCGACGCGGCCCGACCTCGTCGTCAACAGCGGCGACCTCGCCTGGGATGCGCCGAGCTGTCAGGACGATTTCGAATTTGCCCGAGAACTGCATATCGCCCTCCCGGCGCCCTGCCGCTATCTTCCCGGCAATCACGATGTCGGCGACAATCCGACTGAACTCGGTCCGGCGCCGTCTCAGCCCGTCACCGAGCAAAGCGTTCAGGCTTTCCGCACGCATTTCGGCGAGGACCGCTGGCGCTTCGAGGCGGCCGGCTGGTGTTTCATCGGCCTCAATTCACTTGTCATGAACACGGGCCTGGCGAGCGAGGCCGAACAATCGGACTGGCTGGCCCAACAGCTCGCAAGCGCCGATGGCAGGCCGGTGGCACTGTTCCTGCACAAGCCGCTGTTTCTGAATACGCCCGACGATCCGGAACTGGCGGCGACCGCGATCCGCTACATCCCGATGCCGACGCGTAGCCGGCTGGTGGAGATGCTCCGCACCGTCGACCTGCGGCTGGTCGCCAGCGGCCACGTGCACCAGCGCCGGGATTTTACTTTTCGCCACACAAGACACGTCTGGGCGGCTTCGGCCGGCTTCATCATTCCCGACCACAAGCAGGAAGTGATCGGCGCCAAGGAAGTCGGGCTGGTGGAATACCGCTTCCAGCCCGACGCTTTCGAGGTCCGTCACGTCAGGGCGCCGGGCCAGATCGATGTCGATCTGGATTCGCTACTCCGCCGGAGCTAGATGTGCGGCTCGCGCCAATGCCGCGGATTTCCGCGAGAACACCCAGGCAAGAAGGTAAAAGCCGAGCGCCAGCAGATAGAGGAAGGCAAATCCGAAATACATCGAATTATATTCCATCACGCCGCCGAACAGCGCGCCCATCAGATTGTAGGCGAACGCCGTGGATATATTGATTCTTCCCTCGCCGATCAGGCTGGAGAAAATGATCCCGGCAAAGAACAGCGGAACGGTCAGAACGAAGCAGCTCATTGCCAGTTGCACCAGCGGCGGACCGAAAGCCCAGTCGCTGTGGCTGATCGCGAGCCCGTATCCGACCAGAAGGCTGACGAACAATCCGACGAAGGCAGCCCCCATGAGGTCGCGCGTCGTTCGCGTCACGATCAGGTTGGCCATGTAGGCCATCACAAGCACGAGCATGATGGCTGCCGCGATCACTACCCAGGTGCCGCCGAGGTGCAGGCCAAGCTCGGTAATGGCTTTGGTCTCTACCAACATGAAACCGGAGCCGAGAAAGAAGAACGGCAGATAGCTGCGGTCGATCGGATCGGAAAATCCGATGGTCCGGCGCACGAAGAAGTAGCTGAGGAGCAGAATGATCCCGAGCGCGATCATGTAGGTGAAGGGATAGGCACGCTCGACCATGTAAAAGAACGGCCAATCGTCGGTCGGGACCGCGGACTCGGGATAGGGTTGCGAGAACAGCTCGGAGACATCGGTAAAGCCGATCGCGGCGAAGGCGCTGGCGTTCGGCATCGTCACCGCGCCGCCCTTCCTGACGATGAACGCGGTGGTTTTCGAATAGTCGTAGAGCACCCGCACCGCCAACGGCTTGCCGGCGCCGGGCAATTCCCGCAGGATCTTCGACAGCTTGAAGCCGAGGGCGTCGTTGACCAGCGTGAACGAAATCGAGAGCACGCCGTCCGGCTTGAGCAGCTTGAAGGCCTCGGCGATTCCCTCGCGGGTATAGACGTAGGAATCGACGCGCAGATTGGAGGCGTGGCTGAGCGCGGTATGCGAATCCAGCACGCCGTAGACGATCAGGTCGTATTTCTGGTCCGCTGTACGAAAGAAGTTGCGGGCATCGTTGATGGACAGGTTGACGCGCTTGTCGTCGTAAGGCCGCTCCGGATGATATTTCTGGCCGAGAAAGGCGATGGCGGGATCGATCTCGATCGCATCGACATGGGAAGCGCCCATCCGCAACGCGGTGGCGACATCATTACCGCTGCCCGAGCCGACAATGGCGACGCGCTCCGGCGGCTTCTTGAAGTTGTACGGGAACTCGTAATAGGCGCGAACATATTTGTCCGCGTCGGACTCCTGCCCGCGCTTGCCCTCCGCGAAATTGTAGACCTTCTGGTAGTAACTGCCGCCCGACAGGATCTGCATCAAGCCTTCGGCGGTGGCGGTGCGCTCCAGCAACTGGTACGGTGAATAGATCCGCTGCGTTTCCGGCTGCACCGGCCAGGCCAGGATCGCCAGCAGGGCGCAGAAGCTGGCGAGGCCGACCGGCAGGAAACCGTCGCGCGGCAGCACGAACAGCAGCATCATGCCGCCGACCACCGCGAACCAGATCACCGGCGGCAGCCAATACAGGCTCATCACGAACAGCGCGACGACCCCGAGGATGCTGCCGATCAGATTGAGGCTGTAGGCCTTGAGCGAATTGGAGCTGTGCAGCAGCTTGCCGCAGAGTTGGCCGACCGGATAGCAGATGCAGGCGCACAGGATGAAGCTCGCGCCGAGGAGAAAGTAGACCGGCAAGTCGAAGGCCGAGAGCCAGCCGATCGAGAAGATCAGATGTCCCCCGCCGGTATCGTAGCGCAGCAACGTGATGATCCCGACGAACAGCGCCAGCATCGGCAGCACCAGCGCGGGCGCGCAGCGCTGCTTTTCCGCCACCGCGTAGCCCGCGCCGAGGCCGAGGAAGCAGGCCAGCATGGTGAAATTCTTGTAGAAGGCGAACACCGGAAATACCGAGGCAAGCCAGCGGATCAGCACCAGTTCCAGCAGCAGGCTGAGCATCGTCACCAGGACGACCGCCCTGATCTTGGTCCTGGCGCTCAAATTGGCATAGTCGGCTTCGAACAGGGTTCCCATCAGCCTGACCTGGCGCTCCAGCGGCTCGGCCAGCCAGCCCCAGCAGAACAACGCCCCCAGCGTCAATCCAAACGCGATCCGGACCAGACTGATGGCCACCTCCGCGGCACCGACATCGGGGCGCATCATCAGGGTGTAGATCGCAATCGCCGTGTAGACGAACAGCAATCCGCCGAGCGACAGGCTGAAGATGCGAACCAGGCTGCGATTGGGATTGTGAGCGGCATTCTTCATGAGTCGGACCGGGAGCTTGATGAAACGGTGCGCTCCCGCGTCGGAAACCCAGTGAAATCCACGCGATGGTCGTGGCTTATGGCTCACCAGGATCGAGCGTGCGTCGAGGCGAAACTCTAGGCAGCTTCGCTTAAGAGCCTGTTACCGGAGGTCGTGAATCGGCCGGCCTGCTATCGATATTTATGCCGGTTTAACCGGCTTTGTCGGGCTCATGCGCCCCCGGCCGTATTGAATCGCGAAAGGTCGCAATCGGGTTCGGCATATTGGGTCCGGCGCAGCCCCTCGCGGTCGGTCACCACGGCCGGCCGGCAACGCGCCTGCCAGGCGGCGCGGGCTTCCGCCTCGGCCTTCTGCTGCTCCGGCGTCAGTGGCGGAGCGAGGCGCACGACGCCGCCGCCGTTGACGCCGAAATCGGTCGATTGGCTGGGGGCGAGCGGGCGTCCGTTGCGGATGGCGTCCGCCTTGGCCTTGGCCTCCGCGGCCCGCGCTTTCGCCGCGGCAGCGGCGGCGGCCGCGTTGCCATGGTCCATCGCAAAGGACGGCGCTGAAGACGATGAAGCTGGAGCCGGCGAAGACGCCGATGCAGCCGGCGCCGTCGATGCATCTTGCGCCGATGCCGTCGAGAGGCCGACAGCGATCAACACCAGGACAGCCGGAACGATATGCATGTTACTGGCCCCGAAAGCGAGTTGCGTCGGGACCGTTGTTACGCGGGGAAGGTTGAAGGCCGGTAAAGCCGGTGCGCCGGATTTGAGTGATCTGCGCCCGGCTACGGCGTCCGCCCGCATTGCGAGCGGACGCCGTGTTCGCGCCTTATGCCTTGTCCGGGCCGACCCGCACCAGCTGCTTGCCGAAATTGGCGCCCTTCAGCAGCCCCATGAAGGCGGCGGGCGCGCTGTCGAGACCCTCGGTGACGAACTCCTTGTGCTTGACCTTGCCCTCGCGCACCCACTGCGACATGTCGCGCAGGAAGTCGCCATGACGCGCGGCGAAATCGCTGACGATGAAGCCGCGGATGGTCAGGCGTTTTGTCAAAACCGCACGCATCATCTTGCCGGCCCATTTCGGCGAGGTCTCGCCGAAATTGTTGTATTCGGCGATCAGACCGCAGACCGGCATGCGCGCGAACGCATTGAGCAGCGGGAATACCGCCTCGAACACCGCGCCGCCGACATTCTCGAAGTAGACATCGATGCCCTTGGGACAGGCTTCCTTCAGTTTTGCCGCCAGATCGGGATCGCGGTGATCGAGGCAATCGTCGAAGCCGAGTTCCTTTTTCACATAGTCGCATTTGTCCTTGCCGCCGGCGATGCCGATGGCGCGCGCCCCCTTGATCCTGGCGATCTGCCCGACCGCCGAACCGACCGCGCCGGACGCCGCCGCCACCACCACGGTCTCGCCGGGCTGCGGCTTGCCGATATCGAGCAAGCCCGTATAGGCGGTCATGCCGGGCATGCCGAGTACGCCAACCGCGGTCGAGATCGAGCCGAGTTTCGGGTCGATCTTGTTCAGGCCCTTGCCATCGGAGAGCGCATGGGTCTGCCAGCCGGCGCGCGACAGCACGATGTCGCCTTTGGCAAAACCGGGATTGTTCGAGGCGATCACCTCGCTCACGGTGCCACCCTCCATCACGCCGCCGATCGGCACCGGCGCCGCATAGGACGGACCATCGCTCATGCGGCCGCGCATATAGGGATCGAGCGACAGCCAGATGGTGCGCAGCAGCACCTCGCCCGCGCCGGGCGTCGGGATCGCGCACTCCTCGATGCGGAAATCCGAGGCCTTGGGCTCGCCAACCGGGCGGGAGACGAGAACGACGCGCTTTGCTTGATGGGACATGTTTGTTTCCTTCGATTTTTTAATTCGTCATTGCGAGCGTAGCGAAGCAATCCATCGCCGCCAAGCAAAGAAGCTGGAAGACGGAAATGCGGCCGCGACAATCAAAACTGTCGTCGCCCGGCTTGACCGGGCGATCCAGTACGCCGCGGCTTCTCGATTCATTTTAGGTGCCTCTGGATACTGGGTCGCCCGGTCAAGCCGGGCGACGACAGCAAAGTGGATGCTGGCAGCGCATTTCGATTTCAGGCCGTGATCTTCGCCAGCGCCGCGTCGAATGCAGCGGCGGCACTCGGCAGATCCTTGAAGGCCAATCCGCTGTCGGCGGACTGCTTCTGCGCTTCGGTCGCGGTCGGGCGAATCTCGGCGACCGGCTTTGCGCCATCGAGCAGGGCCAGCGGCGCGATCACGTGAAACTCATGCGATTCGATCGGCTGATCCTTGAGCAGGAAGACGCTGAGCGAAACGATGTCCTTGCCGCGCCGGTAGGAAATATAGCGGTCGACCGCGACCGAGCCGTCGCGCTGCATGCCGCCGAGCTTGGCGTAGCCCTTGGCGTCCAGCAGCTTGTGCGACTTGAAGCCCTTGACGCCGACCGATCTGGCCTTCGCGGTTTCTTCCGACAAATCGTACTTCTCGGCCATTTCCTTGCCGACCACGGCGAGCTGTCCGGACATGTCGTGCTCGAACTCCTTCAGCTCGGTGCGCGGTTTTCCGGCCTTGCGCGGCTTTGCGGCATCGCGCTTTTCCATCTCGGCCTTGCACTGCGCGATGACCTCGGCGACGGATTTGCGTTCCGCATTGACCAGCAGATTCTTCAGATCCTGATCTGAAAGCGCGGCAATCCTGTCGTCCGACCAATCGACCATAGTGACCAACTTCTTTTCTGACTAACGTTGAGATGAATTTTAGGGAACCGCACCGCGATGCCTGCCTGGATTCATGGACAGCGCAGGCGTTCCGTGGCTGTGACAGTACCGCGTTTCGCCTGATTTGTGGTGGTTATTTGGGCCCTGAAACTAGACCCCGCCGGGGTAATTCGGGCTTTCGCGCGTGATGGTGACGTCGTGGACATGGCTTTCGCGCAGGCCCGCTCCGGTGATCCGCACGAATTGCGCCTTCTCGTGGAACTCGGCGAGGTTTCGCGCGCCGACATATCCCATTGCCGCGCGCAGGCCGCCGGCGAGCTGGTGCATGACATTGCCGACCGGCCCTTTGTAAGGCACCTGGCCCTCGATTCCCTCCGGCACCAGCTTGAGGGTGTCCTTGATGTCCTGCTGGAAATAGCGGTCGGCGGAACCGCGCGCCATCGCGCCGACCGAGCCCATGCCGCGATAGGCCTTGTAGGAGCGGCCCTGCCACAGGAACACTTCGCCCGGGGTCTCGTCGGTACCGGCGAGCAGCGAGCCGACCATCGCGATGTCGGCGCCGGCGGCGAGCGCCTTGGCCAGATCGCCGGAATATTTGATGCCGCCATCGGCGATCACGGGCACGTTGGCTTTCTTGGCGGCTTCGACCGCATCCATGATCGCGGTCAGCTGCGGCACGCCGACGCCGGCGACGATGCGGGTGGTGCAGATCGAACCCGGCCCGATGCCGACCTTGATGGCGTCGGCGCCAGCATCGATCAGCGCCTGCGCACCCTCCATGGTGGCGATGTTTCCGGCGATCACCTGCACGGCATTGGAGAGCCGCTTGATGCGGTTGACCGCGTCCAGCACCCGCGAGGAGTGGCCGTGCGCGGTGTCCACCACGATGATGTCGACTCCGGCATCGATCAGCCGCTCGGTGCGCTCGAAACCGCCCTCGCCGACCGTGGTCGCGGCTGCGACGCGCAAGCGGCCCTGCGCGTCCTTGCAGGCCAGCGGATGCGCGACCGCCTTTTCCATATCCTTCACGGTGATCAGGCCGACGCAGCGATACTGGTCGTCGACCACCAGCAGCTTTTCGATGCGATGCTTGTGCAGCATCCGCTTCGCCTCGTCCTGGCTGACGCCCTCGCGCACCGTCACGAGGTTTTCGTGCGTCATCAATTCCGAGATCTTCTGGCGCGGATCGGTGGCGAAGCGCACGTCGCGGTTGGTGAGAATGCCGACCAGTTTGCCGGGCACGCCCTTGGTCGCGCCGGTGACGACCGGAATGCCGGAAAAGCCGTGGTCGGTCATCAGCGCCATGGCGTCCGACAGCATCGCGTCCGGACCGATGGTCAGCGGATTGACCACCATGCCGGATTCGTACTTCTTGACCTGCCGCACCTGGGCGGCCTGGCCGTCGACGTCGAAATTGCGGTGGATCACGCCGATGCCGCCGGCCTGCGCCATGGCGATCGCCATCCGCGCTTCGGTGACGGTGTCCATCGCGGAAGCAATGATCGGGATGTTGAGCGGGATGGTGCGGGTGACGTGGGAGCGGATATCGGCCTCGGAAGGCAGGATGTCCGAAAGGCCCGGTTTCAGAAGCACGTCGTCGAACGTATAGGCTTCGCGGATCCCCTGAAGTCCCTTTACCAGCGCCATTTACCAACTCCTTCGGCGGCTCGTTCGCCGCGATACGACCTATGGGATGAGCAGGATCTGCGCCGACGCCATGGCGTCACCGTCGAATCGAAGCCCATCGGTAGGGTTGGCGGTGGTCGATAGCATGGCGGGCCGTCAAATCAAAGGGTTTGCCAGCCATGCACAGGCTTTTGTGAGCGAAGCCCGGGGCCCCGCCCGTACCGGGTTTCGGCCGCGTCAGCGCGGATAGCCCGGCGGCGGGCCGTGCTGCCGGATCGCCTCCACCACCTCCCGGTGCCGGCGATCCTCGCGCTTCATGTGAACCGCGATCAGGCCGTGCGCCGACGGCACCAGCAGCAGGACGGGGAAAATCAGCCCGAAAATCACGCAAAGCACGATCAGGACCAGGTTGAAAATCGCCGAAAAGGGCTGCCCGTTGAGCAGCAGCCCGAGCGGCGGCAACAAAGCAGCGAGGACATAGATCATCGTCGGATCTCCGGCGGCCAGGCCGCGCAGCCAACGCCGCGCAGTGAACATTGTCACGCAGGATTTAAGTGGTTTTGCCGGTTCCGCAATGGCCCCGCATCCAGCGCGATGTTACAGCCGGCCGACCTCCCTTTCTCCATCCCTGCCCTCAGATCCCGATGACCAAAGAACGCCTGATCCCGCTCATCGTGGCCACCGCCCTGTTCATGGAGAACATGGATTCGACCGTGATCGCGACCTCGCTGCCGGCGATCGCGGCCGACATCGGCACCAGCCCGCTGACCCTGAAGCTCGCCATCACGTCCTATCTTCTGTCGCTCGCGGTGTTCATTCCGGCCAGCGGCTGGACCGCCGATCGCTTCGGCGCACGCTTGGTGTTCTCGGTCGCGATCGCCGTGTTCATGGTGGGATCGATCGGCTGCGCGCTGTCGACTTCCGTCACTCATTTTGTCATTGCCCGCATCCTGCAGGGCATCGGCGGCGCGATGATGACGCCAGTCGGGCGGCTGGTGCTGCTGCGCTCGATCGACAAGAGCCAGCTGGTGAACGCGATGGCCTGGGTCACGGTGCCGGCGCTGATCGGCCCGGTGATCGGCCCGCCGCTCGGCGGCTTCATCACGACCTATTTTTCGTGGCACTGGATCTTCCTGATCAACATTCCGATCGGCCTGCTCGGCATCTTCATGGCGCAACGCTACATCGACCCGATCCGGAGCGAGAACCCCGAGCGCTTCGATCTTTATGGCCTCGTGCTGGCGGGGGTCGGGCTCGGCGGCATCGCGTTCGGACTGTCGGTCGCCGGGCTCAACCTGCTGCCCTGGACGGTCATCGTCGCCCTGGTCGGGATCGGCACGGTCTCGATGACGCTCTACGTCATCCACGCAAGGCGGACCCAATCGCCCGTGCTGGACTTTTCGCTGATGCGGCTGCCGACGCTGCGCGCCAGCATCCTCGGCGGCTTCCTGTTTCGCCTCGGCATCGGCGCGCTGCCGTTCCTGCTGCCGCTGTTGATGCAGATCGGCTTCGGCCTGTCGCCGTTCCGCTCGGGACTGGTGACGTTTGCCTCCGCGGTCGGCGCCATGGGCATGAAGACGCTGGCGGCGCGCATCATCCGCACCTTCGGTTTTCGCAACATCATGGTGATCAATGCGGTCGTGAGCTCGATCTTTCTCGCCGCCTGCGCGCTGTTCACGGTGACGACGCCGCTGCTCCTGATCATGATCATCCTGGTGGTCGGCGGCTTCTTCCGCTCGCTGCAGTTCACCGCCATCAACACCGTGGCCTATGCCGAGGTCGAGCCGGCGCAGATGAGCCGGGCCACCACGCTGGTCAGCGTCAACCAGCAACTGGCGATTTCCGCCGGCGTCGCTGTCGGCGCCTTCACGGTGGAATCCACCATGCTGATGCGCCATGTCACGGAATTGAGCGCCGCCGATTTCGGGCCGGCGTTCATCGTGGTCGCGATCATCTCGGCGATTTCGGCCTACTTCTTCTGGCAGATGCCCGACGATGCCGGACACGAGATCTCCGGCCGCAGCGCGGTCGAGATCTCCAGCCGCAAGGGCGCCGCGAAGGCCGCGGCGAAAGCGGCCAGCGAGACCACGCAAGACGCCAGGGATCAGCGGCTGGGATGAACGATGAGCTGGATCACGACAGAATTGACGCGACAAGGCGCAACGTAACGAATTGACTTGAAACCGATCGAGCCCCGGGGCACGCGATCGGGCCCGCTCGATCGACGTGGATGGATTTGATGAGAGTTCTAACGAACCCCGAAACACGCCCTTAAGCTCCGGTCATCAGATTGCGGTCGCGTACGCAGGGAGATTTCATGATCGACGAAAAAGTAAGAATCAAATGCAGCAAATGCTCGCAGGTGTTCCGGGAGCGTGCGCAAAAACTCCGCGACGGGTTTCAAACCAACTGTCAGCACTGCAATCGGCTGATCACATTTGATTCCAGTTCGGAGGACAGAAATATCCGGCGCGCCTTGCTCAGCGCGCGGGACGTGCGGATGGCGCTGGAAGCGCGGCCCAGGGAAAGCGTAGCGCAGGCTTGAAGCCGGCGGTCCACCCGCCGGCTCTCGCGTCATGCCGTCACGCTGCCGGCTTGTCCTGCGCCCCCCGAAATCCCAGCGCCAGCACGTAACGCTCCGAAGAATCCTTGCGGCTCGAGGCCGGCTTGACGTGCTTGACGGTGGTGAAATCGCGCTTGAGCTGCGTCATTAGGGTCGCGTCGGCGCCGCTCTGAAAAACTTTCGCGACGAAGGCGCCGCCGGGCTTGAGCACGTCGGCGGCAAAGGCGGCGGCGCTTTCGACCAGGCCGATGATGCGCAGCTGGTCGGTCTTGCGGTGGCCCGTGGTATTGGCGGCCATGTCGGACAGCACGACGTCGGCGCGGCCGCCCATCATGGCGAGCAACCTGTCGGGCGCGTCGTCCTTGAGAAAATCCAGCTGTGCGAAGCTGACGCCGGGTATTTCCGGCATCTCCAGCAGGTCGATCGCGATTACCTTGCCCTTGCCGTCGGCAGCGCCGACGCGCTTGGCCGCGATCTGACTCCAGCCGCCCGGCGCTGCACCGAGGTCAACCACCGTGATCCCCTGCTTGAGGAAATGGTACTTGTCATCGATCTCGATCAGCTTGTAGGCCGCGCGCGAGCGCAGACCGTCCCGCTTGGCCTGCGCCACATAGGGATCGTTGAGCTGCCGCTCCAGCCAGAGTTTTGAGGACAGTTTCAGCCTGCCCGCGCTCTTGACGGTAACCCGCAGCCGTCCGGTGGTATCTTTTGCCATAATCGAGGCTCTAGCACATCGAGAGCCCGCGCGCCTATCGGCATCCGCTCAGCGCGCCGTCCTCACGCATCATTTCGACCAGCATGCCCTCGCGCAGGCCGCGATCGGCGACCCGCAGCCGCGGCAGCGGGAATGCGCTGCGGATGGCATCGAGGATGGCGCAACCAGCCAGCACCAGGTCGGCGCGCTCGATGCTGACGCAATTGTTGCCGACGCGTTCCTGATAGGTCATGCACCGCAGGCGCGCGATGGTGGCGGTGAGATCGGCATCGCTCATCCAGACGCCGTCGATCCGGCGGCGGTCATAGCGCGGCAGGTTGAGATGGACCCCGGCCAGGGTCGTCACCGTGCCCGAGGTGCCGAGCAGGTGCATACCCGAGAGATCGGCGCCATGTTCGGCCGCGAACGGGGCGACGTGCTGCGCGACTTCCACGACCATGTTCGCGTAGGATTGCGGCGTGACGTCCTTGCCGCCGAAACTTTCGGCCAGCGAGACCACGCCAAGCGGGATCGACATCCATGCCTTGATGCGCGGTGCCGCATTCTCTTCGTCCGGATTGCGCTCGATTCGAACCAGTTCCGTCGATCCGCCGCCGATGTCGAACAGGATGGCGCCCTTCCCCCTGACATCGAGCAGTGGCGAACAACCGGTCACCGCGAGAGCCGCTTCGGTCTGGCGATCAATCACCTCGAGCCGGATGCCGGTCTCGGCGGCCACCCGGTCCATGAAACCGTCGGCATTCGACGCCGCGCGGCAGGCTTCGGTGGCGATCAGCCGCAGGCGTTTGGCCTTCTTCGACTGGATCTTGTCGCGGCAAATGCTCAAGGCCGCGATGGCGCGGTCGATCGCGGCGTCACTGATACAGCCGGTCGCCGAGATCCCCTCCCCGAGCCGGATGATGCGCGAGAACGAGTCGACCACGCGAAAGCTGTCGCCGGTCGGACAGGCGATCAGCAGCCGGCAATTGTTGGTGCCAAGGTCCAGCGCGGCATAGACGCCGGTTGCCGCCGGCGAATGCCCGGCACCGGGCACGCTGCCGCCGCGCGACTCCTGCCGCTCGCCGCGCCGCGATGGGCCCTGGCCGTCGTCTCCGCGCAGCCCATGGCTCTCGCGAAGCCGCGTATCCTCGTTCATCCAAAATGTCTTTCCGCGGTCCCTTGGGGCCGACGTGGAATTTCCGTTCACGGAAACTTTAGCAGCGCCGGACAGCCGTGCAACAGCCGTTCACATGCCACTATGCCCAATCAGGCGTTGTCGATCCGATATCGGTGGTTTATCTCAGGGGAACCGCGAAAATCGCGCAAAAACCGGCATTTCAGGTACTTTTCAATGCAAGATCAGACGCCCTCGAATTCACTGGAAAACGCTATCGCACTGCAAAAATACGGTGTCGGGCAGCCCGTCCGCCGCAAGGAAGACGACACGCTGGTGCGCGGCAAGGGCAAATACACCGACGATTTCAGCCTGCCCGGCCAGGCCTATGCCTGGATCGTGCGCTCCAGCCACGCCCACGGCATCATCCGCGGCATTGACACCAAGGCCGCCCGGGCGATGCCGGGCGTGCTCGGCGTATGGACCGGAGCCGATCTGGCCGCCGCCGGCTATGGCCCCTTCACCTGCGGTCTGCCGTTAAAGAGTCGCGACGGCACCTCGCTGTTGCAAACCAACCGCACCGCGCTGACGACCGACAAGGTGCGCTTTGTCGGCGATCCCGTGGCGTTCGTGGTCGCCGAGACGCTGGCGCAGGCGCGCGATGCCGGCGAAGCCGTCGAGCTCGATATCGAGCCGCTCCCCGCCGTCACGGACGCCGCCGAAGCCGCCAGGCCCGGCGCGCCGCAGCTCTATGACCACATCCCCAACAACGTCGCGCTCGACTACCACTATGGCGACACCGCCAAAATCGACGCCGCCTTCGCCGGTGCGGCGCATGTGACGAAACTGGACATCGTCAATACGCGGGTCGCCGTGGTGTCGATGGAGCCGCGCGTGGCGCTGGCGG
This sequence comes from Pseudomonadota bacterium, assembly GCA_043811435.1. Taxonomy (GTDB): domain Bacteria; phylum Pseudomonadota; class Alphaproteobacteria; order Rhizobiales; family Xanthobacteraceae; genus Bradyrhizobium. Next base: position 101,744 of record JBDRNF010000060.1, read on the forward strand.
CTTACGACAAGGCAAGTGAGCGCCACACGCTGCAGGTCCCGACCCAAGGCGTATCGGGCAACAAGGTGACGCTGGCGAAGATCCTCAACGTGCCGAACGACAAGGTCCGCATCCTCACCGCCAATGTCGGGGGCTCGTTCGGAATGAAGAACGTCAGCTACCCCGAATATATCTGCATCCTGCACGCGGCGAAGGCACTCGGCCGCCCGGTGAAGTGGACCGATGAGCGCTCCACCAGCTTTCTCTCCGACAGCCAGGGCCGCGCGCAGCTCATGCATGCCGAACTGGCGCTCGATGCCGACGGCAAGTTCCTCGCCGTTCGCCTCCAGGGCTACGGCAATCTCGGCGCCTACATCACCGGCGTAGCGCCGGGCCCGTTGTCGCTCAACACCGGCAAGAACCTCGCCAGCGTCTACCGCACGCCGCTGCTCGGCGTCGACATCAAGACGGTGCTGACCAACACCACGCTAATGGGCGCCTATCGCGGCGCGGGGCGCCCCGAGGCCAATTACTACATGGAGCGCCTGATCGATCGCGCCGCGAGCGAGATGGGCATCAACCCGCTGACCTTGCGCAAGCGCAACTTCATCAAGCCGGCGCAAATTCCGTTCGCCGCCGCATCCGGCGTCACCTATGACAGCGGCGATTTCCAGGGTGTGTTCAGCAAGGCGCTGGAGCTGTCCGATCACGCCAACTTTGCCAAACGCAGGAAAGAGAGCCGAAAAGCCGGCAAGCTGCGCGGCATCGCGGTCGGCTCCTACCTCGAGGTCACCGCCCCGCCGAGCGGCGAGCTCGGCAAGATCACCTTCGAGCCGGACGGCTCGGTGAAACTCACTACCGGCACGCTGGATTACGGCCAGGGTCACGCCACCCCCTTCGCCCAGGTGCTGTCGGCGCAGCTCGGCGTGCCCTTCGAAAAGATCACCCTCGAACAGAACGACAGCGACCTCGTGCGCTTCGGCAACGGCACCGGCGGCTCGCGCTCGATCACCGCGACCGGCCAGGCGATCGTCGAGTCCGCGGCGCTGGTGGTCGCCAAGGGCAAGCAGGCGGCGGCGCACCTTCTGGAAGCCGCCGAAGGCGACATCGAATTCGGCGGCGGCCGCTTCACCATCGCCGGCACCGACCGCTCGATCGGCATCATGGAATTGGCGCAGCGCCTGCGCGAAGGCAAGATGCCGGAAGGCGTGCCCGAAACGCTCGACGTCGACCACGCCACCAAGGAGACGCCGTCGACCTTCCCCAATGGCTGTCATGTCGCGGAAGTCGAGATCGATCCCGAAACCGGCGTGGTGCAGATCGTGCGCTACACCGGGATCAGCGACTTCGGCACCATCGTCAACCCGATGATCGTCGAGGGTCAGCTGCATGGCGGGGTGGCGCAAGGTATCGGCCAGGCGCTGATGGAGGAAGTCAGCTACGACGAGAGCGGCCAGCCGATCACGGGATCGTTCATGGATTACGCGCTGCCGCGCGCGGGCGACATTCCGCCGATGGTGGTCGGCGATCATCCCTCGCCGGCCAAATCCAACCCGCTCGGCACCAAGGGCTGCGGCGAAGCCGGCTGCGCCGGCTCCCTGGTCGTGGTCGTCAATGCGGCGCTCGATGCGCTGTCCGAGCACGGCATCACGCAGATCGACATGCCGCTGACGCCGGAACGGGTCTGGCGCGCGATCCAGCATGCGAAGCAGAATGCGGCGTGAGGGTCTGCAAGGGCAAATCACGCTGCTCATCACACCCACCACCGGTCATCGCCCGGCTTGACCGGGCGACCCAGTACTCCGAGACATCCGAGATAGAACCGTGAAGCCGCGGCGTACTGGGTCCCCCGCTTTCGCGGAGGACGACGACCGAGAATGTTGCGGGCGGCATGCGCCCCTTCTCATCCGAACGGAGCGAACGACGTGCAAGCCACCATCATCGACGATCTTCGCGCCGCCTTCGATGCCACGACGGTGCTGACCGGCAGCGACATCGGCGCCCGCTATCACACCGACATCGCCGGCGTTGCGGTGGCGCCTCCGGCAGCGGTGGTGCGGCCGCGCACCACCGAAGAGGTCTCGCAATTCCTTGGGATCTGTCATCGCGCCCGCGTGCCGGTCACCACCCAGGGCGGCATGACCGGTCTGGTGCGCGCCACGATGCCGGCGCCGGGCGAAATCGTGCTGTCGACCGAGCGCATGAACGCGATCGAGGAGGTCGACACTGGCGGCGGGGTCGTCGTCACCCAGACCGGGGTGCCGCTGCAGCGCCTGCAGGAGCGCGTCGAACAGGACGGCTTCATGTTCCCGCTCGATCTGGGCGCCCGGGGCAGCTGCACCATCGGCGGCAACATCTCCACCAACGCCGGGGGCAACCGGGTGATCCGCTACGGCATGACCCGCGATCTCGTGCTCGGGCTCGAAGCGGTGTTGGCGGACGGCACCATCCTCAAGGGCGTGCGCAAATACATCAAGAACAACACCGGTGTCGATCTCAAGCAATTGTTCGTCGGCACCGAGGGGACGCTCGGCGTGGTCACCCGCGCCGCCTTGCGGATTTTTCCGGCGCCGGCGGAGCAGCAGGTGGCGCTATGCGCGCTGCCAAGCTTCGACAAGGTCCGCGCCTTGCTGACGCTGACGCGCGCGCGGCTCGGCGGCGACCTCACCGCGTTCGAGGTGATGTGGAATGATTACTATCGCCTCGTCACCGAACTGGTGAAAGGCGTCGCAGCCCCGCTCGCGACCAATTATCCGTTCTACGTCCTGCTCGAATCCTCCGGCAGCGACGCCGAGCGTATCCGCGGCGACCTCGAGACATTGCTCGAGCAGGCATTGGGCGACGAGATCATCCTCGATGCCACGATTGCGAGTTCCGGGGCGGCGGCTGCGGCAATCTGGCGGATCCGCGATTCCTCGGTGGAGCTCGGCCGCGCGCTCGGCCCCGGCGTCGGTTTCGACATCAGCCTTGCCATCGACCGGATGGAAGCGTTCGCGATCGCCGTCGACAAGGGCATGAAGACGATTCACAGCGATGCCTACGCGATCGTGTTCGGCCATGCCGGTGACGGCAATCTGCACGTCCGGGCCACCTACCCGCCGCCGGCCGACAAATACGACGAAGTCTCGAAGCTGGTGTACGGTATCACGGGCGATTTCGGAGGCTCGATCTCGGCCGAGCACGGCATCGGCATCCTGAAGCGGCCCTATCTCAGGCTCAGCCGCACCGCCGAGGAAATCGAGACCATGCGCACCCTGAAACGCGCACTCGACCCGCATCAGATTCTCAATCCCGGGCGCATTTTCACGATGTGAGGGGATGGAGCGGTTGTTGCGCTTTGCCCATCACACTCACAACTGTCATCGCCCGGCTCTTGACCGGGCGACCCAGTACTCCGAGACGCCTCAGCTTGAGCCGTGAAGCCGCGGCGTACTGGGTCCCCCGCTTTCGCGGAGGACGACAACCGAGAATGTTGCGGACGTCGCGGCTCCTGCGCCGAAAGCTGGTTTACCTACGCCTGCTGCTTCAACGCCCGCTCCAGCAGATCCAGCCGGTCCTGGCCCCAGAAAATCTCACCCGAAGGCAGCACGTAGCTCGGCGCGCCGAACACGCCCGCCGTGACCGCTTCCCGGGTGTACTGCTCATGCAGCGCATCGAGTTCCGCGTCGGAGGGACCGCCGGCGCGCAAGCTCGCGACATCGAAACCGGCCCGCTTCGCGGCGGATGCAACGTGGTCGGGATCGGCGAGCGTTTCCTCCCGCTCCCACACCACGCGCCCGAGTTCCTGCGCCAGCTTGAGGGGATCCTGCCCCTGCAGTTTGGCGGCGATCACCAGCCGCGTGCCCAAGGTGTCATCGCAGGGAAAGTATTTTGGCTCGAGGGTCAGTGGAACACCCCGCACCTCGCGCCAGCGCTTCAGCTCCATCATCCGGTAGGCCCGCCGCTGCGGCGATCGTTTAGGCAGCGGCAGCCCGCCGGTCTGTTCGAAGATCGGTCCGAACTTGCAGGGTTTGATGTTGACGGTGACGTTGTTGCGCCGTGCGATCTCCGCGAACGGCGCGCCGCCGAGATAGGTCCAGGGCGAAGTAAGTGCCATGTAGTAGTCGATGGTGACGGTCATTATCCGCTAATCCTCAAATTGCCGCATGTGCCCAAGTTGCTCGCAGCATTCTCACTCGTCATCGCCCGGCTTGACCGGGCGACCCAGTACTCCGAGGCACCACTTATAGAGCCGTGATGCCTCGGCGTACTGGGTCCCCCGCTTTCGCGGAGGACGACAACTGAAGATGTTGCGGTCAGCATGCGCCCCTACGCCGCCGCCTGCTCGCGCGGCTGGGTGATCGCGATGTGCCGGCAATGCGCCAGCGGCGTGGCGCCGTTGGCGAGCACCAGGGCGTCGAGTTCGACGAAGCGGTGGCCCTTTTTGTCGTAATTGCCGATGACCTTGGCGCGGGCGGTCAGTTCATCGCCGATAGCGGTCGCAGACAGCAGCTGCATCGTGGTGCCGACATGAATCCAGGGGCCCAAGATGGCGTTGTCGACCAGCACCTTGTTCATGACCCGCGGCAGCAGGCCGGGATGGCCCAATCCCTCCCGCGTATAGATCGTTTCGGTCTCGCGAATATCCGCCAGATACTCCTTTGCCGCGTCGGCGCCCCAGCTGCGCGGCACGGCGCCGAGCCACTTGCCGAGCGCATAGGACGTCGCATCCACCGGCTTGCGTTCCGCGACCGCCGGAACCTCGACATAGTCGGAAAGGGAGAATGACGGCGCTGCCACCGGCAGCGATGCCGTGCCGGTGGCGCAAAGCGCGCCACGACTCGTGACCGCGATCGAAAGCACGCCATTGCTTTCTTCAGCCGTCACATCGGCCAGTTCGCCGTCATAGACCGGCTTGGTAAAGCGCGCCTCGATCAGCCCGCGTTCGAGAAAGGCGCGGCCCCATTTGGCGACCGGCAGATGCATCATGTAGGCCATGACGTCGACGCCCGGCACCAGCCCGCCGTCGAAGCCGTAACGCTTCGCCACCGTGTCGTCGTGCATCTTGTTTTCGGAATGCTTTGACGTGTTGTAGGCCGAGACCCGGTGCGGCGCGACGTTCATGGCGGTTTCCCCTGTTTTTGGTTGCTTTTCTGCCCCAATCGTACGCGAAGAAAACGCCGTGGCAAGCGCGTTCCGGTCGCCTTTTCCTCGCAATTCCCGCGGCGATGGAGTACCACGCGGCTTCGGGACCGCCCAAAGGGCTCCCGGACCAAATCCTTAACGTGATGACATCAGTTTTGAACCCCACGACCCGCATCTATGTCGACGCCGACGCCTGTCCGGTCAAAGACGAAATCTACCGCGTTGCCCTCAGGCATGGCCTGCCCGTTAGCGTGGTTGCAGGCCAATTCATTCGCGTACCGCCTGATCCCATGATCGAGCGGATCGCAGCGGGGTCCGGGATGGATGCCGCCGACGACTGGATTGCGGAACGCGCCGGAAAGGGCGATATCGTCATTACCTCCGATATCCCGCTGGCGAGCCGTTGCGTCAAGGCAGGCGCCGAGGTGATCGCGCCGAACGGCAAGCCGTTCTCGGAACAATCGATCGGAATGACGCTGGCGGTCCGCAACCTGATGACCGATCTGCGGTCGTCAGGCGAAGTCACCGGCGGCCCCAAAGGCTTCGCACCGCGCGACCGCTCGGCGTTCCTGTCGGCGCTCGATCAGACCATCCGGCGCATCCAGCGCCAGCGCGCCGACACGGCGCAAAAACAGAATTGAACTGAGAAAATATGGCGCCTCCCCTGATCCAGTTGAAAGACATCAAGCTGACCTTCGGCGGCACGCCGCTGTTGTCGGGCGTGGAACTGTCGGTATCGGCAGGCGAGCGCGTCTGCCTGATCGGCCGTAACGGCTCCGGCAAGTCGACGCTGCTCAAGATTGCCGCAGGCCTGGTCGAGTCCGACAGCGGCAGCCGCTTCGTCCAGCCCGGCGCCACCGTCCGCTATCTGCCGCAGGAACCGGACTTTTCAGGTTTTGCCACCACGCTGGCCTATGTCGAGGACGGCCTCGGCCCCGGCGACGACCACTATCAGGCCCGCTACATTCTCGAACAACTGGGGTTGCACGGCGACGAGGATCCCGCGCACATCTCCGGCGGCGAAGCCCGTCGCACCGCGCTGGCGCGGGTGCTGGCGCCCTCGCCCGATATCCTGCTGCTGGACGAGCCCACCAACCATCTCGACCTCACCACCATTGAATGGCTGGAAGGCGAGCTTGCCAGCCGCCGCTCGGCGCTGGTCATCATCAGCCATGACCGCCGCTTCATGTCCAACCTGTCGCGCGCCACCGCCTGGCTCGACCGCGGCCAGGTCAGGCAGATCGACCGTGGTTTCAGCGCGTTCGAGTCGTGGCGGGACGAGGTGCTGGCCGAGGAAGAACGCGACCAGCACAAGCTCGATCGCAAGATCGTCATGGAAGAACACTGGCTGCGCTACGGCGTCTCCGGCCGCCGCAAGCGCAACGTCAAGCGGCTCGGCAATCTGTTTGCGCTGCGCGAGCAGCGCCGCGACTATCGCGGCGCCGCCGGCAATGCCAACCTCGCCGCTTCCGAAGCCGACAAGTCCGGCAAGCTGATCATCGAGGCCAAGGGCATTTGTCGTACCTATGGCGAGCGCAAGATCGTCGACGGCTTCTCGATCCGGGTACAGCGCGGCGACCGCATCGGTATCGTCGGACCGAACGGCGCCGGCAAGACCACGCTGATCGAGATGCTGACCGGCGGCGCTGTGCCCGACAGCGGCACCATCCGGTTCGGCGCCAACATCGAAATGGCGACGCTGGACCAGCACCGCGAAAGCCTCGACCCGAAATCGACCCTGGCCGACGCCCTTACCGGCGGCGGCAGCGACAATGTCATGGTCGGCGGCAAGCCGAAGCACGTGGTCAGCTACATGAAGGACTTCCTGTTCGCACAGGAGCAGATGCGCACACCGCTGGAAGTGCTGTCCGGCGGCGAACGCGGCCGGCTGATGCTGGCCCGGGCCCTCGCAAAACCCTCCAATTTGCTGGTGCTGGACGAGCCGACCAACGACCTCGATCTCGAAACCCTCGACGTGCTGGAGGAAATGCTCGGCGACTACGAGGGCACCGTGATCCTGATCAGCCATGACCGCGACTTTCTCGACCGCGTCGTGACCTCGGTGATCGCGCCGGAAGGCGACGGCCGCTGGATCGAATATGCCGGCGGCTATACCGACATGCTGGCGCAGCGCGGCGCCGACCTGAAGCGCGAGGCCGTGAAGGCCGGCGCCGAGGAGAAAAAAGAATCCAGGAGCGGTGCACCCTCGTCCGCCGCAAGGCGCAAGCTGAACTTCAAGGACAAACACGCGCTGGAGACACTGCCGAAGACAATCGCCGGCCTGCAGGCCGAAATCGCCAAGCAGCAGCGGCATCTTGACGATCCCAATCTATACAAGAAGGATCGCAAGAAGTTCGACCTGTGTTCGGCCGCGCTCTCCGCCGCGCAGAAGGAGCTCGAGGCCGCGGAGGAACGGTGGCTGGACCTTGAAATGATGCGCGAAGAGATCGAGCAGGCCTGAGGAGAATTCCCCGTCATTGCGAGGAGCTCTTGCGACGACGCAATCCATTCTTTCTTTCCGCTGTGAGATGGATTGCTTCGCTGCGCTCGCAATGACGAGGATGCAAAATACGGAGTTGCCCCCGATGACCACGCCCCTCGCCGCAAAAATCGCCCGCGAATACGGCACGCCGGCTGCCGTCATCGACATGGACCGGGTCGAGCGCAACATCGCGCGGATCCAGGCCGCCTGCGATGCCGCCGGTGTCGCCAACCGGCCGCATATCAAGACTCACAAGAGCCCCATGCTGGCACGGATGCAGATCGCGGCCGGCGCCAAGGGCATCACCTGCCAGAAAATCGGCGAAGCCGAGGTGATGGCCAATGCGGGCATCGACGACATCCTGATCAGCTACAATCTGATCGGCGAGGAAAAGATGGCCCGGCTCGGCGCGCTGCAGGCCAAAGCCCACATGACCGTCGCCGCCGACAATTCGACTGTCATATCAGGCCTGCCGCAGGCAGCAGCAAGCTCCGGCCAGCCGCTCTCGGTGGTGGTCGAATGCGACACCGGACGCAAGCGCGCCGGCGTCGAAACCCCGGCGGAGGCCATTGCACTCGCCCGCGAGATCGCGGCATCGAAGGGACTCGTCTTCGCGGGCTTCATGCTCTATCCGACCGAAACCGGCTGGGCCGAGGCGCAGAAATTCTACGACGAGGCGCTGGCCGGCGTGCGCCCGCACGGGCTGGATGCCGCGATGGTTTCCACCGGCGGCTCGCCGAACCTGAAGAACCTCGGAAAACTCAATGGCGCCACCGAGCATCGGCCCGGCACCTATATCTACAACGACCGCATGCAGGTCGCGGCCGGCGTCGCCGGTTGGGACGATTGCGCGCTTCATATCTATTCCACCGTGGTCAGCCGCGCCGGCCCCGATCGCGGCATTCTCGATGCGGGATCGAAGACGCTGACGTCGGATACCGGCGGGCTCGAGGGCCACGGCCTGATCCTGGAGCATCCCGAGGCGAAAATCGCCCGCTTCGCCGAGGAGCACGGTTTTCTGGATCTGACCCGCAGCAATACCCGCCCCAATGTGGGCGATGTCGTCCGGATCGTGCCGAACCATGTCTGCGTCGTCGTCAACATGATGGACGAAGTGGTGATGGTGCGCGGCGAGGAAATCATCGGCACGCTGGCCGTGGCGGCACGGGGGAAGCTGAGGTAGCTGCCCGCGCATCCTTCGAGGCTCGCCGAAGACGGCGAGCACCTCCAGCGACAACGGCGAAGCCGTTGCGCGGGGATGACGCTCTCTGGTAGCCGTCACCCTGAGGTGCCGTAGCGCAGCGAAGGCCTCGAAGGGCGACGGCGTTCATTCCGTCGCCCGCCACTTCAACACCCCCCGCCCCGCCGCAGCCCCCGTCGCAAACGACGCCTGCAGCAAATAGCCGCCGGTTGGCGCTTCCCAATCCAGCATCTCGCCTGCAGCAAATACCCCGGGCAAACGCCGGATCATGAAATCGGCGTCGAGCTCATCGAACGCAATTCCGCCCGCGGTGGAGATCGCGCGCACGATCGGCGCCACGCCGTTCAATTGAACCGGCACGGCGTTGATCAGGCCGGCAAGCTTCCCGGGAGACAGCGACGACAACGACGCCCCGGATTTCGCCGCCGCTTCCTGCAGCAGCCCGATGCCGACAGGAGACAGATGCGCGGCCTTGCGCAGCCAGTTCGAGAACGATTGTTTTGCTTTCGGCGCGGACAATCGCGCGATCAGATCGCCCGACTGCAGATCGGGCCGCAAGGCGATGTGCAGCGTCGCCTGGCCTAAATCCAGAATGGCCTCGCGCAAATTGGCCGACAGCGCATAGATCGCGCCGCCCTCGATGCCGGTGCGCGTAATGACCGCTTCGCCGCGCACGCTGTGCGGCCCGAACGACAGCGCAATGCCCTTGAGCGGCTGGCCCTCGAAGCGATCGCGAAAGATGTCCGACCATGCGACGGTGAACCCGCAATTGGCCGGGCGCACCGGCGATATTGTCACGCTCTTTGCGGCGAGCATTTTCACCCACGCCCCATCGGACCCGAGCCTCGGCCAGCTGGCGCCGCCGAGCGCGAGCACGGTGGCGCGTGCATCGATGGCGCGCGGTCCGTCTGGTGCTTCGAACCGCAAACGGCCGTGCTCATCCCAACCGCTCCATCGATGGCGCATCGCGAATTGCACGCCCATGGTATCCAGCCGCCGCAGCCAAGCCCGCAACAGCGGCGAAGCCTTCATCGCTTTCGGAAACACCCGGCCGCTGGAACCGATAAACGTCGGCTGCCCCAGTTGCTCGCTCCATTGCCGCAGGCGACCCGGCGGAAAAGCCTCGATGGCAGCCGCGAGTTTCGACATCGCCGCGCGGTAGCGCGCGAGGAATTGCGGCAGCGGTTCGCTATGCGTCAGATTGAGCCCGCCCCGCCCGGCCATCAGAAATTTCCGGCCCGCCGACGGCATCGCGTCATAGACGGTGACGCCGGCGCCGCCCTGCGCCAGCACCTCCGCCGCCATCAGGCCGGCGGGACCGGCGCCGATGACGGCGACCTGAGCTTCCGAATTCGGCATCGCGGCAGGCAAGGCAATACTCCCTTGCAGCGGGGGAAATCCTCATCCTGAGGAGCGCGCCTCCTTCTTGGCGCGCGTCTCGAAGGATGGCCGCGAGTTCCTAGATTGCCGCCATCCTTCGAGACGCTTGCTGCGCAAGCTCCTCAGGATGAGGTCGCCATACGCTGCTACAGCTTGATCCCCGCCCGTGCCGCGGCTTGCCCGACATATTTCTGGGTCTGCTCGAACGCACCCTGCAACGCCCTGGCGTTCGACATGTCGCTGATCTCGGCGAAATGCGCCGCGACCGCGTCCGGGGTCCAGTCGGACTGCGCCAGGTTGATGCCCTCGGTTTCCATGACCTTGATCACCGCAAAGGAGCCGGCGCCCGCCCCCATGATGGTACGGGTCGGCGCGTCCTCGCTGAGCAGGAACTCGACCGCCGGCGTGATCGATTCCGGCCGCATCAGGCCGAGCGCCTGCGGCGGCAGCAATTCCTCGGTCATCCTTGTCGCCGCGGTCGGCGAGATCGTGTTGACGCGGATATTGTTCTTGCGGCCTTCCTCGGCCAGCACGTTCATCAAGCCAACCATGCCGGCTTTGGCGGCGCCGTAATTGGCCTGGCCGAAATTGCCGTACAGGCCCGACGACGAGGTGGTGATGACGATGCGGCCGTAATTGCGCTCGCGCATGCCGTCCCACACCGCCTTGCAGCAATAGAAGGTGCCGGTGAGATGCACGTCGATCACCTTGGCAAAGTCGGCGATCTCCATCTTGGCAAACGACTTGTCGCGCAAGATGCCGGCATTGGCGCAGAGCAGATCGACGCTGCCCCACTCACTGGTGGCACGGGCGACCATCGCCTTGACCTGCTCGTAATTGGAAACGTCGGCGCCGTCGGCCATCGCGGTACCGCCGGCCTTTCGAATCTCCTCGACCACTGTTTCGGCCGGGGTCAGCGACCCGCCGGTGCCGTCGCGCGCGCCGCCGAAATCATTGACCACCACCCTGGCGCCGCGGCTCGCCAATCCCAGCGCATGCGCCCGTCCGAGACCATTGCCCGCGCCGGTCACGATGGCGACGCGTCCGTCAAACCTGATTGTCATGTGCAGAATTCCTGAAAGTGGGTTCTTCCGTCATGCCCGGCCTTGTGCCGAGCATCCACGTCTTTGTTAATCGCTGCATAGCAAGACGTGGATGGCCGGGACAAGCCCGGCCATGACGGGTGGTTACTAGGCGAAATAGATCAAGCCGATCCAGTCGGCCACTAGCGCGGGCTTGGTCTCGCCCTCGATTTCGACCGATACATTGGTGCGCGACAGCAACTCCGTCGGCTTGCGCAACGTCGCTTCGGTCAGCGTAAAGCGGCCACGGACGCGCGATCCCGCGCGCACCGGCGACAGGAACCGCAGTTTGTCGAAACCGTAATTGACGCCCATCGTGGTGCCCTCGATGACCGGCATGACCTCGTAGGACATGATGGACATCAGCGACATCGTGAGAAAACCGTGCGCCACCGTGTTGCCGAACGCGGTCTCGCGTTTGGCGCGCTCGGGATCGACATGGATGAACTGGTGATCCTCGATCACGTCGGCGTAGACGTCGATCCGCTTTTGATCGAGCAGGTGCCATGACGATACCCCGACTTCGTGGCCGACCATCTTTTGATAGGCCTCCAGCGAGATCGGGGGCTTCTTCCACACTTCATTCATTCGTCAATTCTCCGATCCGGCCGACCGCACCTTTTGCAGCTCGGGGAAATCCTCTTCGCGGAATTCATCGCCGCGCAACGGGTCGCCGCGATTATCGTCGTGCTCCAGCCGGCGCAGCTGCACGCGGCGGATCTTGCCGGAAATCGTCTTCGGCAGTTCGGTCACCAGCTCGATCCGGCGGATCCGCTTGAATGGCGCGAGCCGGGTGTGCAGATGCTGGAAGATCGACAGCGCGGTTTCCGCCGAGCGGTCCTTGCCCGCCACCAGCAGCACATAGGCTTTCGGGATCGCCAGCCGGATCGGATCGGGGCTGGGAACCACCGCGGCTTCCGCCACCGATTCATGCTCCAGCAGGATGCTTTCGAGTTCGAACGGGCTGATCCGGTAATCCGAGGATTTGAACACGTCGTCGGAGCGGCCGACGAAGGTGAGATAGCCCTCGTCGTCGGCGAACACCACGTCGCCGCTGCGATAGAGCGCGCCGTCTGCGCCCGACAGCTTTCCGTCGTCGCCCTGATAGCCCTGCATCAGGCCGGCGGGACGCTCGTTCCCGAGCAGCAGGGTCACCTCGCCCTCTTTCGTCACCTGCCCGTCGATGTCGGTGATCTGAACGCGATAGCCGGGCAGCGGGCGTCCCATCGATCCGATCTTGACCTTCTGCCCAGGCGAGTTGCCGGCCAGCGCCGTGGTTTCGGTCTGGCCGTAGCCGTCACGGATGGTCAGGCCCCAGGCGGCGCGTACCTGATCGATCACTTCGGGATTGAGCGGCTCGCCGGCGCCACAGACTTCGCGCAGCGAAACCTTGAAGGTGTCGAGCTTCTCCTGGATGAACAGCCGCCACACCGTCGGCGGCGCACACAGCGTGGTGACACCGCAACGACCGATGGTCGCGAGCAAACCCTTGGCGTCGAAGCGCGGCTGGTTGACCACGAACACCGTGGCGCCGGCATTCCAGGGCGCGAACAGGCAGCTCCAGGCATGCTTGGCCCAGCCCGGCGAGGAGATATTCAGATGCACGTCGCCGGGCTGCAGCCCGAGCCAGAACATGGTCGAGAGCGCACCGACCGGATAGCTGCGCTGGCTGTGCCGCACCAGTTTTGGCTTCGCCGTGGTGCCGGATGTGAAGTACAGCAGCATCGGATCGTCGGCATTTGTCGGCCCGTCCGGCGCAAAGGCCTCGGGATAATCGGCGGCTTGTTCGTAGGCCAGCCAGCCCTCCTGCTTCGACGACGCGTTGACGACAATGCGAACGAGCTTGTCGTCGCCGAGTCCCGAAAACTTCGCGACCTGATCCTGTGTCGCCACCACGATCCTGGCGCGGCCGCGATCGAGCCGGTCGCGCAGTTCATCCGGCGTCAGCAGCGTGGTCGCGGGAATCACCACCACGCCGAGCTTCATCGCCGCCAGCATGGTCTCCCACAGCGGAACGACGTTGCCGAGCAGCAGCAACAGGTGATCGCCGCGCTTCAAGCCCTGCGCGCGCAGGAAATTTGCCACTTGATTGGAGCGGCGCGACAACGCCTCGAACGAGAGTTTGGTTTCGCGGTTGCTGCCGGCATCGACGATCCACAGCGCCGGGCGGTCCTTGCTGTCGGCCTGGCGCGCCAGTTCCGCATCGAACCAGTCCAGCGCCCAGTTGAACGGCACCGGATCCGGCCAGCGGAAACCCTTTACAGCCGCCTTGTAGTCGGTGCGATGCTGGAGCAGGAAGGCGCGCGCGTCCTGGAATGTTGTCATGTTCTACCGTCTCCCCACATCCCCAACCTCATCCTGAGGAGCCGCGCCACTTGCGCGGCGTCTCGAAGGATGGGCCGCAAGCACCGGCTCCTATCATCCTTCGAGACGCGGCGAAGACGCCGCTCCTCAGGATGAGGTCGCGCTATTTCCCCGCCAACCCGCGAACGTGCTGGATGATCCCGGAAAAATCGACCCCGCCGTGCCCCGCGGCATCAAACGCCTTGTAGATTTCCTGCGCATGTTTGCCAAGCGGCGTCGCGGCACCCGTCGCGGTGGCGGCATCCTGCGCCAAAGTGAGGTCCTTCACCATCAACATCGAGGCGAAACCGGGCTTGTAGTCGTTATTGGCCGGCGACGTCGGCACCGGACCCGGTACCGGGCAATAGGAGGTCAGCGCCCAGCATTGTCCCGACGAGGTCGAGGCGACGTCGAACAGCGCCTGATGCGACAGACCAAGCTTTTCGGCCAGGGCAAAGGCCTCGCCGACCGCGATCATGGAAATGCCCAAAATCATGTTGTTGCAGATTTTTGCCGCCTGCCCGGCGCCGGCGCCGCCGCAATGCACGATCTTCTTGCCCATGTTTTCCAACACCGGCCTGGCCGCCGCAAACGCCTTGTCCTCGCCGCCGCACATGAAGGTCAGCGTCGCGCCCTTGGCGCCGCCGGTGCCGCCGGACACCGGCGCATCGACCGAACTGACGCCGTGTTTGGCCGCCAGCGCATGGGCCTGCTTGGCGCTCTCGACGTCGATCGTCGAGCAATCGATGATCAGCGCGCCCTTGGCCATCGACGGAATGACTTCGTTCCAGACCGACAACACATGCTTGCCCGCGGGCAGCATGGTGATCACGACGTCGGCGCCCTTCACCGCGGCAACGGAGCTGTCGGCGACTCCCGCCCCGTCGGCCTTGGCCTGCTCGCGCGAGGCCTCGACCAGATCGAACGCGGTGACCTTGTGGCCGGCCTTGACCAGATTGGCCGCCATCGGCCCGCCCATATTGCCGAGACCGATGAATGCAATGTCTGCCATCCGAGATTCCCTCCGCTTGAGCCGTTGCTGCTCTTATTGGTTGAACTTGAGTTCGTCGGCGCCGATTTCCGCGAAGTAAGGCGCCACCATCTCGGGCGTTACGTCCTCAATGCCCGGTGGCGACCATTTGGGGTTTCGGTCCTTGTCGATCACGGCGGCGCGCACGCCCTCGCGAAAATCGTCGCTGGCGAACACTTCGAGCGCGGCGCGATATTCACGCACCAGGCACTCCTCCAGCGAGGACGACGCCCGCGCCAGCCGCAGCAGTTTCAGCGCCACCACCATGCCGCGCGGCGACTTTTCGTTCAATGTCTTAAACGTCGCCTGCGCCAGTTCCGAGCTATCCGCCTGCAACGCTGCGACGATATCCTGCATGCGGTCATGGCCAAACCAACGATCGATCTGCGGCTCGATCGCCGCGACCGGCCCCGACATTTCGCCGGTGGCCAAGCCGTCGATGACGCCTTTGACTTCCGCAGCGGTCGCGCCGGGCCGCAGTTTCGTCAGCGCCTCGCGCAGCGCGGCCAGTCTGCCAGACGGCACCACCGCATCGGCGAACCCGGCATAGACCGCGTCCGGACCGTTCATGGTCTGGCCGGTGAGCCCGAAATAGGTCCCGATCTCGCCCGGCGAACGCGCCAGCAACCAGGTGCCGCCGACGTCGGGAAAGAAGCCGAGACCGACTTCCGGCATCGCGAGTTTGGTGCGTTCGGTGACGACCCGATGGCTGCTGTGCGCCGACAGCCCGACGCCGCCGCCCATCACGATGCCGTCCATGAAGGACACGTAAGGCTTCGGGAATTTGGCGATGCGCGCGTTGAGGATGTACTCCTCGCGCCAGAGGGTTTTTCCGAGGTCGCCTTTGACCTTTGAATCCTCATACAGTGCGCGGATATCGCCGCCGGCGCAGAGGCCGCGCTCGCCGGCGCCTTCGAGCAGGATCACGCCGACCGCAGGATCCGCCTCGAACGCGTCGAGCGCCTTGTCGATGTCGCGAAACATCTCCAGCGTCACCGCATTGATCGCCTTGGGACGGTTGAGCCGGATCACACCGGCCGCACCCTCGCGCCGCGCGATCAGGTCGGGCTCCGAGCCAGCAACGGCCGCGGCCGCCGTCATCGCGCGCCCTCGATCAGTTTTCGCGATACGATCAACCGCATGATCTCGTTGGTGCCTTCCAGAATCTGGTGCACGCGCAAATCACGCACGATCTTCTCGATGCCGTATTCGCTGAGGTAGCCGTAACCGCCATGCAGCTGCAACGCCTGGTTGGCGACCTCGAAGCCGACATCGGTGCCGAAGCGTTTGGCCATCGCGCACAGCATGGTGGCGTCGGCGTCCTTGCGGTCGAGTGCCGCCGCCGCGCGCCAAACGAAAGTTCTGGCCGCTTCCAGTTCGGTCGCCATGTCGGCAAGGCGAAACTGCAGCGCCTGGAATTCGTCGAGCCTCTTTCCGAAGGCTTTCCGCTCTTTCATGTAGGCCAGCGACTTGTCGAGCGCGGATTGCGCGCCGCCGAGCGAACAGGCCGCGATGTTGATGCGGCCGCCATCCAGTCCGGCCATCGCGATCTTGAAGCCGATGCCCTCGTCGCCCAAACGATTGGCGACGGGCACGCGGGCATTCTCGAAAATCACCGCGCGGGTCGGCTGCGCGTTCCAGCCCATCTTGCGTTCATTGGCGCCGAACGACAGGCCGGGCGTGTCGCCCTCGATCACCAGCGTCGAGATGCCGCCGGGGCCGTCGGCGCCGGTCCGCACCATCACCACGTAGAGATCGCCCTTGCCGGCGCCGGAAATGAACTGCTTCTGGCCGTTGAGCACATAATGCTCGCCGTCGCGCACCGCGCGGGTGCGCAATGCCGCCGCGTCCGAGCCGGAGCCCGGTTCGGTCAGGCAGTAGCTCGCCAGCAGCTCCATGGTGCAAAGTCTTGGCAGCCACTTCTGGCGCTGGGCGTCGCTGCCATAGGCGTCGATCATCCAGGACGCCATGTTGTGGATCGAGATGAACGCCGACACGGTCGGACAGCCCTGCGCCAGGGCCTCGAAGATCAGCGCTGCATCGAACCGCGTCATCCCGGAGCCGCCGACATCGTCACGAATATAGACGCCGCCGATGCCGAGGCCGGCGGCCTCGCGCATGACGTCGACCGGAAAATGCTTCTCCTCGTCCCAGCGCACCGCATGCGGCGCGATTTTCTCCGCGGCGAACTCCCGCGCCATATCGCGAACCGCAATCTGATCCTCGTTGAGAGCGAATTGCATTCGTTGCCCGCGCTTGTCCTCAGGGTATCACCGTCATGGCCGGGCTTGTCCCGGCCATCCACGTCTTCCTTGCAACAGCCCTTCAAGTCGTGGATGCCCGGGTCAAGCCCGGGCATGACGAGTCAAAGATATTGCGCCGTCAATTCATCGTCGGAATCGAGAACTCCGCGCCCTCCTTGACGCCGGAGGGCCAGCGCGCCGTCACCGTCTTGGTTTTGGTGTAGAAGCGGATCGAGTCCGGACCGTGCTGGTTGAGATCGCCGAAGCCGGACTTCTTCCAGCCGCCGAAGGTATAGTAGGCGATCGGCACCGGGATCGGCACGTTGATGCCGACCATGCCGACATTGACCTTGGCAGCGAAATCGCGCGCGGCGTCGCCGTCGCGGGTGAAGATCGCGACGCCGTTGCCGTAGTCGTGGTCCGAGGGCAGCGCCAGCGCTTCATTGTAATCATGTGCGCGCACCACCGAGAGCACGGGGCCGAAGATCTCTTCCTTGTAGATCCGCATGTCCTTGGTCACATTGTCGAACAGGCAGCCGCCCATATAGAAGCCGTTTTCATAGCCCTGCATCTTGAAGCCGCGGCCGTCGACCGCGAGCGTGGCGCCTTCCTTGATGCCGACTTCGACGTAATCCTTGACGCGTTCCAGTGCCGCCTTCGTGACCAGCGGGCCGAAATCGGCGGACGGATCGATCGAGGTGCCGATTTTCAGGGCCTCGACGCGCGGAACCAGTTTCTCCATCAGGCGGTCGGCGGTGGTCTTGCCGACGGGCACCGCGACCGAGATCGCCATGCAGCGTTCGCCGGCCGAGCCGTAGCCGGCGCCGATCAGGGCATCGACCGTCTGGTCCATATCGGCATCGGGCATGATGATGGCGTGGTTCTTGGCGCCGCCGAAACACTGCGCGCGCTTGCCGGTTTGGGCGGCGCGCTCATAGATATATTGCGCGATCGGCGAGGAGCCGACGAAGCCGACCGCCTTGATATCGGGATCGTCGAGGATGGCGTCGACGGCTTCCTTGTCGCCGTCGACGACATTGAGAATGCCCGGCGGCAGGCCGGCCTCGATCATCAGGGCGGCCAGCGCCATCGGCACGCCGGGATCGCGCTCCGACGGCTTCAGCACAAACGCGTTGCCGCAGGCGATCGCCGGCGCGAATTTCCACATCGGGATCATCGCCGGAAAATTGAACGGGGTGATGCCGGCGACCACGCCCAGGGGCTGGCGCATCGAATAGATGTCGATGCCGGGGCCGGCGCCCTCGGTGTATTCGCCCTTCATCAGATGCGGGATGCCGCAGGCGAATTCGACCACTTCGAGGCCGCGCTGGATGTCGCCCCGGGCGTCGGGGACGGTCTTGCCGTGCTCGCGCGCCAGGAGGTCGGCGAGCTTGTCGTAGTCGCGCTGCGCCAGTTCGAGGAACTTCATCATGATACGGGCGCGGCGCTGCGGATTGGTGGCACCCCACTCGACCTGTGCGGCCTTGGCGTTCTCGACCGCGGCGCGCAATTCGGCCTTGGAGGCCAGATCGACCTTGGCCTGGACGTCGCCGGTCATCGGCTCGAAAACGTCGGCCGTCCGACCCGAAGTGCCCTTGACCTCGCGGCCGCCGATGAAATGTCCGATTGAGCGCATGTGAGGTATCTCCCTGGGTCCCGGCTGGATCGCGTTTACGACCCCTTTGGACCCGCATTTTGCAGTATTCAAGTCCGATATATTGCACCATAGATGTGCGGAAATGCAGGATCAAGCCGGCGCCATCGATTGGGACGACTTCCGCTTCCTCCTGGCCATTGTGCGCGGCGGATCGGTCTCCGCTGCCGCGAAACAGCTCGGCGTCGATCATGCCACGGTGATCCGGCGTGTCGACCGGCTGGAACGTCATCTCAAGGCAAAACTGTTCGACCGCCGCAAAACAGGATATCTGCTGACCGAAGCCGGCCAGCGCGTCGCCGACAGCGCGGAAGCGATGGAATCGACCATCGTCGCCAACCAGGAAGCCGTCGGCGGGTCGCGCGCCCATCTGACCGGCACGGTGCGGATCGGCGCGCCCGACGGTTTCGGCAGTCACTTCCTGGCCTCCCGGCTGCTGCAGTTCACCGAGCGCTACCCGGATCTCGACCTGCAGCTGGTCGCCACGGCACGGCTGTTCAGCCTGTCGAAGCGCGAGGCCGACATCGCCATCAGCCTCTCCATGCCGAAGGAAGGCCGAGTGGTCGGGCGCAAGCTGCTCGACTACAGCCTCGGGCTCTATGCCGTATCAGCCTATCTCGACCGGCGCCCGAAGATCGGGTCGCGCGCCGACCTGCCTGGCCACCGCTTCGTCGGCTACATCGAGGAACTGCTGTTCACGCCGGAACTGGACTACCTGCCGCAGGTTTCGCCCAAGATCTCGGCGAAATTCCGCAGCGCCAACCTGATCGCCCAGCTCAACGCCACCATCGCCGGGTTCGGCATCGCGGTGCTGCCGCACTTCATGGCGACGGCGCATCCCGAGCTGCGCCCGATCCTGCCGGACGAAATCTCGATCTCGCGTACGTTCTGGCTGTTGATGCACGCCGACAGCAAGGACCTCGCGCGCATCCGCGCGGTCGCCGATTACATCTACGAGACCGTGGAGCGCGAGCGCGCGTTGTTTAATAGATCGTAGGGTGGGCAAAGCGCCCTTACGCGTGCCCACCACCTTTCCACGGCGTTCATACCAAATGGTGGGCACGCCATCGGGGCGCGCATTCGCGCGACCCGCTGGCTTTGCCCACCCTACGCAGCGCTGGTTCGAGACTTCTTCGCCGCAGGCCGGACCGGCGCCGGTCGACCCAGCGCTGCGTCGCGGCCGGCGCCCAGGATTTCATCCGACAATTCGCCCGAGCCGGCGATGCGGGCCAGCACCAGCGCTCCCACCATGGTCGAAAGCGTCGCCAGGGCCTGTTTGCGCGCGGCCTTGCGCGGAACGTCGGGCAGCTGTTCGGCGAGCATGTCGACCATCTGCTCCAGTTTGGCGGCGAAAGCCTTTCGGGTCTTCGGACTCTCGCGGGCGATTTCCGCGCCGAGCGCGGTGACGGCGCAGCCATGGCCGGGATCGTCACGGTGCAGCGACGTCAGGTAGGATTCCACGATGGCAGCCATGCGCTTTTCCGGCGGAATGGTTTCCGCCAGCCTGCGCCAGCGCTCGGTCGAGCGGTCCATCGCGTAGGCGAAGGCTTCGATCACCAGCGCCTCCCGCGAATCGAAATGGGCGTAGAACCCGCCATGGGTCAACCCCGCGTCCTTCATCAGGTCGGCGACGCCGATGCCATGCGCGCCCTTCTCGCGAAGCCGTATCGAGGCCTTCTTCACGATCCGGGCGTGGGTTTCGAGCTTGTGTTCCTTGGAATAGCGCATCGCCGTCCTATGATATGTTTGCAGTCATATAATAGCAGTTGTGTTCAAGGAAAGCTGCACCTTAATTTATTTTGCGCGCGTGGGGCTCATCCGACCATCGAGAAGGTGGCCGTCGCGTGCACCGCCAGGTTCCCGGCGGCATCGCGCACCCAACCCTCGGCATAGCTGGTCTGGCGGCCGAGTTTTATCACCTTGCCCTCCGCCGAGATGGTGCCCGACTTCACCGACAGCGGCCGCAGATAGGTCAGCTTCAGATCAAGCGTGACCGCGCCCTGCCCCGCCGGCAGCATGGTCGAAATGGCGCAGCCCATGGCGGTGTCGAGCAGCGCCGCGGCAGTGGCGCCGTGCAGCAGCCCGATGGTGTTTTCCAGCCCTTCATGCGGCTGAAGCTCCATCACGATCCGCCCGGGTTCCGCCAGCCGCAGCCGAAAATCGATCAGCCGGGCCATCGGCGGTTCCGGCAGCAGCCCGTCGCGGATCGCGCGCATGGCGTCGAGGCCGGACATCGCGGCGGCCGCCTTCGCCACCGGACCCGGCGCCTGCCAGTCCACCACCCGCTCCCGCCGCAATCCGGCCGCGAACAGATCCGTGGTGTCCGCCGTACCAATCCCGTCAACCGCCGTCATACGTCCACTCCGTTAAAGATTACGATCATCATATTACCAAGCCACCCGCCGCGATGCAACGAGGTGCGCCGTCCCGACGGCGCCGGACCCGTGCACCACTTGACAAGCCGGCGCTTTGGCCGGGAAGTGGCGCGAACCCCGCCGCCCTCACCCCTTGCGAGACCGTCCATGCACATGCTCAATCCCTATTGCGGCGTCGACCGCGACCCGCGCGGCGTCGTTCGCCTGACCATCTGCAATGCCGGTTCGCTCAACATCCTGGGAACGCCCGCCATCAATGGCGTTCGCGAAGGGCTGGAGACGCTCGCGAGCGACAAGCAGATTCGGGTGCTTGTCATCGCCGGCCAGAGCGAAAAAAGCATGATCGGCGGCGCCGACATCAAGGAAATGGCAAAACTCGATCAGGCCTCGGCGGAGAAATTCATCACCGGCCTGCGCGATCTGTGCGAGGCCGCGCGCGCGTTTCCTGCTCCCGTGATCGCGCGGATGCCGGGCTGGTGCCTCGGCGGCGGGCTGGAATTCGCCGCCGCCTGCGACTTCCGGATCGCCGCGCACGACGCCCATTTCGGCATGCCCGAGGTCCGGGTCGGCATTCCCAGCGTCATTCACGCCGCACTGTTGCTGCGGCTGATCGGCTGGGGCCGCGCCCGCTGGCTGGTGATGACCGCGGAGAATATCGACGCGTCAACGGCGCTGGCCTGGGGCCTGATCGATGTCGTCGCAGCCGAAGGCGGCCTCGACGCCGCCGTGGAAAAGACCGTGGCGATGCTGCTGGAATGCGGCCCGGAAGCGCTGCGCGCGCAGAAGGCCCTGCTCCGGCAATGGGAGGAACTGCCGTTGAAAGAATCCGTCGACCTCTCGATTGGCGTGTTCGGACAATCCTTCCTGACCGGCGAGCCGCAGCGGCTGATGCAGGGATTTATCGACCGGAAGAGATAGATCATGAGACCTGCCGGCAAAGGGCCGCTCGATTCGCTCTATTTCACCTATCCGCATTTCCCGGCGCGGCATGTCCCCGAGCTGGATGGCGGCGCGGCGCGCCACGCTGTCGTGATCGTCGGCGCCGGCCCGATCGGCATGACCGCGGCCCTGGTGCTGGCGCGCTACGGAATCCGCAGCGTGCTGCTCGACCGCAAGGACACCTTCAACGACGGCAGCCGGGCGCTGTGCATCGCGCGGCCGACCATGCATATCCTGGAGCGGATCGGGGCGGTCTCGCCGTTCCTCGACAAGGCGCTGGGCTGGCGGTTCGGCCGCAGCTACTACCGCGGCGAGCAGATTTTCCGGCTCGAAATGCCGCATCCCCCGGGTGAAAAATACCTGCCGATGTACAATCTGCAGCAGCAATATATCGAGCAGTATCTGCATGACGCGGTCGCGGCCTGCGATCTCGTCGATATGCGCTGGCAGAGCGAACTCACCGGCATCGAGTGCGGCAATGACGGCGCCTCGCTCGGCATCGCCTCGCCGGCCGGCGATTATCGCCTCCATGCCGATTATGTGCTGGCCGCCGACGGCGCGCGCTCGCCGGTTCGCACGCTGCTGGGCCTGCGCATGAAGGGCGAGAACTACGAAGGCAAGTATGTCATCGCCGATATCCGCATGGACCACGATTTTCCGACCGAGCGTCGCGCCTTCTTCGAGCCCAGCGGCAATCCCGGCGGCACCGTGCTGATCCACAAGCAGCCCGAAAATATCTGGCGGGTCGACTACCAGCTCCGCGAAGGCGAGAGCGAAGACGAGGCCTTGCTGGAAGCCAACATCCGCACCCGCGTCGGCGCCATCCTCGGGGATATCGGCCACGACAAGGCCTGGGAACTGGAATGGTGGAGCATCTATTCCGCCAACACGCTCTGCCTCGACGATTACCGGCACGGCCGGGTGTTCTTCATCGGCGACGCCGCGCATATCGTGCCGATTTTCGGCGTGCGCGGGCTCAACAACGGCCTGGCGGACGCCGACAATCTCGGCTGGAAGCTCGCAGCGGTGCTCAACGGCGAGGCCGATGAAAAATTGCTCGACAGCTATTCGCCGGAGCGGCGCGGCGCCACGCTGGATGTGTTCGCCAATGCGACCAAGAGCACCCGCTTCATGACCCCGCCGACGCGCGGCTGGCGGCTGGCCCGCGAAGCCGCGCTCTCGCTCAGCCTTCGCCACGAATTTCCGCGCGGCCTCGCCAATCCCCGGCAGATGCAGCCCTACACCTATTCGGAAAGTCTGCTGACGCCCTATCCGCAGCGCGATGCGGAGTTTGCCGGCGGACCGGCCAGCGGCAGCTTTCCGCCGAACGCAAAGCTGGCCGACGGCAGTTTCCTGCTCGACCGCGCCGGCGACGGCATGACGGCGATGCTGTTCTGCGGCGGCACCCTGAACGCCGCGCAGACGGCGCTGCTCGAACGGCTCGAGCAACTCGACAGGCGCTTTGCCGTTCTCCTGATCCAGCCGGCGGGCTTCAGCGCCAATGCGATCGTGGACAGCGACGGCGAAATCGCGCGCCTGTTCGATGCACCGCCGGGCACATTCTATCTGCTGCGTCCCGACCTGCACATCGCCGGACGCTGGAAGGCCATCGTGCCGGACGAAATTCTCGAAACCGCCCGCCTTTGCCTGGGGAGAGCGACGCCATGACCGCGATGCCGCCAGAAGACTTCGAAGCCGCCTATGAAGCGCTGGCGCTGGCGATCGATTCGGCCGGCCCCGAGCACGAAGCGCTGTTCCTGACCCGGCTCGCGCTGGTGCTTGGCCATGAACTCGGCGACATCGCCGTCTTCAAGACCGCGATCCGGACGGCGCTGGAAGGCGTTGCGCAGTAACGCATTTTCTCCCGAACGCGACAAGGCAGCCCGACCTCACGACAATTTATCCCGCACCGCCGTTGCAATTCCTGCAACGCATCATATGATGATCATAATGTAACAAGCCTCCTCCTTCAAAGCCTTTGAGGAAACCAGCCATGGCCGTAACCGCCGATCCCGTCGTCATCGTCTCTGCCGCCCGCACGCCGTTGGGCCGGTTCATGGGCGAATTGTCGCCGTTGTCAGCCCACAAGCTCGGCTCCCACGTGATCGGCGCTGCGCTGGAGCGGGCCAGGCTGTCGCCGGAGCGGATCGACGAAGTATTGATGGGCTGCGTGCTGCCGGCCGGCCAGGGCCAGGCGCCGGCGCGGCAGGCGGCGCGTGGCGCCGGGCTGCCGGATGCGACGGGTGCCACCACCATCAACAAGGTCTGCGGCTCCGGCATGAAAGCCACCATGCTGGCGCATGACATCATCAACGCCGGCTCCGCCGCGATCGTGCTGTCCGGCGGCATGGAGAGCATGAGCAACGCGCCTTATCTTTTGGCCAAGGCGCGCGGCGGTTACCGCGCCGGCCATGACCGGATCATCGATCACATGATGATGGACGGGCTCGAGGACGCCTATGAGACCGGCCGCTCGATGGGCGATTTCGGCGAAGCCACCGCGGAAGCCTACCAGTTCACCCGCGCCGATCAGGACGCCTACGCCATGGAAACGCTGAGCCGCGCCCGCAAGGCGGTCGAGGGCGGCGCGTTCAAAGCCGAGATCGCGCCGGTCACGGTTACCGAAAAGACCGGGGCGCGCGTCATCGCCAATGACGAGCATCCCCTGAAAGTTGATCCCGCCAAAATTCCCGGCCTGAAGCCGGCGTTCCGCGCCGGCGGCACCATTACGCCGGCGGCTTCCTCCGCCAATGCCGACGGCGCTGCCGCGCTGATCCTGACAAAACGCTCGCTGGCCGACCGCGACGGATTGCCAAGCCTCGCCGTCATCAGGGGCCACGCCACCCACAGCCAGGAACCGCAATGGTTCACCACGGCGCCGATCCCGGCGATCCGGAAACTGCTCGACAAGGTCGGCTGGAGTGCAGATGACGTCGACCTGTTCGAGATCAACGAGGCGTTTGCCGTCGTGGCGATGGCGGCACAACGCGATCTCGGCATTCCCAGGGAGAAGCTGAACGTCAATGGCGGCGCCTGCGCGCTCGGCCATCCCATCGGCGCCACCGGCGCCCGGCTGATCGTCACGCTGCTGCATGCGCTGGAGGCCAAAGGCCTGAAGCGCGGCGTCGCGGCGCTCTGCATCGGCGGCGGCGAAGCCACCGCCATTGCCGTGGAACGCATCGTTCACTAGGTCCGGGAAGCTGTGTCCTGAATTGAGGGAAATACGGCATTTCGGACATGGGCCCATCATGCAACATGGCTACAACAGTTCGCACTCTGGACCGTTCTGGCGCGAACCGGATAGCTGACGGGGATGTGACGGATCTATCTTCTTCCTCGCCCCGCCTGCGGGGAGAGGCAAGTTAAGCGCCAATGTCGCGTCCAGCACGCAGGAAATTCGAATTCCATGATCTCCGACTGGCTGTCCGCCGCCCTCGCCCGCCGCAACATCCATTACGGCTGGGCGATGGTCGGCG
Organism: Pseudomonadota bacterium; assembly: GCA_043811435.1. Classification (GTDB taxonomy): domain Bacteria; phylum Pseudomonadota; class Alphaproteobacteria; order Rhizobiales; family Xanthobacteraceae; genus Bradyrhizobium. The sequence continues at coordinate 127,052 of JBDRNF010000060.1, forward strand.
TGACCTTCCTCACCGCGCTGATCGCCGCCGGTACGGTTGGCGCGCCGGGCGTCTTCATCGTCCCCTTGCAGAAGGAGTTCGGCTGGAGCACCGCGGAGATTTCCTCGGCGCTGTCGATCCGCTTCATCCTGTTCGGGTTGATGGCGCCGTTCGCCGCGGCGTTGTTGAACCGCTACGGCCTGCGCAATGTCACGCTGACATCGTTGCTGGTGGTGGCCTCCGGCCTCGTCGCGTCGCTGTTCATGACGCAAATCTGGCAATTGGTGCTGCTGTGGGGCGTGGTGATCGGCCTCGGAACGGGCATGACCGCGCTGGTGCTCGGTGCCACCGTCGCCGCGCGCTGGTTTTCAGCGCGGCGCGGGCTGGTGGTCGGCATACTCACCGCGAGCGTTGCCACGGGGCAGCTGGTATTCCTGCCGCTGCTGGCCAGCCTTACCGAGCGGATGGGCTGGCGGACCGCGCTGGTCTTGATGTGCGTGATGCTGGGCGTCGCCGCATCGGCAGTGCTGCTGGTGATGCGCGACCGCCCGAGCGATCTCGGCCTGCGGCCGTTCGGCGATGAGGGCACCGGGCCGCTGCCGGCGCCGCCGCCGAACACCGCGCCGATCGTCGCGGCCGCACTCGGCGCGCTGCGCGACGCCGCCAGGACAAAGGTGTTCTGGATCCTGTTCGCCACCTTCTTCATCTGCGGCGCCAGCACCAACGGGCTGGTGCAGGTTCACCTGATCCCGATGTGCCTCGATTTCGGCATCCCGCAGGTTCAGGCCGCCGGCCTGCTCGCCGCGATGGGTGTGTTCGACTTCGTCGGCACCATCGCCTCGGGCTGGCTGTCCGACCGTTACGACAATCGCTGGCTGCTGTTCTGGTATTACGGCCTGCGCGGACTGTCGCTGCTGTTCCTGCCCTTCACCGATTTCTCGTTCTACGCGCTGTCGCTGTTTGCGATGTTCTACGGCCTCGACTGGATCGCCACGGTGCCGCCGACGGTGCGGCTGACCGCGCAGCGGTTCGGGCCGGAGCGCGCCAATCTGGTGTTCGGCTGGATCTTTGCCGGCCATCAACTCGGCGCCGGCGTCGCCGCGTTTGGCGCCGGGCTGTCCCGCACGGCGCTGGATAGCTATCTGCCGGCGTTCTTCGTCGCCGGCGCGCTGTGCGTGTTCGCGGCGCTGATCATTTTGACGATTGCGCGGCCGGCGAAGGTTACGGCGGCGGCGCAAGTGCGCGCCCACTCCCCGTTCTACACGGGGAGAGGGTTGGGGTGAGGGGCTCTATCGACAGCGGGACTCGCGGAGAGTCCCCCTCACCCGGCGCTACGCGCCGACCTCTCCCCGCAAGCGGGGCGAGGTGAAGAAAGTTACGGCCTGATCGAGAAATTCGCCGGCGGGCCCGGCGTGCGCAGCGGCTCAGCCAACCTCGCAAATTCGCACAGCAACGAGCGCGTCTTGCGCGGATCGATCACTTCCTCGACCCAGAAGCGTTCGGCCGAGCGGAACGGCGAGCGCAGCTTGTTGAGGCGGTCCTCGATCTCCTGCAGTTTTGCCTTGGGATCGTCCGATGCGTCGATGTCGGCGCGGTAGGCCGCCTCGATGCCGCCTTCCAGCGGCAGCGAGCCCCAATAGGCCGACGGCCAGGCGTAACGCATCGAGTAGCGGTTGGCCGGCTGATGCACGACGCCGGCGACGCCGAAGGCGTTGCGCACGATGATGGTGCACCAGGGCACCGTGGTCTGGTTGACCGCGGCCATCGCCCGCACGCCGTGCCGGATGGTCGCCGCCTTCTCGGCCTCGAGCCCGATCATGAAGCCGGGGCAATCCATCAGATAGACCACCGGCAGATGAAAGGTCTCGGCGAGATCGACGAAGCGCACCACCTTCTGGCACGCTTCCGCCGTCCACGACCCGCCGTAATGAAAGGGATCGCTGGCCAGGAGCATCACGGCGCGGCCGTCGAGCCGGGCGAAGCCGGCGATGATGGAGCGGCCGAAATTCGCGCCCATCTCGAAGAACGATCCCTTGTCGACCACCGCGTTGATGATAGGCCGCATCTTGTAAACCTGGCGGCGGTTGCGCGGCACCGCCTTCATCAGCGATTCCTCCGCGCGCTCCGGATCGTCGTCGCACGCTGTTGTCGGCGGCAGGTCGAACACCGACGACGGCAGATAGGAGAGAAAACGCCTGGCGCAGGCAAAGGCCTCTTCCTCGGTATCGACGGTATGATCGACGCCGCCGGCGCGGGTCTGGATGTCGGCGCCGCCGAGTTCCCACTTTGTCAGGTCCTGGCCGAGCCGCTTTACCACCGGTGGGCCCGCGACGAACATCGCCGAGGTTTTCGTCATCACGGAATAATGGCTGGCAGCAAGCCGCGCGGCGCCGAGACCCGCTACCGAGCCGAGCCCGAGGCCGACCACCGGCACGCGGGCCATGTTTGCAAGCGTATACCAGTACCAGCGGGTGCCGCCGACGCCGCCGGGCAGATTGGCCGCCCCCTTGGTCTCGATGGTCTTTACCGAGCCGCCGCCGCCGGAGCCTTCGATGACGCGGATGATCGGCAGCCGGAAGTCGTGCGCCATCTCCTCGGCCATCAGCGGCTTCGCTGAGATCGACGCATCGGCGGAACCGCCGCGCACCGTAAAATCGTCGCCGACCACGACCACCGGCCGGCCCTCGACCTTGCCGCGGCCGAACACACAGTTCGCCGGCGTCAAATTGGTGAGTTCGCCGCTCTCGCTGTATTCGGCCACCCCGGAAATCGCGCCGATCTCGTGGAAGCTGTTCTGGTCGATCAGTCCGTCGATACGCTCGCGAACGGTGAGCCGGCCCTGGTCGCGCTGGCGCTTGACCTTGTCAACGCCTCCCATCTCGCGCGCGAACGCTTCGCGCCGGGCGAGATCGTCGAGTTCCGGCTTCCAGGTCATTAGTATCCTCCGACTTCATGATTTTGTTGTTGTTATGGGTCGTCACCGGAATCGGTTTTCGGTCCAGCTGATTGCTGAAGATATCGCCGTCGGCGCCCTCGAGCATGCCGCTGACCGCGAAGCCCAAATCGATCATTCGCGGCGCCACTTCCTTGTGCAGCCGCTTCTCGTCATACATCGCCGCCAGCAGGCCGATCGTCACCACGACGAAAGTTTGATATTGCGGCGACCACATCGGCACCGCGAGACCGTTGATATGCGGGCTCCAGAGGCCGCAGGCGACCACATAGCCGTGCTCTGCAAGGAAACGCCGGTTGGCTTCGAGACGCGGCTGCAACACCTTGGCGCCCGCCGGAATCTCGCGCTCCATTTCGGCCAGCAGCGCGTCGCCGACATCGGCATCGAGCGCCGCCGTATAGGCGTGGCCCGCCGCCGTGCTCGCCATCGCGATGCGGCTGCCGGTGCTTTCATGCAGGCCGAGCGCATTGGCTGCCCGCGCAAACTCGAGATAGACGAGGTGAAAGCGGTCGGGAATGACGAAGCCGACGGTACCCGGCAGTTGTTCGGCGACATCCTGCAGCCGCAGCCGGATCAGGTTGCGAAGCTGCAGACCCCGCATCATCGAGGTGCTCATCGCCACCGCGCTGGGACCGATTCGGTATTTCTGGTCGCGCGGCAGGTAGACCAGCTGGCCCATTCGGGTCAGCGTGTGGGTCAGCCGCGACACCGTCGATCGCGGCAACCCGCAGCGGTTGGATATTTCGAGATTGCCGAGTCGGGCCTCGTGGCCTTCGAAACAACGCAACACGTCGAACGCGCGCGACACCACCTGGATGACGTCGCCCTCACCCGCGAGATCGCTGGCGAGCATTCCCTGCTTACTGAGCCGTTCCGAGCGTCTTCCCATATGTTTTTTCCATTCCGTCTGGCGGAATAAAATTCCACTTGCAGAACAAGCTACCCTAGGCAATCTGCGTCCACAACAAAAAGCCGTTCGCGAGGGCATTTGTCCGTCAGACGGTCCCAGGGGAAAACGGAATGCCAGAAATCAGGATTGTAACCGAAGTGGCCGGACGCGTGTGCGCACTTCCCGTCGAAATCGGCGGCAGTGTCGGCGACGGCGACGACGTCGCATTTGTCGAGGCCATGAAGATGGAAATCCCCGTCGCCTCGCCTGCCGCGGGCAAACTTAAACTGATACTCGTCAACATTGACGACGTTGTCGTCGAAGGCCAGGTGCTCGCCGTCATCGAGACATGAATCGCTGTCGGCAATGGCGTCGATGCGGCATGATGCTGCGGGAAAACCTGACAGCTGCGGTCAACAATTCGCTGGACGTTGCCATCGCCATCAGGCGATGACATGATCCGGTCAACGAAAATATCTTTCGCACAGCGAAATCGATCAATGGAGGGAAAAAATATGGTTCATCGTATACTGGTACTCGCGCCCGTCGTTTTCACAAGCGTCTCCTTACTGGCCCTGCCGGCCCACGCTCAGGACGTGAAGCTGCCGCCAACCATGTCGTTCACGGCCTATGACACCGGCACCTCGGGCTTCAACATCGCCGTCGGCGTCGGCAAGATGCTGAAGGACAAATACGGCACCGACGTCCGTGTGCTTCCCGCCGGCAACGACGTTGCCCGCCTGGCGCCGCTGCGCGCGGGCCGCTCGATGCTGGCCTGGATGGGCACCGGCGTCTTTTTCGCGCAGGAAGGCGTGTTCGACTTCGGCGTCAAGGAGTGGGGCCCGCAGGCGCTGCAGATGACGCTCTCCACCGTCGACTGCAACGGCCTTTCGGTCGGCGTCGCCAAGGATACCGGCGTCAAGGAGTGGAAGGACTTCCGCGGCAAGCGGCTCGGCCAGGTGGTCGGCTCGCCGGCGCTGAACCAGAACGCGCTGGCCATCATCGCCTTCGCCGGGCTCTCGAAGAACGATGTCAAGATCGTCGAGTTCGCGAGCTACGGCGCGATGTGGAAGGGCATCATCAACAACGACGCCGACGGCGGTTTCGCCTCGACTGTGACCGGCCCCGCCAAGGAGCTCGAGAGTTCGCCGCGCGGCCTCGTCTGGCCGGAGCTTCCGGTGGCGGACAAGGAAGGGTGGGCGCGCGTGAAAAAGATCGGCGCGTTCTTCACACCCCATGTGACCACATGCGGTGCCGCCGTAAAAAATCCCTTAAATCTGGCGACGTACCCCTACCCGATCGCGACCACCTACGCGAAGCAGCCTGCGGATCAGGTCTACGCGCTGACCAAGGCGATGATAACGGGCTATGACGCCTACAAGGATTCCGCGCCGGGCGCGTCGGGCCTCGACGTCAAGCGCCAGACCAAGCAGTGGGTCATCCCCTTCCATCCGGGCGCCGTGAAGGCGTTGAAGGAAGCCGGAAACTGGACCGACGCGGACGAGAAATACAATAACGACATGATCAAGCGCCAGGGCGTTCTGGCTGCCGCATGGGCCGATTACGGCAAGGCCAGCCCGCCTTCCGACGACAAGGAGTTCCTTGCCGGCTGGATGAAGGCCCGCGCCGCGGCTCTGAAAAAGGCCAACCTGCCCGACGGATTCGAGGGATAATCTCCTCGCGTCTTGCTTCACTTCACTTCACTTCACTTCGCTTCAATGCCGGCATAAAGCCGCCACTTCTTCTTGACGGGACAACTTATGTCGTCTGCATCATCGACCGCCGGCCCGGAAGCGCCGGCGGCAAAACGTATCGAGTTCGACGATCCTCACGGCAACCTTGCCAATTTGCAGGAGGCCGAGGTCTCGCGGGTGCGGAAGCTGGGCGGCGCATGGCGCTGGGCCCTGATTGTCGCGACCGCCGCGACGATCCTGCTGTGCATCAATCAACAGTTCGCGTTGCGCTTCTTCATCGGCTTTACCCAGCTCAATACCGAGTATTTCTATCTGCTGATCGCGTTGATGCTGCCATTCACGTTTCTGATCTTCCCGGGGTCGGAGAATGCCTCGCTCGAGCGGATTCCCTGGTACGACGTCGTCCTGTTCGTCCTGACTGGCGCCTCCGCTGTCTGGCTGATGATGAACGTACGTCAGGCCGCACAACTCGGCTGGGAGTATTCCGGCGCACCTGTATCGGTGATCGCCGGCGGTCTGGTGATGTGGGGAGTGCTGCTGGAGGCGTTACGCCGGACCGGCGGCTGGAGCCTGCTGCTGAGCGTTTTTCCGTTCACCGTCTATCCGTTGTTCGCCGAAGCGAGCTGGCTCGGTCCGTTCCGCGGTAGCCAGGCCGACCTCGAGCAGGCGACCTCCTACCACGTGCTGTCGGGCGAAAGCCTGCTCGGCATTCCGATCCAGGCCTTCGCCGACACCGTGATCGGCTTTCTGGTGTTCGGCACCGCGCTGATGATGACCGGCGCCGGCAAGTTCTTCATCAATCTTTCGTTCGCCATGTGCGGCACGTTCCGCGGCGGCGCCGCCAAGGTCTGCATCTTCGCCAGCGGCCTGCTCGGCATGATGTCCGGCTCGATCATTTCCAACGTGCTGACCGCCGGCACCATGACCATTCCGGTCATGAAGAAGAGCGGGTTCCGCGCTTCCTATGCCGCCGCAATCGAGGCCTGCGCCTCGACCGGCGCCGTGCTGGCGCCGCCGGTGATGGGCGCGACCGCGTTCGTGATCGCGCAATTCCTCAACGTCGGCTACGCCGAGGTGGCGCTGGCCGCGATCATTCCCGCGGTGTTGTTCTATATCGGCCTGTTCATGCAGGTGGATTCCTACGCCGCCCGGCACGGTCTCGAGGGCATCCCGCGCTCCGAACTGCCGAAGCTGATGGAGACGATCAAGGACGGCTGGTACTATATCTTCGTCATCGCCCTGCTGGTCGTCATGCTGCTGCACTTCAAGCGCGAGAGCCATGCGCCGTTCTATGCCACCGCGCTGCTTCTGGTGCTGAACCAGCTGTTCTCCAAGGATACCCGCTGGACACTTTCCTCGATCACCAAGTTTCTCGAGCTCAACGGCCGCACCTTCGTCGAACTCATCGGCATTCTCGCCGGCTGCGGCCTGCTGATCGGCGCATTCTCGATGACCGGCGTGGTCTCCAGCCTCGCCAACGACCTCTTGCACATCGCCGGCGACAACGCCTTCATGCTGCTCGGAATGTGTGCGATCACCAGCCTGATCCTCGGTCTCGGGCTGACGACGACGGCCTGCTACATCTTCCTCGCCATCCTGGTGGCGCCGGCGCTGGAAAAACTCGGCCTCAACAGGATGGCCGTCCACATGTTCATCTTCTACTGGGGGATGCTGTCGTCGATCACGCCGCCGGTCGCGATCGCTTCATTCGCCGCGGCGGGCATAGCGGGCTCACCGGCCATGAAGACGGGCTGGGAATCGATGTGGGTCGGCAGCATCATCTACTTCATTCCCTTCTTCTTCGTGCTGAACCCGGTGCTGGTGCTGCAAGGCAATAGCCCCTATTTCGAGGCGCTCGGCCTGATGGGGCTGGCCGCGTTCGGCATCCTGTTCATCTGCGGCGGCATCCAGGGCTACCAGGTCTTCGTCGGCGACCTCCGTCGCACCGGTGCGCTGGAATGGCCGCTGCGGGTGTTGCTGGTGATTGGTGGTTTCGTGATTGCGACCCCCGGCGGCGGCATCAACCCGCTCTCGCAACTTCAGATCACCAGCATCGGGCTGGCGATCCTGATACCGGCGGTTGCGATTGCGCTGCTCTTGATGCGCCGGCAACCTCTTGTCGCGGGGCGGTTGCGCGTTCGCTGATAGCACGGCAAGACTGGAGGCGATGAAACAGCCGCCTCCAGTCGTTGCCGCCGCGCCCTCCTCCTGGGCCTCCTCGAAACCGCCGCTGCTGCGGTTCCTCGACCGCTGCCATGCGGATTTTTCGCAAGTGACCGGCGGCACCGTCGCCGACTACATCCCGGAACTCGGCAAGGCCGACCCTGCCCATTTCGGCATCAGTCTCGCCACCCTCGACGGCCATGTCTACGAGGCCGGCGACACAAGGATTCCCTTCACGATCCAGTCGATGTCCAAGCCCTTCGTATTCGCGCTGGCCCTGGACACGCTGGGTGCTGCGCGGGTCGAAAGCGCCATCGGCGTCGAACCATCCGGCGACCCCTTCAATTCGATCCGGCTCAATGCCGACAACCATCCGTTCAATGCGATGGTCAACGCCGGCGCGATCACCTGCACCAGCCTGATCCGCGAGGCCAAGGGCGACGACGCGTTCGACCATATCCGCCAGGCGCTGGGCCGGTTCGCCGGGCGTGAGCTCGCCGTCGACGAAGCCGTGTTTGCCTCGGAAAGCGTCAGCGGCGACCGCAACCGCGCCATTGCCTATCTGCTGCGCACGTCTCACGTCATCAACCAGGACGTCGACGCGGTGCTGGAGACCTACTTCCGGCAATGCGCCGTGCTGGTCACCGCGCGCGACATCGCCGTGATGGCCGCGACGCTGGCCAACCGCGGCGTCAATCCCGTCACCGGCGAGCAGGTCATGACGCCTTACGCGATTTCGCGGACGCTGTCGGTGATGACCAGTACCGGCATGTATGATTACGCCGGCGAATGGATCTATCGCGTCGGCATCCCCGCCAAGAGCGGCGTCGGCGGCGGCATTCTGGCGGCATTGCCGGCGCGGCTCGGGCTCGGCAGCTATTCGCCGAAACTCGACAGCCACGGCAACAGCGTGCGCGGCATCAAGGTGTGCGAGGCGCTGTCGCAGCATTACGATCTGCACATGCTGAACCGCAGCGACGACGCCCGCACCAGCATCATCGCCGACTACGACATCGGCAAAAATCCTTCACGGCGCGACCGCCGCCGGCATGAGCGCACTATTCTCGCCGCGCATCACCAGGATGTCCGCGTCCTCGAACTGGTGGGCACGCTGTCGTTTTCCAACGTCGATTACGTGTCGCGTCAGCTCGCCGCCAGGCCCCGCCCGCAATTCGTCATCTTCGACCTGCGCCGGGTGACCTCGATGACGCGCGCCGGCGCCCGCCTCGTGGCCGAGGAGTTTCGCGAACTGGCCGCCCACGGCGTCACCGTCATTCTCTCGGGCATCAAGCGGGATTCGCGGGAATGGAAAATCATCGGCGAGTGGACCGGCGAACTCTCGAATGTGCGCGACTTCTTTTTGCTCGATACCGCCATCGAATGGGCCGAGGACCAGATGGTCTATCGCTACGGCGGCGCGATCGACTTTCACGAGACCACCGAATTGTCCGAGCAGGCGCTGCTGGCGGGCCTGACGCCGGAGGAACTGACCGATCTGGCGTCGATCGCCTCGGTCCGGACCTACCGCGCGGGCGAAAAGATCGTCACCTCCGGCGAGCCCGCGACGTCGCTGTTCTTTCTGCGCAGCGGCGCCGTGCACGTTACGCTGCCCGACGGCATCAGACTCGCGACACTCACCGCCGGCATGGCCTTCGGCGAAATGGCGCTATTGGAAACCCACCGCTCCGCCGACGTGCTGGCCGACGCCTCCGCCACGGCCTACGAAATCGCCTTGCGGGATTTCGAGCGCTTCCGCAAACAGCACCCGCGGGCCAGCGAACGCATCATGCGCAACCTCGCCCAACTGCTGTCCGACCGCCTGATCGTCGCCAATACCAGGGTGGATCTGCTGACGGCGCATTAGTCTTCTCCCCGCCACGCGCAAGAGCGCGTGGAGGGAGGGGAGGAGATCAAGATCAGCTCACCACTTCCGACACCGGCTGCATGTCAATCGCAAACGTTTCCAGGAACTTCGAAGTCATGACGTAGAAGCCGACCGAGAGCTGCAATTCGACCAGCGCGGCCGGCGTCAGTTTTGCGGCGATGGCGTTGAAGGTCGCGTCGGTCGGCTTGTGCAGCCTGACGATCTCGTCGGTGAAGGCAAGTGCTGCGCGTTGCACGTCGTTGAAGCAGGTGGCGGCTTGCCAGTTTTCCAGCGCCTCGTTCTGTTCGTCGCTCACGCCCACATTCTTGCCGATGCGCTTGTGCGCGACGATTTCATAGGGCGCCTCGCACAGGATGCCGGTGCGCGTGATCGCCAGTTCCCGCACCACCGGATCGAGTTCGCCCTTGTGGCGGATCGCGCCGCCGAGCCGGCAATATTGTTCGAAATAGCTCGGCGAATGCGCCATCATCCGGAAAATATTGGCGTTGCGGTTCTTGCCGAGAATTTCCTTGGTGCGCTCGTTCGATTTCGTCGTATCGCAATAGTCGATGCGGGCCATGGTTCACCTTGGGGTTTTCGGTTCTTGATTGCTTTCCCGGAGCGCCGGTTTCCGCCCGACACTATCGGGCCGCAGACCGCGGAGCAACACAACCGAGTCAAAATGCCGCCTTATTGCTGTTCGATCCTGACGGGGTCGACGTTCGCTGAGTGGGGACTCATACAGGCGAATGCTCGTCGCGGGGTGTTCCGAGTACAAATACTGGCCATCGATCGCGCGCTCTCGCGACGATGAGTCATGTCCAAAAGATGCCAAGTCTAGGGAGACCAGCATGAAGGAAGCCACCAAAAGGGCGGCCTCGGAAGCGCTTGCGCAAACGCTGGCGGTGACGGCAATGCTCGTCATCGCCAGCCTCGTGTTTTACGTGCGGTGAGTTCACCCTCCCCTGGAGGGGGAGGGTCGATCGCGCAGCGATCGGGGTGGGGTGAAGGTCTCTCGTTGCGAAGCGGTGCAAGCTGAGAGATCACCCCACCCCGGCTCACATTTCGCTGCGCTCAATGTGAGCCGACCCTCCCCCTCCAGGGGAGGGTAAGAGTCACACCTTCTCGAAATACGGCACCAGCCGCCCCGCGAACGGCACGAACTTCGCGGTCACCTTGTCGCCGATGGAAAGGTCATTGTCGCCATGCGCCATCATGCGGAAGCCTTCGACCGTATCGACCAGCACGATGTTGTAGGGAACATGCGCCCGGGTTTCTTGAGTGGCGGCGCGACACACCAGCGAGGTGGCGTAGACTGTGCCCGCGCCGCTGGCGCGCTTCTCCACCGGATCCTGCGCGCCGCAGGCGACGCAGAAGCTGCGGCGGAAGTATTGCAGGCCGCCGCAGGCGGTGCAGGATTGATAGACGATCGCTTCGGCGCCGGCGGTCCAGTCATCGATACGCGCGCTCATCGCACCTGCTCCAGGAACATGCTGACATGCGACGACAGCACGCCGCCGTCGCCGTGCAGCAGCGCGACCGAGGCATCCCGCACCTGACGTTGCCCCGCCCGCCCCGTCATCTGCAGCTGGGTCTCGACCAGATGCGCCATCGCGCCGCCGACGCCGCAATGGCCGTAGCTGAGCAGCCCGCCATGGGTGTTGAGCGGCATCGCGCCGTCGCGGCTGAAATGCCCCGCCCGCACCTTCGCCGCCGCCTCGCCGCGGCCGGCGAGCCCGAGATCTTCCAGCAGCATCGCCAGCGTGATGGTAAAGCTGTCGTAGACCGCGGCATAGCGCACGTCTGAAATCCCAACACCGGCGGCCTGCTTCGCCCTGGCAATGGCAATCTCGGCGCCGAGTTCGCTCAAGGCCGGCGCCGCCGTGACATGCTGATGGGTATGCGCCTGGGCGCAGCCGCGCACGCGCACGCGCACGCCGGCCTCCCCGGTGCGCTCGCGGCTGATCACGAACGCCGCGCCGCCGTCCGACACCGGGCAGCAATCCAGCAGTTTTAACGGCATCGCCACCGGCTTGGAGGCCATCACGTCGGCGACGGTGATGGCCTCATGGAATTGCGCGCCTGGATGGGTCAACGCGTGCGCGCGCATCAGTACCGCGAATTCGGCGAGGTCTTCCTGCGTCACGCCGTATTCATGCATGTAGCGCGAGGCGACAAGGCCGTAATAGGCCGGGATGGTCGGTCCCAGCGGCACCTCGTAGTCGGGATGCCCGACCTGCGCCAGCGCCAGGATCGAGGCGTCGCGGCTCTGCCCGGTCAACCGGTTCTCGCCGCCGACCACCAGCACATGCTTCACGATCCCGGCCTCGACCAGATGATGCGCCAGCATGGTCATGGCGAGGCCGGTGGCGCCGCCGACCTGTACCGCGTGGGCGTAGGACGGCCTGATCCCGAAGTGCTCGGCGAACACGGTCGCCAGCATGATGTGCGGCGACACCGTGGAGTAGCCGCACAGCACGCCGTCGATCTCGCTGCGCTTCAGGCCGGCGTCTGATATCGCCAGCTGCGCGGCCTGGCTCATCAGGTCGAGCGAGGACGAGCCCTCGTGCTTGCCGTAGGATGTGAGGCCGACGCCGGTGATGAAGCTCATGACGCAGCTTTCCAGACCTTCGTCATTCCGGGGCGTGAGCGACGCGAACGAGCCCGGAATCCATACTCACGATCGTGGTTATGGATTCCGGGCCCGCGCCGAGTGGCGCGTCCCGGAATGACGAGTTGAGATATCCGATCATCATCAATACGATTTCGGCAGGCCCAGCACCTTCTCGGCAATGAAGCTGAGAACGAGCTGCGGGCTGATCGGGGCAATGCGCGGGATCAGCGATTCCCGCAAATAGCGCTCGACATGGTATTCCTTGGCGTAACCGAAACCGCCGTGGGTCATCACCGCCTGCTCGCAGGCCTGGAAGCCGGCTTCGCCGGCGAGATACTTCGCGGCATTGGCGGCCGGGCCGCATGGCAGGCCCTGGTCGTATTGCCAGCCGGCCGACATCACCATCAGCCACGCCGCTTCCAGCTCCATCCAGTTCTTCGCCAGCGGATGCTGGATCGCCTGGTTCTTGCCAATCGGACGGTTGAACACGATGCGGCTTTTCGCGTAATCGGTGGCGCGCTTCAGCGCGATCTTGCCGAGCCCGACCGCTTCGGCGGCGATCAGGATGCGCTCCGGATTCATCCCGTGCAGGATGTATTCGAAGCCGCGGCCTTCCTCGCCAATCCTGTCCTCGACCGGAATCACAAAGTTCTCGAAGAACAGTTCGTTGGAGTCGACGGCCTTGCGGCCCAGCTTCTCGATCTCATGCACCGCGACGCGCTGCTTGTCGAAGTCGGTATAGAACAGGCTGAGGCCGTGGGTCGGGCTCTTCACCTCCTCCAGCGGCGTGGTGCGCGCCAGCAGCAGGATTTTGTTGGCGACCTGCGCGGTCGAGATCCAGACTTTCTGGCCGTTGACGATGTACTTGTCGCCGGTCCGGACCGCGCGGGTCTTCAGCTGCGTGGTGTTCAGTCCGGTATTCGGCTCGGTGACGGCGAAGCAGGATTTGTCGCGGCCATCGACGATTCCCGGCAGCATGCGCCGGCGCTGCTCGTCGGTGCCGAATACCACGACCGGGTTCAGCCCGAACACGTTCATATGCACGGCGGAGGCGCCGGACATGCCGGCGCCGGATTCGGCAATGGTCCGCATCATGATCGCGGCGTCGGTGATGCCCAGACCCGAGCCGCCATATTCTTCGGGGATGCAGATGCCGAGCCAGCCGGCATCGGCCAGCGCCCGGTGGAAGTCGGCGGGGTAGCCGCCTTCCTTGTCCTTCTTCAGCCAGTAGGCGTCGTCGAACCGGGTGCAGATCTTGCCGATGGCGTCGCGGATCGATTCCTGGTTGGCGGTGAGTGCGAAATCCATGGTCTCAATTCCTCGTGGCGGGCGCTGTTGCGGTGACGCCGTCGCGGACCAGTGCCGCGATCTCGTCGGCGGAGTAGCCGACCTCGCGCAGAACTTCCTCACCGTGTTCGTTGAGCCGCGGCGCCAGCCGCGCCGGCCCGACAGGCGTGTCCGACCAGGCGGCGGCGACCTTCATGTTGCGGATTTTCCCTTCGGTCGGATGATCGACCACGGGGAAGAAATCGGTCGCGACCAGATGCGGGTCCTGCAACATGCTCTCGAGATCATGCATCGGCATCACGGGCACGTCGGCCTTGACCAGCAAATCGGTCCATTCGGCGGTGGTGCGCGTTTCGAGAATGCGCGCCAGTTCGGCATAGACGGTATCGATATTAACGGCGCGTCCGGCAAACGTCGCAAACTTGGGATCGCGGCGCAGGTCGTCGCGTCCGGTCGCCGCAAAGAAATTTTCCCATTGCTTGTCGTTGTACACGATCACGCAGATGTAGCCGTCGGAGGTCTTGTAGGGCCGCCGGTCGCGCGACAGATGCCGCGCATACCCGCCCTTGTCGAGCGGCGGCTCGTAGGTCAGGCCGCCCATGTGGTCGCCCATGACGAACCCCGCCATGGTCTCGAACATCGGAATGTCGACGCGCTGGCCACGCCCGGTACGATCGCGATGCACCAGGCTGGCGCAGATGGCCCCGACGGCCGTCAAGCCCACGATGCGGTCGACCAGCGCATTGGGCACGTAACGCGGCACGCCGTCGCTGGTCTGCGCCATCAGCGCGGGAAGCGCGGTGGCGCCCTGGATCAGATCGTCATAAGCGGGCTTTGCCGCATAGGGCCCGTCCTGGCCGAACCCGAACACGCCGGCATAGATCAGCCGCGGATTGATTTTCGAGACCACGTCGTAGCCGAGCTGCAGCCGCGCCATCGCCTGCGGCCGAACGTTGTAGACCAGCACGTCGGCCGTCGCGATCAGCCGCAGCACGGCGTCGCGCCCCGCCGCCTTCTTCAGGTCGAGGCAGATCGAGCGCTTGCTGCGGTTGGTGTTGAGGAACACCGGCCCCATGCCGGGATGCCGGGTCGGCCCGATCTGCCGCGTCACGTCGCCGTCTGACGTTTCGACCTTGATGACGTCGGCACCGTAGTCGCCGAGCATCTGGGTGGCATAGGGCCCCATCAGCACGGACGTCATGTCGATGACCTTGATGCCCTCGAGTGGTCCCATGGCGTTGTTCGCTCCCCTGCGCGCAATCTGGCGCGCGCCATCGTTCATCTCTTACCCTCCCCTGGAGGGGGAGGGTCGGCTTACACTGAGCGAAGCGAAGTGTGAGACGGGGGGGTGAACTCTCAATCCGAACACCACC
>JBDRNF010000061.1:0-4389 GCA_043811435.1 Pseudomonadota bacterium
CGGGCGCTGACGGGCAGCGAGGTGCTGGTCGAGGACAAGCTGTTCGCGACGCTGGACACCACGGTGCGCGCGCTGCAGCCGGAGAACCGGCCGCGCGTGCTGGTCTCGGACACCGTCGGCTTCATCAAAAAGCTCCCGCACGATCTGGTCGCCTCGTTCCGCTCGACGCTCGCCGAAGCGCTGGAAGCCTCGCTGCTGCTGTTCGTCGTCGACGCCTCCGATCCCACCTACGAATCGCAGCTCGAGGTGAGCCGCAACGTGCTCAAGGAGATTGGCGCGGACGCCGTTCCGTCGCGCCTGCTGCTGAACAAGATCGACCGCGTGACCGAGGATGATCGCGTCGCGTTGCGCGAAAAGCATCCCGACGCGATCCTGCTCTCGGCGGCGTCGGCGCCGGACGTGGCCGCGCTGCGCGAGACCATCATCGCGTTCTTCGAGGCGTCGATGGTGGAGGACGAGTTGATGCTGCCCTATGCGAAGCAGGGACTGCTCAGCGACGTCTACGAGAATGCCCGCGTGCTCTCCGAAGACTACGACGCCACCGGCCGCGTCATGAGGGTCCGCGGCCTGCCGGCCGCGATCGCTCGGCTGCGGCGGACGCTGGCGGGTTAGGGCTGACGGGGCGTCAGGTGAAATGGCGCGCTCGGAGAGATTCGAACTCCCGGCCCTCGGAATCGAAATCCGATGCTCTATCCAGCTGAGCTACGAGCGCATCAATGTTTTCAATGTGTTAGCGCAGGGTTCTAATTTCTCAGAGCCACTGTCAAGCGCATTGAAAACGGGTGCCGAACGGGGTTCGACGGCTCCGATTACCAGACTTGGCCGGGAAGGGCCATCCCGCCTTGCGCGCAGGCTAGCCGCTTTGCTGCGGGCCTCCGTGCGGTCCATTTCTCGCATCGAGGTCTCGCTGGAGACCTTTGGTCGGAACAAGTTGAAATAGACAGACTTTCCCTATCGGGCGGCGTTCTTCTCGGGAGCGCGGCCTGCACAGCCTGCCGTCTTTAGCAACCTCCAAGGCGCGGCGGGTTGTGCTTCTCGTTCTGGAGAGGAATGCAATGGAACAGCCGACCAAAGAGCAGATCATCCACCGCGCCTATGAACTTTGGGAGCAGGCTGGCAAGCCCGAAGGCCGGGACGATGAATTTTACCACCTGGCGGAACAGGAATTGCGCAACGCCGATAAGGCCTCGACATTGCGTACGCCCGACTCTCTCTGATCAGTAAACCAAGGCCACCTTACAACGGAGACGGAGTCCGCTGAGGGAGAGTTGGGGAGACTCTTTGGGCCATTTGGGTTCCGTTTGAGGGAAAAATCCCCTCAAATGGGTGCCGATCGTCGTCGTATGCCCCTTTTTCGCCTTTTCGGAATGCTTAACGAAATTCCAACATAGTGCCGCCAGAGTCCTGCCATCTGCTCCGCTTGGGGCCAATGGTCCGTCTACCCGGTTTTCGATCGATCCATGCGCATCACATTTCTGCCCTTGCTGTTGCTCTCGCTGCTGGCGGTGTCGCCGGCGCGCGCAGATCTGCGCATCACCCGGGATCACGGCGGCTATGTCACCGAATACAAGGCGAAGTACGAACGCATCCGCGACCGCAAGGAACGCGTCATCATCGACGGTATCTGCAACTCGGCCTGCACGATGGTGTTCGGCATCGTGCCGATGAACAAGGTCTGCGTGACGCCGCGCGCCAGCCTCGGCTTCCACCAGGCCTATTACGACAAGGCGTTTACCTTCGGCATCAAGGTCACCAGCTCGGAAGGAACGTCCGACCTGATGTCCTATTACCCTCAGCCGGTGAAGGACTGGATCCGCCGGAATGGCGGGCTGACCACCGAGATGAAGAAGATCAAGAACGGCAAGGACATGTGGAAGATCGTTGATCCCTGTCCGGAAGAGTTCTGATCCCCTCAGGCCAGATCGATCGTCCCTGACATGACAGGCACGCAGCGGCCGCCGATATAGGTTACGGCAACCGTGCCGTCTTTCTTGTCGGCCTGCGCCTGCAGGATGCTCGGCCGTCCCATCTCCACGCCTTGCGCGATCGTCTTCGACAGCGAAAGGTTCGCCTCCGGGCGCAGGTGAGCGAGCAGGCCGATCAGCGCGACATTGGCGGAGCCGGTCGCCGGATCCTCGGGAATGTTGTGGTGCGGCGCGAACATCCGCGCCCGGATATCGATGTCGGCCTCATGGACCTGCGTGTAGAGCATGATGCTGACGGCCGGCTGCTTGCTGACTTCTAGCCGGAACACATCGCCGTTCGGGCTTGCCCCGATCAGCGCCGTGCGGCTCTTCAGTTCGGCCAGAATGAACGGTGCGCCGCAGGATGCGATACGCGGGCGATGATGGACGGTCTCGATGTCGGCGAGCGAGATTCCGCAAGCCGACGCGACCAGTTCGCCCGCAACCTCCGCGCCGACCGAGAGCGGCTGCGGGGAGGCGAGTTTCGAACCCACCACGGCCGCGCCTTCCCGCAAGATCTCGATCGGGACCAGTCCGGCCTTTTCCTCGAAGATGACGCGGTCGCCGCCGACGGGCCGGCCGTGACTGGAGCCTGCGCGGGCCAGCACGAAAGCGGTGCCGACATTGGGATGGCCGGCAAACGGCATCTCGCTGCGTGGCGTGAAGATCCGCACTTCAGCCGTATGCGCGGCGTCCCGGGGCGGCAGCACGAAAGTCGTCTCCGCCAGATTGAATTCGGCGGCGATCGCCTGCATCTGCCCGGTGGACAGTCCCTCGGCGTTCAGGACGACGGCAAGCGGGTTGCCGACGAATTGGGTGCCGGTGAATACATCGACGGTTTGAAATTGCAGGCGCATCTCTCACGGCCTCCGGGGAGGTTGCTGCGCCCCATCGGTTGATCGATCCGGCGCGGTTCAAGCCGAAACGCGGTTCCGGCCACCCTTTTTTGCAGCATACAGTAACTTGTCAGCGCGATCGATGGTGTCGATGATGTTCTCGCCGGGCGATGCGACGCATGTGCCGATGCTGACGGTGACGACAGCGTGGGTCCCGAGACCGGGATGGGGAATCTGCAGGTCGCTTACCGCACTGCGCAACCTTTCGGCGACGGCGAGGGCTTCGGACGGATCCGCGGCCGGAAGAATCACCACGAACTCCTCCCCGCCGTAGCGGACAACGATGTCATCCGGTGACCGGAGGGCGCTTCGTATCGCCCCAGCGACCAGTTGCAGGCAACGGTCGCCTTCCGCGTGCCCGCTCAGATCGTTGAACAGCTTGAAGTGATCGACATCGATCATCAATACGCCGCTGCTGAGCGATGGGACGATGGAGGTGGACCAGCTGTCGGCGAACACCTCGAGGTAGCGCCGGTTGAAGGCACCCGTCAGCGCGTCGGTGCTGGAAAGCTGCGACAGCCTGGCGTTGGCCTTGCGAAGCTCGTCGGTTCGCCGCGCGTCAATACGGCGCATCAGGAGAATCTCGTTCATCCGGGCGTCCTTCTCCCTGCGGACATACAGCGCCAGGATGGCTATCAGAATGTTGGACCCGACCAGATCCAGATTGACCATCCTCGGCGGAAACTGCAGCGCGCTCGCGACGACCAGCGCGTAGGCGGCGGTCGAGACGACCGTCATGATCTGCGTAGCGCGCCAGGGCAGGGCCGCAAATACCGCTCCGGCGAAGATGGCAAACTGTCCTGCCATCAGATAGCGGCTGGCAAAGGGCTCCTGCGCCAATTGGCCGATGATCGCCGTTGTCGCGACCAGCGACACCGTCGCGCAGGCACTTGCGACGGTCTGCAAACGGTGATTGCTCGACCAGCGGTTGATGCCAAGCGCAAGCAGCACCAAAGGCGTGACCACCAGCAGCCGCAAACTGACGGCCGTCCAAAAGTTGTCACCCAGACTGTAGAGGTCGATGGCAAGTATGGACAGGTTTCCGACCGCTATCGTTACCAGCCATCCAAACTGACGGCTGAGCCGGGCGTTGCGCGGGTTGTCCGTCCACGGATCCCAGCCTTCGGCATTGCTCCGGCTACCCTGCGAATGCACGGGTTCGTCAAGCGCGCGTCGGTCGATCGGGCCGTCCATCGGTTGTTACCATCATCGGATGTCTACAAACGACATGCGACGATATTTGCTAATGCATGGTGATCGGCGTCCATTCGACCGGATTATGACTAACGACTGGTGCGCGTGCTCCCAGCGTATCCGTATTTGCACGGAGCACGCGACCGATCAGGCAGGGGCTTGCACCCCGGCTGTGGCAATCGATCTCAGAACGTCACCACGCCGCGGATGGATTCACCGCGCTTCATCAGTTCGAACGCGGTATTGATCTCGGCCAGCGGCATCACATGGGTGATCATCGGATCGATCTCGATCTTGCCCTGCATGTACCAGTCGACGATCTTCGGCACGTCGGT
>JBDRNF010000062.1:0-50190 GCA_043811435.1 Pseudomonadota bacterium
GGTGAAGCGGAGGCATCCGGCTTTCCCTGCGCAGTGGTTTACGGCTTATACGTGCTCTTCTCGGTGAGCCCTGCACTGTTGCCACCGTCGCCCGCGCCGTGACGCGAACTTGACACCTGCCATTGGGGTGTCGGAACCACACGATTTCGCCAGTCCGCTTCGACATCGCCCGTCTCGCGCGCCTTAGCGTCCACCGCAGCCCATCCCCACGTTCGTGACGTTCGCGAAACGCCCCTCCGAATGGAACGGGATGCGGCGAGATATAACGCAACTTTTGTATTCGGAAAACCAGAATATTTTTATCGCGAGGGATTGACATGCAGTTCCGATAATCGGAAGCGATTTGCCCGTCGGGTGGATTTGTTGAAATGGCTGGAGAATTCGTCGTTTTCGCAACGACGCGTTGACAAGAATTCTTTTGGCGCGGGACGCTGGATGTGCCGAGACAGGGCCGACCGGCAGATCACCCTGGTGGTTCGCCGGTCTCGTCCCGGCACCTTGGCCAGGTCGATCAGCCGAGCGACTGGCCGCCATCGACCGTCAGGGTTTGTCCGGTGATCCACGAAGCCTGCTCGCTGCAGAGGAACAGTGCGGCGTTCGCGACCTCTTCCGGCTTGCCCATGCGGCCCCACGGAATGGACTTGAATACCGCATCGTAGAGCTGCGGATTCGTCGTCTTGTTGGTCTCCCACAGGCCGCCCGGAAATTCGATAGAGCCGGGTGCAATCGCGTTCACCCGAATTTTCTTCGGCGCCAGCATCAGGCCCTGCGACAGCGTGTAGTTGATGACGGCGGCCTTGACCGCCGCATAGGAGGCGGATCTCGCGCTGGCGCCAAGCCCGGAGATCGACGAGATATTGACGATCGCCCCGCCGCCGCTGCGCTCGATATGCGGGATCGCCGCATTCGAGGCGCGGACCGTTGCCATCACATCGATATCGAATCCCTTGCTCCAGCCTTCCTCGGTGTCGCCGCCGCCGAAGCCGGACGCGTTGTTGACGAGAATATCGATGCCGCCGAGCGAAGCCGCCGCGGCGGCGACATAGGCTGCGATGGATTCCTTGTCCGCGAGATCACAGGGAACGGCATGAACCCTGGCACCAAGCGCCCTGATTTCGCCTGCCGTCGCATCGAGTCCGGCCTGACCTCGCGCGCAGATCGACACCGAGGCCCCGGCACCTGCGAAGGCCAGCGCAATCGACCTGCCGATCCCCCTGCTGCCGCCGGCGACGACCACGCGCTTGTTCTTGAAACTGATCTGCATCTTCTTACCCTGCTGCCATGAATCGCGTCGTTCGATATAGCACAGGCGGCGATGAATCCTGGTAGCCCGGAAGGACCCAACGGGCCGGCGTGAAACGCCGCCCGATGGCGCAATCCGGGCTACGGTTACCTCTATTGAACCACGACCTTCGCTAGCCCGCCCATCCCAATCGCCTTGGCGGCCGCGTAAGAGAGGTCGATGCATCGACCTCTGACGAAGGGGCCGCGGTCGGTGATGCGAACCGATACGCTCCGACCGTTTGCCTTGTTGGTGACGGTAACGCGGGAGCCAAATCCTCTCGTCTTGTGCGCAGCGGTCAGAGCGTGGGTGTTGAACCGTTCTCCAGAGGCGGTGCGCTTGCCGTGATAGCCATCGCCGATGCCGTATTGGGAAGCGGTGCATGTCTCGGCATGAACGATCGAAGACGCGCAGCAAAACGCTGCGGCAATAAGGGTAGTTTTCAGCATTAAGTGTCCTTGATTTTCTTTCGACGCCAAAGGCGTCAGTCGGCGTTTGCCCGATGAGCAAAGCCATGCGCACGCAACAGACATGGAGTCGTGTTGCGATCTGGACGGACGACACCGGTGTCGGTCACGTCGGATGTGGCGCTAGTGACGGGCAATGGTGGCCATTCATGGGCAACAATGCCGCGGCCATTGGGAAAATGCGGATGGAACTGCGTCAAAAAAGCCGTCTCAAAATGGAACAGCTTCGGCTGGGCAAAGGCGCGCGCTTCGCGCCGTGCCCACCATTTTTCCGTCTGGACGTTTCGGTGGGCACGCTTTCGCCTTCGCTCTGCGAGCGATGGCGACAGCTTTGCCCACCCTACGGCTCCTATTCCTCGTCCGCTGTTTCCGGTCCCTTGTACGCGATGCCCCGGATCACGGCGGCATCGCCGAACTTCTTGCGCAGGCCGTCGATGGCGCGTTCGGCATGGGCGGAGCGGCGGTCCAGCATGTCGGTGTCGTCGGCCAGCGATCCCGCGCGCAGCGCGCTGACGCCGGCGCCCATCAGGCGGAACGCGGTGCCGTCGATTTCCTTCGCCAGCATTTCGCGGGTGACGGCGAAGATTTTCGCCGCCAGCTGGGTCGGGGCGTGGATCGATTGCGAGCGGGTGCGCTGCCTGAAATCGGCGGTCTTCAGTTTCAGCGTGATGGTCAGCCCCGAAAGGTCGCTGTTCTTGAGCCGGGACGATACTTTCTCGCAGAGCCGCCACAGCGTCTTTTCCAGCGTGGCGAAGTCGCGGATGTCGGTTTCAAACGTGGTCTCGTTCGAGATGGTCTTGGCGCCGCGTTCGGGCTCGACGCTGCGGTCGTCGATGCCGCGCGCCAGCCGCCACAGCCGGCGGCCTTCGCCGCCAAACTGCTTCATCATCTCGATCTCGTCGGCGCGCTGCAGGTCGGCGATGGTGCGAAAGCCGCGCTGCAGCAGCCTTTCCTGGGTCGCCGGTCCGACGCCGTAGATGAATCCGACCGGCTTGTCGGCCAGCATCGCGCGCGCCTCGTTCTGATCCATCGCGGCGAAGCCGCGCGGCTTGTCCATGTCGGAGGCGATCTTGGCCAGAAACTTGTTGCAGGACAGGCCGACCGAAACGGAGATGCCGATGTCGCGCTCGACGTCGCGGGCAAATCGCGCCAGTACCTTGGCGGGGATCATGCCGTGGACGCGCTGGGTGCCGGCCAGGTCCAGAAACGCCTCGTCGATCGACAACGGCTCGACCAGCGGGGTCAGCGCCTGCATGGCGTGCCGCACCTCGCGGCCGACCCTGACATATTTCGTCATGTCGGGGCGGATCACGGCCGCATGTGGGCACAGCTCCAGCGCCTTGAACATCGGCATCGCCGAGCGCACCCCGAAGGTGCGGGCGATGTAGCAGGCGGCCGAAACCACGCCGCGCTTGCCGCCGCCGATGATCACCGGCCGGTCGGCGATATCAGGATTGTCGCGCTTCTCGACGGTGGCGTAGAACGCGTCGCAATCGATGTGGGCCAGCGTCAGCGCGGGCAGGGTGTGGTGCCGAAGCAGGCGAGGGGAACCGCATTCGCCGCACCGGCGGGCCGAGAAATCCTGGTCATGGAGGCAGTCCCGGCAAAAGCAGGTCGGTCCCGTCAATGCCGGCGCGGCTGATGTCACGGCACGTCGCGCTCCCATTGCGGGTCGTTCAACGCCTGGTGCGCCGCGGCAATGTTGGTGGGGTGGAGTTGCGAGACGCTCGCAAACGCCTTCACGGTTGCGTCATCGCGCATGATGAAATCCAGCACGCTGGCCAGGAATCGGGGGGCGGCCGCGGCGGTGCGCAGGGTCTCGGGGCCGATTCCCGATTCGGCCAGGAACTGGCCCAGCCGCTCAGGCTCGCCGGCGATGAAGGACAGCGCCTGAACCGCAACGATTTCAGCTACTTCCCGGGGGTTGTGAACAGGCTTTTTCAACTGATCCGTTTGCCTTTCGCTAACTTATGGTCTCTATTTTGTAAGCATCATGCCCGAGTCTGCGGAACGTGTTCAAGCAAGTGGAAACCACTTCGCAGAAAGACGGCATGTGAGCTTAACGGGTTAGAGCGAATCTGGCGCTAGTTTGAATCAGATATCGACACCCGGCGGCAGTGCCTGATGCACCGCAGCCGGTCTGTTTCCTTTTAGGAGATTGGGAGGGACGGGATGGCCAAAACCGTCCTGATCGTGGAGGACAACGAGCTCAATATGAAGCTCTTTCGCGATCTGCTGGAGGCGCACGGCTATCAGACCTCGGGCACGTCAAACGGTTTCGAGGCGCTCGATCTCGTGCGCAAGCTGCGTCCCGATCTGATCCTGATGGATATTCAGTTGCCGCAGGTGTCCGGCCTCGAGGTCACGCGCTGGATCAAGGACGATCCGGAGCTGCGCGCGATTCCGGTGGTTGCCGTCACCGCCTTCGCGATGAAGGGCGACGAGGAACGCATCCGCGAGGGCGGCTGCGAGGCCTATTTGTCGAAGCCGATTTCGGTCGGCAAATTTATTGAGACCGTCCGGCGTTTTATCGGATAGGAGTAATTTCGATGTCTGCGCGTATTCTGGTCGTCGACGACGTGCCCGCCAACGTCAAGCTGTTGGAAGCCCGCCTGTCGGCCGAGTATTTCGATGTGCTGACCGCCGCCAACGGCACCGAGGCGCTCGAGGTCTGCTCACGCGCCGAATGCGACATCATCCTGCTCGACGTCATGATGCCGGATATGGACGGTTTTGAAGTCTGCCGCCGCCTGAAGTCCAATCCGGCGACCCATTTCATTCCGGTGGTGATGGTCACCGCGCTCGACAGCCCGTCCGATCGCATCCGCGGCTTGGAGGCCGGCGCCGACGATTTCCTGACCAAACCGGTGTCCGACGTCGTGCTGATCGCCCGGGTGCGGTCGCTGACCCGCCTGAAGATGATGACCGATGAGCTGCGCATGCGCGCCATCACCTCGCTGGAGATCGGCGTGCAGGCGCCGGAGCGCAATGCTGTCTCCGATACCGGGAAGGGCGGCCGCATCCTCCTGGTCGACGACCGGCCGTCGTCCTATGAGCGGCTGGCGCCGGTGCTCTCCACCGAACACACCGTCGATGTCGAAGCCAACCCGTCCGAGGCGCTGTTTCACGCCGCCGAGGGCAATTACGACCTGCTGATCGTCTCGCTCGGTCTCGACAATTTCGACGGCCTGCGGCTGTGCAGCCAGGCGCGCTCGCTGGAGCGCACCCGGCAGGTGCCGATCCTGGCGATCGCCGACGCGGACAACAATGCGCGGCTGCTGCGTGGCCTCGAAATCGGCGTCAACGACTATTTGCTGCGCCCCGTCGACAAGAACGAGCTGCTGGCGCGGGCACGAACGCAAATTCGCCGGCGGCGCTACACCGACCAGTTGCGCGACAACATGCAGCACTCGATCGAGGCCGCGATCACCGACGCGCTGACCGGGCTGCATAACCGCCGCTACATGGAAAGCCATCTCGGCGCGCTGGCCGAGCAAGCCTCCAGCCGCGGCAAGCCGCTGGCGCTGATGATGCTCGACATCGATTTCTTCAAGTCGATCAACGACAATTACGGCCACGACGCCGGCGACGACGTGCTGCGCGAATTCGCGGTGCGGATCCGCAAGTCGATCCGCGGCATCGATCTGGCCTGCCGCTACGGCGGCGAGGAGTTCGTCATCGTGATGCCGGAAACCGACCTGCATGTCGCGGGCATGGTGGCCGAACGGCTGCGCCGCTCGATCGCAGGCGAACCTTTTGCCGTGAACAAGGGCACCAAGCGCATCGAGGTCACGATCTCGATCGGGCTGTCGACGCTGGAGACCAAGGGCGAGCCGGTCGCGGACGTGCTGAAGCGCGCCGACAACGCGCTGTACCGGGCCAAGCATGACGGGCGAAACAGGGTGGTTTCGGCGGCGGCCTGAGTCGGGGATGCGTGGCAAAGTGCCAGCCACATCATCGGTTGTCATCCCCGCGAAGGGGACCCAGTACGCCGCGGCCTCTCGGTTTAATCGCTAATGTCTCTGGGATACTGGATCACCCGCCTTCGCGGGTGACGACAGTTGTGTGTGGTGAGGCGACGTCACGTCACTTCGGAGCGGCGCGCGAACTCTTCTGCTCATCGACCTCCACCCCCGCATTCGCCAGCAGCACCGTCGCCGCTTGCTTCGCCGCGCGGGCCATCGACGGATCGTTGCGCACGAGATCCTGCGCGATCGCGCCGTCGACCAGCAGCGTCAGCTGGGTGGCAAGACCCTCCGCATCGGCGACGCCGAGCTGCTGCAACAGATCGCGAAACCAGAGGCGGCGGCTTTCCTTGAAGGCGATTGCGATTTTCCGGACCGACTGCTCCTCGGTCCCGAGTTCGGCGACCGCATTGACGAACGGGCAGCCGCGAAAACCCTTGGCCGCAAAACCGCGCTCGAGCCGGTCGAAGGTGCCGAGGATCTGTTCGACCGGCGGCTTGTCGGATGCGGGTGCCCTGGTGAAGCGACCCGCCAGATAGGCCGCGATCAGTTCGTCCTTGGAGGGAAAGTGGTTGTACAGCGTGCGCTTACTGATGCCGATCTCGGCGGCGATGGTGTCGACGCCGACCGCGCGGATGCCGCGCTGATAGAACAGGAGGTCGGCGGTTTCGAGAATCCGCTCTCGCATGGTCTGTTTTTCGCCTGACGGCATATCGAGAAGAAAACCTTTCTCCGCCTGCCTTGACAGCGGCAACGCTCCCACATTAATTACACAGGTCGGTGTAATCAAGTCCGATGCGACGGCAGGGCGGTAAATTGCGGCCGCGGCCCAACGGAAGAAAAACAACCATGTTCCTGCTGCAGATCCTGCGTCCCACATTGCCCATCCTGATCGGCGCCTCCATCATGCTGACGTTGAGCATGGGCCTGCGGCAGAGCCTTGGCATTTTCCTGCAGCCGTTGACGCAGGACATCAAGATCTCGGTGTCCGATTTCACGCTGGCGCTGGCGGTGCAGAACCTGGCCTGGGGATTCCTGCAGCCGCTGGCCGGCGCCATGACCGTGCGCTACGGCTTTCGCCCGATCATGATGGTCGGCTCGCTGTTCTATATCGTCGGCCTCGCGCTGCTGGCCAGCGCGCAAGGCATGCTCAGCGTGATGATCGGCGGCGGTATCTTGATCGGCACCTCGCTGGCGTGCACCGCGGCCGCGATCGCGATGTCGGTGGCGGCGCGCTCGGTGCCGGCGGCGGTACGCAGCACGGTGATGGGTATCGTCTCGGCGGCGGGGTCGCTCGGCGCCTTGCTGTCGGCGCCGATCGGCCAGCTCCTGAACGAGGGATTTGGCTGGCGCACCGGCATGATGGGTTTTCTCATCCTGTCGCTGTTCATGCTGCCGGCGGCCTGGTACGCGGGCCGGGTGGACAAGGTGCCGCTGCCGCCGAAGGGGCCCGACGACATCGCCGATACCTCGGCCGCGGTCGCGGTGAAGATCGCGTTCGGCAACGCGTCGTTCGTGGTGATGACGCTGGCCTATTTCGTCTGCGGCATGCAGCTGGTGTTCCTCACCACGCATCTGCCGTCCTATCTCGCGATCTGCGGCATGGACCCGATGCTATCAGCGCAGACGCTGGGCATGATCGGCGGCTTCAACGTGCTGGGCAGCCTGTTCTTCGGCTGGGCCGGCCAGCGCTGGAACAAGCTGGCGCTGCTCGGCGGCATCTACATCGCGCGCTCGCTGATTCTGGCCTGGTACTTCACGCTGCCGCCGTCCCCGGCATCGACGCTGCTGTTCGGCGCGCTCATGGGTTTTCTCTGGATGGGTGTCGGGCCGCTGGTCGCCGGCGCGGTGGCCGAGATGTTCGGGCTGCAGTGGCAGGCGATGGTGCAGGGGCTTGCCTTCATGAGCCACCAGCTCGGCAGCTTCCTTGGCGCCTATGGCGGCGGCCTGCTGTACGATTCACTGGGCTCCTACACCATGGCGTGGCGGATCGGCGTGGCGCTGGGGCTGGCGGGTGGCATCATCCAGGTGGCGTTCGCGCTGATACGGCCGTCCGCGCCGCCGGCGCTAAGGACGGCGTAGGGGCCGCGTCATTCACCAGCCGTCGTCCTCCGCGAAAGCGGGGGACCCAGTACGCCGCGGCTTTGCGGTTCAATCGCTGGCTTCTCTGGAATACGGGGTCGCCCGGTCGGGGCCGGGCGATGACAGCGGTGCGTGGGTCGCTGCACCGCGTCCGGGACACGAGGGCGGCGGCAAACGCCCGTTGCGTGCGGGGCTACCTGCCCGGCACGAAATGGTCGCGCACCGACGCTGATCGGCCGGTTTCGACATCGGCGGCCCTGAACTCGATATCGGTGGCTTCCTTCGGCAGCTTTGCCGCCGGCACCTGCACCGATACCCTGATTTCCCTTGTCTGGTCCGGCCCGACCTCGACGAGCAGTTTGCCGTCGGCGCCGCGTTCGATCCCCGAGGTGCGGATTTCCGCAGCGGGAAGCCCTGTCATCTCGAGGGCGAAGACGCGGGAAACGCCGGCCTTGTTGAGGAAGCGCACGGTATAATCGTTGCGGACGCTGCCGTCGGCGAGGGTGACGAACAGCGGGCTGCGCTCGTGCAGCGCGCTGATGCCGAGCGGGCTGCGGGTCGCCAGCGTGTACAGCATGATGCCGCCGACCACGGCGATGATGGCGGCGTAGAGAATGGTGCGGGCCCGGATCAGGCGATAGATCGGCGGTTTGCCGGCGAGGCGGCGCTCGGCGTTGATGTCGGTATCGTAGGCGATCAGTCCGGGCGGCCTATCGGTCTGCAGCATGATCGCGTCGCAGGCATCGATGCACAGCCCGCATTGAATGCAGCCGAGCTGGATGCCGTCGCGGATATCGACGCCGGTCGGGCACACATTGATGCACTGGTGGCAGTCGATGCAGTCGCCGGCGGGCTGGCCGGCCAGGCGCAGCTGCTCGGCCTTCTTGACGGAGGTGCGGGGCTCGCCGCGGTCGCGCCGGTAGGTGACGTTGAGCGCCCATTCGTCGGTCAAGGCCGCCTGGATGCGCGGCCACGGGCACATGTAGATGCAGACCTGCTCGCGGGCGTGGCCGGCAAAGACATAGGTGGTCGCCGTCAGGATGCCGATCCAGAGATAGGCGACGAACGGCGCCTGCAGGGTGGCGAGTTCCTTCACCAGCGTCGGCGCATCGGCGAAATACAGCACCCAGGCACCGCCGGTCCACCAGGCGATCATCAGCCACAGGAAGTGCTTGGTCGCGACCTCGCGCACGTGGCGGAAGCTCCAGCCGCGCTTGTCCTTCAGGATGCGGTCGCGGCGGTCGCCCTCGACCCAGCGCTCGACGGCGTAGAACAGGTCGGTCCAGATGGTCTGCGGACAGAGATAGCCGCACCAGATGCGGCCGGCCAGCGCGTTCATCAGGAACAACGCCATCGCCGCGATGATCAGCAGGCCGGTGAAGTAATAGACTTCCTGCGGCCACAGCTCGATGAAGAAGAAATAGAAGCGGCGATTCGGCAGGTCGAGCAGCACCGCCTGATTGGGCAGTCCCGGTCCGCGGTCCCAGCGCACGAACGGCAGCAGGTAGTAGACCGCCAGCCCGACGATGAGCAATGCCCACTTGATCCGGCGAAACCGGCCGTGGACGGCCTGCGGATAGACCTTCTTGCGGGGCGCATAGAGCGGCCCTTCGATGATGGTTTCGCCCATGCCGTTTCTGCTTTCGGATTATCGCGCCGTGGAGGCGCTGATTCTTCTTGCCACCAGATAGGATAGCGGCATCGCCAGTACGAATCCGCCGAGCACCGCCAACGGAATGTTCTTCATCGCCTCGGCGGCGAGGGAGGGGACCGCCAGCACCGCGATCATGGCGGTGCCGGCGACCGCAGTGCCCAACACCATCCATATGAGTACTGAAATCTTGAACATCGGCGTACCTTCCGGGTTGAAGAAAAACGCACTCTGGCAGCGCTTCGATCGCGCGCATTGATCCGCAGCAAATCGCCGCTGCCCCGCAAGAACTTTTATTCGCCCCGCTCGGGCGCCCGGTTGATCCAAATCAATCATGGACTCGCTCGGCGCAATATATTATCAAATGCTAATATATCAATCAGGGGAGGTTCATGAT
Source organism: Pseudomonadota bacterium (assembly GCA_043811435.1). Taxonomy (GTDB): domain Bacteria; phylum Pseudomonadota; class Alphaproteobacteria; order Rhizobiales; family Xanthobacteraceae; genus Bradyrhizobium. The sequence goes on from JBDRNF010000062.1 coordinate 9,845, forward strand.
GTCGCCTTTTGACAAGGCCTGGTCGCCTTACGCTGCGGGTATCTTGATAGGCCTGCTGCAAATACCGGCATTCCTGATCATCCAGACCGCGCTGGGGGCCTCTTCCTCCTATGTCACGGTGGGTGCAGCGGTCGCCGGCATGGTCGATCCTTCGCTGCTCAATATCGATTACGCGGCCAAGCATATCGCCGCCAATGCCAAGAACCTCTGGCAGGTGGCGCTGGTCGTGGGCATTGCGCTCGGTGCCTTCGCATCGATGAAGCTGTCCGGCGCGGTCCGCGCCCCGGTCTCGCCGATCTGGGCGAGGGCGCTCGGCTCGTCGTCCTCCAGCCTGCGTTACGCGGTGGCGTTTGGCGCCGGCTTCCTGATGCTGTTCGGGGCCCGGATCGCCGACGGCTGCACCAGCGGCCACGGCCTGTCGGGGATGGCGCAATTATCGGTCGGCTCGACGGTTGCGGTCGCCGCGATGTTCGCCGGCGGTATTGCCACCGCCTTGCTGCTGCTGCGTCGAATTTAACAAGGGAGGGATGATCATGTCGTCCGTTGCAGTCGGAATTCTGAGCGGCGCGCTGATGGGAATCGTGTTCGGATTCGCGCTGGAAAAATCGCGGGTGTTCGAGCCGGGAATGATCGTCGGCCAGATGCAGCTGCGAAACTGGATCATGCTCAAGGTGTTTCTGACGGCGGTTGCGACCGGCGCGGTGGTGCTGGCGTTCCTGCATGGATTCGGTTTCGTCAAGCTGCATCCCAAGGCCGCGCTCTACGCCGCCGACATCGTCGGCGGGCTGATCCTCGGCGCAGGCATCGCGCTGGCGGGCGCGTGCCCCGGCACCACGCTGGCGCAGATCGGCGTCGGCTATCGCGACGCGATCTTTACGCTGTTCGGCGGCCTGGCCGGCGCGGTCGCATTTTCCTACGCCCAGCCCTGGCTGGCCAAGTCGCTGATCGGCACCGGGCCCAAACTGATCTTTTCCGATCTGGCCGGCATTCCCTATTGGCAGGGCGCGCTGGCGCTGGCCGCGGTCATCGTCGTCGTCCTCGTCCTGATGGAGAGGGCGCGGCCCTGGCGCAAGGATCTCGGCGCCGACGTCGACGGCGATCTCGCGGAGACCGCGCCGCGGCCGCACGCGCATCTGGCGCCCGCGGAATAACCGCGTCCGGGACACGAGGGGAGGTGGCGCAAATCCACCAGCCGTCGTCCTCCGCGAAAGCGGGGGACCCAGTAGGCCGCGGCGTCTCGGTTCAATCGCTGGCGTCTCTGGAATACTGGGTCGCCCGGTCAAGGGCCGGGCGATGACAATGGTGCAAAAATAAAAACGGGGCCGCGAGGCCCCGTTCGAAGTCAGCAGCGTCCCGCGATTGTTACTTGATCTTGGATTCGCGGAATTCGACGTGCTTGCGCGCGACCGGGTCGTACTTCTTCTTGACCAGCTTGTCGGTCATGGTGCGCGAATTCTTCTTGGCGACGTAATAGAAGCCGGTATCCGCCGAGGAGACGAGCTTGACCTTGATGGTGACCGCTTTGGCCATGTTTAGAACCCTTGATGTCTGGAATCGGACGCCGGCCCATCAGGCCCGCATTTGCCGCGCAACCTAGCGTCCGACAGCCCAAAGTCAAGGTTTTGCCGGCGAAAACCGGCCCGATTCCGGCCCATTAAGCCTCGAAGAACCGGTTTTTCGGTCGCGGCAGGCCCAAATTCTCCCGCAGCGTCCGGCCCTCATACTCCCGCCGGAAGATTTCGCGCTTCTGCAGTTCCGGCACGACCTTGTCGACGAAGTCGTCGAGCCCGGCGGGCAGGAACGGGAACATGATGTTGAAACCGTCGCAGCCTTCCGTGGTCAGCCATTCCTCCATCTGGTCGGCGATGTCTGCGGCCGTGCCGACGAACGACAGCCCGCCATAGCCGCCGACCCGCTGCGCCAGCTGCCGCACGGTGAGTTTTTCGCGCGCGGCCAGATCGACAAGGCGCTGACGGCCGCTCTTGCTGGCGTTGGTTTCCGGGATCTCGGGCAGTTGCCCGTCGGGATCGAAGCCGGACGCGTCGGTGCCGAGCTGGACCGACAGCGAGGCGATGGCACTGTCGTAATGCACCATGCTGTCGAGCAAGGCGCGTTTCTCTTTGGCTTCCTCGACGCTGTCGCCGACCACGACGAAGGCGCCCGGCAGGATTTTTAAATGGTCGCGGTCGCGGCCCAGTCTGTCCATGCGGCCCTTGATGTCGGCGTAGAGTTTCTGTCCGTCGGCGAGGGGGCCGCCGCCGGTAAACACGGCTTCCGCGGTCTCCGCCGCGAGCTGCCTGCCGTCCTCCGAGGCGCCGGCCTGCACGATCACGGGCCAGCCCTGCACCGGGCGGGCGATGTTGAGGGGACCGCGCACCGAGAGGTATTTGCCCTTGTGATCCAGCACATGCATTTTGGCGGGGTCGAAATAGAGCCCGTTCTCGACATCGCGCACGAACGCGTCGTCGGCGAAGGAATCCCACAGGCCGGTCACCACGTCGTAGAATTCGCGCGCCCGCCGGTAGCGCTCGGCATGCTCCATGTGATCGTCGCGCCCGAAATTCAGCGCCGCATCCGGATTGGAGGTGGTGACGATGTTCCAGCCGGCGCGGCCATTGCTGATGTGGTCGAGCGAGGCGAAGCGGCGCGCGACATGATAGGGCTCATCGAAGGTGGTCGATCCGGTCGCGATCAGCCCGATATGGTCGGTCACGGCCGAGAGCGCCGACAGCAGTGTGAACGGCTCGAACGAGGTGACCGTGTGGCTGCGCTTCAGCGCATCGACCGGCATGTTCAGCACCGCGAGGTGATCGGCCATGAAGAAGGCGTCGAACTTTCCCGCCTCCAGCTTCCGGATCAGCTGCTTGATATGCGCAAAATTGAAATTGGCATCCGGCCAGGCGCCGGGATAGCGCCACGCGCCGGTGTGAATCGAAACCGGCCGCATGAACGCGCCAAGCCGCAACCGACGTTTTGCCATTGGCCCATTCCGTGTGGTTGTCGAATTACGCGAAACTATCACCCGTCATTGCGAGCGTAGCGAAGCAATCCATCGCGCAGCAAAAAGAAAGAATGGATTGCTTCGTCGCAAGCGCTCCTCGCAATGACGTTGAGAGGGCGGAAATCAGCCTCCCAGCACGTCCTTCTGCATCTTGTTGCCGTAGAAATGGAAGAACGGCACCGGCGCGTCGTGGCTGAGCGGGCCGGTGGCGAGGCGCTTTTCCAACTCGTTGAGGACGTTTTTGGTCATCGGATGGGCGTCGGCCAGATGCCTGGAGCCGAGATCGACCCATACCAGCTCGACCAGTTCGGCCTCGGCATGGACCACGCCCTCGACGCGATGGGCGATGGCGGAGGCGTCGGCGGTGAAGAACCTGGTATCGAAGCGGCGGACGCGGCCGGGCGGGGTGATGGCGCGGGCGATCAGGAACAGTCCGGAGGGATCGGGCAAAAGACCCGCTTCGGTGAATGCCTGCCAGGCGCCTTCCAGCTTGGGCGCCTTGCCGTCGCACTTGCGCCCGAGACACAGCCCGGTCTCCTCGCAGGCCTCGCGGATCGCGGCGATCGCCAGCGAGCGCGCCCGCGACGGTGTGATCTTCGGGCTGCCCTTCAGCAGATTTTCTTCAAGCTCCCTAGGAATCGGCGCCGCCACCGGCACGCGGTTGTCCGTCTTGTCGACCCGGCCGCCGGGAAACACGAATTTGCCGGGCATGAACACCACCTTGTCGTGGCGCTTGCCGACCAGCACTTTCGGGGTGGCATTGCTGCGATCGACCAGGATCAGCGTGGCGGCGTCTTTCGGCCGGAAATAGGGATGATGGTCGGCCTCTTTTCCCTGTTCAACGGCGGCAGCAGCGTCAGTCATTCCGTCCCCATCTGTTTTTGGTTTTGTCGGCTAGCCGGGCGATATCTCATCCGGCGCATTCTCGTCAAACCCGTGCATGTGCAGAGCCCACTGCAATCCGACCACGGCGCCCTTCACCGGTTGCAGCAACAGCAGCGATGCCACGAGGGTGAATGAAAGGTAGACCGTAAGCTGCAGCCAGACCGCCGGCGAATAATTGGTCTCGATCCATAGCGCGGCGGGCACCACGATGTGGCCGACGATGACGATGACGAGATAGGCCGGAAGATCGTCGGCGCGGTGCGGCGTGAAATCCAGCCCGCATGCCGAACAATGATTGTCGACCTTCAGGAAAGCCTGAAACAGCTTGCCTTCGCCGCAGCGCGGGCAGCGGCAGAAAAAACCGCGCTTCATGGCGGTCCACACGTCGCGCTTTTCGGCCGATGCCTGCTCCGGTGTCCAGGTTCTGGCATGTACGGTCGCGGTATCCATGGTCTATCCTTTGAAGGGCTTGCCCTTTTTCGATTTGCCCGACTTACGTTCGCCTTTGCGCTGGTCTTTGCCCTTGTCTTTTCCCTTGCCCGGTCTGCCCTTGCGCGGGCTGCGGCCGGGATGGGTTTTGGCCTTCGCTCTCATGGTGTCGCCTGCGCCAGGGCGCCTGCTGCGTCCGCGCGGGGCAACGGTGCCTTCCGACAGCAGTTCGAACCGCAACGCGCCTGCCACCGGTGCTGCTTCTACCAGACGAACGTCGACGACGTCCCCCAGCCGGTGCATGGCACCGCTGCGTGTGCCGACCAGCGCATGGCGCGTCTCGTCATAATTGAAATATTCGGTGCCGAGCGTGCGGATCGGAATCAGGCCGTCGGCGCCGGTATCCGACAACTTGACGAACAGCCCGGAGCGGGTGACGCCGGAAATGCGGCCCTGGAACGTGGCCCCGATGCGGTCGGCGAGAAAATGCGCGATCAGGCGGTCGGCGGTTTCGCGCTCCGCCTTCATGGCGCGGCGTTCGGTGACGGAAATCTGGGCTGCGACCTCGCTCAGGGTTTCGACCGTCTCGGTCTCCGGCAACGCGCCTTCGCCAAGACCCAGCCCGCGGATCAGGGCGCGGTGCACGACGAGATCGGCGTAGCGCCGGATCGGCGAGGTGAAATGCGCGTAGCGCCGCAGGTTGAGGCCGAAATGGCCGTAATTCTCGGCGGCGTATTCCGCCTGGGCCTGGCTGCGCAATACCACTTCATTCACCAGCAGTTCGGCATCGTGTCCCTTGACCTGCGCCAGCACGTAATTGAACACCGAGGGACGCAACGCGCCGCTCTTTGCGAACGGCAGATCGAGCGTTTTCAGGAATTCCTGAAGGTTATGAACCTTCTCCAGCGAGGGTTCATCGTGCACCCGGTAGATAAGCGGCAGCGCCTTCTTTTCAAGCATTTCCGCCGCCGCGACGTTGGCGAGAATCATGAATTCTTCGATCAGTTTATGCGCATCGAGCCGCTCCGGCACGATGACGCGGTCGACCGTGCCGTCGGGCTTCAGCAGGATCTTGCGCTCGGGAATGTCGAGATCGAGCGGGTCGCGTTCGTCGCGCGCCTTCTTCACGGTGGCGTAGGCGTCGTACAGCGGCTTCAGGATCGGATCGAGCAGGGGACCCGTGGTGTCGTCCGGCCGGCCGTCGATCGCGGCCTGCGCCTGCGCGTAATTCAGTTTCGCCGCCGAGCGCATCAGGATGCGGTGAAAGCTGTGCGAGCGCTTGCGGCCGTCGGCGCCGATCACCATCCGAACGGCGAGCGCGCCGCGCGGCTCGCCCGGCACCAGCGAGCAGAGATCGTTGGAGATCCGCTCCGGCAGCATCGGCACCACGCGATCCGGAAAGTATACCGAATTGCCGCGGGTCAGCGCGTCGCGATCCAGCGCCGAGCCCGGCCGAACATAGAACGCGACGTCGGCGATCGCGACATGGACGATATAGCCGCCACTGTTGCGGGGATCGGGATCGGGTTCGGCATGAACCGCGTCGTCATGGTCCTTGGCGTCGGGCGGATCGATGGTGACCAGCGGCAGTTCGCGCCAGTCTTCGCGTCCCGCCAGCGTCGCGGGTTTTGCCGCTTCGGCCTCGCGCAAGGCGGCCGGCGAAAACGCCTGCGGAATTTCGTGGGAATGAATCGCGATCAGGCTGACCGCTTTCTCGGAGGCGAGTGACCCGAGCCGCTCCCTGACCTTGCCGGAAGCCAGCCCGAAACCGCGCGAGCGAATGAGATCGACGCTGACGAGATCGCCGTCCTCGGCGCCGCCGGAGTCGGCCCTGGCAATGTTGAGTTCCCGCCCGACCTGCTTCTTGTCGACCGGGATCAACCGTCCGCCGCCGTCGGGAGTGCTGCGGAAGATCCCGAGCACGCGCGATCTCGCGTGATCGATCACCTTGATGATCCGGGCGCGATAGACCGCGCCTTCGGCATCGTCGAGTTTCTCGATGCGCAGCAGCGCGCGGTCGCCGACACCGGCGGCGGTGCCGGGTTGCGGGCGCCTGGGAATATGGATGCGAATTTTAGGCGGCTCGCCGTTTTCGACCTCGTCCCATTCGGTCGGCGTGGCGATCAGTTCGCCGTCGGCGTCGCGGCCGGTGATGTCGGCCATCAAGGTGGCGGGCAGGGCGGCCGGCTCGGCGATCTTCTTGCCGCGCTTTTCGATCGCGCCTTCATCGGCAAGTTCGCGCAGGATGCGCTTGAGTTCGACGCGGTCGGCATTTTTCAGGCCGAACTCGCGCGCGATCTCACGGGTACCTATCTTGCCCGTGGACGCGCGGATGAAGGCGACGATGGCGTCCCGCTCTGGAAAACCCCTGTCGCGTTGCTTCGCCACTTAGCCGCGGGCCTTGCCGGCGCTTTTCTTCGCCGGCGTCTTCGGCGCGGGTTTTGCGGCGGACGTCTTGGCGGCCGGGGTCACCGGCGCGCGGGCCTTGCTGACGGAATCGGACTTCGGCTTGGCGGCGGCTTTCTTGGCGACCGCCTTCTTGGCCGGTTTTGGGGCCTTCGGATCGGCTTCCGCCTTGGCCGCCGCCTTCTTGGGCGGCGCCTTCTTGGCGCCACGCTTCGGCTTGCCGCCGCCCTTGGCGACGCGCTCGTCGATCAGCGCGATGGCTTCTTCCAGCGTGATGGTTTCCTGTGTCTTGTCGCTGGGGATGGTGGCGTTGACGCCGCCCGAGGTGACATAGGCGCCGTAACGGCCGCTCTTGACCGCGACGCCGCCGAGGGTCGGATGATCGCCCAGCGGCTTGCCCGGATCGGCTCCGAAGCGCCGGCCGCTCGGGCCCTTCAGGATCTTTTCCGCGATCAGCGTTACCGCGCGGTTGAGTCCGATATCAAATACCTCGTCGCCGGCTTCGAGGCTGGCATAGGTCTTTTCATGCTTCACGAACGGACCGAAACGGCCAAGCCCCGCGGTGATCGGCTCGCCGGTCTCCGGATGCTTGCCGATTTCGCGCGGCAGCGACAACAGTTTCAACGCCAGATCCAGGTCGACGTCGCTGGGCGAAGTATTCTTCGGGATGCCGGCGCGCTTCGGCTTTTCGCCTTCGGCATAATCCTTGGGCTCGCCGAGCTGGATGTAGGGACCGAAACGACCGGCCTTCACCCATACGTCGCGATCGGTCGCGGGATCCTTGCCGAGGAGGCGGTCGGCGCTGGCTTCGGAGTCGGCCGCGAGCGGACGGGTGTAGCGGCATTCCGGGTAATTGGTGCAGCCGACGAAGGCGCCGAACTTGCCGGCCTTGAGGTTGAGCTTGCCGGTGCCGCAGCTCGGGCATTGCCGGACATCGCCGCCATCGGCGCGCGGCGGATAGATGTGCGGCCCCAGCATGTCGTCGAGCGCATCCAGCACCTGCGTCACCCGGAGATCCTTGATCTCGTTGACGGCGCCGATGAATCCTACCCAGAAATCCTGCAGCACCTGCTGCCAGGAAATCTCGTTGTTGGAGATGCGGTCGAGCTGCTCTTCGAGCGCCGCGGTGAAATCATATTCGACATAGCGGGCGAAGAAGTTTTCCAGGAACGCGACCACGACACGGCCCTTGTCCTCGCCGTGCAGCCGCTTCTTCTCGAGCTTGACGTAGCCGCGGTCCCGCAGCACCTGCAGGATCGAGGCATAGGTCGAGGGACGGCCGATGCCGAGTTCTTCCATGCGCTTGACCAGCGACGCCTCGGAAAAGCGCGGCGGCGGTTCCGTAAAGTGCTGGGTGACGGCGAGGTCCTGCTTCTTCAGCGCGTCGCCCTCGCTCATGGCGGGGAGGCGGCGCGAATCCTCGTCGTCGCCGTCGTCGTCCTTGCCTTCCTGGTAGAGCGCGAGAAAACCGTCGAATTTGATCACTTGCCCGGTGGCGCGCAGTTCGAGCACGCGGGAGCTGGCCCTGGCTTCGATATCGACGGTGGTGCGCTCCAGTTCGGCCGATTCCATCTGGCTGGCGATGGTGCGGGTCCAGATCAGCTCATAGAGCCTGGCCTGGTCGGTATCGAGACGGCGGCGCATCTCGGCGGGCCGTCGCGACAGGTCGGTGGGGCGGATGGCTTCGTGGGCTTCCTGGGCGTTCTTGGCCTTGGTCTGGTACAGCCGCGGCGTTTCCGGCACATAGGCCTTGCCGTAATCCTCGCCGATCACCGTGCGCGCCTGCGTGATCGCCGAACCGTCGATCTGGACGCCGTCGGTACGCATATAGGTAATGAGACCGGTGGTCTCGCCGCCGATGTCGATGCCCTCATAGAGCCGTTGCGCGATCCGCATGGTATGCGCCGGCGCAAAGCCCATCTTGCGGCTGGCTTCCTGCTGCAGCGTCGAGGTGGTGAAGGGCGCTTGCGGATTGCGCCGCGCCGGCTTTGCTTCCACCGTGGACACCGAGAAATTGGCGGCCTCGATCGCCTTCTTGAGGTCTTCGGCTTCCGCACCCGTGCCGATGTCGAGCCGCTGGATCTTCTTGCCGTCGGCGCCGATCAGCCGCGCCTCGAACGCGTCGCCGCGCGGCGTCGTCAGGGTGGCGACCAGCGACCAGTATTCCCTGGGAACGAATTTCTCGATTTCGAGTTCGCGGTCGCAGACCAGCCGCAGCGCCACCGACTGCACGCGGCCCGCCGAGCGCGCGCCCGGCAGTTTGCGCCACAGCACCGGCGACAGCGTAAAGCCGACCAGATAGTCCAGCGCGCGGCGCGCCATATAGGCGTCGACCAGCGCGCCGTCGATCTGGCGCGGGTTCTTCATCGCCTCGGTCACCGCCTGCTTGGTGATGGCGTTGAACACGACGCGTTCGATCTTGTGGTCCTTGAGCGCGCGCTTCTCCTTCAGCACTTCGAGCACGTGCCAGGAGATCGCTTCGCCCTCGCGATCGGGGTCGGTTGCGAGGATCAGTCTGTCGGCGCCCTTGAGCGCCTTGGCGATGTCGTTGAGCCGGCCGGCCGCCTTGGGGTCGATCTCCCAGATCATCTGGAAATTGGCCTCCGGATCGACCGAGCCGTTCTTGGCCGGAAGATCGCGGACATGGCCGAACGAGGCCAGGACCTCGTACGAGGCGCCCAAATATTTGTTGATCGTCTTGGCTTTCGCCGGCGACTCGACAATGACGATATTCATGTCATTCCAATGGCTTACGGGAAAAGTAAAGGCCGGTTCCGCGAGACTCGCGTCGGCGTTTCGAAAGCGAACATGGGTGGTGAGGCCGCCCCTGTCAAATGGCGTGATGGGGAAAGCGCCCGAAAAGGACCGGCTAAAGTATCATGGCGGTTGCAATATGCGCCCTGTAGTTGCGCTCTCGGAGGGCGTTAAGTTGCTGGAATACACGGGGTTGGATGTGGCTTTTTGACCAAGACAGGGCGCCGGCGGACGTGCCTGGCCCCGGGCGGGGGGTGGGAGCCGCCAAGCAAGCGGAAGCTGTCGTAAGGGGCGCGGGTCGCGGCGCAGCTCCCTCAACGTCATTGCGAGGAGCCCTTGCGACGAAGCAATCCATTCTTTCTTTGTGCGGCTAGATGGATTGCTTCGCTGCGCTCGCAATGACGTTGAGAGAGCGCTCAGGCCATCGCCCGCCGCCGCCGACTGACCTTGGGATTCGGCTTCAATTCGGTATCGCCATGGCCGAGCAGCCGGCCGTCCTCGGCGCGCAGTTCGAGCTTTTGCACCGGCCGGCCGTTGTCGCGATCGACCAGCAGCGTGGGGAAGGCATCGGATGAAAATTCCTCGCTCCATTGCCGCAGCGCGACCAGGATCGGAAACAGGCCGCGTCCCTTGGGCGTCAGCACATATTCCTGATAGGCGCTGCCGTCGGAGGCGGGTGCGGTGGTCAGGATGCCGTGCTCGACCAGCGCGCGCAGCCGCACCGTCAGGATGTTTTTCGCCAGCCCGATGTTCTTCTGGAATTCGCTGAAGCGGCGAAGCCCCAGGAATGCGTCGCGGATGATCAACAGCGACCACCAGTCGCCGATCGCGTCCAGCGACCGCGCGATCGGGCAGTCGGCTTTCTCCAGGCTGGTACGTTTCATGGCGGCTCTCCGAGGATCGTGTCCGATCACGACAGTGTGTAGTTGCAATATTAAACCAGATGCTCTAACTAGGCAATCTAGTTTAATGATGCAACCATCGGAGACTTCCGTGCGATTGAACAACAAGACGGCGTTGATCACAGGCGGCAACAGCGGCATTGGCCTTGCGACCGCAAGACTGTTCGTGGCTGAGGGCGCGCGGGTGGTTATCACCGGCCGAAATCAGGCGACGCTGGAGGCGGCGGCGAAAGAGCTCGGGCCGAATGCACTCGCCGTGGCCGCCGACGCCACCGATATCGCGGCGACCGAAAGCGCGGTGGCGCAGGCGGTCAAGGCCTTCGGCAAGCTCGACATCGTGTTCGCCAATGCCGGCATCGCCGGCAATACCCCGATCGGCGGCACCACGCTGACCGCCTTCGAAGCGGTGATCCGGACCAATATCACTTCGGTATTCTTCACCGTGCAGGCCGCGGCGCCGCATCTCAACGACGGCGGATCGATCATCCTGAACGGTTCGGTGATCTCGGTGCTCGGCAATCCCGGCTACGCCGCCTATGCCGCCAGCAAGGCCGGCGTGCGCGGCATGGCGCGGGTGATGGCGTCGGAACTGGCGCCGCGCGGCATCAGGGTCAATGTGGTGGCGCCGGGGGCCGCGAAAACCCCGATCTGGAACGGTGCAGCGCCGACCGCCGAAGCCTTCGCGGTGCTGGACCAGCGCATCTCGCGCAGCATTCCGCTGGGACGGCTCGGCGAAGCCGAGGAAGTTGCCAAGACGGTTCTGTTCCTCGCCTCCGACGATGCGTCGAACGTCAACGGTGCCGAGATCTTTGTCGATGGCGGCTCGACCGGCTCGCCCGCGGGCGCGCCGATCTATCGCTGAGTGCTCCACCTTACCATCATGGCCGGGCGTCGTCCCGGCCATGAGGTTGGTTCGGTTGTCGCTACGCCGCGTGCAAATTGGTCGCCGCCTGCAGGGCGCCGGCCAGCGCCTTCTCGCGATGTTCCGGTCCGACCTGGATGCCGTCGGCGGAAATGAATTCGGGGTTTTGCACGCCGATGAAGCCGAACACCCAGCGCAGATAGGTTTCCAGGTGTTCGCCGACCGCTGCCGGCGTGCCGGCGCCGTAAAATCCGCCGCGCGAGATCGCGATGATGACGCGCTTGCTGCCGGCGAGGCCCTCGGCTCCATCAGCGCTATACTTAAATGTCTTGCCCGCCACCAGGACGCGGTCGATCCAGGCCTTGAGCTGGCTCGGAATGGTGAAATTGTACATCGGCGCGCCCAGCACGACGATATCGGCGGCCAGGAACTCTTCCAGCACGGCCTGACCGGCGGTGAGATCTTCCAGCAACGCGGCCTCGGGCACGGCGCCCTGGCTGGCGGCGAGATGCGAGCCGGTCAGGTGCGCAAGCGGCACCGAGGTGAGGTCGCGATAGGTCACCTCCAGGCCGGGCGTGGCCTGGCGCAGCCGGTCGACGATGGCGGCGGAAACCTGACGGCTGACGGAGTGGGGGCCCAGCACGCTGGAGTCGATATGCAGAAGTTTCATGGCAGTCACCCTTGGTATATGTTTGTAACTGGGGCTATATGAGTGACTGTTCGAAATCCCCGCAAGAACGCACAATTTTGATACCCGGGCACAGCAATGAAACCCGAGCACACCGATGTGACCGTCCTCGAGCCCTACGCGCATGAGAGCAGCGACTGCCGTGGCGTGGCCTCGATCCTGGCGCGGGTCGGCGACAAATGGAGCGTGTTCGTCATCATGCTGCTCGGCGACGGCCCGAAGCGCTTCAACGAGATCAAGCGCATGGTCGGCGGAATCTCGCAGCGGATGCTGACGCTGACGCTGCGTGGACTGGAGCGGGACGGCCTCGTCACCCGCACCGTATTTCCGACCATTCCGCCGCGGGTCGATTACGAGCTCACCGATCTCGGCCGCGGACTGTGGCAGCCGGTGAAAGCGCTGGGCAAATGGGCGGCGGACCATCAGCCGGAAATCGAAATCGCGCGGGCGAAGTTCGACGGGCGTAACGAGGCGCGGTGAGCGGGCAGCTGATCTGAATTCGGCGTGAGCTTGCGCGGCACGCCCGGCGCCACCTGCTACCCCTGCGTCCCCCGCATGTCGGCTTCGATGGTGAGCCGCGCAGGTTCGCCAAAACGCGCGCGGTAGACCTGGAGGTTCTCCATCACGCGCTGCACGTAGATGCGGGTTTCCGTGAACGGAATACGTTCGACCCAGTCGACGACATCCACAGTCGGGTCCCGCGGGTCGCCATAGCGTGCGATCCATTGCTTGACGCGCCCGGGCCCGGCATTATAGCCGACGAAAGCGAGGACATGATTGCCGTCATAGGCGTTGACAAGATGCGCGATCTGAGCCGAGCCCAACTGCACATTGTACGAGGGATCCTTCAGCAGTCGCTTGGGATGATATTTTATCCCCAACCGACGAGCGATCGTGCGGCCCGTAGCGGGCGTCACCTGCATCAGCCCGATCGCCTTGGCGGTCGAGATAACGGTCGGGTTGAACGCGCTTTCCGCCCGCGCGATCGCGTAGACGAGGCTCCTGTCGGCCTTCGGTCCGATCGAAGCGTATTTGGGCAGTCCAATATCCGGGAAGGCGTAACGATCGAAAGCCAGACCGCGCGCCAAGGCACCCCTTCCGATAGCCAGCATGGCACGCGCGTCCTTGCGTCCGGCAATCGCTTCGGCGATGCGCGTTAGCACGCCGACCTCGATACGATCGAGGTCGGCGACGAAGGGAAGCACGAGATCCCGGTTGCCGGTCAGGTAAAGCAGCTCGACGGCTCGCAGCAGCTCACGATCGCCCTGGTCCGCGCGCTGCTTGCGGTTTAACGCCGGTGGCCGACGCACGGAAATCGTACGGCGGCCGAGGCGCGCGCCGGCCAACTGACCATAATAGGCCGCCGAGCGCCGCGCGGCCTCCCGGTAGTGCCGGCGGGCCTCATCGTTACGGCCAGCCGTTTCGGCGACGCGCCCCAGCCAATAGCCGGCGCGGGCAAGCGACGTCGGATGAGTCGTGATCTGCGGGATGCGACCGAAGTGCTGTCCCGCGGCCTGGTGATCGTGGAGGTACCGCAGCGCGATCCATCCGGCGGTGAAGGGCTGATCGACGCGGAGGCTTTCCTTCGACGGAAGGGCGGCATCGCGGGCAATCCGGTAGGCCATCTGTGCCTTGCCGTCGTCGAGCAGACTGCGCACCAGGAGGCGGCGCTCGGTCCACCACGCATCGGCATCGTGAATGACCTGCGGATCGCGCGGCGCCTGCAGCATCAATTGGGCGGCTTCGTTGGTGTGGTCGCTGCGCCGAAGCCACTGGATGCGGTTGAAGAGATGGGCGGGATCGTTGCGGGCGACCTTCGGCACGGCGTCGAGCAACGCCCGCGCGTTCTTCGCCTTGCGCTTCACCGCGCCGCGCGCCTTCACGATTGCGACGTCGGAAGCTCCGAGGCGGCTTGCCGCCCGCATCGCCGTACCGAGGTCGTCCGCATAGAGTCGGATATCCATGCGCGCCTTGTGGTCAGCTCGCGTCAGCAGCGGCCCGAACGTCTCGAGCACTTGCGACTCCAGACGGGCCGAGAAGTCGTCCTCGCGCCACGCCGAGCGGACAAATTTGCGAGCGGCAGCACGGTCTCCGCGCGCCAGCAACGCTCGTGCCATGGCCAGCTTGCCGAGTGCTCCCAGCGGTTCCTGGTTGGAGAAGTGAGCGAGGACGGCGCCGGGCTCGGCTCGTTCGGACCAGAGCCGGGCTTCGGCGCGCCGCCGGAATAGATTGACGCTCGGCCATCGCGGATTGGCGCGAATGAAGTCAGCGTAATGCGCAAAGTTCAGAGCGTCGTCGTCGGTGCGAAGGATCGCCCATTCCGCCAACGTCCGTCCTGCGCGGTCGTGAATCCGGTTCCGGCGATCGACTGCTGCGGCGACCTCGCCGCCGCGCGCCAAACGGATGACCTCCTTCAGGGCGTCGACGTCCGTCGCCCGCGACGCCGGCTTGTGGGCGGGGCGCGCTTCGGCAAAACGCTGGAAGGGCGGCGGTGCGCTGGGTGTCGGCACCGGCGAGGAATACATGTGTCCGATCGGAGCGGGGGCCCGGGCGACGGTCGCCGGTGCGCCGACGGCATGCGACAACGGCGCCAACAGTGCGGCGCCGGCAACGAGAAGTGAAGTCGGGACGAGACGGGAGCGATTCGGTCGCATCATGCCGCCCAGCGTATCGGTCGAGATTGTTCGGAATAGGTCTGCTCTTGTCAGGTTTTTCCCTACGCGTGGAATGACGAGCGCACTCAAATCGTTTGAATGCATCGTTTGGAAGCTGTCGAACCTAAAGTATTTCGCCGGGGTATGCGCCCCACAATCTGGTCTGGCGGATGTAGCCCTGCCTCGCCTTGGCAGCTACCTCGCACCATTTGCCGTCGCAGCGAATGAGGCGAACCAGCACTGTCGGCTGCACCACGGCGACGATCGAGGCGTTTGCCGCTGCATCGGAGCGCAACAATACAGGCTTGGCTTTCGCCCACGGAGCGACCAGCGCCGTCCTCCTGGCGGAAAGCAACGGCCCGAACATCCAGCCCTGTTCGCCTTGCCAGTCGCGAATTCGCCGCCAATTGCCGAACTCCGCGATTATTTCGACCGGCAGTCCGCGGCGCGCGAAGGCCCATTTGAGGTGGTAATCGACGCCAGGTCCCGCACGCACATTTGCTGGCCCGGTTTTGATCGAAACGAAACGTGGAAGCGGCAGGCCTGTCGTCTGACCGATGTCGGAGGCAAGGGTTCCACCCCCGAGCAGATTCAGGGCGACGACGAGCGCGGAAAATATGGTGCGGTGAAACATTGGACCGTGATGCTCAATTTCGTTGCGCTGCGGGCAACCGACGCGACCAGATGAATGTTCCTGTGATGTTTCAGTTCCCGGCTTGGATTCGTGGAACTTCGCATATCGAGAAACGGGAAGGGCGACAATTCGACCACATGACGGAGATTATCGAATATGCCATTCGTAGCGAGCGGCAATACGACGTCAGTGTTCGGAAATCACCTGGCTGTGATCCCTGCTTGAGACCATTCGAACTATAACGCGAAACCATAACGCGATAGGGCTGTATTCGATGCGCAGATTCATCCATTTCATTCTCGTCGGTATCGCTATCGCATTGCTGCCCGCGAATGCGTTCGCTGCTCCTGAGATGGATGAGGCGGCCATCGAAGCCGCAATTCCGGTTCCCGAGCCCGTCAACCTTCCTCCACCGACGATCGCCGATTTCGTTGTGGAGGGGGCCGGATCGACTGTCGAGGCCGCCAAGGCAACTGGCACGATTCCCGGAAGCGCTGATCCCGCGCTGCCGAAGGGCGCCGACGGCAATGAAAGCTCTTCCGCTTCGATTCCCGGAGATAGCGAAGCGGCCAAGGTGAAATTGCTGACGGGCAAGGACCTCGTCCAAGCCCCGATCTCCAGCACCTTGCAGGGCACCGACCTGGAGATCGCGACGAAGCTGCGCGATCTGCTCGCCAATCAGCTCAACAAATTCGTCGGCCGTGTGCAGGACCGCGCCGGCGTCGAAGCCTTCTACCGCGATCGCGGCTTCGCTCCGCTCTGGACCACAGACGGCTCGCCGAACCCGCGCGCATCCGGCGCCATTGCCTATCTGCGCGGCGTTGCAGTCGACGGCCTCGATCCTGCCGATTACCCGATTCCGGATTTCTCCGCCGCGACCGAACCCGAAGCGCGCGCGAAAGCCGACCTCACATTGACGGATTCGGTCCTCACCTTCGCGCGCCACGCGCGAACCGGGCGTGTGCATTATACGCGTGTCAGCGGCGCCATTCTATATGATCTGCAATACCCTGAATCCGCCGAGGTTCTGTCCAAGGTGGCCGCATCGGGCAATCCGGGCGAGACGCTCAATTCGTTCAATCCGCAGCAGCCGGGCTACAAGGCGCTCAAGGCGAAGCTGGCGGGAGAGCGCGCCAAAAGCGGCGAGAGCATCGAGGCGACCATTCGTGTTCCCGCGGGTACCCTGCTGCGCCCTGACATGGAGGACATCCGCGTCCCGATCTTGCGCAAGCGGCTGAAAGTGGCGGATGATGCCGACAGTCTCCGCTATGACGAAACTGTCGTCGACGCGGTGAAGGACTTCCAGCGGGAGGCGGGTCTGCTACCGGACGGACTGCTCGGCTCCAGGACCCTCGCTCACCTCAACGGCGTCAATGCGAGCGCCCGTGTCGATGTCGTCGACACCATTGTTGCCAACATGGAGCGCTGGCGCTGGCTGCCGCGAGATCTCGGCACAGCGTATGTGATGCTCAACATCCCGGACTTTACTCTGGCAGTCGTGGACCGCGGGAAGACGGTATGGTCAACCCGCGTGGTCGTGGGCAAGCCCGGCCGCATGGCCACGCCGCTGCTCAGCGAAACCATAAAGACCATCACGGTCAATCCAACCTGGAATGTGCCACCGTCGATCATCCAGAACGAGTACCTGCCGGCGCTGCAGCAGGACCCCGGTGCGCTCGAACGCATCGGCCTGAAAGTCGTACAGAACCGCAACGGAACGATCCGTATTTACCAGCCCCCGGGCGCCGGCAATGCGCTTGGCCGGATCCGATTCAACTTTCCCAACAAATTCCTCGTCTATCAGCACGACACCCCGGACAAACACCTGTTCGCGCATTCGAAGCGGGCCTACAGCCACGGCTGCATGCGGGTCCAGGATCCCGACAAATATGCCGAGGTGCTGCTCTCGCTGACGCAGCCCGCGGAAGGATACACGAGGGATCGCATCCGCGGGATGTTTGGCAAGGGCGAACGAAACATTGCTCTCGGTCACCCCATGCCCGTGCATCTCACCTATCAGACGGCCTATGTGGATGACGCCGGCGCGCTGCAGGTTCGGCCCGATGTCTATGGCCGCGACGCCCAAACCCTTGCCCTTCTCAATGACGAGGCCCGTCCGGACGTGGACACGCCTGTCGCGCGCCGGAACTCCAGCGCCAGGCCGGTGGTCGCGCGTTTGCCGTCACGACAGCAGGGCGTGTTCCCTGGGTTCTTCAACTTTTTCTTTGAATAAGCGAGGTCCGGCTCGGCGGCCGGGCCATCGATCGGACTGCTAGATCATCGACACCAGCCCGCCGCCGTGGCGCTCCAGCCGGCCGGCGAGTTCGAGCTCCAGCAGCACGGTGCGCACCACCGCCGGCGAGGCGCCGGCCATCCGGATCAAATCGTCGAGCAGGACCGGCGTCGGCCCGAGCAAGGCGATGATGCGCGCGCGGTCGCCGGCATCGGGTTCGACATCCAGGGGTCATCATCCGGCTCGCGCAATTGCAGCGGCCGCCCCATGATCGGCTCGACCGCGCTGATGACGTCGGATGCCTCGGTGGTCAGCGTCGCGCCCTGCTTGATCAGATCGTTGGTGCCGGCGGCGCGCGGGTCGAGCGGTGAGCCCGGCACGGCGAACACCTCGCGGCCCTGTTCGGCGGCAATCCGCGCCGTGATCAGCGATCCCGAGCGAAGCGCTGCCTCGACCACGACGACGCCGAGCGCCGCGCCGGAGATCAGCCGGTTGCGCCTTGGGAAATCGCGGGCGCGCGGCACGTGCCCGATCGGCATTTCGGAAATCGCAGCGCCGCCGGAATCGAGAATCTGCGCCAGCAGGTCTTCGTGCTCGGGCGGATAAATCCGGTCATGCCCGCCGGCCAGCGCCGCCACGGTGCCGCCCCGGAGGCTGGCGCGATGCGCGGCCTGGTCGATGCCGCGCGCCAGCCCCGACACGATGATGAACCCGGCTTCGCTGAGATCGCGCGCCAGGGTGCCTGCGAATTTCAGCCCGGCGCCGGAGGCGTTGCGCGAGCCGACGATCGCGAGCATCGGCCGCATCAGCGCATCCTGCGCACCGCGCACGCCGAGCAGCGGCGGCGCATCGTCCAGCGTGGCCAGCCGCGGCGGATAGCCGGCTTCCTCCGGCGCCAGCAGGCTGACGCCGATCCTTCTGCTGGCCGTCAGTTCAGCGCGCGCATCCTCCTCGCTGCAGATCCGGCCCGCTCGGTCGGCGCCGCCGCGCCGCGCCAACTCCGGCAGCCGCTGCAGCGCGACGCGCGCGCTGCCAAAATGATTGAGGAGAGAGCGGAAGGTGCGCGGCCCGACATTGTCGGAGCGGATCAGCCGCAGCCGGTCGATCCGATCGGCGTCGGTGAGGTGAGTGGTGCTGGGTGTGCGCGTGTCCATGCGGGCCTGCCAGTGACAGCTTCGCCCAACCGGAGGGTAGGATCAACTCGATTCACTCTCGTCATTCCGCCTTCGCCTGGCGCGCCGGGAAGCGGTCGTAGAATCGTAGGGTGGGCAAAGGCGCACGCTTCGCGCCGTGCCCACCATTTCGTTCACGTGGCCCGAAACATGGTGGGCACGCCTCGCCATCGCGCGTTGAGCGATGGCGAGGCTTTGCCCACCCTGCGAAACGCTACGAAATCGCGAACGTCGTCACTTCTGCCCGATGCGGCTCTCGGTGCCGGCTTGCAACCGCTTGATGTTGTCGCGGTGCGCGTAGAACAGCAGCAGGGTCATCACGGCGAACAATGAGGCCAGCGCCGGGTGGCCGAACCACCAGAGAAAAATCGGCGTTACGAAACTTGCGACCAACGCCGACAGCGACGAGTAGCGCGAGATCGCGGCGGTGGCGAGCCACAGCACGCAGAACACGATCGCCGCCGGCCAGAACAGTCCGATCAGCACGCCGATATAGACAGCGACGCCCTTGCCGCCCTTGAACTTCAGCCAGACCGGGAAGAGGTGGCCGAGAAAGGCGGCGAGACCGGCCAGCATCGCGGCGTTCGGGCCGCCGAAATAGCCTGCGATCACCACTGCGACGGTGCCCTTCAGCGCATCAAACAAAAGAGTGAGCGCAGCGAGGCCCTTGCGGCCAGTCCGCAGCACGTTGGTGGCGCCGATACTGCCGGAGCCGATCGAGCGCAGGTCCTCTGTGCCGGCGGATCGCGTCAGCAGCAGCCCGAACGGAATCGAGCCCAGGAGATAGCCGAGGATCAAGGCGACCGGCAGCCATGCTTCAGGCGACATCGCGTTAGTTCCCTTCAGACATGCTCATACACCGTCCGGCCGCCGACGATGGTGCGCACCACGCGGCCGGAGAACCGGGAATCGTCGAACGGCGTGTTCTTGCATTGCGACTTGAGATCGGCGGGATCCAGCACCCACGGCGTGTCGGGGTCGATCACGATGATGTCGGCGGGCGAGCCCGCGCGCAGCGATCCGCCCGGTAGCCCCAGCAACTCGGCCGGGCGCGTCGACATCGCGCGGATCAGGGTCTTGAAATCGGTCTCGCCATTGTGGATCAGCCGCAAGGCGGCCGGCAGGATGGTCTGCAGGCCGACCGCGCCGTAGGCGGCTTCCGCGAACGGCAGCCGCTTGACCTCGACGTCCTGCGGATTGTGATCGGACATCACGACGTCGATCAGCCCGGAGGCGACGGCGGCGACCAGCGCCAGGCGGTCGTCCTCGGTGCGCAGCGGCGGCGACAGCTTCAGAAAGCTGCGGTACGGGCCGATGTCGTTCTCGTTCAGCGTCAGATGATTGATCGAGACCGAGGCGGAGACCGAAAGGCCGGCATCGCGGGCGCGCTGCAGGATCTCCAGCGACTCGATGCAGGTCAGCGAGGCCGCGTGATAGCGTCCGCCGGTCAGCGCGACCAGGCGCATGTCGCGCTCCAGCATCACGGCCTCGGCGGCATTGGGGATGCCGACCAGCCCAAGCCGTGCCGCGAACTCGCCCTCGTTCATGACGCCTTCGCCGACCAGATTGGGGTCCTCGGTGTGGTGCACGATCAGCGCGTCGAAGTCGCGGGCGTAGGTGAGGCTGCGCCGCATCACCTGCGCGTTGGTGACGCTGCGGTCGCCATCGGTGAAGGCGACGGCGCCGGCGGCCTTCAAGAGGCCGATCTCGGTCATCTCCTCGCCGCGCATGCCTTTTGTCAGTGCCGCCATCGGGTGGATGTTGACGATCGCGGTGTCGCGGGCGCGGCGCAGCACGAAATCCACCGTCGCCGAATTGTCGATCACGGGCGAGGTATCCGGCTGGCAGATGATCGTGGTGATGCCGCCGGATGCCGCGGCCTGGCTAGCGGAGGCAAAGGTCTCGCGGTGGCTGGCGCCGGGCTCGCCGACAAAGGCGCGCATGTCGATCAGCCCGGGGGCGACGACCTTGCCGGCGCAGTTGATGATGTCGGTGCCTTCGGGCACGCCGGCCGCCCCGATGCCGCGCCTGCTATCGCGGATGACGCCGTCGGCGATCAGGACGTCGCCGGGGCCGTCGAAATCCCTGGAGGGATCGATCAGCCGGGCGTTGGCGAGCAGGATCGGGCGGCGACCGGTCAGCATGATGTCACGCGTTCGGCAGGTTGCGGGCCAGCGCTTCGAGCACCGCCATCCGCACCGCCACTCCCATTTCCACCTGTTCGCGGATCAGCGATTGCGCGCCGTCCGCCACGATCGAGTCGATTTCGACGCCGCGGTTCATCGGCCCCGGATGCATCACCAGCGCGTCGGGCTTGGCATAGGCGAGCTTCTTCTGGTCGAGCCCGAAATAGTGGAAATATTCGCCGGTCGAGGGCACGAACGAGCCGTTCATGCGCTCGCGCTGCAGCCGCAGCATCATGACGATGTCGGCGCCGTTCAACCCCTCGCGCATGTCGCGGGCGACTTCGACGCCCATCCGCTCGATGCCGCGCGGCAGCAGCGTGGAGGGCGCGACCACCCGGACCCGGGCGCCCATGATGTTGAGCAGCAGGATATTGGAACGCGCCACCCGCGAATGCATGACGTCGCCGCAGATCGCCACCACCAGGCCTTCGAGCCGGCCCTTGTTGCGGCGGATGGTCAGGGCGTCGAGCAGGGCCTGCGTCGGATGCTCATGGGCGCCGTCGCCGGCATTGATCACGGAGCCGTCGACCTTGCGCGCCAGCAGTTCCACCGCGCCGGAAGCATGGTGCCGCACCACCAGGATATCCGGGTGCATGGCGTTCAGCGTCACCGCGGTATCGATCAGGGTTTCGCCCTTGCGGATCGAGGAGGACGACACCGACATGTTCATGACGTCGGCGCCGAGCCGTTTGCCGGCCAGTTCGAACGAGGACTGGGTCCGGGTCGAGGACTCGAAGAACAGGTTGATCTGGGTGCGGCCGCGCAACGAGGTGCGCTTCTTGTCGACCTGCCGGTTGAGCTCGACATACGCCTCGGAGAGGTCGAGCAGGCCTGTGATGTCGGCAACGGAAAGGCCCTCGATTCCCAGCAGATGCCGGTGACCGAGGACGAAGGTCGATTTCGATACAGGGGTCATTAAAGCGAGAGCTATAGGCAGAGATGCCGGGCGGGGCAAGCGCGAATAGGCGGTTGGCGAGTTATCCCCCGGTCTGTCCCGTCCCCGTCATGCCCGCGCTTGTCGCGGGCATCCACGTCTTCCTTTGCAATTTACGCGATTCACCGCAAAAAAGACGTGGATGGCCGGAACAAGTCCGGCCATGACGGTCGGAGGTGGGTGGTTCGTGAAAGTAATTGTGATCGCGCTTGTTATCTGTACTGCGGCCATTTCCCCGACCGCATCCCAGGCCTTGCCCGGCGATTTTGTCTTTCTGCGCGACGTCGATCCGACCATCCTGCAGGACATCCGCTATGCCGGATCCAATAATTTCGTCGGCCGCCGGCTTTCAGGCTACGAGGCGGCCGAATGCGTGGTGAAGCGGCGCGTCGGCCTGGCGCTGAAAGCCGTCCAGGCGGAACTGGCGAAGCAGAAACTGTCGTTGAAGATGTTCGATTGCTACCGGCCGGCGCGCGCCTCGCGCGACATGGTGGTGTGGGCGCAGAACGGCAGGGAGACGCCGGCGGAGCGGCGCCATAACCCCACGCTTCCAAAGAAGGACTTGTTCCGGCTGGGCTATATCGCCGAGCGTTCGCAGCACTCCACCGGCGCCGCCCTCGATCTCACTCTGGTCGATCTTGCGGCCGACAATTCGGCCACGTTCGATCCCGCCAAGACCTATGCCGACTGCACCGCGCCCGAAAGCGCCCGCGCGCCGGAAGGCAGCGTCGACATGGGCACCGGCTATGACTGTGCCGACGTCAAGTCGCACACCGCGGCGCGGAGCATCACGCCGGATCAGCGGCGCTGGCGCAACATGCTGGTCGCCGCGATGGCGAAGCAGGGTTTTGTCAACTATTCGAAAGAGTGGTGGCACTTTTCGATGCCGGGCGTGGGCAGGCAGGCCTATGATTTTCCGATCAGGCGGGGGGCGAGATAGGTTTTACGCATTTCGCAAAGTTCGTCATTGCGAGGAGCACTTGCGACGAAGCAATCCATCTTACGGCCTGTTGCGCGATGGATTGCTTCGCTGCGCTCGCAATGACGGCCTCCCCAATCGGCCTCGTTTCGGCATAGAATGATCGTCGATACCTGAGGAACGACTCATGACACAGCCTTCATTCGCGACCCATGAAGTGTTCAACCAGTCGCCGCCATTCGAGGACATCGACCTGTTCGCGGTCGATCGGCCGCTGGTCGAGGCGGTCGCGGCCAATGGCGGCGCGTCGGCCGAAAAGGAATTGTCCGAATTCGGCCGGCACTGGGGCTCGGCCGAAATGGCGGCGCGGGGCCGCATCGCCAACGAGAACACGCCAAAGCTTCGCACCTTCGACTCGCGCGGCAACCGCCGCGACGAGGTCGAGTTTCATCCGGCCTATCACGAGTTGATGGCGAGCAGCGCCCGTGCCGGCGTGCACAATTCGACCTGGGACGCGCAGGGGAGGCCGGCCGGCGGCGCATCGGAAGTCGTGCGCGCGGCAAAATTCTACATCGCGGCGCAGGTCGAGACCGGGCATCTGTGCCCGATCACCATGACCCGCGCTTCTGTGGCGGCGCTGGCGGTTCAGCCGGACCTGCTGGCGAAGACCATGCCTGTCATCGGCAGCCGCACCTATGATCCCGCTTTTGCGCCGTGGCAGACAAAACGCGGCATGACGCTCGGCATGGGCATGACGGAAAAACAGGGCGGCACCGATGTGCGCTCCAACATGACGCGGGCGGAGCGCGACGGCGACGCCTATCGCATATCGGGCCACAAATGGTTCATGTCGGCGCCGATGTGCGACGCCTTCCTGGTGCTGGCGCAGGCCGACGACGGCTTGACCTGTTTCTTCATGCCGCGCTTCACGCCCGACGGCTCGATCAACGCGATCCAGTTTCAACGGCTGAAGGACAAGCTCGGCAACCGCTCCAACGCGTCGTCCGAAGTCGAATTTCTCGGCGCCCATGCGCAGCGGGTCGGCGACGAGGGCAAGGGTATCCGCACCATCATCCAGATGGTGCAGCTGACGCGGCAGGACTGCGCGATTGCCTCCGCCGGCCTGATGCGCTCCGGCCTCGCGCATGCGCTGCACCATGCCCGTCATCGCAGCGTGTTTCAGAAGCATCTCGCCGATCAGCCGCTGATGCAGGCGGTGCTGTCGGACATGGCGCTCCATGTCGAGGCGTCGATCGCGCTGGTGATGCGGCTTTGCCGCGCGTTCGACCGCGCGCCTGATGATGCCAGCGAAGCTGCATACATGCGGCTGTTGACGCCCGCCATAAAGTACTGGGTCTGCAAGAGCGCGCCGGGATTTCTGTACGAGGCGATGGAGTGCCTCGGCGGCAACGGCTATGTCGAGGAGGGCATTCTGGCGCGGCATTTCCGGGAGTCGCCGGTCAATGCGATCTGGGAAGGCTCCGGCAATGTGATGTGCCTGGACGTGCTGCGGGCGCTGTCGCGCGAGGCGGAAGCGGCGGCTGCGGTGTTGCAGGGCCTCGCCGGGGAAACCAGTGGCTTGCCGGGCGCAAGCGAGGCGGTTGCGTTCATCGCCAAGGCGTTCCGCCGGCCGGACGGCGAGCGCGTCGCAAGGCTGGCGGTGGAGAGGCTGGCGCTGCTGGCGGCGACTGCGGCGCTCAATCAGGTGTCGCCGCGCCATGCCGAACTGTTCGCCACGACCCGGCTCGGCGGCAATCACGCCAGCATGTACGGCGCCGTGGATCTCGCCAATGACGATATCCGAGGGCTGCTGCAGCGGGCGCTGCCTTAAAAAAATCCGTCATGGCCGGGCCTGACCCGGCCATCCACGTCTTTTTAAGTCCGCGGCAAGAAAGACGTGGATGCCCGGGTCAAGCCCGGGCATGACGAACTGACATACTCGCACTCGCCGAAAGCATCCTATGGACTCCCTCGATCCCGCCGCGCCACCGATCATGATATCGCCGGCCAGGCATCCGCCGCGCATCTGGAAATTCTGGGGCACCACGCTGTGGGGCCTGTTCATCTTCGCAGCGTTGTTTGCCGGTCAGATCCTGGTGGTGGCGTGGATGGTGTTCCGGCAGGAGGGACCGTTCGATTTGGCCGGCGCGATCCGCGTCGTCGGCGGCGGCCTGGCGATTTCGCTCTCCGTGATGATGGGAATGCCCGCGGCACTCGGCGCGATATGGATCGCCACGCGGCTGTCGCGCACGCCGTTTGCCGACTATCTGGCGCTGCACCGGCCGTCGTGGCGTCATCTGGCGATCGGCATCGTCGCGCTGCTGGTGCTGGTCGGCGGCTGGGACCTGCTGTCGCGCGCGATGGGGCGGGAGGTCGCGCCCGGCTTCATGGTCGACGTGCTGAAATCGGCGCGCGCCGACGGCGCGCTGTGGCTCCTGATGATCGCATTCTGCGTCGCGGCCCCGATCTCGGAGGAGTTTTTCGCGCGCGGCTTTCTCTATCGCGGCTGGTCGGAATCGTTCCTGAGGGTGCCCGGCGCCATCCTGCTGTCGTCGCTGGTATGGACCGGGCTGCATCTGCAGTACGACTGGTTCTTTTTCGGCCAGGTATTCTCCATCGGCCTGCTGTTCGGCTGGCTGCGTCATCGCTATGCTTCGACCTGGTTGACGGTGGTCCTGCACGGCCTCAACAATTTCGCAGCGACGCTGCAGAGCATCTGGCTGGCGGGGGCGGGCTAACGGCACCGCTGCGGTCTTCTCTTCACCTCTCCCATCGGGAGAGGTCGGCGCGCCGCGCCGGGTGGGGGGATCAGGTCCAACGCTGCATAACCCCTCACCCGAATTGCTTCGCAATTCGACCTCTCCCGATGGGAGAGGTGAAGAAAGTTCACGCCACCAGAGCGATCGCGATCGGCATGGTGATCGCCGCCAGGATCGTCTGCAGCGTGATGATCTGCGCGAGCAATGGCGCGTCGCCGCCCATCTGCCGCGCCAGCACATAGGCGCTCGCCGAGGTCGGTACCGCCGAGCATGCCGCCACGATCGCGAGGCTGGAACCGGTGACGCCGAACCAGAGCGCCAGCGCGATAGCGAACACCGGCATCAGCACCAGTTTGAGGAACACGGCGACGCTGGCGGCGAGGCTGGGGCGAAACATGCCGGCCAGCTGCAGGCCTGCCCCGGTGACGAGCAGGCCGATCGCGAGCGAGGAGCGCCCGAGCGCGTCGGCGACCT
The DNA here is from genome assembly GCA_043811435.1 of Pseudomonadota bacterium. GTDB lineage: Bacteria > Pseudomonadota > Alphaproteobacteria > Rhizobiales > Xanthobacteraceae > Bradyrhizobium. Next base: position 35,737 of record JBDRNF010000062.1, read on the forward strand.
CGTGCCAGATCCGCGGCAGCGGCAGATGCAGAACGTTGAGCGCCAGCCCGATGACGCAGGCCCAGATCAGGGGATTGCGCACCACGGTCATGGCGATGGCGCGGACCGATTGCTTCTCGGGCGAGGCGTAATGCGCCAGCACGGAAACGCTGAAGACGTTGACCAGCGGGATGATCGCCACCATCGCCACCGAAGCCAGCGCCAGCCCGGTGTCGCCGTAGAGGTTGACGGAGACCGCGAGCGCCACATAGGTCTGCCAGCGGGTGGCGCCCTGGAAGATCGAGGTGAACGCCGGCCCGTCGACCGCCCATCGCGCCAGCAGCGGCTGCAAGGCGAGGCACAACAGCGACATCAGCAGCAGCGAGAGCAGCAGCGCGCCGCCGACGCCGGCGACCGGCACGGTGCCGAGGTCGGCCTTGACGAGGGTCTGGACCAGCAGCACCGGGAACAGCACGTAATAGGTCAGCCGCTCCAGCCCGTGCCATTGCGTCTCCAGCCGCAGCAGGCTTCGCTTCAAGATGAATCCCAGCACGATCAGCAGGAACACCGGCAGCAGCGCCGCAATGACCAGCGCCATCCTCAGCGGCCTCTGCGGCTATCGTGAAGTGTCATCAGCCGGTCGAGCGCGCCCTGCAGGATGTAGATCGCGGCGTGCTCGTCGATTACCTCGGCGCGGCGGGCGCGGCTCATGTCGGTTCCGATCAACTCCCGCTCCACCGCCGCAGTGGAGAGCCGCTCGTCCCACAGGCCGATTGCGAGATCCGTCAGCCTTGAAAAATTGCGGGCAAAGGCGCGGGTCGATTGTGCGCGCGGTCCCTCGCTGGCGTCCATGTTGACCGGCAGGCCGAGCACGAAGCCGACCGCGCCACGCTCGGCCGCGATCGAGATCAGCCGCGCCGCGTCCGACGTGAATGCCTTGCGCTGGATGGTGCCCACCCCGGTCGCGAGCCGGCGGTCGGGATCGGACACCGCGACGCCGATGGTCTTGGTTCCGAGGTCGAGGCCGATTAGTGCGCCGCGCTCCGGCCAGTGCGCGACAGCTTCGATCAGGGGCAGGATGAGAGCGGGCATGGCGTTCGCTTAACACGCGCGGCGCCGGTCAGGCAAAGCGCTTGCTTCACCCTCCCCTGAAGGGGGAGGGTCGATGCGAACCCGGCGATGCGAAGCATCGTCCGGAGAGCGGCGGGGTGGGGTGACAGTCTCTCGCCTCGAACAGTGCTTGAGTTGATAGACCGTCGTCTCGCAACTTTCGATGCGAGCCGACCCGCCCCCACCAGGGGAGGGTAAGAGGATCGAACCGCGCTAAACGCTCAGCGGATCGCCACCGGGTTGATCATGCTCTGCACCGCGCCCTTGAACCGGGGCTGGCCGAGGACGAACAGGAACTCATAGGCCTTGTCCTTGGCGAGTTCGGCGGTGTCCATGTTTTCGAGGATGTAGGTGCCGTTCATTGCCAGCAGGATCTGGTGCACCTCGAACAGGTTCTTGGATTCGAAGGGAAGAACTTCGAGCCCCCAGGTATCGGCGCCGACCGCGACCACGCCCTTGCCGGTGAGATATTTGGCGCCTTCGACGCCGAGGCCGGGTTCGCCGGCCGAATAGCGCTTGTTGTCCTTGCCGATCAGGCTGAGCCAGCCGGTGTGGAAGATCACGACATCGCCCTGGCGGATTTCGACGCCCTGCTTCTTCGCAACTTCCTCGATTTCCTTGACGTTGAACGCGGTGCCTTCCTTGACCACGTCGGTATTGTAATGGGCCGCCATGTCCAGCAGCACGCCGCGCGTCACCATCGGCGGAATTTTCTCGATACCGAGCTTCTTCAGACCGGTGGGGTCGGCGAAATCGGCCAGCTTGTTGCCGTTGTAATAGACGTGCTCGATGCCGAGATGGCCGAGACCGTCGATCTGGCTGCCGACGCCGATCCAGCCCTCGATGATATCGTCATTGTAGGTGGCCTTGTTGGGACCGAGGCCGGGAATGCCGGCCTGGCCGGGCTGGACGATGGTGACCTTGAAGCCGCGCGGCGGGTAGGCCGGCGTCTTGCTATCGACGGGGATGCCGAGCGCGTAGGTCTTGCCGGTCTTGACCAGCGACGCTGCCTTCACGACGAGCTCCGGCTTCATGTAATTGGCGGAGCCGATCTCGTCGTTCGGTCCCCATTTCGATTTGGTCCAGTCCTGTGCGCTGGCGGTTCCGGCCGTACCCAACACGGCGACGGAACAGCACAATACGATTGCCCTTAGCATCGCAGTTCCTCCCAAGCGTTGACGTTATCGTTGTTGATCGTTGTTGGTAGCTAGCGCTGCATATTAACGCAGCGGGGCGGGGCGTCCAAAGTTTTCGACGCCAATGTTGATCGCGATGCAATGCGGCATTCGCAAGCGCGAAATGCCCGATCGAATTTGCCGCAATTTTATGACAGCGTTGTTCGCCGCGCGGAATACCCGGCGGGTCAGGCGGCAATGACCTGGCCGTTGTTCTCCAGGCATGAGACAAAACCTTGCAGGGCGCTGTACTGGGCCGCGCCGCGGCGCTGGATGAAGAGTGTATCGACCTGCGACTGCGACGGGCTGAGCGGGTGGATGCGGATGTTGCCGCTCTGGTCGTTGCGTTCGACCACGGCGCGCGGCAGCAGCGTGACGCCCATGCCGGCGGCGACGCAGCCGATCATGCCGTCCAGCGTGCCCAGTTCGAACCGCGCGGCGGACGGCCAGCCAAACTCCGTCAGCAGTTGTTCGAGCCGCTGCCGGTAGGTGCAGCCGGTGCGGAACACCAGCGCGGTCGGCCCGGATTCCGGCGTACCGGCGCGAAGGGCGGCGAGGCTGGTCCAGCGGCGCGCCGTCACCAGCACCAGCTCTTCCCTGAACGCCGTCACGTCTGTGAGTTCGGCATGTTCGATCGGACCGGCGACGAAGGCGCCATCGAGCGAACCATCGAGCACGGCGGCGACCAGGTCGGCGGTCGGCGCGGTCCGCAGGCTCAATTGCACCGCGGGAAAGCGCCGGTGAAATTCGGCGAGCAGCGACGGCAGGCGCACGGCGGCGGTGGTTTCCATTGAGCCGATCGACAGCGGTCCTTTCGGCTCGCCATCCTCGCGCGCCGCCAGCACCGCCTCGCGCGACAGCGCCGCCAGCCGCAGCGCATAAGGCAGCAGGCGGCGGCCCGCGCCGGTCAGGGTCATGCCGCGGCTGTGCCGCTCGAACAACGGCGTGCCGATCTCGGCCTCGAGCGCCTTCACCCGTTGCGTGATGTTGGATTGCACGGTGTTGAGTTCGTTGGCGGCGCGGGTGACGCCGCGGAGGCGCGCCACGGTCGAAAACGTCATCAGATCGGACAATTCCACAGTGTCGTCTCCGTTTCAATTTAGAGATTGAAGCGTTCTCTAGAAATCATTTATTAAGAATGCTAGCCGGGCGTACAGTGGCTGTCCAGACGCGAGGAATAAAATAAAATGTCGATCGAAACGCCGCTGAACGGCCTGTTGGGTATCCGCCATCCGGTGCTGCTGGCGCCGATGGATGTGATCGCCGGTGCGCGGCTGACGGCGGCGGTGAGCGGTGCCGGCGGCTTCGGCATTCTCGGCGGCGGCTATGGCGAAAGAGGCTGGCTCGAGCAGGAGACGGCAAAACTCACGCAGCAGGCGGCGCCCTTCGGAGTCGGCTTCATTACCTGGAGTCTGGCGAAGCAGCCCGACCTGCTGGATGTCGCACTGGCCGCGCGGCCGCGCGCGATCATGCTGTCGTTCGGCGATCCCAAACCATTTGCGCCCCGCATCAAGCATACGGGAGCTTTGCTGATCTGCCAGGTTCAGGACGAAGACATGGCGCGACAGGCGCTGGATGCCGGCGCCGACATTCTGGTGGCGCAGGGAAGCGAGGCCGGCGGCCACGGCGCGTCCCGCACCACCATCGACATCGTGCCGGCGATTGTCGACCTCGCGGCCGGCCGCGTGCCGGTGGTGGCCGCCGGCGGCATCGGCGACGGTCGCGGGCTGGCGGCGATGATGATGCTGGGCGCGGCAGGCGTTCTCATGGGCACACGATTTTATGCCAGCCAGGAATGCGACGGGGCAGAGGAGGCCAAGCGGCGGATCTGCGCCGCCAGGGCCGGCACCACCACGCGCGGCATCATCTTCGACCTGTCACGGAACAACGTCTGGCCGGCGCCGTTCAACGGGCGGTGCCTGATCAACGATCATGCACGCCGCTGGATGGGCCGGGAAATCGAACTGCTGCAGAATGTGAAGGCGGTCGCGGCCGACTATGCGGCGGCCAGGGCCGCCGGCAATTTCGACATCGCGGCGGTGATTGCCGGCGAAGCCGTCGGACTGATCCATGACATCCCGCCGGCAGCCGAAATCATCGATCGTATCGTCGCCGAGGCCGACCAGATATTGTCGGGACGGCGTAATTCCGCTAGCGGCGTTCTCTTCCCTTCTCCCCTTGTGGGAGAAGGTGGCGCGGACGCAGTCCGCGCCGGATGAGGGGTCTCTATCCGCGCGCAAAGTATCTGTTTGAGCCAACCCCTCACCCGTCTCGAATGCGCTAATCGCGCATTCGATCCACCCTCTCCCACAAGGGGAGAGGGGAAGAAAGCCAAACAAGAGAGAGACAGCACCATGTGGCCGGACCGCCGAATTGTCGACCTTTTCAAGACCGAATTTCCTATTGTTCTGGCGCCGATGGCGGGGGTGGTGGACGCCGACCTCGTGATCGCGGCGGCGCAGGGCGGCGCGCTGGGCTCGCTGCCCTGTGCGATGTTTTCGGCGGACAAGGCCCGCGAGCAGATCGGCATCATTCGCCAGCGCGTCTCGACGCCGCTCAACGTGAACTTCTTCTGCCACACCCCGGTCGAGGCGGACCCCAAGCGCGAGGCCGGATGGAAGAAGCGGCTGTCATCGTATTACAACGAACTGGGGCTCGATCCGGCGGCGCCGGTCAACGCCGCCAACCGCGCACCGTTCGATGAGGCGATGTGCGCGCTGGTCGAGGAGTTGAAGCCCGAAATCGTCAGTTTTCACTTCGGCCTGCCGGATCCCGCGCTGTTGAACCGCGTCAAGGCGGCCGGCTGCATCGTGATGTCGTCGGCCACCATCGTGCGGGAGGCGATCTGGCTGGAAGAGAACGGCGCCGACGTCATCATCGCGCAGGGCGCGGAAGCCGGCGGCCATCGCGGCATGTTCCTGACCGAAGACATCGCCGAGCAGCCCGGCACGTTCGCGCTGGTGCCGCAGGTGGTGGATGCGGTGAAGGTGCCGGTGATCGCGGCAGGCGGCATCGCCGACGGACGCGGCATCGCGGCGGCATTCGCGCTGGGGGCGTCGGGCGTGCAACTCGGCACCGCCTATCTGCGCTGCCCAGAATCCAAAGTGAGCGCCCCGGCGCGCGTGGCGCTGGCGCAGGCCCATGACGATTCCACCGTCATCACCAATGTGATGACCGGGCGTCCGGCCCGCGGGGTGGCCAACCGGGTGATGCGCGAGGTAGGCCCGATTTCACCCGATGCCCCGGCGTTCCCGCATGCCGCCACCGCGCTCGGTCCGCTGAAGGCGGCTGCTGAAAAGCTCGGCAAGGTCGATTTCACCAATCTTTGGGCCGGGCAGGCGGTGCGGCTCGGCCGCGAAATGCCCGCCGCGGAGCTGACTCGCGCACTGGCCGGCGCCGCCCTGGCACGGCTGGGCCGGATGGCGGGGTAGTTTTCCTTCACCTCTCCCTTCGGGAGAGGTCGCCGCGCAGCGGCGGGTGAGGGGACTTGCTCTCTCGATAGACCGTAACCCCTCACCCGAATTGCTGCGCAATTCGACCTCTCCCGATGGGAGAGGTGGCGCACCACCTATGCCGAAATACCGATGGCTTGCTCATATACCGGACCGCCACGGTTGCGGCGCAAAAGGAGCCTCTGCTATACGGCGGGCTGAATTCCCCGCCAGAGGCCCTATATAAATGTCCGTCGATGCCGCCACTGTCCGCCGTATCGCGCATCTCGCGCGGATCGCGGTTACCGACGAGGAAGTTCCCCATCTGCAGGGCGAACTGAACGCGATGCTGGCGTTCGTCGAGCAGCTCGGCGAGGTCAACGTCGACGGTGTCGAGCCGATGACCTCGGTGACCCCGATGGAAATGAAGAAGCGCGCCGACGTGGTCAATGATGGCGGAATCGCCGACGATATCGTCGGGAATGCGCCGGCCACCGACGATCATTTCTTTCTGGTGCCGAAGGTCGTCGAGTAGGTTCTTGAGTTACCGGGACGGGAAATCCGATGTGTCTGCTCTGCGACGATGAAAAGGCCTATCAGGCCTATATGAACTACCTCGACGCGATGGAGCGGCAGGGCAAGGCCGCCGATCCCGACAAGGCGGTCGATGCCGTGCTCGATGCGCTGGAAGCCTCGGACAAGACCCGCAAGCTGGACGACCCGGCCAACGACAAGACGCTGTCTCCATTTTTCTGCAGCCCGGTTAATAAATGACACTATTGACATCGCTGACGCTCGCCGAGGCCCGCGACGGCCTCGCCAGCAAATCCTTTACCTCGCTCGAATTGACCGACGCCCATCTCAGCGCGATCGAGGCCGCGCGCGCGCTCAATGCCTTCGTGCTGGAGACGCCGGATCAGGCCCGGGCCATGGCCCGCGCGATCGACGCGAAAATCGCCAAGGGCGAGGGCGGCCCGCTGGCCGGCATTCCGCTCGGGATCAAGGACCTGTTCGCGACAAAAGACGTTCGCACCACCGCGTGCTCGAAAATCCTCGGCAATTTCGTGCCGCCTTACGAATCCACGATAACCTCGCAGCTCTGGCGCGACGGCGCCGTCATGCTGGGAAAACTCAACAATGACGAGTTCGCGATGGGCTCGTCGAACGAGACCTCGTGCTTCGGCCCGGTAGTCAATCCGTGGCGGCGCGAGGGCGCCAACACCGCGCTGGTGCCCGGCGGCTCCTCCGGCGGGTCGGCATCGGCGGTGGCGGCGCTGCTCTGCATGGGCGCGACCGCGACCGACACCGGCGGCTCGATCCGCCAGCCGGCGGCGCTCACCGGCACCGTCGGCATCAAGCCGACCTATGGCCGTTGCTCGCGCTGGGGCATCGTGGCGTTCGCATCCTCGCTCGATCAGGCCGGGCCGATCGCGCGCACGGTGCGCGACAGCGCGATCCTGATGCGCTCGATGGCCGGACACGACCCCAAGGACACCACATCGGTCGACCGCGCGGTGCCGGATTACGAGGCGGCGATCGGCAAATCCGTGAAGGGGATGAAGATCGGCATTCCCAGGGAGTACCGCCTCGACGGCATGCCCCAGGAAATCGAAAAACTCTGGGCCGAGGGCGCCGCCTGGCTGAAGGCGGCGGGCGCCGAACTGGTCGACGTGTCGCTGCCGCATACGAAATACGCGCTGCCGGCCTATTACATCATTGCCCCCGCCGAGGCCTCGTCGAACCTGGCGCGCTATGACGGCGTGCGCTACGGCCTGCGGGTCCCCGGTCGCTCGATCGGCGAGCAATACGAGAACACCCGCGCCGAAGGGTTTGGCGCCGAAGTCCGCCGCCGCGTCATGATCGGGACCTATGTACTCTCGGCCGGCTACTACGACGCCTATTATCTGCGCGCGCAGAAGGTCCGCACCCTGATCAAGAGGGATTTCGAGGACTGTTTTGCCAAAGGCATCCACGCGATCCTGACGCCGGCGACGCCGTCGGCGGCGTTCGCTGTTGGCGCGAACCTCGACCCCGTCGAGATGTATCTCAACGACATCTTCACGGTGACGGTGAACATGGCGGGTCTGCCGGGGATCGCGGTTCCCGCCGGCCGGGACGCGCAGCAATTGCCGCTCGGCCTGCAGTTGATCGGCCGTCCGTTCGACGAGGAGACGCTGTTCTCGCTCGGCGAGGTGATCGAGCAGGCGGCGGGACGCTTTACGCCGGCGAGGTGGTGGTGACGATGGCCGAATTCAAAGCCAGCCTGTCGGGCGCGGCCCCCGCGCCGGATCTCGCCGCGCCGCTGGCCGCGTTATGGTGGGCCGCCAAGGGCAATTGGGATCGGGCGCACAGCATTGCGCAGGACGAGGCGAGCGCCGACGGGGCCTGGGTCCATGCCTATTTGCACCGCGTCGAGGGCGATCTCGGCAATGCTGGCTATTGGTACCGTCAGGCGGGCAAGCCGGTCGCGACCGATGCGATCGAGACCGAATGGGAGCGGATGGTTTTATCGTTGCTCGGAGGAAGAGCATGAGTGCGGCAAGCGGCAAATTGATAAAAGGCGCCACCGGCGACTGGGAGACCGTGATCGGGCTCGAAGTCCACGCCCAGGTCACCTCGAACGCAAAACTGTTTTCCGGCGCCTCGACGGAGTTCGGCGGCGAGCCGAACAGCCATGTCTCGCTGGTCGACGCGGCGATGCCGGGCATGCTGCCCGTCATCAACGAGGGATGCGTCAGGCAGGCTGTCAGGACCGGGCTCGGCCTCAACGCAAAGATCAACCGCCGCTCGGTGTTCGACCGCAAGAACTACTTCTATCCGGACTCGCCGCAGGGCTACCAGATCAGCCAGTACCTTTCGCCCGTTGTCGGCGAGGGCGAGGTGGTGCTCGAACTCGACGGCGGCAGGACCGCCACCGTGGGCATCGAGCGGCTGCACCTGGAACAGGATGCCGGCAAGCTGCTGCACGACCGCAGTCCGAACCTGTCCTGTGTCGACCTCAACCGGTGCGGCGTGGCGCTGATGGAGATCGTCTCCAAGCCCGATATCCGCGACGCCGAGCAGGCCAAGGCCTATGTGACCAAGCTGCGCTCGATCCTGCGCTATCTCGGAACCTGCGACGGCGACATGGAGAAGGGAAGCCTGCGCGCCGACGTCAACGTTTCCGTGCGCCGAGCCGGTACCACCGAACTCGGCACCCGCTGCGAGATCAAGAACATGAACTCGATCGGCTTCATCGGCGACGCCATCGAATACGAGGCCCGGCGCCAGATCGAAATCATCGAGGACGGCGGCAGCATCGACCAGGAAACGCGGCTCTACGACCCCGGCAAGGGCGAGACCCGTTCGTTGCGCTCCAAGGAAGAGGCGCACGACTACCGTTATTTCCCGGATCCCGATCTGTTGCCGCTGGAGTTCAGCGAAGATTACGTCGCCGGGATCAAGGCCGGCCTGCCGGAATTGCCGGACCAGAAGAAGGCGCGCTTCATCGCCGACTTCGGCCTGTCGCCCTACGATGCCGGCGTGCTGGTCGCCGAACGGGAGAGCGCGGACTTCTACGAGACCGTGCTGGCCGGGCTCGCCGACAAGGCTAGCTCCGGCAAGCTCGCCGCCAACTGGGTGATCAACGAGCTGTTCGGCCGGCTCAACAAGGAAGGCCGTGATATTACGGGCTCACCGGTGTCGGCCGAGCAGCTTTCCGCCATCGTCGACCTGATCGGCGAGGGCACCATCTCCGGCAAGATCGCAAAGGACCTGTTCGAGATCGTCTGGACCGAGGGCGGCGATCCCCGCGCGCTGGTCGAGGCGCGCGGCATGAAGCAGGTTACCGATCTCGGCGCGATCGAGAAGGTGGTCGACGAGATCATCGCCGCCAATCCCGACAAGGTGGCGCAGGCCCGCGCCAAGCCGCAGCTCGCCGGCTGGTTCGTCGGCCAGGTGATGAAGTCATCCGGCGGCAAAGCCAACCCGCAGGCCGTCAACGATCTCCTGAAGTCCAAGCTCGGCATCTGAACGAGCGCGCAATGTGATGACGGTGGCATCGCCACGCTCGCGCTTCGCGCGTCGACATGCGCACCGATCGTCACCATGAACGCCGATGCGCCGCGCGCCGCCGAAAAATCGCGTCGCGAATCAGCGGCGGCGATTCGCCCAAAAATTCGGTTTTGGCGAGCGCCGATGAGACGCCAAGCCGTTGTGCACGAAAATTTATTTATTGCCAAAAACCGCGACTCAGAGTCCGCGCAACGTGTTTTCAACTGGCCAGGGTGAGTCGCGACGACCTCCATCGCGCCTCTTCGGCGCTCGGCGCGAATGACGAAAACATCTTCAGTTATAGTATTTGCAGCGATATTGACATTCGTCGATGCAGTGTTTTCGCGCACTTTCCGCATGATGGCGGGAATGCAAGGGAGTGTCGGCGACGAAGATGCGAGACGCGCGCGCTCTCCCGCTCGTCAACACTTCCTTAAGCGAGACACTGTTTTTTTGCATGTGTTGGTGTATTCGGAATGCGTGCATTTCGATTCCCGAGTGCACGCAGCGATTAAGTCATCTCTACATCGGAGGGCAACATGGCCAAGAAAGCTAAGAAGGCGAAGAAGGCGAAGAGCGCAGTGAAGAAGACTGCGAAGAAGACCAAGAAGGTCGCCAAGAAGAAGAAGTAACTTCGCTTCTAGGAAAATTGCCGGCGGCTTGATGCCGGCACGTCCTTAGAGCCTCCCGAACGGTTTGCTTCCCTGGAAGCGGATCCCAACTCAGGCGGCTCCATCGACGAAAGAGGGTGTCGGCGAGACATCAGGTCAAACGGCTGGATCGTTCTTCAGGAGAGTTCGCTCTTTCGAAAACCGGTCCGGCAGAAGAAACAGGTTTTCTTCGTTCGGTGCGGATCGCATGATCCGCAATTTCACCGGCGGTCTTGAAGCCCGAGTGGTCTCGAGACCCAGATGAGATCTGGTCCTGACGTGTTCGCCGACGCCCTCGTTCTTTGCGCCGCCGCCGATGATGCGAAGCGCGCCCGAACCTCCCCAATCCCCCGAACCTCCCCAATCCCAAGACATTCAAGTTTCGCCAGGACGCACCGCGCGACCGCAGTGGCATCGTGTCCCGGACGCGGTGCAGCGTCCTTCACGCTGCGCCGCTGAGCCGGGACCCACGTTGCAGTCAAGGATGGACCCCGGATCTGCGGCGCGCCGCCATAGCGCGTCGAAGACGCGCGTGAACGCGCTGATGGGCGCTGCGCAGCGTCCGGGGCACGAGACTGGGGCGATGGTTATCGTTTCGCGAAACGTCACGGTAAACCAAATTCCGCCAATGCGCGGAAACCCGCATGACACAAGCACTTCCGCGATTCCGCCGCCGCAGGCCGCAGACCGGCGTTTACGCCGCATTCATCGCGAAATTTAAACTGCCCTTCAAATTTGATCGGTCATGATCATCCCAACAAGCCGGCAAACGGCGAGGGACTAACAGGGTACTTTAACAAGTGGACGGGAGCCGCGCTCGGGGGAGGGCGGCCAACAATCAAAAAGGGGATGTCAGATGTTTCAGGGGCAAATCGATCTGGAGGCGGCGATACCGGTGCAGGCGACCGCGATCCCGGACCTGTTGTTCGAGCGCGGCCTGTACTGGGCGAGCGGACGTTCCGGCGTGGTCAATCTCGTCGCCGCGCACAAATGGTTCAACCTCGCCGCCCTGAAGGGCCGCACCGAGGCCATCGAGATGCGTCGCGAAGTCGCCGAGCTGATGTCCGAGGTCGAGATCGCGATGGCGCAGCGCGAGGCCCGCGCCTGGATCACCTCGCATTAGGGAACGCGCAGGTTGATGACAGCGAAGGCCCCCGTCCATTCGGGTGGCGACTGTTCCTGACGACGGATTCGCCGAGATCTTTCTCCAGGATGATCCGCGCGCAATCGGCGTCAGCCTCGAGCACGAAGACCAGCTCCGCCGCATGTGAGGTCACGACCTGGGAGCGTCGGGCTGCCTGCTCGATCAGCCGCACCAGCAGTGGCAACAGATCGGGATGCAAGCGCGTCTCGGGTTCGTTGGGGATTATCATTGTCGGCGGCCGGGCGAGAGCTGCGATCAGACCCTAGCCCTCGATCGGGCCTTACCGCCCATCTCTGGCGGATGGAGCGACCTGTGGCACGCGGGGCACTCACCTTCCGGTTTGACCCTGCCGGTCGATTCAAGGCATAAGACCGACACCGGAGAGGTGGCCGAGTGGCTGAAGGCAGCGCTTTGCTAAAGCGCCATACGGCGAAAGTTGTATCAAGGGTTCGAATCCCTTCCTCTCCGCCACTCCCGAAACCGATGCTGGCGGTTGTCGGTGAATTCCAGCCTGCTCAGAGGCGCCTAGTACCCCTTGTATCAAGACTCCCTCCGATCCCCCGAAGCGACACATATGTCTTGTAAGGTGGTGTCGCCACGGCTCGGCGCAGGTCGCCAGGCCGTTGCGGATTCGTCCGCGCCCTGGAATCATGATGCCGTCCAGCCAATCGCTGCGTATGCCCGGGTTCCCCATCGTTTCAGCTTGTCTGCGCCGAGCGAACGGTCAGGCGAACTCGTTGAGATTCGATCCGTGGGACACGCAGCCGCGCCGCATCGGTGAACTCCGAGCCAAGATCGCAAAAAGCATTTCGATCCCGGAAAATATGGGTTTCTGCAATGTCGCAGCGGCGCGGGGCAAACCACATGTTCGGCTACGTGCGCAAAGCCGACAATTGCGCGGCAATGCTTCGCGTCTCGAACCTAGTTTGCTCGATGCTTACGCGGCGATTCCTTCAGTGAGATGACAGAATTTCACGGCCGGCGGCGTCGTGGATCGGCTTGGGGCTGAATCGGGTGCTCGGAGCGCTCGATTCGGCCGGAGTCGAGCTCATGGCGAGGGAGCGGCGGCGGCGGGGCTGCTTTCGCGGCCATCAGCGAGGCAAATGGAACTATTCTAAAATAGCGTTGTAAAACAAAGGCTTGCAGCGAAAGTTCGATCACAGTTGCGTGTTATTTGTGCAACACCCATCCAAAAACGGCCTGACTCGCGCCCTTCCGAAGCGTTCCTTTGTTGCGTGTGCAGAACTGTTCGGTAATTGTCATGTTGCGACGGAGGGGGGCATCCCGAGGTCGTCCCGTTAGGTGGTTCGCTTAAGTCCCTCGCGTTTTGATGCGGGAGTGTCCGAAGGCGCGAAGCGACTAAGCGGGTTTTAAGGGACAAGGGAACCAACCTTAGGGTGTTTCACCCGGCGGATCCGGAACCTTCCCTACAGAGCAACTTGGAGGTTAACATGAAGATGGTTAAGAGCCTTATCCTCGGCTCAGCGGCGGGTCTCCTCGCCATGAGTGGGGCACAGGCAGCTGATCTTCCCGTCAAGGCCAAAGCGGTCGAGTACGTGAGGATCTGCTCCCTGTATGGTGCCGGTTTCTTCTACATTCCGGGCACCGACACCTGCATCAAGCTGGGTGGTTATCTGCGCGTCGACACCACGTTCAACGGCAACGTCTACGGTTTGCCGGCTTGGAGCAGCGATCTCGGTCAAGGCAATCGCTACCGCGATTACTTCGTCTCCCGCTCGCGTATGGCGCTGACGGTTGATACCCGCACCGCCACCGAATACGGCGTTGTCCGTACCTTCGGTCAGGGCGATTTCCAGTTCCAGAACTTCGGATCTTCAGCCCCGGCGACTACGGGTGCTGGCGCCAACGCGCTCCAGGGCGCCGGCGGCGGTTATGTCGCGGTTGAACAGGTGTTCATCCAGTTCGCTGGTTTCACCTTCGGTAAGTCGCAGTCGGCTTTCGCCGCGCCGTGGCATGGTTATCCGGGCAACAACAACTCGTTCCTGATGGGCGGCCATGACACCGTCACCGGTGTCAACAACATCCAGTACACCGCTGAGTTCGGCAACGGCGTGTCGGGCACCATCGGCCTCGACGATCCGACCGTGTTCCACCGTACCTCGGTCCAGAACCTTGCCCTCGGCGTCAATGCCAACGGTAACGGCACCAACGCCTACGGCGGCGCCTGGGCTCCGGATATCGTCGGCAGGATCCGCGTCGATCAGGCCTGGGGTCTGTTCCAGGTGTCGGCCGGCGCGCATCTCGTGAACGCTTCCTACAACACGCTGGCCGCCGGTGGCGGACCGACCAACGCGTCGGAACTCAGCGGTCATCCGGACAGCAAGTGGGGCTTCTCGGTTCAGGGTGCCTTGCAGATCAAGAACATCCCGACCGGTGCCGGCGATGACTTCAAGATCAGCGCAGTGTACGCCAAGGGCAACATCAAGGACGTCATCTCGACCTCCGGCGGTTCGCCGAGCTTCGCCATGTTCGGCGACAGCGGCTTCGGCTACCAGAGCGTTGGCTTCGGCAACACCACCGATGGCGTTTACCTGCCCGGCGTGACGAACGGCATCATCCTGACCCAGGCATGGGGTGTTCGCGGTGCGTTCAACCACAATTGGGATCCCTACTGGTCGTCCAGCCTCTGGGGTTCTTACGCTGCGGTTCGTTATGATGGCGCCGCCGACGACAACCTCGCCGGTATCGCTTCCGCAAAGGGTGCCTATTGTGCAGCGTTCGCTGGAAGCCACGGCGGTAACACCGGTGTTGCCAGCAATGCCGGCACCTACAGCTGCAACCCGGACTACAACATCGCGCAGATCGGTGTTGTGACCCGCTGGACTCCCGTCAGGAACTTGACGTTCTCGGCTGAAGTCGGCGCGTTCTTCCTCGACCAGAAGATGTCGGGTAGCTCGAACTTCGCCGCGGCT
>JBDRNF010000063.1:0-2250 GCA_043811435.1 Pseudomonadota bacterium
GGAGCGGACACAATGTATAATCTGCGGTATCACCTCGCATGAGAGAGGCTCTGCCGCTCTCCCATGACGGTGTACTTTCTCATGAGCCTGCCTGATTGCATAAGAAAGACCACCGCCCATTCCGCGCCGGCACGTCAGACCTTTTCGAGTCGCGCCGCACCTGCGGCTGCTTGCCTAGGTGAGTTGGCAGGAGGTACGATATGCAAACCGTTTATGGCAACAACACGTCTTCGGTTGTCACCCGGGTGGCTCTTGGCCTGGTGATGTGTGCGTGCGCGGGGATCATTGCGCTCGCCCAAAAAGGACCGCCGCTTGGGATATGGCCGTATCCTAAATTAGCCGCTATTCACATTTTAGTTTCGGCAAGGATCGGGTGTGTCGTCTGAATCGCCCTGCTTGGCCTTGCCATAGCGAGCCTATCGCAAGGCAGTGCTTGCTGTCCATGTTATAGGTTGGCTATCATATAAATGCATCCGGGCGCCATATGATTGTGAGAATGATCATGGCGGCAACTACTGAACCATCGACCCGCGCCGGGCGATACGTCGGCCAGCCCACCGGTTACCGGGCCTTCATGCCCGCGCCGCTGCCGCCGAAGCCCGCCCTCGAACTGACTGGGGATTTGCCGGGGCTGCTTTCGGCGGCTGATCGGGAACTCGGGCGGCTCGACGGGTCGGTGCTGACGCTGCCGAATCCAGACCTCTTCGTCTTCATGTACGTGCGCAAGGAGGCGGTGCTTTCGAGCCAGATCGAGGGTACGCAGAGCTCCCTGCAGGATCTGCTTGCGGCCGAAGCGCAGATATTCGACCGGAACATGCCGCGCGATGTGGACGAGGTAATCAACTACGTTCGCGCGATGCGTCACGGGCTGGCTCGGCTGCCGGAGTTGCCGGTATCGGTGCGGCTGATCCGCGAGATCCACGCCGAACTGATGCACGGCGTGCGCGGCGGTCGACTGCAACCCGGCCAACTGCGCACCAGCCAGAACTGGATCGGTCCGGGCGGCTGCACGCTCAACACCGCGACGTTCGTACCGCCGCCTCATCACGCGGTGCCCGAGGCGCTGGGGAACCTCGAAAATTTCCTGCATAGGCCGGATGATTTGCCGCCGCTGGTCAAAATCGCGCTGGCGCACGTGCAGTTCGAGACCATCCACCCGTTTCTCGACGGCAACGGCCGCATCGGGCGACTGATGATCACCTTCCTGCTCACCGAGCGAGGCGTGCTGCACAAGCCGGTGCTATACCTCTCGCACTACTTCAAGCAGCGCCGGCAGTCCTACTACGATCACCTGCAGGCGGTGCGCGACCACGGCGCATGGGAGGCGTGGCTGGAGTTCTTCCTGCGCGGCGTTGTCGAGGTGGCGGGCGAGGCGGCGGAGACGGCCCGTCGCATCCTGCAACTGCGCGAGCAGCACCGCGCGGCGATCACGGCGCAAATCGGTCGTGCTGCGGGCAACGGCCACAAGGTGCTGGAATCGCTGTTCGACCGCCCGATCGTCGCCGTGAACGACGTGCAGAAGATGACCGGAACGACCTACGCCGCGGCAAACAGCTTGGTGTCGCGGCTGGTTAAACTGGGCGTGCTGAGCGAGATGACGGGCTATGCGCGCAACCGGCGCTTCCGGTATGCGCCCTACATCGCGTTGTTCAACGATCCCCCGCCCGGGTCCGGGCAGGATATGTGAGCCTGTTCGACCTCGAGGACGGCGTGCCGACCGACGCCTACCCGCTCCAGGAGGCGGTCAGCGACGGCTTCATGGTGGCGCCGAAAGCCGTGTCGGTCCCGCTCAGGTTCCAGCACGAGGGGATCCGGTACAACAAGCTTTCGGAAGAAGACAAGGACCAGTAGGACGCGCTGAATGGGACGATGAAGGCAACATCCCCGACCGCGTCGAGGCCGAGGCGGTCAACAAGTGGCTGTTCAACAGGGACACCGTCGCCCACACGGTCCTTTCATAATCCGTGCCCAAGGTACATCTACCGCTTCATCACCACAATCAGTCATGCAGGGGCCGATATCCGCTGCGGGATCGCACTATCCCGGCTGGGCGGTCGACCAGTACTTGAATGCGGCGATAAAGGCTATCCCGAGACGCATTCGTGGGGTAATACCAGAGGGTATATTGGCGACCCAACTCAGCAGCTATCTTCAGGAAAACCGCATCGAGATCGGTGATGCTCGGGGCCTGATATAACTGTCCTCCGCTGGTGTCCACAAGGTCGTGCAGGTATTTGGTCGCATGAGCCT
>JBDRNF010000064.1:0-51989 GCA_043811435.1 Pseudomonadota bacterium
TGCTGCACGACTTCCGGCGGCGCGAACGCGACCGGCGCCAGACGCTTGCCGAATTCGGCCCGGGCGCGGCTTTCGACGCGCGCGATCAGCAGGCACATGACGTCGTCGAAGATCTTGACCTGTTCCTCGTTGAGGCGCGCGCCGTCATGCAGGAACAGGTTGGTCACCTGGCGAAGCGTTTCGACCCGCTCCGCGGGCGAGCCGGTCCGGACGGCGTCCTCGAGTTCGGCGATGATGGAATGATCCGCCTGTAGCGCCATCGTTTCCGGAGCGATCTGTTGGGTTGCAGGAATTGAGGCCGCACCATGGCCGGCCCGGCCCTACGTCCGCGTTAAGTTGGAACTCCGTAGAAATACAGGGCGCGGCGGCAAGCGGATGCGGCGGCACGATCCTAGCTGGCGAATTTCCGCGCGCCCGCCACGCACAGGATGACGGCGACGGTGACGACCAGCATCATCCAGGTCACGGGCTCATGCAGCAGCGTGGCCGCGAGCGCCAGCCCGAAGAAGGGTTGCAGCAATTGCAGTTGGCCCACCGCGGCGATGCCGCCCTGGGCCAGGCCGCGATACCAGAACACGAAACCGATCAGCATGCTGAACAGCGACACATAGGCGAGGCCAAGCCAGGCCGGCCATTCGATGCCGGAGAAGCTCGGCGGCATCCGGAAAATCAGCAGCGCGACCATCACCGGAAGCGAAAGCACAAGCGCCCAGCAGATCACCTGCCAGCCGCCGAGCGTGCGGGAAAGCTTCGCGCCTTCGGCATAGCCGAGCCCGCAAACGACGATGGCCGCCAGCATCAATGCATCGCCGGCAGCCGAAGCCGTCAGCCCCTGCATCAGGGCGAAGCCGGCGACCAATGCGCTGCCCAGCGCGGAGAAGATCCAGAATGCTGGTTTTGGCCGCTCGCCGCCGCGCACCACGCCGAAGATCGCCGTCGCCAAAGGAAGCAGTCCGATAAAGACGATGGAGTGCGCCGAGGTGATGTGCTGCAGCGCCAGTGCCGTCAGCAGGGGAAAGCCGACGACGACGCCGAGGGCTACGATCACGAGCGAGACGAGATCGCCGCGCGAGGGACGCTTTTCCCGGAACGCCAGCAGCAAAGCGAGCGCCAGCACGCCGGCGATCGCCGCACGCGCGACCGTCAGAAAGACCGGATCGAACTGGATCACCGCCAGGCGGGTAGCCGGGAGCGACCCGCTGAAGATCACCATCCCGATGAATCCATTGACCCATCCGCTCGCCATGCGGTCCATCCGAAACTCCTTTTGATCGCCCCTTATCGACGGCGGCGGATGGCAATCCCAGTGACAGTCAGTTACGGTTTGGGCAAACTGTTATGGTATCGGATACAGTACGGATGAGCGCACAAGCCAAGAGCGGGACACGCCTGGCGATGGTCATGGCCGCCATCCGGCAGCGCATTGCCGGCCGCAGCCTGACGCCTGGCGATAAACTGCCGTCGATCCGGTTGTTCGCGGCCACCCTGCGGGTGTCGACGTCCACGGTGGTCGAGGCCTATGACCGGCTGGTCGCCGAAGGGGTGATCCAGTCCCGTCCCGGGTCCGGGTTCTACGTCGCCAGCCAGGCGGCCCCGCTGGCACTGTCGGAAATCGGACCGAAACTGGATCGGGCGATCGATCCGTTCTGGATTTCCCGCCAATCGCTGGCGGCCGGCGATACCGATCTGAAACCCGGTTGCGGCTGGCTGCCGCCGTCCTGGTTGCCGGAAGACAGCATGCGCCGCGCGCTTCGAACGCTGTCGCGGGCCAACGGTCCTGAACTGGCCGACTACGGTGCCCCGCTCGGACTGCCGCCCTTGCGCCAGCTGATCGCGCGGCGAATGGCCGAGCGCGGCATCGAGGCATCGCCGGACCAGATCATTCTGACGGAATCGGGGACGCAGGCGATCGATCTGCTGTGCCGGTTCTTGCTGGAGCCCGGAGACACCGTGCTGGTGGACGACCCCTGCTATTTCAATTTCCATGCGCTGCTGCGCGCCCATCGCGCCCGCATCGTCAGCGTTCCCTATACCCCGGCGGGGCCGGATATCGAGCTGTTCGCGCAGGCGCTCGATGCGCACAGGCCGCGGCTCTACATCACGAACTCGGCGATCCATAACCCGACCGGAGCCACACTGTCGCCGGTCACGGCGCACCGGGTGTTGAAGCTGGCCGAACAATTCGGCCTGACCATTATCGAGGACGATATCTTCGCCGATTTCGAGCATACGCTGGCGCCGCGGCTGGCGGCCTTCGACGGCCTCGATCGCGTGATCCATACCGGCAGCTTTTCCAAGACATTGTCGGCTTCGGCCCGCTGCGGATTCATCGCCGCGCGTCCCGACTGGATCGAGGGATTGATCGACCTGAAGATCGCCACCTCGTTCGGGGGCGGACGGCTCGCCGCCGAACTGGTTCTCCATGTCCTGCGCGACGGCAGCTACCGCAAACACATGGAAGCGCTGCGCCTGCGCCTGTCCCGCGCCATGGCCGAGGTCAACACAAGGCTGAAATCCCTCGGTATCGAGCCGTGGCTCGAGCCTCAGGCCGGCATGTTCCTGTGGAGCCGGCTGCCTGACGGCATCGATGCGGCTGGTGTGGCCAGGGATGCACTTGCGGAGAACATCGTTCTCGCCCCCGGCAACGCGTTCAGCCTGTCGCAATCGGCGACCAGCTTTCTGCGTTTCAATGTGGCGCAGTCCCGGGATCCCAGGGTATTCGAAACGCTGCGAAAGGCGATCGCGCGAAGGCCAAGATCGGTGCTTGCCTGAGCGGTATTCCGCGAGTCTATGCGGCGGCTGACGGCGTCAGCGATGCCAGCGGCACGTCGAACGCATAGACGAAGCCGGTGGGTTCATAACTCAATGTGACATTGCCCTTGAGCTGCCTGCCGAGGGTCTCGATCAGGCGGGTGCCGAAACTCTGCCGGGCAGGCGGCTGGACCGCGGGTCCGTTTCTCTCGTTCCAGGTCAGGCGCAGCCGTTGCGCGGCGTCGTCGACGCTCCACGCAATGTCGACGCGGCCGGTCGGGATCGACAGAGCGCCGAACTTGGTGGTGTTGGTGCAGAGCTCGTTCAGCGTCATGGCAATGGCAATCACGGCGCCCGAGGCGATCCGGATATCCGGTCCCGCAATCGAGAACTTCGCCGCATCCGGATCGTCAAAGGCTTCGGTGGCGCCGCGCACGATTTTCTCGAGGTCGGCGCTGCTCCACCGCGCCTGCAGCAGCAGGTCGTGCGCGCGTCCCAGCGCCAGCAGCCGGCCTTCGATGGCGTGCTGTGCGTGCTCGGCGCCGGCCACGTTGCGCAGGCTCTGCGAGGCAATGGCGCTGACCGTCGCCAGCGTGTTCTTGATGCGGTGGTGCAGTTCTTCCAGGATCAGCTTCTGCAGCTTGTCGGACGCCGCGCGCTCGCGGGCGTCGATGCCGGCCTGCTCAAGCAGTTCCTGGGCGTTGATTTCCGCCTGCGCCAGCAGCAGCCGAAGGCTGACATTCTCCGCGGCGAGAAAGTCGTGGGGCGGCGCGCCACTGTCGTGGAAATGGCGCCGGTCCTGGTGATGATCGATTTCGAGCATCCGTGACTATAACACCCTATGTCGTCCACCGCTCAGATCAATTGCGCCGGTTTCGGCACAATTGATCGATTTCGGGTGGTTTCACGGCATTATCGTCAATGTCAGGCGTGACCGATCATGTTCCGCATCTCGGCGATCATTTCCGTGGCCGCGAGCGGTTTTCCGAAGAAGCGGCTGTTGGCGGGAATGTCTGTCCTGGTCAGCTTCAGCTGCCCGGACACCAGGATGATCTTGATCGGCGGCCAGCGCTCGTGAACGGCATGGGCGAGACCCAATCCGTCCATTTCTCCCGGCATTTGAATATCGGTGAACAGCAGGGCGATATCGGACCTGGATTCCAGGATGGCGATGGCCTGATCGGCGTCAACCGCCTCCACGGAGGTGAAACCGGCGTCCTCGACCATGTCGACGGCGCGCATTCGCAACAGCATCTCGTCTTCGACGACCAGAACGACGGCGGGGCCGGTGGAATGATCGAGGTGCATCATGACGGGCGCTTTTGCTTTTGGAGCAGGTAATCGGCCGGACTGAAGAGCCGAACATAGGGACAAGCATCTCAACGCCAATTTGATCCCGATTAACTTGCCGGCGGCGCGGACACGGCTTGCGGCTTGTTGAGCTAAGTCAATAACACCGGGCTGCCGCCGCCTGAGAATGCAGTGGGCAGGGCTTTCCCCTGGTCAGTTCCCTGGAGTTGTTGAAATGAAAAAATCGTCTGGCGTTCTTCTTGCCGCGCTGGCAGTCGCGGCGCTTTGGACTGTCGCGCCTGCGGCAGCGGCGCCGATCGGATCGCCGCGGATGCTGCAAAACGCAGTGGAGCCATCGGTGGAGATGGTAAGGTATCGTCGCGGCTATGGCCCTGCCATTGGTCTTGGCATCGCCGGTGCGCTGATCGGCGGGGCGATCATCGGCTCAACGCAGCCCTACGGCTATTACGGGTACCCCGGCTATTACGGTCCCGCCTATGTCGCGCCGCCGCCTTACGCCGTCGCGCCGGCCTATGTCGGCGACGGCGCGGTGGCCTATTGTTTGCGGCGCTTCAGGTCATATGATCCGTATTCCGGGACTTATCTCGGCTACGACGGTTATCGCCACCCTTGTCCTTGATCCCGGCGAACAAGGGAGAGCTGCGCGCTGTTGGCCGATCGACTACTTCTGGGAGCGGAAATAGACATCGGCCTTCATTCCGACCGTAAGCTCTCCCGACCCCGTCAGTTCGACCATGACCGCCACCACGTCCACGTCGGTCTGATTGCGCGATCCGGACGGCTCAAGGCGGCCGCGCTCCACGAGCGGGGCGACCGACGAGACGCTTCCCTCGAACTCGCGGCCGGGAAACGCCGAGGCCTGCACCGATACCGGCTGCTTGACCTTGACAGATCCGAGGTCGCGCTCGTCCAGTTCTGCGCGCACGCACAGCGCCGAGAGATCGGCGACCTGCGCCGGCGGCTGTGGCGAGCCGGGCGAAACCAGTTCGCCCACCCGCACATTGACCTCGAGCACGGTGCCGTCGATCGGCGCACGCAGTGTCATCCTGTCGAGGGCTGATCGCGCCACGGCGTATTCCGACCGGGCGATTTTGAGCTGGCCCTCCGGAATGGTGGGCAAGGGGCTGTCCTCCTCAAGCGTCCGAAGCTCCTCCTGGCGTTTGGTCAACTCGGCCTGGGCCCGCGCCAGTGCCGAGCGGGCCGTGGTCAGGCTGTCGTCCGGCCCGCCTTTGGCCCGCAACTCGGCGGCAGCCCGGTCGACGATGGCGCGCACGGTATACACCGCCAGTTCGGCATCGGCCACGGCATCCCTGGCCTTGCGTCGCGCGTTCGCGCTGCCCGTAACGGACCTCTCGTCCCGCCCGCGCTGGCGCAGCGCGACCATCGTTTCCGCCGCCGCCAGCCGCGCGACGAACTCGCCGTCAGCGAGATGGATCAAAGGTTCGCCGGCAAACACCTTGTCGTTGGCCTTCACCAGCACCTTGTCGACCACGCCTGTGGCGGCGGCCGCGACCTTGATCTGGCCGGAGCAGGGCTCGACGCGACCGGGCGCAACGGCCTGCCATCGCTTGTCCTGCGGTTCGGCGGCCATGACGCCGCGGGCTGCGATCGAAGCCGCAATGGCGATGACCAGCCACGAGATCGTAACCAGGGCTATGCGGTGTTTCGGCATGGATAATCTCCCGATAACATTCACAGGCAATCATTGCGGTCCGGCGTCCCGGCGCTCTTCGCGGACGATCCGTCCGTCCTCGATATGGACGACGCGATCCGCGAACGGCATCAGCCGCGGATCATGCGTCACGATCAGCACCGCGCGCGCCTGTTCCCTGGCGATTCCGGCGAGGATCTTCATGACCGCCTGGCCGTTCTCGCCATCCAGCGCGGCGGTCGGCTCGTCGGCCAGGATGATAGACGGATTTCCGACGATGGCACGAGCGATCGCGACGCGCTGCTGTTCCCCGCCGCTGAGTTCGCGCGGATAAGCCTTTATCTTGTGCGGCAGGCCGACCCTGGCCAGCGCCTCGCGCGACTTGGCCTTTGCGCTCCTCGCGCCTTCGCCGCGGATATCCAGCGCCAGCCGGACATTGTCGGTGGCTGACAGCGTCGGAAACAGATGAAACGACTGGAAGATAAAACCTACATGCTCGCGCCTGAGAAGCGCCAGCGCCTCGGGATCGGCGCCGGCGGTCGAATGCCCGCAAATCCGAACGGTTCCTTCCGTCGGCGTCAGCATGCATCCGAGAATCGACAGCAGCGTGGTCTTGCCGCTCCCGGAAGGCCCCATCAGAAGCGTCAGTTCGCCGCTTTTGAGCGTCAGGCTGACGCCCTTGAGCGCCTCCACTTTCGCAGCGCCGCTGCCAAGGACCTTCGCCACGTCAGTCGCCTCGAGCAAGGGTTCGGTCATCGCGTGAACACCATGGCGGGGTCGATGCGGGTGACCTGAACGATCGCGGCAATGGCCGAGCCGACGCACATCACGACGGTGAGCAGAAACAGTCCGACCATCAGTCCGGGCGTAATGACGATCGGCAACGCAGTGGCCGCGGTCGCTCCCACGATGATCTCGCCGATCAGCGCGGCGAGAGTGAAGCCGATGACGGCACTGAGGAGCGCCTGGCTGACGATCACCTTGTAGATATAGCGCCGGGACGATCCGATGGCGCGCAGGGTGGCGAACTCGTTGAGATGCTCCTTCGTGCTCGAATAGAGCGTCTGGGCGACGATGACGGTGCCGACGATCACGCCGAGCAACGCGCCCGCGAACAATGCCGCGCCGGCGCCGGTGCTGAACAGCCAGAACGAGCGGCTGCGTTCGCGAAACTCGGCCGTGGTCAGAACCTCGACATCGGAGATGTTCGACAGCAGCTGACGGCGGACGGCAGCCCGGTCGGTGTCGGGGTTCAGGCGCACCAGAACGAAGGTGGCCTTGCCGGAGGGAACTCCGGTATGGGCCCGCGCCCGATCGACGTTCATGAAAACGAACGGCGTCGTGGTGAATGAACGAATGCCGTCGGTGACGGCGGCGACCCGCACCAGTTGCTGGCGGATTTCGGCGGTCGCTCCCAACCCCGTCCCCGAGACGCCAAGCCGGTCGAAATAGGACCTGTCGATCGCGACTGCGTTCGGGGTCGACAGCGCCTCGACCCGGCCTTCCACCAGGTTCCATGGTTGCAGGCCGCCGGACCGCAGATCCGAACCGATGACGAAAACCGGTGTGGTCGCGCCTCCAGGGATTCGCCAATCGGCAAATCCGATGACGACGGGGATCGCGTCCGCCACTCCGTCGATCGACAGGGCGCGATAGCGCTCGCGCGTGTCCAGCAGCGAGGGGTCCTCGAAGCACTTGGTTCCCTTCGGCATGATCCATAGATCGGCGGACGCATGATCGATCATCGTCGTCACCATGCGGCCGAAGCCCAGATACAGCCCCATCTGGACGGTGACCAGAACGATCGAGAACACGATGCCGATCACGGTCGCAATGAAGCGAAGCCGGTCATGAAACAGATTTCGGAATGCGAGAGTGAAGACCAATGGCATGTTACGGGGCTCGATCACTTTCCGTCCGATGTCGGCTCAGCCTTCACGCCTCAATCCGGAAAGATGCGTACTCCCTGGACTATTCCTGCCGTTGAAATCTATGATCCATCATCGCGCATTGTCTATCCTGATTTGGCGCGATGGAAGCGGATTTGGCCGTTCGCGCCCCTGGCGAAGAGACGCCAAGCGGGGAGGATGCCGGCGCGAACAGATAGCCGCGCACGAACCCGGCTTCGCCGGTTTGACGCAGATGCGACGATCAGAGATGCTCTTCGAAGTCCTCGAAAGACTTGCCGAACTGGGTCAGCGCCTCCTCCAGATAATCCGCCAGCATGGGCGTCCCGATCAGGTAGGACGCCGTGCGGTTGTTGTGGGCCCGCGAGGCCTCGTCGCGCAGATCGCGCCAGCTGTCGAGATCGCCGTCACCGCGACCGAGCCACATCAGGGCGACGAGGTCGATCTGCTCGTCGACGTTCAGGCCGCGAATGAAGCCGGAAAGCTCCGAGCGATCGGTGCTGTTGCGGTGATCCTCAGGCATGTCATCGTCCGGATCGGCGGCCAGGTCGGACTGGTTGGCGTTGCCCTCGGATTGGCGTGACTTGGCGATGATGAAGAACACTTTTTCCGGCGAGATCGACAGGTTCGGAACTTTTCGCATCGTGGACATCTCCAGAAAAGCAGGCGCGGAATTCAAGCCAAGGGGGATAAGGGGGCAATGGCCGGAAGGAGAGCCCGCCATGCGGCGGTCTCTCCGAAATTCGCTTCGCGGCCGGATCAGGTGGTGGCCCGCTTGAACGCTTCCCGGGCCGTCTGATTGGCGCGATCGAACACGTCGCGTGTTTCGGTCAAGGCAGCCGTAAGTGCCGACCATGACTGGTTTCCGGCCTCGTTCAGCTTCCGGAGTTTTTCCTCCGCGGCGACCGCATCGGCTTTCATGCGCTTGACGTTCGACTCGATTTCGTCGCGGCGCTCGCTTGCGAATTCGCTGGCGGCGGAGGCCAGCTTGTCGGCCGCCTCGCGCCATGCCTTCAACTGCGCCGCCGCCTGGAGTTCGAATGTCGCCTGCTGCAGTTCGAATTGCTTGCCGTAGCTCTCGACATACTTCTTGACCTCCGCCTCGAAGGCGCTCCAGTCGGTTTCCAGCTTTGACTTGGCGCTGGTCCATGCGGCCTCGCCGGCTCCCGCCTGCTTCTTGATGGCTTCGCGGAAGTCGTCGCGATTCTTGCGCAGCTCGGCCAGAACCTCGGCGGCCTTGTCCTTCGCATCGGCCTGCACCTCGGCGGCCTTGCCATCGAGGGACGTCAGCGCGGCGTCCATCTCATCAAGCCGTTCCTTGGCCCAATTCGTAAAGAAGTGAATGTTGTCTGGCCCGCTCATTTCCTGACTCCATAAATTTTCGCAGGGTATGCTCGCCGTGAGCAAGCTTTCCCTTCGAAAAAGACTAGAGCTTTCGGGCAAAGGCAACCTTGCGCGAGATCAACACGCTCGCCGCGGGGGCTTCGGTTGGTCGGGCCGCTTCTTTTCGGCAGCCCTTCTTCCAGCGCCTGCTATCGCCTGTAACGGCAATACTCGTCGCCGTTTTCGAACTCGAAGCAGATCTTGACGCGGCGCCGCGGCGGCTCTGCATCGGAATATTCCCTGTCGTCCTTGTTCCCGTCGGCGCGCTCCCTGTCGCGATCGCCCCGCTCCTGATATCGTCCACGATCCTTGTCGCGATCGCGGCCCATGCGATCGTCGTCGCCGCGACGCATCATCCCGCCGTGGCCCTTCTCGCGGTCATCGCGGCCGGTGCGGTCGCTATCGCCGCGATGCATCATGCCGCCGCGAGCCGTCTCGCGGTCGTCGCTGTCCCTGCGATCGCTGTCGCTGCGGCGCATCTTCCAGTCCGGCCCCATCTCACGCTCGTCGGTCTTCGGTTGCTCGCGGCCGTCTTTTTGATCCGGAGGGGACGGGGCATTCTGGTCCGCCTGGGCGGGAGTTTCGGTTTGTGGCGCTGCCGGAGGCGTTTTTCCCGACTCCTGGGCGAATGCGCACAGGCTCGACGAGGCGAGCAACATCGCGGCGAGAACGATCACGCGCATGGGGGTTTCCTCCGTTGGGGTGTGACCGGTAACGAACTGGCCATCAATTGGTTGCGTGCCTCGGATCGAAATCGAACACGCTTCCAGGACGGCTCCAGAGCGAGATGGTTTTTGGTTGAATCGGTCGCCTGCGGATGCGGCTTACCTCTCCCCAGCGGGGAGAGGTCGATTTGCGCAGCAAATCGGGTGAGGGGGTGCAGCCCTAACGAAAGACCGTAACCCCTCACTCGGCGCTGCGCGCCGACCTCTCCCGAAGGGAGAGGTGGCCGGTGCTGCTCCGGCTCAACCTAATCTCATCGCGCTCTACTTCTCATTTCCCTGCGGAAGGTCGTTGCCTTGCGGAAGATCCTTTGCCTCCTCTTCGGCCAGCAGCTTCAAGAGTACCTTGCGCTCCGCGTCGTCGTGCGGCTCGGCGAGGCGCTTCCTGAACAGGGCCAGGTTTTCTCGGTGAATGAAACTCTCCACGGCGAGCCCTCCGGGTTTTGGCAAGTCAGGATCTCGGACG
The DNA here is from genome assembly GCA_043811435.1 of Pseudomonadota bacterium. Lineage (GTDB taxonomy): Bacteria > Pseudomonadota > Alphaproteobacteria > Rhizobiales > Xanthobacteraceae > Bradyrhizobium. Next base: position 10,192 of record JBDRNF010000064.1, read on the forward strand.
AAAGGCAAGCGCCAGCCATCCTTGCCAGGCCGGAGCCTTCAACGGGTCTTCCGAATTCCCGGCCATCTTCATGGCGTGCGGGGCATTCGGGCATCCATCGCAGCCCGGAAATTCGAACACGCAGAACTCGCGGCTGCCGGGTGCGTCCGCCGTCATCTCGAAACGGCACTGGAACGGGGCGGGGTATGCTCCAATGGGCTGGATTTGGGACATGATGCTCCCCAGGATCAGGCGAGAGCGCGGGACCCTCAATCACCGGTGATGGCCAAGCTCGGGCGGTGATGGAACCGAATCTGTCATGTTCGGAACCCGGCATTGTGATCAATTCCGCTCATCCAGCCTGAAAAATTTACACCGGGACCGTCATCCGGCTGTCGCACGGCTGAAGAGCCGGCATCGTCATCGGATTGCGTCGCCGCCGGTGCGTACTACAAGGTTTCCTCGACCAGGAGGGAAGCATGCGATCCATCGTCATTACCGGGGCGTCCACCGGCATCGGCTGGGCTACATCAAGGCTGCTGCTCGACCGCGGCTTTCGCGTGTTCGGCAGCGTGCGCAAACAGGCCGACGCCGAACGTCTCGCAGGCGAGTTCGGCGCGAATTTCACGCCGCTGCTGTTCGATGTCACCGACGAGGCCGGGGTGCTGGCCGCCGCGCGCGAGGTCCGCGCCGCGCTGAATGGCAAGACGCTCAATGGCCTCGTCAACAATGCCGGCATCGCGGTGGCGGGGCCGGTGCTGGAGCTCGCGGCCGACGAATTCCGCCGCCAGATGGAGGTCAACGTCATCGGGCCGGTGATCGTCACGCAGGCGTTCGGACCGCTGCTCGGATCCGATCCGTCGCTGGCCGGGCCGAAAGGCCGGATCGTGATGATCAGCTCGGTCTCCGGCAAGACCGGCGCGCCGCTGACGGCGCCCTATGTGGCGTCGAAACACGCGATCGAGGGACTGTCGGAGAGCCTGCGCCGCGAACTGATGCTGTTCGGCATCGACGTCATCATCGTCGCCCCCGGCCCGGTGAAGACGCCGATCTGGAGCAAGGCCGAGGAGACCGACATTTCCCACTACCGGAACTCGCCGTACTTCCCGGCGCTGCAACGAATCCGCAAATACATGCTGCAACTCGGCGCGGCCGGATTGCCGGCAGAGAAGGTCGCCGAGGTGATCGCCGACGCCCTGACGTTGTCGCGTCCCAAAGTGCGCTACCAGATCACGCCGGATCCGGTGCAGCAGTTGATCGGATCGCTGCTGCCGAAGCGCATGGTCGACAGGATCATCGCGAAACGTCTCGGGCTGATGCCGAAGGCGTGAGGCCGGGACGCCGCTATCCCGCTTCGGCCCTGCGCGGCGTTCGCCGCGCCGCCATCGCGATCAGCCGCAGCGCCAGCACCGCCAGCAGCGGGATCAGGAACAGCGCGTAAAGCGGCATGTCGGGAATCCGCTTGCCGAACGACACCGTGAACTGAAACAGCAGATAATAGCCGCCGGTGAGATGCAGGACGCGCCAGGCGCGCGGGCCGATCGCCGCCGCGGTGCGGTCGAACGAGGTCGCGGCCATCGCGACGATGAAGGCATAGCCGATGCCGCCGAAAATATAGGAGGCGGCGTTGGTCGCGGCCTCATAGGCCGCGGGGTCCATCACCGCAAAACAGGCGATGGCGATGGCGTGGATGCCGTGCGACGCCGCAAAGGTGACGCCGAGATAGCGCCGGTTGCGGCGCTGCCACCGCGTCCAGCCGTTGGGCCACAGCCGCGCCAGCGCCGCGGCGCTGAAGGCGAGGCAGAAGAACAATAGCGAGGTCCGCGCGGTGAAGCGGATCACCATGCGCACGCCGTCGACCTCGAAACCCCGCATGCCCGCGATCCAGACGCAGAGAGCGGCGAGCACCAGCGTCAGCATGGCGAACAGCCGCCAGCCTTCGAACCAGTTTTGGCGATGTGGCGGCATGATGCGCTCCCCGTGACGCGGAATGTAATCGTCAGTTACATTCAGCGCTCCGCCCCCGTCAATCCGTGTATGCAGTGCTTACATTCACGTTCGGGTGATGCTAGATGTTGATGGTATCAGGCTGGGGCGCGGCCAGGCATTCTGTACATGGGGTTGTTTTCAAGATTTTGGTCAGGCCATAGCCATGCCCGTCACCGCCAAGCCAAAACGCCGGCCTGCCAAAAGTCCGGCAACGCCGCCAAAGCCCTATCACCATGGCGATCTCAGGCGCGCGCTGATCGAGGCGGCGCTGCAACTGGCCGGCGAGGGCGGGGCGGAAGCAGTCAGCGTGCGCGAGGCCGCGCGCCGCGCCGGGGTCTCGCCGGGCGCGCCGTTCCGGCATTTTCCAAGCCGCGACGCCCTGATGATGGCGGTGGCCGGCGAAGCGCAGCAGCGCTTCCGGGCCGAGATATCCGCCGCGCTGGCCGACGTGCCGGACGGCGACCCGCTGGCGCGGTTTCGCGCGCTCGGCCTCGCTTATCTGCGCTGGGCGATGCGCAACCCGGCCCATTTCGAGATCATCTCCAGCGGCCGGTATTTTGCCCATGACAAGGCGGCCGACCTGTCGCGGGACAATGCCGAATTGATCGGTCTCGCCGAGCGCACGCTGGCCGATGCGTTTGCGCTGGGCCAGTTGCGCAGCGGCGACCTGAAACGGGTCCAGATTGCCGGCCGCGCGCTGGTTTACGGCTTTGCCCGCATGAACATCGACGGGCATTTTCCGCGCTGGGGTATCGCGGAGGAGGAGGCCGACAGAACCGCCGAGGCGATCCTCGATCTGTTCATCGAGGGCATCGCCAGGCGCTGACGTTCCTGCGCGCGGCCGCGAATGTTCTCGGAACAAACGCTTGCCGCGACCGTTTTTCGTCGACAGCAAAGGAGAACGAGAGATGACAAAAGAATCCAGAGAGACCGGAACCTTGATCGGCAGCGACAAGGTCGAAGGAACCGCGGTTTACGGCGCCGACAGCGAGAAGATCGGAACCATCGAGCGCGTCATGATCGACAAGGTCAGCGGCAGGGTTTCCTACGCGGTGCTGAGCTTCGGCGGTTTCCTGGGCATCGGCGACGATCACTATCCGCTGCCCTGGCAGTCGTTGAAATACGACACCAACCTGGAAGGCTACATCACGGGGATCACCCAGAAGCAGCTCGAAGGCGCGCCCAGATACGGCAATGACAATGCCTGGAACTGGGCGGACACGTCGCGCACCCGCGCGGTGAACGACTATTACGGTGTTCCGGGCGTCGCCTGAAGAGACAGTACCTGAAGAAACAGGAAAGGGCCCCGGCATCCGCCGGGGCCTTTTTCGAGAATCCACATCCGCTACCTCCCGGCCTCGTCGGCCAGATCGATCAGCGCAATCCCGAGTTCCGGCCGCTTGCGGCGCCGCAGGTCGGCCGATGCTTCCTCCAGCACCACTTCGAGGGTCGGCCGGACCTTGCCCTCGAGCAGATGACCGCCGCGCGTCGTGCCGTCCGACAGCCCGAGCACGACATGAACATGCAGGCTGGCCTTGCCATCGTCGCCGATGGCGACGTCGCCGAGCGCGCTCAGCACCTCGCATTGCTCGTCCACCCTGATTTTCCGGTAGCTCTTGGTTGCGATATCGAACCAGCCGATGACGGCGTTCTCGAATGCGCCGATCGCCGACAGCGATGCGCCGGAAATGCCGGTTGCATTGGCGAACAGGGTGAGGGTCGCGAACGCTTCCTCGCCGGTTTCGAGGACCACGATGATGGTGCGCTGCTGCGCGTTGTTGGAAACGACCTTGCTCTTCATTTGATATCTCCGTGGCCAGTCACGCCGCCATCTTGCGGCAGCTTTCCGAGCATTCCCGGCAGATCGCGACGCATGCCTCCATGCCGCCGACACGCTCGCAGTCCTCGGCGCATTCGGCGCAGATCTCGGCGCATTCGCGGCATGTGTGCTTGTGGTGGGGGGTATTGATCAGCATGAAATGCGCCGATGTCCGGCAGATCTCCGCGCACGCCATCATCAGGCGAAAATGCGCCGGCTCGACATGTTTTCCGCCGGCCACCAGGCAATGGTTCATCGCGGTGCCGAGACAGGTCCGGTAGCATTTCAGACAGGTCTCGATGCAGTGGTCCATCTCTTCGGTCATCTTCACGGATGCGCCCTTTCGGCAAGCAGCCCCAACCAGAAGGCAAACGGGCTGAGGCGAACGGTGTTCCCGCCGGCCGGAAGGCACGCGGCGGCCGGTCGCAATCCGGCCCCGGAACCGGCAAAGCCGCCGGACGTTGCCGAAGCGTCAGGCGGTCGTGTCACCGCGCGCCCGGCGCGGCCCGCGCGGGAAAGCGTCAATGTGCAGGATTGCTCGTTCGCGCCGTCGGCAAATTCATTGCGTGTTCATGACGTTTACCTTACATTTTTGTGACGCGTCGCAGGCTCCGGATGCGACGTCCGTCTCCTGGTCATCGCCAGCCAAGGCTCAAAGGCAGTGCCGGGTATAGTTGCGTCCCGTCCATGGCGCCCGCGCCAAATCCAGGTCCAGTCGCCACCGTCGCCGCCGCAGGCCTTGCCTCGATAGGCTTCTGGCGGCTGCTTGCCGTCGCGGCCCCTCATTTGGCGGCGATCGGCCTGATGCTGCAGACCGAGAACGACTTCGGTGCGCGGCTCGGCTTCCTGCTGTCCTGGGGGCTGCTGAACTGCTTCTGGATCGCGCTGCTGCGGCGTCCGGCGCTGTCGGGCGCGCTGTCGCTGACCCTGGTCGTCGTGCTGATCCTGCTCTCGCAGTTCAAGCACGGCATCGTGCAGATGACGGTGAACTTCATCGACGTGATGGTGATCGACTTCGACAGCGCGGCGTTCCTGTTCACGATCTTCCCCAATTTGCGCTGGTCCGTGATCGGGGCGGCTATCGTCATCCTCCCCTTGATGTACGCGCTGTGGTGGCTCGACCCGTTCCGGATTCGCCGGCTGCCGGCGCTGGCCTGCAAGCTGACCTGCCTGGCCGCGCTGACGGGATATGCCTACGCCTGGCCCGAGCAGCCCTGGCGCGGCTATTACGACGACGGCTACCTTTCGAAATTCTCCCGCTCCGGCGTTACCGCCGTGTCGGATTTCATCACCTACGGCTTCATGGAATCCGATGCCGTTGCCGCCGGGCGCCTCAAGGTGCCGCTGGAGGATTCCTGCGCGCCGACGGGGCGGCGGCCCCACATCATCATGATCCATGACGAGTCGAGTTTCGACATCCGGCAGGCCAGGGGCATCAAGGTTCCCCAGGGCTATGGCAGCCACTTCAAATCGTCCGACGGCAAGTCGCGCACCTTCATGGCCGAGAGCAGCGGCGGGGCGAGCTGGTTCACCGAATACAACGTGCTGGCCGGGCTCTCGTCGCGCTCGTTCGGACGGTTTTCCTATTTCGTGACCCGCATCGCCGCGGGCCGCGTCGAGCGCGGCCTGCCGCTGGCGCTGCGCCGCTGCGGCTACAGCACGACGTCGCTCTATCCGGCCCATGGCGCGTTCATGAGCGCGCGCGGCTTCCACACCACCACCGGGATCCAGAACTTCCTGGACGCGCGCGATCTCGGCGCCAGGGGCGTCGAGCCCGACCGCTTCTTTTACGACAAGGCCATCAACCTGTTGTCGCAGAACGCGCCGGCCAAGCCGCAGTTCATCTTCGTTTACCTGGCCGCCAATCACTTCCCCTGGGAGAAGAAGTTTCGTCCCGACCTGACGCCGTCCTGGTCCAGGCCCGGCAACGAACCGAAAGTCGATGAATATCTGCGCCGGCAGGCGATGAGCGCCGGCGACTACGCGGCATTCGTGGCCGGGTTGAAGAAGAAGTTTCCGGCGCAGCCGTTCCTGATCGTGCGCTATGGCGATCACCAGCCGGAATTCTCGTCGAACATCCTCGATCCCGGTCTCGACGAGGTCGCCGTCGGCAAGAAATTCGAGAGTTACGACCCGCGTTATTTCGCGACCTATTATGCGATCGACACCATCAACTTCGAACCGGTGAAGAGCCCCGCGGTGATGGAAACCATCGACGCGCCCTATCTGCCGCTGGTGATCCAGGAAGCCGCGGGAATTCCGCTCGATCCCTCGTTCGAGGAGCAGAAGAACATCATGATGCGCTGCAAGGGCGTGTTCTACGCCTGCAAGAGCGGTGCGGAAGCCCGGCGCTTCAACCGGCTGCTGATCGATGCCGGCTTCCTGAAAAACCTCTAGAGGGGGGTGAGCATGCCAGCCTCCGTCGAAGCCGAAACCGAAACGGGCCGGACCGGCGCTGCCGCGCGCGGTGTCCGGTTCCATATCGGCGTTGGCGTGGTTGCGGCACTTCATCTCGCGGCGCTGGTTGTCTTGCTGTCCTGGGAATACGGACCCTTTGCGATCACGCTGTCGGTGCTGGCCTGGGTGTTCGTCAACTGCCTGTTCCTGCTGGCGCTGCCGCGACCGGGCGTCGCGGCGGCGCTGTCGCTCGCGCTGGTGACGCTGCTGATCGTGATGTCGCGCTTCAAGTTCGATATTCTGCAGCTGTCGCTGACCTTCCTCGATTTCCTGATCGTCGACCGCGATACTTTCTCGTTCCTGCTTTCGGTGTTTCCGCGGTTGCAGACGCAACTGATCCTGGCGGCGATCCTCGCCGGTCCGCTGCTGTGGCTGGTCTGGCGCGCCGATCCGTTTCGCGTGGGGCGTCGTGTTTCGCTGGCCGTTCTTGCCGCGACGACCCTGTTGATGTCGGGAATGTCGGTGGCGGTGCCCGAACAGCCGTGGGAGCCGTTCCAGGGCGTCAATCATATCTCCAACCTCGCGCGCTCGGGCGTGGTGGCGGTGTCGCGGCTGACCTCGACCGGATGGATCGAGGCCGATCCGGCTGCCAGCGGCTTGACGCCGAGAGCCTACGCCGCCGGCCGGCCCGCGCTGCCGCCGGGTGAGGATTGCGACACCACGGTCAAGCGACCGCACATCATCATGCTGCTCGACGAGTCGAGCTTCGACGTCACTGCCGCGCCCGGCGTCAAGGTGCCCGAGGGCTACACCGATTACTTCAAGTCGATTGACGGCATCCAGCGCACCATGATCGCGGAAGCGACCGGCGGCCCGACCTGGTACACCGAGTTCAACGTGCTGAGCGGCATGTCGGCGCGATCGTTCGGCGACCTGAAGTTCTACGTCACCAGGATTACCGCCGGCCGGGTCGCGCGCGGACTGCCGCAGGCGCTGAAGCGCTGCGGCTACAAGACCTTCTCGCTCTATCCGACCTATGGGAATTTCCTCGGCGCGCGCGCCTTCCAGAAGGGCACCGGCGTCGGCCATTTCATCGACATGGCGGAAATGGGCGTCAGCGAGGACATGCAGCCCGACAAGTTCTACTTCGACCAGGCCCTGAAGCTATTTGCGGCCCAGCAGCCGTCGCAGTCCCCGGTATTCATGTTCGTGTACCTCACGGCCAATCATTTTCCCTGGACCAGCGTCTATCGGCCCGACCTGACGCCGACGAACTGGACTCCGCCGGGCAATACCGGGGAGATCGATGAATATATTCGCCGCCAGGCGATGACGGCGAAGGACTACGGCGACTTCACCGCCCGGCTGGCGCGCGATTATCCGGATCAGTCGTTCATGGTGCTGCGTTTCGGCGATCATCAGCCGGCGATCTCGCAGAAAATGATCGAGCCCGGCATCGACCGCAAACGGTTGGCGCGGCGCCTGATGGCGGCCGATCCGCGCTACTTCTCGACCTATTATGCGCTCGACGGGATCAACTTCTCACCCCCCGATCTGTCGTCGGCGCTGGCAACGCTCGACGCGGCCTATCTTCCGATCGTGATCCAGGAAGCCGCCGGCGTCCCGCTCGATCCGTCCTTCGCGGAGCAGAAGAAGATCATGCTGCGCTGCAAAGGGCAGTTCTATGCCTGCAGGGGCGGCGCCGAAGCCCGCCGCTTCAACCGGTTGCTGATCGACGCCGGCCTGGTGCGGGGGCTGTAGGGCGGGATCCAAAAGTACCGTCAGGGTTTCGCGCGGTAGCGTGGCCTGCGGGCTTGAGTGTGGCGGCGCAATCCTGCTACCATCGAGGGAATAGAACGCTTTCGATCGGGTTTTTCGCCATGGTGATGCGTCTGTTCGCGCCGCAGTTTCTCGTGCTCTGGGCCTTCATCGGCTCGGCGCTGGCCGTGCATTTCCGCGGCAAGGTACGGCTCGGGTTCTGGCGGCAGCTCACCGACCATTCCACGATCATGGCGCCCTACAATGTGCTGATGTACCTGTTCTCGGCGGTGCCGAACCGGCCCATCCTGGATGAAGATTCGATCCCCGAACTCAAGGTTCTGCGCGATAATTGGGAGCCGATCCGCGACGAGGCGCTGGTGCTGTTCGCGCAGGGCCAGATCAAGGCCGCGGACAAGTACAACGACTGGGGCTTCAATTCGTTCTTTCGCACCGGGTGGAAGCGGTTTTACCTGAAATGGTACGGCGCCGCGCTGCCGTCGGCGCTGGCCAATTGCCCGAGGACGGTCGAACTGCTGAATTCGATCCCCAACATCAAGGGCGCGATGTTCGCCACCCTGCCGCCCGGCGGCAAACTGGTGCAGCACCGCGATCCATATGCCGGTTCGCTGCGTTATCACATGGGACTAGTCGTGCCGAAATCGCCCGGCGAATGCCGGATCGTGATCGACGGCGAATCGCACTATTGGCACGAGGGCAAGGGGCTGCTGTTCGACGAGACCTATCTGCACTATGCCGAGAACACCACCAGCGACGACCGCATCATCCTGTTCTGCGATGTCGAGCGTCCCTTGCGCACCCGCGCCATGACGGCGGTCAATCGCTGGGTCTCCACCCACATCATCAACGAGAGCGCGACGCAGAACGAGGATGGCGAGCGGATCGGCTGGCTGAACCGGATCTTCGGCTCGGTCTACCAGGTGCGGCTGGTGGGCAAGCGGATGAAGGCCTGGAACAAGCGCGCCTATTACGCGGTGAAATTTCTCCTGATCGGCGGCATCCTCGCCGCCTTCCTGGCGACGGCCTTCGCCTGAGGCACCCCCCTTTTTCGTCATGGCCGGGCGTAGCCGTCCCAAGGACGGCGTCGCTTCCGCTCGCCTACGCCCGGCCATCCACGCCTTTCTTGCCAGACCGGAGCGAAGACGTGGATGCCCGGGACAAGCCCGGGCATGACGAACTGAGAGCATTCGGCCCTCAGGCGTCTGCGTCGCGGCGCCGCCCCTATCCCCTGCCATTTTCCCGTCGCAAGGCTTGACCGTGGGCGCCAGCATCATATGAGATGAAACCCATGAACTGGATCCGATCGATACTGCTCGTGCTGCCCATCGCCGCCGGCTCGCCGGCGCTGGCGCAGACCATGAAATTCGAGGACTCGGCGGCCCTGCTGGGGGCCAGCTGCGCCAGGGATATCGAGGCCAATTGCCGCGGCGTCAATCTCGACCCCACGCGCATGAAGGACTGCCTGTTGCGCAACCAGGATGTGCTGTCGCCGCAGTGCAAGAGCGACTACGGTCCGGCCTTCGATGCGATCCGGAAGCGCGTCGCCGCGCGCGCCGCCGTCTTCAAACTCTGCGCGCGCGACATCGCCAAGCTGTGCGGCGTCGACAAGGCCGATCGCACCAAGGCGCTGGAGTGCCTGATCGCGGGGCCGCGCGGCATGGGCATCAACTGCAACAAGTCGGTCATCGAAGCGGGGTATCGCTGATGCGGACGGGAATGAAGAGCCGCCGCCGCATCGGATGGCTGGTGGCCGCGCTGATCGGCTGCACGGCGCTGCCGGCCCAGGCGCAGGCCCCGGCGGGAAACCAGGCCCCGGCGGGAAATCAGGCCCCGGCGGACGGTACGTCCGAGGAATGGATCGACAGGCTGGCCGGCCTCGAGACCGCGCCGGAGTTCGATCTCGCCGAGTTGCGGCAACAATTGGCGGAACGGGTCAAGTCGAGGACCGATCCGGTGCCGGGCAAGCGACCGCCTGCGGTGCCTCAATTGTCCCGGCTGCCGCAACTGGTGGCCGACATCCGGTTCGATGAAGATGCTGCGGTGGTCCGGCCGGAATCCTATCGGCTGCTGGGACGGATCGCCGACACGCTCTACCATCCGTCGCTGCTCGGATACAAATTCCTGATCGTGGGCCATGTGCCGTCGACCGGTCGTCGCGACCACAATCTGACACTGAGCCAGCGGCGGGCCGACGTGGTCCGCGATGTGCTCGTCAACACGTTCAAACTGTCATCCAAGCGGCTGCTGTCGATCGGGCTCGGCGAGGAGCAGTTGCTGGATCGCGCCCGTCCGACCTCGCCCGTCAACGCGCAATTCCACCTCGTGACCATCGGGAAGATGCTTTAGCGTCATGCGTCCGTTGGGTCGCATCGTGTCCCGGACGCGGTGCAGCGCACTTCGCGCTGCTCCGCAGAGCCGGGACCCACGCTGATGCCGCTTAGGATGGACCCGGGCAAAAGGCGCGCCCTTGCGCCGTGCCCACCCTCTTTTCTGCGGTGCTCTTCCTACTTCCGAATCTTCCCCCATAGCCAGCGCGCCACTGCATCCGGCGACGCCGCGCCGTTGCCGCCGGCGGCGCGCAGATTGGCCTCGCGCATGGTGGCGATGTCGATCCGGCCCAGCAGCGGCGCCAGCGCCGCCTTCAATGCCTGATCGTCCGCTCGCTTCGGCGCCAGCAGCACGATGGCGTCGTAGGGCGGGATCGCGTGCCTGACATCGTCCAGCACCACCAGATCGTATTTGGCGATCAGCCCGTCGCTGGTATAGCCCGCGATGACATCGATCTCGCCGGAGGCGGCCGCGGCATACATGAAATCCTGCTGCATCTGGCGCTGGCTGCGAAATTGCAGGCCATAGGCCTTCTGCAGGGCCTTCCATTCCGGCCGCGCGAAGAATTCGTAGTCCGCTGCTATCGACATGTCCCGGGCATGCGCGGCGAGATCGGCTATCGAGCGAATACCCAGCGTCTCGGCGCGCTGGCGCGGCATCACCAGCGCATAGGCGTTCTCAAAGCCGAGTTCGCCCAAGAGCGTGATGTTCTGGCGCGCCAGCGTGGTTTTCAACTCGGCCAGCAAGTCCTTGCGCGGCTTGATGTCGGTGCGGTGAAACTGGTTGGCCCACAGCGTGCCGGAATAATCGACGTAGAGGTCGATATCGCCAGCCGCCAATGCGCCGAAAATCACGTTGGAGCCGAGGCCCTCGCGCGAACTGGCGGAAAATCCCGCCGCCCGCAGCCGTTCTGCGATCAGCGCCGACAACACATATTGCTCGGCGAAGGTCTTGGCGCCGACGATGTAGCTGGAGGGCGAACGCGCCATCTGCGGCACCAGCGTGGCCGCGACCAGCGCCGCGATGCCGAAACCGCCTGCGATCGCGCGCAGCCGGCTTCGGTGGCGGATGCCGGCCTCGATCAGCGCCAGCAATTGATCGACCGCGAGCGCCAGCACCGCGGCGGCAACGCAGCCGAACAGCACGAACACCCAGTTCTGGGTCTGCAGTCCGGCAAAGATGTAATTGCCGAGGCTGGTCTGCCCGATCGGCGTCGACAGCGTCGCGGTGCCGATCACCCAGACCGCCGCGGTGCGGATGCCCGCCATGATGACCGGCAGCGCCAGCGGCAGCTCGACCTGGAACAGCGACTGCCGCGGCGTCATGCCGACGCCCTGCGCCGCCTCTGTTATCGCGGGATCGACGCCGCCAAGGCCGGTGATGGTGTTGCGCAGCACCGGCAGCATCGAATACAGCGCCAGCGCCAGCACCGCCGGGAGAAATCCGAACGCGGAAAAACCAATGCCGAACCATGACAGCGACAACGCCGCCAGCGCCAGCAGCAGCGGATAGAACAGCGCCAACAGCGCCAGCCCCGGCACCGTCTGCACGATGCTGGCGAGCCCGAGCAGCGCGCCGCGCGGTATCGGACGATGGCGGACCGCGATCGCGAGGGGCAGGCTGATCAGGAGCCCGAGCGCCAGCGCCGTGACGGAGACGCGGACATGATTGCCGAGATAGTCAGGCAAATGCGCAAAAGCCTCGCCCCAGCGCGAATCGGAGAAAAAGCTCATGCCGCGCCATCCCGCGGCAGCAAGGCGTTGAGCCGTTCGGCCTGCTGCCGCGGCATGCGCAACAATTCGCCGACGTAAGCGTCACTGCTGCGGGACAATTCCGCCGGCGTGCCCTGCGCCAGCAATCGTCCGGCACGCATCACGGCAATGCGGTCGGCCAGCAGAAGCGCTTCGGTCATGTCGTGGGTGATCATGACGGTGGTCAGCCCGAGCTTGCGGTGCAACTCGCGATAATCGTCGCCGAGCGCGTCGCGGGTGAGGGGATCGAGCGCGCCGAACGGCTCGTCCATCAACACGATGCGCGGTTTTGCCGCCAAGGCACGCGCAACGCCGACGCGCTGGCGCTGCCCGCCCGACAATTCATGCGGAAAGCGGTCGCGGTAGAGCGCGCGGTCGAGCCGCACCAGGTCGAGCAGTTCATCCACCCGTGCTGCGATTTCGTCCGGCGGCGTGCCGACCAGTTTGGGCGTGATTCCGATATTGCCGGCGACGCTGAAATGCGGAAACAGGCCGCCGCTCTGGAACACATAGCCGATGCGGCGGCGCAGTTGAATCGGATCGACCGCGCGCACGTTCTCGCTTTCGACCGTGATCTCGCCCTCGTCGGCGTCGATCAGCCGGTTGGCCAGCCGCAGCAGCGTGGTCTTGCCGGAGCCGGAGCCGCCGACGATGGCGAGAAATTCGCCCTCGGCGACCGCGAGCGAGACATCATCCACCGCCCGAACCGCTTGCGCGCCGCGGCCGCCGTGAAAACGTTTGCCGACATGCGCGAAGGCGATCAGGGGTGAAGTTTGCATTCAGTCGGTTCCACTTACCCTCCCCTGGAGGGGGAGGGTCGACGCGAACTCGGCGATGCGAAGCATCGTCCGACGAGCGGCGGGGTGGGGTGACAGTCTCTCGTGTCGGACGGTGCTCGAACCGATAGACTTTCACCCCACCCCGATGCGCATCCCGCTGCGCGTGATTCGCATCGACCCTCCCCCTCCAGGGGAGGGTAAGTGCCGCCAAGCCTCAACTAGCACGTTGTGGCGCTTCGTTGAACTTGTCCTCACAAGAGGCTAAGGCATCGTCCAAACCAGGAGGGATGCGGTGGATACGACGAAGCCGACGGCGGTCGCGCTGGATGATGCGACGGTGGCGTTTCGACTGGCCGATAACAGGGTCTATACCGCGGTCGAGCAGGCCAGCCTGTCGGTCGAGCATGGCGAATTCGTCGCCATTGTCGGGCCCACGGGGTGCGGAAAATCGACGCTGCTCAACGTCGCCGCCGGGCTGCTCAAGCCGGCATCGGGCGCGGTGCGCATCTTCGACCAGCCGCTGACGGGCCTCAACAAGGACGCCGGCTACCTGTTTCAGGCCGATGCGCTGTTCCCCTGGAAGACCGCGATCGACAACGTCGCCATCGGGCTGGAGATCAAGGGCGCGCCGCGCGCGCAGGCGCTGGAACGCGCGCAGGGCTGGCTCACCTCGGTCGGGCTCGGCGCCTTCGCCGGCCGCTATCCGCACATGCTGTCGGGCGGCCAGCGCAAGCGCGTCGGCCTCGCCCAGGTCCTGATCCGCGACCCGAAGATCCTGCTGATGGACGAGCCGTTCGGGCCGCTCGACGCCCAAACGCGACAGATCATGGGCAATCTCTTGCTGGAACTATGGAACGCCGACCGCAAGGCGGTGCTGTTCGTCACCCACGATCTGGAGGAGGCGATCGCGCTGGCCGACCGCGTCGTGATCATGTCGGCGGGGCCGGGCGCACGCATCATCGGCGACTGGAAGGTGCCGTTGCCGCGCCCGCGCGACATCTCGGAAGTCCGCATGGAGAAGGAATTTCACGCGCTGCACCGGGAAATCTGGAGCGTGCTGAAGGACGAAGTGATGAAGGGCTATGCGCAGTCCTCGCAAGCCCCCGGAGAGGTCGCATGATGAGCCGGCCCGTTCTGCTGCTCTGCCAGTTGATGGTCGCCGTGGTCGCCCTCGCGCTGTGGCAGTTCCTCACCAGCGTGCCGATCTTCGGCCGCATCCTGCTGCCGCCGTTCTTCTTCTCCAACCCGGTGGATGTGGCGAGCCAGATCGTCGACTGGTTCGTGCGCGGCACGATCTGGAAGCATCTTCTGATCACGCTGTGGGAATCGGTGCTCGCCTTCACGATCGGTTCGGTGGCCGGCGTCCTGGTCGGGTTCTGGTTCGCCCGCCAGCCGCGGGTGGCGGCGATCTTCGATCCCTATGTCAAGATGGCCAATGCGCTGCCGCGCGTGGTGCTGGCGCCGATCTTCACGCTGTGGCTCGGCCTCGGCATCTGGTCCAAGGTAGCACTCGGGGTCACGCTGGTGTTCTTCATCGTGTTCTTCAACGTCTATCAGGGCGTCAAGGAAGTCAGCCCGACCGTGCTCGCCAACGGCCGCATGCTCGGCATGAACGAACGGCAGTTGACGCGGCACGTCTACTGGCCGTCGGCGCTGTCGTGGATGTTCTCTTCCCTTCACACGGCGGTCGGTTTCGCCGTGGTCGGCGCCGTGGTCGGCGAGTATCTGGGATCCGCGGCGGGGCTCGGCTATTTGATCCAGCAGGCCGAAGGGATTTTCGACGTCGCCGCGGTGTTCGCCGGCATGTTCGTTCTCTCGGCCTTCGTCATCCTGATCGATCTTCTCGTGACCTTCGTCGAGCGGCGGTTGCTGGTCTGGCGGCCGGACGGCGCCGGAGGCCATGGGTAAGGCTCTCTCATCGTCATTGCGAGCGCAGCGGTAGGGTGGGCAAAGGCGCGCTTGCGCCGTGCCCACCAAGCAACATAATAACCGGAAGCAAGATGGTGGGCACGCTTCGCTTTGCCCACCCTACGGCTCTGCGTCCTATCAACGTCATTGCGAGCGAAGCGAAGCAATCCATTCTTTCTTGGTGCCGAGAAATGGATTGCTTCGCTGCGCTCGCAATGACGGCAACCACCTTCTCAAGCGCCGCGCGCTGCTCTATCGTGCGGCCAACCAATGAATGCACGGAGGATACCATGACCACGATATTGCGCAGGCTGGCCGGGGCGCTGGTCGCGCTGGCGCTGACATCCGGCGTTGCGGCGGCGCAAACCAAGGTCACCGTCGCCATCGGCGGCGGCGCCTGCCTGTGCTATCTGCCGACCGTGCTGGCCAGGCAGCTCGGCGAATATGAGAAGGCAGGGCTCGCCGTCGAACTGGTCGACCTCAAGGGCGGTTCCGATGCGCTCAAGGCGGTGCTCGGCGGCAGCGCCGACGTGGTGTCGGGCTATTTCGATCACACCGTCAACCTCGCCGCCAAGAAACAGGAGATGCAGTCGTTCGTCGTCTACGACCGCTATCCCGGCCTGGTGCTGGTGGTGTCGCCCTCGCATAATGCCACGGTCAAATCGATCAAGGACCTCGCCGGCAAGAAGGTCGGCGTCAGCGCGCCGGGTTCCTCGACCGATTTCTTCCTCAAATATCTCCTGAAGAAAAACGGCATAGCGGCCTCCGACGTCGCCGTGATCGGCGTCGGCCTCGGCGCCACCGCGGTTGCGGCGATGCAGCAGGGCCAGATCGAAGCCGCCGTGATGCTGGATCCGTCGGTCACCGTGCTGCAGGGCAGCTATCCGGACCTGCGCATCCTCTCCGATACCCGCACCCAGAAGGATACGCTCGACGTGTTCGGCGGCGAGTATCCGGGCGGATCGCTCTACTCGACCGCGGCCTGGATCAAATCGCACGAGAAGGAGGCGCAGGCCCTGACCAATGCGATCGTCAACACGCTGGCCTGGATCCATTCGCATTCGCCCGAGGAAATCATGGCGAAGATGCCGCCGGAAATCGTCGGCAAGAACAAGGAACTCTATCTCGCCGCGCTGAAGAACACGCTTCCGATGTATTCGAAAACCGGCATGATGGATCCCAAGGGAGCCGACGCGGTGCTCGCGGTGTTCAGCCAGAGTTCGCCCGAAGTCGCCAAGGCCAATATCGACCTTGCGAAGACCTTCACCAACAGGTTTGTCGAAGCGGCGAAGAAGACGACAGGGACCAGTGCGAAGTAAGCGTCATCGATGACGCTTCCGGTCATTCATCGGGTTACCACGCTCGAGCTGGATGTGCAGCCTTGGTCGTGGCCGTTCGCAGTAGAGCGGGGCGCCGAGATCGCGGCGCATTTTGCCGGCAAGCAGGCCGAGAAGCCGCGGATCTGGAACGGCCGAATCCTGCTGGCGCGCAATCCCGACTTCACCGCGTCGGGCTTTCGCGCCGGTTATTTCGAGACCGATTTTGCCTCCTTCCTGGCCTGGCGCGACTGGGGCTTTCCGGACCGGGATGTCTTCAACGGCTTTGGAATGGGCGCATTGCGCAGCAACGATGGCGCCTTCGTGCTCGGCGAAATGGGCCAGCATACCGCCAATGCCGGACGCATCTACTTTCCGTCGGGAACGCCCGATCTCGACGATATCAGCGGCGGTTCGGTCGACATGGCCGTCAGCGTGGCGCGTGAAGTCGCCGAAGAAACCGGGCTGACCGCGGCCGACTACCGCGCCGATCCGCATTGGGATTGCGTGGTCTCCGGGCCGTCGGTCGCAATGATCCGGATCCTGCACGTCGATGCCTCCGGCGAAGCGCTGCACGCGCGGATCGAGGCCAATCTCGCCGGCCAGCGAGAGCCCGAATTGTCCGCTGTTCATCTGGTGCGCGGTGTCGGCGATCTCACCGCGGCGATGCCGCGCTTCGTCACCGCCTTCATCGAGGCGCAGTTCGCAAGCCCGTAGCCCGGATGGAGACAACGGGTCGGCGCAAAGCGCCGCCCGTTGGCGCAATCCGGGGCCGGTGCGTGTCGCTCCCCGGATTGCGCAAGCGCTCCATCCGGGCTACGGCCACTGCCTCTACTGAGAAAGGCGGTGCCGAATGACCAGCGAACCCCAGCAATTCGCCAGCGATAATTATTCCGGGATTTGTCCGGAGGCCTGGGCGGCGATGGCGGAGGCCAACCATGGCCACGCGCCCGCCTATGGCGACGACCTCTGGACCGCCAGGGCATCGGATGCCTTTCGCGCGCTGTTCGAGACCGACTGCGAGGTATTCTTTGCCTTCAACGGCACGGCGGCCAATTCGCTGGCGCTGGCGTCGCTCTGCCAGTCCTACCACGGCGTGATCTGCTCCGATGTGGCGCATGTCGAGACCGACGAATGCGGCGCCCCGGAATTCTTTTCCAACGGCTCGAAGCTGCTGGTGGCGCCATCGGTCGGCGGCAAGCTGACGCCGGAGGCGATCCGCGCCATCGCGACCGCCCGCAGCGATATCCATTTTCCCAAACCCCGCGTGGTGACGGTGACGCAGCCGACCGAGACCGGACAGGTTTACGAGCTCGACGAGTTGCGGGCGATCTCGGCGGTGTGCCGGGAACTGGGATTGAACCTCCACATGGACGGCGCGCGTTTCGCAAATGCCTGCGCCAGCCTGCGCTGCAGCCCCGCCGACATGACCTGGCGCGCCGGCATCGACGTCCTCTGTTTCGGCGGCACCAAGAACGGCATGGCCGCCGGCGAGGCCATCCTGTTCTTCAACCGCAAGCTGGCGGAGGATTTCGATTATCGCTGCAAGCAGGCCGGCCAGCTGGCCTCGAAGATGCGCTTTCTGTCGGCGCCCTGGGTCGGCATGCTGGAGACCGGGGCATGGCTGCGCAACGCCGAGCATGGCAACGCCTGCGCCCGGCGCCTGCAGCAGCAGATTGCCGGATTGCCCGGGCTGGAAGTCATGTTTCCGGTTCAGGCCAATGCGGTGTTCGTCCGGATGGTGGACGAACGGATGGCGGCGCTGCGCGACCGCGGCTGGCGGTTTTATACGTTCATCGGCGGCGGCGCCCGCTTCATGTTCGCATGGGACGCAACACCGCAGCGCGTCGATGATCTCGCCGCCGATCTGCGCCGGATCGCATCGGCCTAGCGGCAATCCTCATCCGGCCCCGCGCATGACCTGCTCCGGAGGCCGCCGCAGCGACCTTGGCATTTCGGGTCCCGTTCCGAATCGCAGGATGATATCCGCCCGTCGATGGCCGATGCCGAGGAAGGATGCGAACTGGCTGCGCAACGCGGGCACTTCGACCGGCTGATTGATGAAGGCGTATTTCAGTCCGAGCGCAGTGGCCTGAAGGCCGAAGCGCTGGCAGGCGCGGCCCGCGGCGACCCAATGCGCTTTGTCGTCGGCGTCCGAGACGAACACGGCGACACCCGCCGAGCTTTCAATATGCTCGCGATACTTCCTGTTCTCGCCGGCTTCGGTAAAGAACATTTTCAGGAGCGGCCGTGCCAGCCACGCCGGCATCGCGGGGTTGCCGGACGAGCGTGAGAACAGGCCGTCCATGGTGGCGACGGCATCCGCCTCGCTGAAACGCAGCCAGCTCTTCAGCTCATCCATGAATGCCCGGTCGCGCATCTGCGCCGAGTTTCCCTGCAGCACATAGTCGGTCACGCTCGATATCCTGGAGCGGTCGGTCATGATGATGATCGAGGTGCCGGGCTCGCGGCCGGCGGCTTCGAGCAACCGGAGAGCTTCGCTCGAAACCGGCCGGCCGTCGTATTTGGCGCGGGTGCTTTGCCGGGCGGTGATGGCTTCGAACAGCGGCGAACGCGCGGGGGACGCCGGCTCGAGACCGATGACGACCTTGTCGTCGACCATCGCGGGCGTTGCGTGCAGTCCGAGAGCCGCCGCAGCGTGCGAAAGGTTCTCGGCCGCGCAGCCCAGGCTTGCGAAGATATGGTGATCGTCGGGATCGACCGCCGGACATCTCCGGCCGAAATCCGGCGATATGGTGATTACATTGCCGGCAGCGGAAAAAATCCAGGGCTGCGTGTTGTGACTATTGGCGGCAAGGCTCGCATAGCGCACCAGCTCGCGGTCCCGCGGGGTCGCCTGCAGCGGCCTCCATGTCGATTGCACCGCTTGATCGTAGGTCATGGAAGCGGCCTCTGACGGCCTGGGCCAGAATGCTGCTCCGGCGCCGAGGCCCAGTGTGAATCCCAGCAGCTCTCGTCGGTTCAACACGGGCACGCCTTGCAAGTTCCGATAAGCGAATTCGGTTTAAAGGCTAGCGCGGTTCGCGAAGCAAGCCTTGACGCACATCAACGCCGGGTCTGGCGCCCCGCAAGCGCGCCATGTACCGTCCGGACCGACCAGCCAACCGGAGTTTCCGAAGCCATGGGTAACAATTCCTCGCAGTCTCTCGGCGACCAGCTGAAGCCCTACGTGGCGCCATTTCGCTACGACGGGTCCGGCCAGTTCCACCTGAAGTCGCACAAGACCAACGAGAAGGGCGGCCTCGACAAGGACGGCGCCGGGCAGATTCTCGAAGCCAACCGCAAGCGGCTGAACGACTTCCAGGAAAAGCTCTACGCCCAGGACCGCTGGTCGCTGCTGCTGATCTTTCAGGGCATGGACGCTTCCGGCAAGGACAGCGCGATCAAGAGCATCTTCGAGGGCATCAATCCGCAGGGCTGCGACGTCCATTCGTTCAAGCAGCCGACCTCCCACGAGCTCGATCACGATTTCATGTGGCGCAGCACGATCGCGCTGCCGGAGCGCGGCCGCATCGGCATCTTCAACCGTTCCTATTACGAGGAATGCCTGGTGACGCGGGTGCATCCGGAACTGCTGGACAAGCAGAAGCTTCCGCCGAAGCTGATCACCAAGAATATCTTCCACGAGCGGTTCGAGGACATCACCGCGTTCGAACGCTATCTGGCGCGCAACGGCACGGTGGTCCTGAAATTCTTCCTCAACCTCTCGAAGGATGAACAGCGCGAACGCTTTCTGGAGCGGCTCGACGAGCCCGCGAAAAACTGGAAGTTCTCGATGGGCGACATCACCGAGCGCGCGCTGTGGCCGCGCTACATGGCGGTGTATCAGGACATCGTGCGGCATACCTCGACGCCGCTGGCGCCCTGGCATGTGGTGCCCGCGGACCACAAATGGTTCGCACGCGTGGTGATCGGCTCGGCCATCGTCACCGCACTCGAAAAGCTCGACCTGAAATTCCCGCGCGCCGACAAGGCGTCGCTGCAGGAGTTCAAGGAAGTGCGCAAGGCGTTGCTGGAAGAAGGAAAAGGGGGCGGGGCGAAGAGGTAGGCCAGGCCTGCGAAATCGCGCGTGATCCGCCCGGCGGCGATTTCGCCGGCGGCCTTGTTCAACGCATCGACGCAGCGATCCGAAGACGGCGCGCAGGTCCATACGAAAGCGCCTTCCAACTGAGATTCATTCGCACTCGCAGATAATATGTTGAACGTCATAAGTAGTGTTACTGACGCTATTAAGCATGTTTTATACATCACAATGCAATGCTGGCATTGCGGTGGCGCGAGTTGGCACCGCCTTTGTGGTCACCAAGCGATTTTGATCCCTCACGGAGCACGGCAATGCGCAGCAATCTCCCCGTCACCAGCGTCGAGTATCCCATTACCGACGCGACGCTGATCGCCTCGCGGACGGACACCAAGGGAAGGCTGACCTACTTCAACGAAGAGTTTGTTCTGGCGGCGGGCTTTACCGAAGCGGAACTGATGGGCCAGCCGCACAACATCATCCGCCATCCGGACATGCCGCCGGAAGCTTTCCAGAACTTGTGGGATACGCTGCAGGCCGGCAAGCCATGGGTCGGCGCGGTGAAGAACCGCCGCAAGAACGGCGACTTCTACTGGGTGCTGGCGACCGCTTCACCAATCCTGGAGAACGGGCAGGTCACCGGCTACACCTCGATCCGAACCAAATTGCCCGCCGAGCAGCGCCAGGAAGCCGAACATGTCTACGCGCTGCTGCGCGCGAACAAGGCGCAAGGCTACAGGATCGATGCCGGCATCATTCGTCGCCGCTCGCCGCTGGACTTTCTCGCGTTCTTCACCGGCTCCCTGAATGCGAGATTGATGACGCTGGTCGGGACCCTCGCGCTCTTCATGGTGTCCATCGGGCTCGCCGGCATTCTTGCGACGCGGGACAGCAATGCGCGGATGAAGTCGATCTACGAGGAACGCGCGGTGCCGCTGACGCAGCTCTTCGACATCAATGACCGCATGAAGGACAATACCGTCGCGCAATACGACGCCGCCACCAATGGCCGCGCCGGCAAGCCGGTGGGCGACATCGCCGGCAGGGTCGCCGGCAACATCGAGGCCATCTCCAGGACCTGGAACGAATATGCGGCCACCTATCTTACGCCCGAAGAAAGGATCGCCGCCGACAGCTTCGCATCCAGGCGCAAGGATTATGTCGAGAACGCCATCAGGCCCGCGCTCGCACTGCTCGCGGATCGCAAATATGACGAAGCGAGCGCGCTGTTGGCGGGCAGAGCCGGCGAGTTGTTCGCCCTGGCGAAGCAGGATCTGGACAGGCTGGTTGCAATCCAGGTCAAGGAAGCCAAGGCGGAATATGACGCCGCCGTGCGCCAATACTTCATCGTGATCGCAATCGCGGTCGCGATCCTGATCGCCGGCCTGTTGCTGGCCGGGTTCCTCAGCCGGCAAACGATCGGGGCTATCGTCCGGCCGCTGGGCCGCCTCAACGCCACGATGCTGAACATTACGCGGGCGAAACTCGACAGCCAGATTCCGGTCGAACGCGACGACGAGATCGGCGTGGCGCTGCGCAACCTGCAGACGGTGCAGGCCATCGTTCGTTTCGACCGCGAGGAACTGAAAGCCACCGAGAAACGCGCGGCGGTCCAGCGCCGGTCCGACATGGTCAGGCTCGCCGACGGCTTTGAAGGCGCGGTCGGCGAGATCATCGAAACCGTATCGTCCGCCGCAACCGAACTGGAAGCCTCCGCCGGCACGCTGACCTCGACCGCGGACCGTTCCAGGCAGGTTGCCACGACGGTCGCGGCGGCATCCGAGGAAGCCTCGACCAACGTTCAGTCGGTGGCTTCCGCGACCGAGGAACTGTCGTCGTCCGTCAACGAGATCAGCCGTCAGGTGCAGGAATCGGCGCGGATGGCCAACGAGGCGGTCGACCAGGCTCGCACCACCAACGATCGCGTCGGCGAGTTGTCGAAGGCTGCAAGCCGAATCGGCGATGTGGTCGAACTCATCAATACCATCGCCGGACAGACCAATCTGCTGGCCTTGAATGCCACGATCGAGGCTGCCCGTGCCGGCGACGCCGGCCGCGGCTTCGCGGTCGTTGCGTCCGAAGTGAAAGCCCTGGCCGAGCAGACCGCAAAGGCCACCGGCGAGATCGGCCAGCAGATCGCCGGCATCCAGGCCGCCACGCTGGAATCGGTCAACGCCATCAGGGAAATCAGCGGCACCATCGAACGGCTGTCCGAGATATCGTCGACCATCGCAGCCGCCGTGGAAGAGCAGGGCGCGGCGACGCAGGAGATCTCCCGCAACGTCCAGCAGGCCGCGCAGGGCACCCAGCAAGTCAGTTCCAACATTGCCGACGTGCAGCGCGGCGCCGGCGAAACCGGATCGGCCTCGTCGCAGGTGCTGTCGGCGGCACAGTCGCTTTCTGACGACAGCAACCGCCTCAAGCTCGAGGTCGGCAAGTTTCTCGACACGGTGAGGGCCGCCTGACGCCAACACATCGGCGCATGGTGAACTGAGGCGTCACACCGGACCGAGGATAGCCCATCGCCGGTCGCAGAATTGCTTGACGGCGGCCGCGACGCCGCTGCTGATGATGTCCCGGCGTTGCGGCGAGTCCATCTGAAGTTCTTCGTCCCGGTTGATGATCGAGCCCGCCTCCAGCAGCACGGCGGGCATTCGGGTCGTTCGCAGCACCACGAGTTCATCGTAGCGGTAGACCCCGGTTTCCTTGTTCAGCAGCGGGCGCCGGTGCCGGCCCATGACGGGCTGGCTGTATTGTTCGGCATATCGCAGGCCGTGGGCCTTCATTTCCCCGGCCACGAGCTCGGCGAAGGCGAGGCTGGTCTTGAAGTCCGGATTGCTGCGGGAGACGAAGACGGAATAGCCGCTGAAGCGGTCGCTGAAGCGGCTCTTCTTGCCCTCGAATTCCCACTCCTCGAGGAATTTGCGGGGTACGGAATCGTGGTGGATCGACAGGAAAAGATTGGCCTGCCAATCGTTGGCCGCGGCGACCCGCTTGACCAGGCTGCGCCTGGCCTTGCCCTCGGTCAGCAGCAACCGGGTCCCGGCAAAGCCGTCGGCCTTCAGTCTCTGCTCGATCCGTTGCGCCAGCCGATGATTGTAGAAGAACTCGGAGACGTTGCGGGCGCTTCTGGCGCCCACGGATTCGGCGGTATGTCCCACATCCAGGACGATCCGGAATTTCGCGGGATCGCATGTCTGTGCGGCCGGGTTCAAGGCGGACGGGCCCAAGGCGACCGGCCCCAGCGCGGCAAGCTTGACATGACGGGGCCTGGGCGAGGCCGCAGGCCCCGCCGGGGTAACACGCCTCGCCGGGGCGACACGCTTTGTCGGCGCGGCGCGCTTTGAGGAGGTGGCTTGCTTCGACGATTTGGCCTGCTTTGGCGAGCCCTTGAAGAGATCCGACAGCCAGCCGGCATCGCTGGCCTCGATCGGCAACAGCAGCGTTGCGGCCATCGCGGCGATAATGGTGCGGCGGCATCGGACGCCAATGCCTGAGCGCGCGGATCTTTCCCCTGACGACGGCAATTCCGCTTCCCCCCGGCGTGGTCCTCGCGCGTCACATCATCATGGCGGCGTAAGGCGCCTGCTGGCATGGCGGCACAAGCGCCTGCGCCATAGCCATTATGTCCGATCGGTGCCCGCTTTCAACCCTTTGCCCCCTTCTTGATCCCGTTGGCGATCGAAATCGCCTTTTCGAATTTGGCATTGAACAGCCACATCGCATCGAGAATTTCGCGGAAGGTCGCCGAGGTCCTTGCCCGGTCGGCGCGTCCATAGGCGAACATGCTGTTGTTGCGCAGATATCCCATGATCCTCGGATCGGAAACCCGGTAGCTCATGGGGTCGCCGGACCGCAGCGCGGATTTGGTCGGCGTGGGAACGATCTGGATCAGTTCGAACAGCTTCATCTGGTCGATCGGATCGGGCAGCGCCTTCACGATTCCGGGGATCTGCGGGAAAACATCCGCATGCGCGTTCATCAGCGCGTCCCGCACCGAAGTCCAGTGGTTGTAGCGACGGTCCAGATGGCCGAGCCGTGCCTCCTCCCTGTCGTCGCGAAGGCTCAGGCCGGGATCGAGCGACGCGATCCTTGGCTTGATCGCGGCCCATTTCCGTCGGCCGTTTTCAGCTTCGGGCGGGCCGGTCTGCAGGCTTCCCTTGTATTTGTTGGAGCGCGCATTGCCGATGGTCTGGTTGCCGTTGGTCTCGGCAAAGAACAGCCCGAGGCTGATGCGGCCCGCCGCTTCGGCATCCGCCGCGCCAAGGCCCGTGGCGCGCGCAATCACCCTTCCGAGATCGACCACGTCCTTGAACGGCGTATCCGATTTCTGCGCGTTGGCTGGCGGCGCCTGCATGATCTCGAACAACTTGACGTATTCGTCGAGCAGCGGCTCGAGGTCGGCGTCAAAATACGCCGGCGGGATTCCCAGTTTATTGGGCCTTCCGATTTTGGACGGGAGTACGTCGGTGAGGTCCTTGTAGGCGCTCATCGTGCTGTTGCGCGCGAGGTAGAGCGCTTGTCCCGGCAGGTTGGGCAGCGTTTGCTTCGCATCGATCTGCGCGCGCCGCTGGCGCAGGATCGATTTGAAAGCGTTCAATGCATTATTGTACGCGGTGAGCGCATCCGATTGCGCTTTCGTGAGCGTGCCCGGCTGAGCCATGGCAGGGGAGATGAAGCCGAGGCGGCCGACCTCTGCGGAGACGAGCGCTGTGGCCGTGGCGGCGATCGCATCGACGGCGATGCAAAGCGGCGGTGCGAGCAAGAGTCCGAGAGCAAGGGCTGCTCCGGGCGCGGCGGTATGACGTTTCATTCCCATGTCAGTTCCCGAATGCCCCGGTTTTCGCGGATGCGACTCATTAGATCGTAAACGGGAACCTCGCCGCTAACCATCCGTTTCGGAGAGGGATGGGTTTGATCGTCAGGAAGCTTCGTGTTGGCTGGGTCCCTGTTGTTCGGCTTTCTTCCCTCTCCCCTTGTGGGAGAGTGTGGATCGAATGCGCGATTAGCGCATTCGAGACGGGTGAGGGGTTGGCTCGAACAGATACTTTGCGCGCGGATAGAGACCCCTCATCAGGCGCGCTCAGGAGCGCAATTGCGCTCCAAAGCGCGCCACCTTCTCCCACAAGGGGAGAAGGGAAGAAACGCCACTGCTGGCCGCATGATCACACGTTCGGCCCGAGAGCTTTCGGTGCCGCATCAGGCAGTCGCATTCCGGCGCTGCCATACATAGATCTTTCCAGCGATGATGGAGCAACGGATGCGGACGACACGGCGAGCGTTCCTGCGAGCCTCCCTGGCGACGGCCGCTGCGGCGCTCTTGCCAACGTCTCCGCATGCCCGGGAAGGCTCGCCCGCCCGCCGGCTCATACCTTCGACCCGCGAGGCCATACCCATCGTGGGCTTGGGCACATGGATCACGTTCAACGTCGGCGACGATCCCGGGCTCAGGGACGAATGCGCTGATGTCATGGCGGCCTTCTTCGAGGCCGGCTGCCGCATGATCGATTCCTCGCCCATGTATGGCTCCTCGCAGCCGGTGATCGGCTATGGTCTTCAAAAGCTCGGGCGACCCGGCACGCTGTTCTCGGCCGAAAAGGTCTGGACCTCCTCGGCAACGGCAGGCCCGGCCCAGATCGAGCAATCGCGACGCTTCTGGGGCGTGCCAAAGTTCGATCTCGTTCAGGTTCACAATCTCCTCGCCTGGAAGGCGCATCTGCGGACGCTTTTTGCGATGAAGGCGGCCGGTGCGGTGCGCTACGTTGGAATCACCACGTCCGAAGGGCGCCGCCATGACCTTCTCGAACAGATCATGAGGACGGAGCCTGTCGATTTCGTGCAGTTCTCCTACAACGTCGTCGATCGCGAGGCGGAGCAGCGGCTGCTGCCATTGGCGTCGGAGCGCGGCATTGCGGTGATCGTCAACCGGCCGTTCCGGCAGGGCGCGCTGACGCGCCGGCTCAAGGATGAGCCATTCCCCGAATGGGCGGCTGAACTCGGCGTTTCGCGCTGGTCGCAGCTCATGCTGAAATTCATCCTCTCTCACCCGGCCGTCACAGTCGCCATTCCGGCGACCACCCGCGTCGACCATGTGCGCGAAAACCTCTCGGCTGCCGCGGGCCCCATGCCGGATCGGGCCATGCGGGAGCGCATCTCGGCCCACGTGCAGGCCCTTTGATGTCGGAGTGGTGGACCTACCGGCCGGAGGATTTCCTGCTTTTCTCGCCGCGCGTCTATTGGCGGACAATCGAATTGCACAATGCGGCGCTCTGGCCGCTGCACGTGCTCGCGCTCGCCGCCGGCATCATCATCCTCCTGCTCGTGGCGCGTCGGCCGGGAAGCTCTGCAAGGTGGGTCGCGCTCCTCCTCGCGATTTCCTGGATCTTCGTCGGGTGGTCCTTTCTCTGGGGCCGCTACGCGACCATCAACTGGGCTGCCACCTATGTCGCGCCGGCATTTGCCGTCGAAGGCGTGCTGCTCCTCGTCGCCGGATCCTTGCTCAACGGCCTCGCCTTTGACCGGCGCGGGTTCGCCGGTTGGACGGGATATTTCCTCCTTGCCTTCGCGCTCGCGGGACAGCCGTTGCTCGCGCCGCTGCAGGGACGCTGGGCCTCGTCCGAGGTTTTTGGCATCGCGCCGGATCCAACTGTGATCGCGACACTTGGCCTTCTGCTGCTCGCCCGGGGCAGGCTTGTGCCACTGCTCCTGCCGATCCCCGTTCTCTGGTGCCTCCTGAGTGGCATAACCCTTTGGACGATGGGAGAGCCGCAAGCCTGGGCTCATTTTTCGGCGCTGGCACTCGCCGCTGCCGCCGGTATCTGGACGACGGTCCGTCAACGCGGATCGCCTCCGTGAACCGCCCAAAAGACGGTGATCAAGGCAGCTCACCGCAGCTCACCGCAGCTCGCGACAGTTCGCCGATCAGGCGGCATCGAGTTCCCGCGCCTTGCCGTCGGCCGCCCATTCGGTGACCTGACGGTGCTCGTTGTCGATCAGCAGAAACAAGTCGAAGTACTGGATCGTCGGATAGCCGCCGGAACGCGTCTTGACCGCCTCGCGCCAATCGTCGTTGTGCGCCTTCCTGGCGGCTTCCATTGATGGCCAAATGTAGATTCCGGCGCTGGTGCCCTCGTCCGTGCCAACGCCCAACGCGAAGTGCTTGCGCAGAAGGTCGCGGTTCGCCACCCACTTCGGAATCGTATGCTTGGCATCTTCGAGCACCCGCGCGCGGTCCCAGCCGGCAGGCGTCTTGAACGTCACAAATTCCAGGATCATGTCATGCTCCGTCGCGCGCCTTCAGCCATCGGGCGCTCCACGCCAAGATTACCGATTATGTCCTCGCGGGCAACGTGGGAAAGCGACGCTCGGGATCGCTGGCTGCCAGTTCGCATCGCGCGTCCGTGTTGACCAGGTGACTGCCGCGTCTGGCGCCGATCCGGGATGTCTGCTGTCTGTTTGCTATCGGGGGCAAAGCGGACATTCGCCCCTTTGGCTCCCTTGATCCGCCGCAAGGCTTCGTCCGCAAAGCCATGCTATCAACGCGCTCAATCCGCGCACTATCGTGCTGCGGTCAGAATGGAGGCTAAAATGGCGATCAATGACATTGGCCCAAAGCCGCAATCGTTCGACATTGAACTCGCGACGAAGGAAAACACGGATTATCGCTCCGTCGCCTGGAGCGGGCGCTATTTGCAAGTGACGCTGATGTCGATCCCCGTCGGCGCGGATATTGGCCTCGAAGCACATCCAGAGACGGATCAGTTCCTGCGCCTCGACGCTGGCCGTGGCCGGGTGCAGATGGGAGTCGCGAAAGACAAGCTGACTTTTGAAAAGGAAGTCTCGGACGGCTGGTGTGTGCTCGTTCCCGCGGGGACTTGGCACAACATCACCAATACAGGCTCTGCTCCGATGCAGCTCTATACGATCTATGCGCCCGCCCATCACAAGCCCGGCAAGGTGCAGGCGACGGCGGCGGCGGCCGAAGCAGACAAGGACGACGAGCCGGCGGCCTGGTCAGTGCAGCCAAAACATGCGCCCGACAAGCACGGGTGACACATGGCGAACTCTTGTGAGCGCGTGGGGAAACATCGACGCGGTGGGCGAAACTGCGGCTACAGCCCGGACTCGATAGCCCGGAGCAGCCGGAAGCGCATCTCGTCGTCATTGCTCGCGAGCGAGATCACAAAACGCACCCGCCCGTGGCCTGAGGTGTCGGCATAACCCGCGAGCGTGCGGACCCCCTTCAGGGAGCCGGTCTTGTTCATGCCGCCGTCATGGCCGCGAAGCAGGTCGGCGTGGGGCGCGAAGAGCTCGAGCACCTTGGCGAGGCCGCGGGCGGTAAAGTGGTTGTTGCGGCTGATGCCCGAGCCCTCCTCGAGATGGATGGCCGCGGCGAGACCGTGCGCGGCGAGCATCTCGTTCGCGACCCGGAGCGACTTCTCGAGGCCAACCGGCCCGCCCAGGCGATGTCCGCCGATCTCCAGGAAGACCTGGTTGGCGATGTAGTTGTTCGATGCGCGGAGCAGCTCGACGAGGATCTTCGAAAGGGTGCGCGACTGTCGATGAACGTAGACCGGCTCCAGTCCCTCGGGCACGAGTCCGGCAGAGATCTTGCCCTTCACGCGGCCGCCGGCCCGCTCGATGAACGCCGCGATCAGCTCGCCGGCATATTGCAGGCTCACCATGGGGTCCTGGCTCAGGCTGATGCGGCCGCTTCCGTTGGGGCCCCGCAGCCGGAACTGGTTGATCGCGAGCGGGGTGATCGGGGTCTGCTTCTCGGCGGAGCGCACCTTGTTGCCGCTGCGCACGGCGTAGACGGTGTTGAAATTCACCGCGAGCGCGGAGTTCAGCGCATTGTAGGCCTCGTCCGTGTCCTCGATGCCCGGGATGCGGAGGTTCGAAGGGTAGTAGCTCGCGTCCAGCACGATGCCGGTGATCCGCTTCTTGCCGACCGCCGCGACCAGTTTGTCGCGAGCGGCGCCAGTTCCTCCGAAATCAGGAAAGGATCGCCGCTTCCGCGCACGTAGAGCACCCGCTTGTCGTCGAGGTAGAAGCGGGTTTTGAAGCGGTAGTCGCCGCCAAGGACCTCCATCGCCAGCCAGGCCGTCACGATCTTGGTGACGGAGGCCGGGACGAACGGCTCATCAGTGTTCTGGGCCACCAACTCGTTGCCCTGGGCGTCCATCACGAGCACCAAGCCTTGCGGAGCGAGGGCCGCGACGTCCTCCTTGACGTCGGCCAGAGCCGGGGCGGGCAGCAGCAGCAAGGCGAGGGCGAGCGAGCGAGACCACATGGCGACTCCTGCGCGGGCGCAGCGTCTGCAAACTTCGGACCTATGCTGGTGATACTCAAGCGTTAAGTCAGTCCGAGCGCGGATTTTTTGCTGATGGCACTTTTCGACTTGCGCAAGTGTTCGCGTTGATTCCGACGTGCGGCGCATAACGGAGTTCTCGAAATGAGTGGGCGCGCGCCTTTTGCGCAACCGCAAGTGTGAATGTGACGATGTGTGACTACCCGACGGGCAAATCACTTCCGGTTATCCGAAGTTCGAGTCAAGCCCGTTCGGTAAAAACATTCTGCTTTTCCGAAATCGCAAATCGGTTTATATCCACACCCGTCCCGTCCCACTCGAGGGGCGTATCCGGATCGTCAGAGACGCGGGGCGGGATGCGGTGGACGCGGCAGCGTCGGGCGCGCAGGCGGTTGCAGGGCGGGATCAACTCCGTGAGCGACCGGACGGCGCGCCGACGAACGATGCTTTAGCCCGGCGAAGCCTCTTGGCGAAGACGGGTGGTTGCGTACGGCGAAATCGTGTGGACCCGACGCCCGTTGCTGGCGTCAAGTCTGGCGGAGGTGCTGCAGGCCCGACCGGGCCAAGGCGCCGGTTTCCGCCTGATGACGGAGACTAGACAGCGCATTACTCCGGGGTGAGCGCGGGATAAGCCGTAAAGCCATTGCGCAGGGAAGGCCGGGTGTTCTCCGCTGAACCTGTATGCTCATGTGCGTTTTTCTGTTGCACGAGTTTGCACATGAGACCGCGGGTGCAGCGCGCACCCGGTCTTCCCTGCGCCCTCGATTTCCGGGGGCCGAACGATTGGCAAAGCCTCGGGCGCATGGGCGCGGCGAGGGTGAAGTCATGTGTTGGGAAAGCCGATCGCGCTTGTACCCTCCCCCTCCAGGGGAGGGTAAGACAGGCGCGGCGATGCAAACTAGGTCAGCCAATCTGACTAACTTTTGGCATTGCGGCGATCCATCTTTCTCGTTTAGAACAGGTGCGGAACGCCGTCCCGGCAACGAACCGTCAATGGTTTTGGCCGAGGATTGCGCTTCTCAAGGGTCTGGCAATGCTGATTCGCAGCCAAATGTTCGGAGTTCAGGGGGGAGCGGCGCAGGCCGTCCGTCCCCAGGCGATTCCGGCTGCGTCACTGCCCACCCTGCTTCTTGGCGGGCTTCTGCTTCTTATCGGCCCCTGAGGGCCGTCTGGGCGGTTTGCGCCTGGGCACTCAGGGGTTCGCGCGAGATCACCAGATCCCTTCCGCGCTCGACCAGCAGCGCACCAGCTAAAGGGATTTTCCAATGACCACCGCCCCCAAGTCCGACAAGGACCGCGTCATCATATTCGACACCACCCTGCGCGACGGCGAACAGTGCCCCGGCGCCACCATGACCTTCGAGGAGAAGATCGAGATCGCCGAGATGCTCGACGACATGGGCGTCGACGTCATCGAGGCCGGCTTCCCGATCACCTCGGAAGGCGATTTCCAGGCGGTCAGCGAGATCGCACGGCGCTCGAAGAATTCGGTGATCGCCGGGCTGTCCCGCGCCAATCCGAAGGACATCGACCGCTGCGCGGAAGCCGTCAAATTCGCCCGGCGCGGCCGCGTCCATACCGTGATCGCGACCTCGCCGTTGCACATGCGCGTCAAGCTGAACATGACGCCGGAACAGGTGATGGAGCTGTCGATCGCCAACGTCACCCGCGCACGCAACCAGATCGACGACGTCGAATGGTCGGCCGAAGACGCCACCCGCAGCGAGATGGACTATCTGTGCCGGATCGTCGAGGCCGTCATCAAGGCCGGCGCCACCACGGTCAATATCCCCGATACCGTCGGCTATACCACGCCGGAAGAATATGCCGCCTTCATGCGCACGCTGATCGAACGGGTGCCGAACTCCGACAAGGCGGTCTTCTCGGTGCATTGCCATAACGACCTCGGCATGGCCGTGGCGAATTCGCTGGCCGGCATCGCCGGCGGCGCGCGGCAGATCGAATGCACCGTCAACGGCATCGGCGAGCGCGCCGGCAATGCCGCGCTGGAAGAAGTCGTGATGGCGATGAACGTGCGCAACGACGTGTTTCCGTGGTGGAACAAGATCGACACCACCATGCTGACCCGGGCCTCGAAACTGGTGTCGGCCGCGACCTCGTTTCCGGTGCAGTACAACAAGGCCATCGTCGGCCGCAACGCGTTCTCGCATGAGAGCGGCATCCATCAGGACGGCGTGCTGAAGGATGCCTCGACCTACGAGATCATGAAGCCGGAAATGATCGGCCTGAAGAAATCCTCGCTGGTGCTGGGCAAGCATTCCGGACGTCATGCCTTCATTCACAGGCTGGAGGAGATGGGCTACAAGCTCGGCGCCAACCAGCTGGAAGACGCGTTCGTGCGGATGAAGGCGCTGGCCGACCGCAAGAAGGACATCTACGACGAGGACATCGAGGCGCTGGTCGACCAGGAAATCGCCAATGCACATGACCACATCAAGCTGACCTCGCTGACGGTGATCGCCGGCACCCATGGTCCGCAGCGCGCCACCATGAAGCTCAGCATCGACGGTGCGATCAGGATCGAGGAGGCCGAGGGCAACGGTCCGGTCGATGCGGTGTTCAACTGCATCAAGCTGCTGGTGCCGCACGAGGCCAAGCTGGAACTGTATCAGGTCCACGCCGTCACCGAGGGCACCGACGCGCAGGCGGAGGTGTCGGTGCGGCTCGCCCATGAGGGCCGCTCGATGACCTCGAAGGCCTCCGATCCGGATACGCTGGTGGCCTCGGCCAAGGCCTATCTCGGCGCCCTCAACAAGATCGTCATGAAGCGCGAGCGCGACATGCCGGCGCAAGCGGCGAGCTGACGGCTCTGCGGTCCGTAGCCTGGATGAAGCCAGCGGGTCGGCGCGAGCCGCGCCGCCCCGATGGCGCAATCCGGGAAAATGGCGATCGTTGTTGGTCGGACCCGGATTTCGCTTCGCTCCATCCAGGCTACAAGGATCTCAACGCGGCGCCCCCGGCGCCGCGTTGCTGCATTGCAGCAACGGTTTTTGGCGGCCCCTGCTAACGGGCAATGGCGTTTCGGCCCGCTTCTCTGTATTGGTTCGGCTGGCATACAAGGTAGGGAGCCGCGTCACCGCGCGCTTCGCAAAAATCCATGCTGGAGGACACATGCATAAATTGATTCTGGCGGCCGCATCGGTCGCAGCACTGGCCCTGATCGGTCCGGCATCGGCGCAGGCGCCGATCGTCATCAAGTTCAGCCACGTCGTGGCGCCGAATACGCCGAAGGGCTTGGCTTCCGAAAAATTCAAGGAACTGGCGGAGAAGTACACCGCCGGCAAGGTCAAGGTCGAAGTCTATCCGAACTCGCAGCTCTACAAGGACAAGGAAGAGCTGGAAGCGCTGCAGCTCGGCGCGGTGCAGATGCTGGCGCCGTCGAACTCCAAGTTCGGCCCGATCGGCGTCAGGGAGTTCGAGGTGTTCGATCTGCCCTATATCCTGCCCAACCGGAAGGCGCTGCGGAAGGTTACCGACGGCCCGCTCGGCGCGCGACTGCTGAAGCTGCTCGATGCCAAGGGCATGACCGGTCTCGCCTATTGGGATAACGGCTTCAAGCAGATGAGCGCCAACAAGAAGCTGGTTTCACCCGACGACTACAAGGGGCTCAAGTTCCGCATCCAGTCCTCCAAGGTGCTGGAAGCGCAGTTCCGCACGCTGGGCGTCGTCCCGCAGGTGATGGCATTCTCGGAAGTCTACCAAGCGCTGCAGACCGGCGTGGTCGACGGCCAGGAGAACACCTGGTCGAACATCTACACCCAGAAAATGCATGAAGTGCAGAAGTACATCACCAACACCAATCACGGCTATATCGGCTACGTCGTGGTCACCAACAAGAAGTTCTGGGACGGCATACCCGCCGACATCCGGACGCAGCTCGACAAGGCCATGAAGGAAGCCACCGAATACGGCAACAGCCAGTCGGCGAAGGAAAACGATGATGCGCTCGCCGAAATCAAGAAGACCGGCAAGAGCGAGATCGTCACGTTGACGCCGCAACAGGATGCGGCCATGCGGAAAGCGCTCGAGCCGGTCTACAAGGACGTGGCAAAGCGCGTCGGCCAGCCGCTGATCGACGAGTTTCTGAAGGAAACCAGGGGCGCCACCAACTGAGACCACGCTATCGGGCTTCCGTGCCACGGCACGGAAGCCCTTCCATGTCCGGGGCAGGGCGAAACGCGTCGCGAGGGAACGTAAGGCCAGGCACAGTTGGACGCCTGACCTGAAGGGGGGACATTGATACTGCTTCGCATCCTCGACCGGCTTGAGGAGATCCTGATCGCGACGTTGATGGCGCTGGCGACCACGATCATCTTCATCGCGGTGTGCCACCGCTATCTGCTCGGCGTCCCCTTCCTGTTCCCGATCCTGTTCCCGATCAACCTCGCCTGGGCGCAGGAGCTCTGCATCTACATGTTCGTGTGGGTCGCCAAGTTCGGCGCCGCCTACGGCGTGCGCACCGGCATCCATGTCGGTGTCGACATCCTGGTCAACCAGGTCAAGCCGCCGTGGAAAAACGGCATCGTGCTGTTCAGCCTGCTCTGCGGGGCCTTCTTCACCGCCGTCATCGGTACCATGGGCGCGCATTTCGTCTACGGGCTCTACCACACCGATCAGGTGTCGCCCGACCTCGAGATTCCGAGCTGGTTCGTCTACCTCTGCATTCCGCTCGGCTCCTATTTGATGTGCTTCCGCTTCCTGCAGGTCGCCTGGAACTACTTCTTTACCGGCGAACTGCCGCATCATGACCACGCCCATGTCGAAGGCATCGACGTCGAGGAGCCCGGCATCGGCGCCGGGGAGGTGACGCGATGACCTCCATCATCATTTTCGGACTGCTGATCCTGCTGATGCTGACCGGCATGCCGATCTCGATCGCGCTTGGTCTGACGGTGCTGACGTTCATCTACACGATGACGAATGTGCCGACCGAGGCGGTGGCGCTGAAGCTCTTTACCGGCATCGACAATTTCGAGATCATGGCGATTCCGTTCTTCATTCTCGCCGGAAATTTCCTGACCCATGGCGGCGTCGCCAGACGCATGATCAATTTTGCGACCTCCATGGTCGGGCACTGGTATGGCGGTCTGGGACTTGCCGGCGTGATGGCCTGCGCGCTGTTCGCCGCAGTGTCCGGCTCCTCGCCGGCAACCGTGATCGCGATCGGCGCGATCATGCTGCCGGCCATGGTCAAGCAGGGCTTTCCGAAGCGCTTTGGCGCCGGCGTCATCACCACGTCAGGTGCGCTCGGCATCCTGATCCCGCCCTCGATCGTGATGGTGATCTACTGCGTGGCGACCGGCGGCAGCGTCGCGCTCGATCCCGCCGGCGTGCGCGTTTCGTCGGCCTCCGTCGGCCAGATGTTCATGGCCGGCGTCATTCCCGGCCTGATGCTGGCGACGCTGCTCGGGGTGACGACGTTCTACCGCGCCTGGAAGAACGACTATCCGCGGCTGGAGCGCGCGAGTTGGGCCAAACGCTTCACGGCTTTCCGCGAATGCATGTGGGGATTGCTGCTGATCTTCATCGTGCTCGGCGGCATCTATGCCGGCGTTTTCACGCCGACGGAAGCAGCCGCGATCAGCGCGGTCTATGCCTTCGTGATCGCGGTATTCGTCTATAAGGACATGTCGCTCAGGGACGTGCCGAGGGTGCTGCTCGGTTCGGCCAATATGAGCGCGATGATCCTCTACATCATTACCAATGCGGTGCTGTTCTCGTTCCTGATGGCGAACGAAAACATTCCGCACCACATCGCCGACTGGATCACCTCGGTCGGCGTCAACTGGATCGTCTTCCTGCTCATCGTCAACGTGCTGCTGTTGCTCGCCGGCAACTTCATGGAGCCGTCCTCGATCGTGCTGATCATGGCGCCGATCCTGTTTCCGGTGGCGGTCAAGCTCGGCATCCACCCGGTGCATCTCGGCATCCTGATGGTGGTCAACATGGAAGTCGGCATGTGTCATCCGCCGGTCGGGCTCAACCTCTACGTCGCCTCCGGCATCGCCAAGATGGGCATCACCGAACTGACGATCGCGGTGTGGCCGTGGCTTCTGACCATGCTGATGTTCCTCATCGCCGTCACCTACATACCGGAAATCTCGCTGTGGCTGCCGCGCACGCTCGGCATGCTGTGAAGGGAGCATTTGCAAGCGCCTGGCATCTGCAGATTACATCTTGGTAAGAGTGGCCACTCTGTCCAAACTGTAAGTTGATTGGCGAGCGGGGCGCGCTCATCTTCAGGCGACCTTTGAAGGAGGCTCGCATGAAGAAATTCGCCATTGCCGGGATCGCGGCGCTCGCCATCGCCGGTTCCACCGCGGTCTATGCCCATCAGTACCGTCCGTGGTCCCATCACCACGAGCGGATGAACCCGGAGGACAGGGCCGCCTTCGCCGACGCGCGGATTGCCGCGGTCAAGGCGGGTCTGAAGCTCAACGCCGAGCAGGAAAAGCTGTGGCCGCCGGTCGAGACCGCGGTGCGGGATTTCGCCAAATTGCGGATCGATCGCGCCAATGCGCGGATGGACGCGCGGCGCGACGATTCGAAGGATACAACGAGACCCGATCCGGTGACGCGCCTGCGCGACCGCGCCGACACCATGGCGACCATGGCGGCGGCGATGAAGCGCATCGCTGACGCGGCGGATCCGCTCTACAAGACCCTCGACGACGGCCAGAAGCGCCGTCTTTCCGTCCTGACGCGTATGGAAGGCCGGTTCGGCCGCGGCGGCTGGCGCCACCACGGATATCACCGCGGCATGGACCGCGACGACGACGGCCGCGGCCGCGGTTTTGAGCGGGACCGCTACGATCGGGACAGCGGTCCGGGCAGGGATCGCGGCGACCGGGGCGGCCCCGAGCGGCTTTAGCCGGCCGCCCGCCTTCGATCGCTCCAAATACGCCAAAAGCCGCCGGAATCCGGCGGCTTTTGCACGTTTCCGTCCCGCCGACATGACCGGGGAATACCCCGCCACGTTGCTGGACATCGGGGAATCGCTTTGCTAAACGACGCCCTCTTGCGAAGGCTTCTCCGGGCCAGTTCCGGGCGCATAGCTCAGTTGGTAGAGCAGATGACTCTTAATCATCGGGTCCCAGGTTCGAGCCCTGGTGCGCCCACCAAGCTTTTCAAGAATTTGGCATAGCGGGATCTCCGGTCAGGGCCGGGGCTCTTGGTCCGGGTCACGTTCGGCTCCGCCCGCCGACATGGCCGCGATGATGGCTGCCTGAACCGGCTTGTCCTGTACCGCTACGGCCCGGCTGAGCGACGTCAGCCGCCGGCGAGTGTCATAGAGCTGATCAAGCAGCGACAGCACCACCGGGAGCGTGCCGTCATCGATGTCGAGTTCATAGGACAGGGTGCAGATAAGACGGACGCGCGCGCATTCCATGTCCGAGAACGACAGTGCCCCCGCGACCTGCTGCGGGGCGATCAGGTCTTCGCCGATCCAGCGTTCAAGATCGCTGCGTTGTAGCGTGGATATGGTCGCCAGAAGCTCGTCGATAGCCATCATGTATCCATCTCCCTGCGCGGATCCTGCGGGCTTTTCGGCCGCCATGCCTGCAGAAACTCGACCAGTTCGGGTTCTTCGGCTGTGGGCAGCATCACCTTCAGGGTGATCAGCTGATGACCGCGCTGACCGGACTTGCGGTTGCGGATGCCTCTTTCGCGCAGGCGCAGCGTGGACCCGGTATTGGATCCCTTCGGCACCGTCACCGTCACCGGTTGACCGATCGTGGGCACCTCGATTCTGCCGCCCAACACCGCCTCGCTCAGGGTTACGGGAACCTCGACATGGATGTTGTCGTCCTTGCGGCGAAAAAACGGATGCGGCTGGACATGCAGCTCGACATAGGCGTCCCCAGGCGGCCCGCCGCCATAGCCCGGCATTCCCTGTCCTTTCAGCCGCAGCATCTGCCGGTCCTCGGCGCCCTCGGGCACGGTCACCTGCAAGGTCCTGCCTTCCGGCAACGTGATGGTTTGCGTGGCGCCGTTGGCGGCGTCCAGGAAGGCCACGGGAAGCACATAGCTCACATCCTGGCCGCGCGCCCGAAACCCACCCTCCGAGCGGTGCGCCCTGCCGGCAAACGCCTGCGCCAGGAATTCTTCCAGCTCTTCGTTGCTGTCAAACCCATCCTGCTTGGCATGTGAGGTGTAGGCAGGCCCGTCGGCGAAATCACGATAG
Source organism: Pseudomonadota bacterium (assembly GCA_043811435.1). Lineage (GTDB taxonomy): Bacteria > Pseudomonadota > Alphaproteobacteria > Rhizobiales > Xanthobacteraceae > Bradyrhizobium. Next base: position 47,795 of record JBDRNF010000064.1, read on the forward strand.
AACCGCTGCTGCGGCCGCTCCGCGCCGCTGGCGTCGATCTCACCGGCATCGAATTTCCGCCGCTTCTCCTTGTCCTTGAGCAGATCGTTGGCAGCCGAGATGGCCTTGAACTTCGCCTCTGCTTCCTTGTCGCCCGGATGGAGATCAGGATGGCATTTGCGCGCCAGCTTCTTGAATGCGTCCTTGATCTCCCTGTCGGTCGCAGATCGAGTTACGCCGAGCGTCTCGTAGGGATCTTTCATTCGCCTGATTCCATCCAGTTCGCTCAGACGTAGCCGAGCCACCGCCAGTAGGTGGCGCCCAGCAGCATCACCAACGCCAGCGCAATCACGGTCAGGACCAGGCCCGTGCGCACGAAGTCCTTTGCGTCAAAGGTCTCCGTGCCATAGGCCACCATGTTCTGCGGCGCATTCACCACCAGAATGAAGCCGAAACTGACCACGAACTGAAGCAGCATGGTCATTCCGACGATGTTGATGCCGGGCGTCGCCACGCCCTGCAGCACGGCGATGACGATCGGAATCATCGCGGAAGCGAGCGCGGTCGCGCTGGCGAAGCCGAGATGGATCAGGGTGAGGAACAGGCTGAGCGCGCCGAGAATGAACAGGGCGGTGGCGTTCCTGAGGCCAAACTGGGCGACTGCGAGATCGGCAAGCCAGGACGCGCCCTTGGTCTGCAACAATGCCGTTCCAACGCTGATGCCGATGCCGAACAGCACAATGGTGCCCCACGGAATCCTCGGCTGGGCCTCCTTCCAGGTCATGATGCCGATGCCCGGCAGGAACATCAGCGCCACGGCCGCGAGGGTGGTCGACGAAGTGTCGAGGCGGTGAAGTACACCCTCGGTGGACCAGAGCAGCAGCAGGGTCAGCGATATCGCCAGCAGTTTGATCTCCGAGGCCTTCATCGGGCCCAAATCGGTCAGTGACTGGCGGATCTGTTCGCGACCGCCGGGAATTTCCTTGACCTCGGGAGGCATCATCCGGGTCATCACGAAGTACAGTGCGATCGACATCACAATGCCGAACGGCGCTGCGGCGATGAACCACTCCAGCCAGGTGATGGACTTCTGCAGGGTCTTTTCGATGAAGCCGACCGCTACCATGTTCTGCGCGGCCGCAGTCTTGATGCCGACGTTCCAGATGCTGGCGGTCTGTACCGTTGTAATCATCAGCATGCCGGCAAACGCGCCCCTCTTGTTGACACCGAATGCCGAGATGATGCCGAGCATGATCGGCACCAGGCAGGCGACGCGCGCCGTGGTGGAGGGCACCAGAAAGGCCATCACGAATCCGACCAGGATCGCGCCGAGGACGACGTGGTGGACCTCCCCGCCAACGCGCGAGAGGATCGTGAGCGCAATGCGCTTGTCGAGACCGGTCGCGGTCATGGCGGCCGCGATGAACAGGGCCGACGCCACCAGCGCCAGCGCGGTATTGGCGAAGCCGCTGAAGGCAAGGCCGAGTCCGGCGCGGGTGCCGAGCAACACCTTCGGATTGGCCGGATTCGGAGCAAATCCGAGCAGAAACGCCATCAGCGCGGCGATCACCACCGCGGAGACGGCGTAGTCGAGCGCTTCCGTCATCCAGACGATGACGGCAAAGGCAAGAATCGCCAGCATGCGCTGGCCGGCGATGGAAAGCCCTTCCGGAGCAGGCAGCCATATGACAGTGACAAGGGCCACGACAGCGAGCAGAATGCCCCAGTTGGATCGCAACCAGGTTGGCTTTGCCGGAGACGGCGCCTTGGCCCCCGAGGGATCGGATATTGCGTCGATCGTAGCCATGAGAATTCCCCCTGCCGCAGCAATTGCATGGCAGTCGATCAGGTTCGGGGATCGACCGTTTGAGCCAGATCAACTGAGCCACGAGAGGGCCGCGACTGCTTGACCTGCATCAATCCCGGAGAGTCGATCTCCAACTACCTTGAAATGAAACCGGAGTTCTGAAATGCGCGCGCATCAAGTCATGACCCGCAAGGTGGTCACGGTGAAAGCCGACACGCCCATCCTCGAAGCCGCTAACCTGATGCTGCAGCGTCGCATCAGCGGCCTTCCGGTGGTCGACGACACTGGCAGGCTGATCGGTATTGTCTCTGAAGGCGACTTCATGCGCCGCATCGAGATCGGGACGCAGGGGCCACGCATCCGGTGGCTGGACTTCCTGATGGGGGCTGGAAAATCCGCGGTGGATTTCGTGCGCGAGCACGGCCGCAAGGTCGGTGAGATCATGACGCGGGAGGGTCTCTTCACCGCGACGGAAGACATGCCGCTCGAGGACCTGGTGCGATTGATGGAGCGTCAGAAAGTCAAGCGCTTACCCGTTGTCCGCGGCGATACGCTGGTCGGAATCGTGACGCGTTCGGACCTGCTCCGTGCCGTTGCATGCCTTGCTCGGGACGTTCCGGATCCAACTGCCGACGACGACCACATTCGCGACCGCGTGATCGCATCCATCGAGAAGAATGAATGGCAGCCCATGCAGCTCGGCGTCACCGTCCGGGACGGGATCGTGCATCTGAGCGGCATGATCACCGACGAGCGGTTTCGGCAGGCGACCATCGTGGCAGCCGAAAATGTTTCCGGCGTCAAGCTGGTTCACGATCACCTCTACCTTTTCGACGCGACGTCCGGGCTTTCGTTCCCGTCGCCGGAAGATGAGGGATGGGCAAAGGTCGGTTAGTGCAATCCACGGGATCGCACCGCTTCCGCGCTTGCCTGGACTAACTCGCGTCGCCAAGGGAGAGGGCGGACCGGCACAATTGCAGCGTCTGCTCCGGCGTTCCCGACGCATCGATAGTCGTCCAGTCGATCGTGCCGATATCAAAATCTTCCTGAAGTGCTGCGATCTCGGGCGTGGCGTCGGACGCGTCGCGTTCGCGGGCGCCGACGCGGCGCTGTCGCGTCGCAAGGTCGGTCTGCAGGTAGAGTCCGGCGAATTTGGCGCCCAACCTGCCGGCCTCGTCGCGGATTGCGGTTCGTTCGGCCTGGTCGGCGAATACGGCGTCGACCACAACCGAATGACCTTGCGAAAGAACGCGCGTGGCGTGTTGTCCGAGCGTTTCGTAGATCTGCCGGGTAATCTCGGGCTGATATGCGCTCCTGGGGAGCCGATCGGTTTCGTCGACGTGCAGGAGCCGCTTGCGCAGCACGTCGCTGCGCAGCACGACGGCTCCCGGATCCGGGTTCACGCAGGGCGCGAGTGCTCGCGCCAGAACGGATTTTCCGGTTCCGGAAAGGCCGCCGATCGCGATCAGCATCGGCGCAGCGGGCCGGATCAATCGGAGCGCAAGTTCGAAATAGATACGGGCCGATTGCCTGATGCCGGCTTCGTCGCGACAGGCCGGACCAAGCCGGGCCAGCATCACATTGGCGCGGATGGCGGCGCGCAACGACATGAACAAGGGGAGCGTCCCGAGCGCATCGAGATTTTCAGGAGGCGTCCTGCCCAAATATCCGTTCATGAGGCCGTTGGCCGCGGCGTGCCGGCCGTAGCGGATGAAGTCCATCAACGGGAATGCAAGGTCATAGAGCACATCGGTGGATGCGATCGTCGGGTCGAATTCAATGGCGTCGAACAGAACGGGTTTGTTCTCGATCATCACGATATTCGCCAGATGCAGGTCGCCATGGCAATGCCGCACAAAGCCCGCGCCGCCGCGTTGCGCCAATAGCCCGCCAATCCTGCTCAGTGCGGATTGCGATGCGCTTTCGAGTTCGTCGATGTCGCGTTCGGGGAAGCAGGCTGCGGCCCGGAATGCCATGGTGTTTCCGGCGAGCATGCCTGGAATAGACTGGATCCATGGCTCGGCGGTCACCGGCGGGGCGGCGCGGTGGGACGCCGCGATCGCTTCGGCGATGGCGTCGACGAGATCGGAAGCCAGCGGACCGGCCTCCGCCAGATGATCGATGGTCCGGCTTTCGTCAAAGCGGGTCATCTCGATGGCAAATTCGACCGGCGTCCCTTCGCCGTCGATACCAAGCGTACCCTGGTTGTCCTGGGTGATCGGGACGACGCGGCGATAGATCTGCGGCGCGAACCGGCGATTGACCGTCATCTCCTGCTCGCAGGCCGCTTTCCGCTTCGCCAGCGTCGAATAATCGAGATAGGGAAAGCGGATGGCGCGCTTGATCTTGAGCGCGCGCCCGCCTTCGAGAAACACCGACGCCGCATGGGTGTCGATCCGGTGAACTCGC
>JBDRNF010000065.1:0-2221 GCA_043811435.1 Pseudomonadota bacterium
CGCCACATACTTGGACACGATCATCGTCCCCGTGAGATTGACGTCGACGATCCTGCGCCAGACATCCTCATCGAGGTCGACCAACGGCACCCGGTCGGCGCCGCGCGGATAGGTCGCGTTGTTGACCAGGATGTCGATTCGACCGAAACGGTCGACCGTTTCGCGAACCATGCGCTGGACCTCGTCGCTGTTGGTCACGTCCGCATAAACGGCCTGTGCGCCGACACCCAGCGCCTCGATCTGTGCCACGACGTCGGGCAGGCCACGCCACCCCGATGCCGTCTCGTCTTCGGGAATCCGGCTGGCCGAGCGGCTGTTTCCGGTCACGACCACTTTGGTGCCGCCGCTTGCCAGCGCCAGCGCAATCACACGACCAAGACCGCGCTTTCGGGTGGCCCCGGTAACGATCGCCACCTTGTCCTTCAGTTCCTGCATGAGAACCCCTCCCTCCTTGGTTTAAGAATTTGTCCGCGGCACCGTCGCCCGGACCAGTGGACCCACGTCCGCAAGCGACCGACATTTCAAAAGCAGATCGAGCAGCTCGCGCGCCGCCGCGCCGCCGAGGAGACGTCCGGCACAGTCCAGGAACTTCGCATCGCGCTCGGCATCGCTAACCGGCCACACCGGCGAGCCTGGTGTCTTGTCGACATGCATTTTGAATTCGCCATGCTTCGTCCTGACCGTGAGGTCGTTGTAGCCGATGGTGCCGGCAAAGGTGCGGGAATCTTCGATGCGATAACGCCGTACCTTCTGCATCAGGCGGCGCACTTCCGGACGGTTCACCATCTCGTCGGTAAAACTTTCCAGCGTGACCTTGCCGTCGAGCAGGGTCGCCGCGGCAGCATACTCGATGCTGAATTTCCCCTGCAAACCGGTGCGGGGATCGTTCGCGATCAGTGCGGTATCGGAACCCGGCGGGAAACCGATCTCGATCGCCTCGATCTCATCCGGGGTCAGGCCGTGTTCGGGGATCATCTGGAGAAGGCCTCCGATCGACCGGTGGTTGCAGTAGCAGCATGGCCAGCGCTTAAAGAAAAGACCCGGCTTGATCACCTCCCAGGGTTGCGCGAGACGGCCGAGCAATTCGTCCAGCGGTTGGCCGTCCCCGCCACCGTATGTGGACAGAAATCCGTCCTTGCCGTCGAAGATGGAGGCGTCCGCGGTGAAGCCCGCTTTCGCCAGCATCGCCGCGATCACCCCGCCTTTCGCCGCATGGCCGGCATTGAATGGTTTGGTCATGGTGCCGAAGTTGCGCACCAGACCGGACGACTCCGAGGCGGCGATACCCAATGCATGACGCATCTGCCCGGACGAAAGCCCGAGCAGACGTCCCGCCGCCGCGGTGGCGGCAAACACGCCCACAGTGGCGGTCGCGTGCCAGCCATGCAGATAATGGCCGTCGCCAAAGGCCCGGCCAAGCTTACCGGCGACTTCCAGGCCGATCGCATAGGCGCCGAGCGCATCCCTGCCGGATGCATGTGCGCACTCTCCCACGGCCAGGATCGCCGGCACCAGCGTCGCGCTCGGATGACCGCGCAGGTTGCTTTGTGTGTCATCGTAATCGAGGGCGTGGGAGAACACGCCGTTGGCGAACGCCGCATCGCTTGCCGTTGTCGCCAGACCGACCCCCCAGACCGTCGCCTGCGCATTGCCCCCCTGGGCGCGCAGATGGCGAACCACGATCCGACAGACCTCCTCCGGCGTGCCGGCCAGCGCGCAGCCGATGGTATCGATCAGGGCGTCGCGGGCGCCGTCGAGCGCCTCCTGCGGCATGTCCGAAACGGCTGTGTTGATGACGAACTCAGCCAGTTTTTGCGTCAACATCACTATTCCTCCTTTAAATAAAAAGCATTTGAGATGTCAAGGTTTTTATGCGTTAAATTGGGGACAGCCACTATTTTCGCTATTTTCGCTATTTTCGCGGAAAATAGTGGCTGTCCCCAATTTCCAATTTCCCATTCACCGCTATAATGGCATCACATCCGAAATTCTTTTAACTTTACCGCCTCGCCTGACGTACTGGTGAACGGCGCCTCCCAGCGCCTCCACCCTTTTGTCCGGGAAAACCCTCAAGGCGGTCCCGGTGGCAATCCCGTACCCGGTAGTGCCGTCTTTTTCAAGCATCAACAGCACTTTAAGCTCTTCCCAGCCGCCCTCTTCATCGTGGGTGTCACAGAGCACAGGGGCGAACTCCATGCACGGGAATATCTCAGCCGTTGTG
>JBDRNF010000066.1:0-12992 GCA_043811435.1 Pseudomonadota bacterium
CGATGCTTTGGGCAGGCTGTCGGGAGAACTGGTCATGCCGCAGTGCTAGCAGATTCGGGGGGAGTCAATAATAATGATAATGTCATCGCCCGGCATAGCCGTCCGAGGGACGGCGTCGCTTCGCTCGCCTATGACCGGACGACCCAGTATCCCAGAGGCGGCAGATGGGTGCACGCAGCTTCTACGTCTACATTCTTGCCAGTCGCATCGGTGGCACGCTTTACATCGGCGTGACCAACGACCTCATTCGTCGGGTGTACGAGCATAAAACGGGCGCTGCCGAAAGTTTCACCAAGGATTACGATGTGAATCGGCTGGTCTATTTCGAATGCTTCGAAGACATCGAAGCTGCCATTCATCGCGAGAAGCGATTGAAGAAATGGACGCGGGCCTGGAAGATTGCATTGATTGAAAAAGAAAATCCCAACTGGATCGATCTTTATCCTGAGATCGCGGCGGGAGGTGGATAGGTCGGAAACAACAAAGCTGTCGTCCTCCGCGAAAGCGGGGGACCCAGTATTCCAGAGGCGCAAGAGTTCAAACGAGAAGTCACGGCGTACTGGGTCGCCCGGTCGGAGCCGGGCGATGACAGTTCTCCTGATGGCGACAAGTTTGCTCACGACGAACAATCAAAGTTGTCGTCCTCCGCGAAAGCGGGGGACCCGGTATTCCAGAGGCGCTTGAGTTCAAACGAGAGGCCGCAGCGTACTGGGTCGCCCGATCAAGTCGGGCGATGACAGCATCAAATGTTGCAACTGCGTGCTCTACTTTGAGGCGCCCCCTACTCCCCCGCCTGCAGCTTGCGGGGTAGCGGGAACAGCTCGGCTGTCGCCGGCCTGGCGGTCGGCGCGGTCTCGGCGGGGGCGTCGGTCTTGCTGAAATCCAGCTCCTCGATCCGGCCGGCGCGCTTTTCGATCTTGTCGGCGGAGATCAGGATCTGGCGGACGTCCTCGTTGACGTCGCCGAAGTGCTTCTGCAGCTTCAGCACGCAGTCGCGCAGCCGGTTGAGGTCGTCGCCGAGGTTGAGCACCTCGGTGCGGATCTGGTCGGCGGCGTCGCGCATCCGCGCGTCCTTCAGGATCTGCTGCATCACCTGGATCGCCAGCATCAACAGCGACGGCGACACCAGCACGACGCGGGCGCGGTAGGCCTTCTGGATCACGTCGTCGAAACCGTCGTGGATTTCGGCGTAAACCGATTCCGAGGGCACGAACATCAGTGCGGTGTCCTGGGTCTCGCCCGCGATCAGGTATTTCTCGGCGATATCGCTGACATGCTTCATGACGTCGGTGCGCAGCCGCTGGGTGGCGTATTTCTTTTCCTCGTCGGTGCGCGCGTCGTGCAGCGCGGTCATCGCCTCCAGCGGAAACTTGGCGTCGATGCAGAGCGGGCGCTGGTCGGGCAGGAACACCACGCAGTCCGGCCGCTTGCCGGTCGAGAGGGTGTGCTGGAACTCGTAGGAACCCGAGGGCATGCCGTCCTGGACGATGGCTTCCATCCGGGCCTGGCCGAACGCGCCGCGCGACTGCTTGTTGGCGAGCACGTCGCGCAGCGTGGTGACCTGCGAGGTCAGATCGGTGAGGTTCTTGTGCGCATTATCGATGATGCCGAGCCGCTCATGCAGCACGCGCAGGGAATCCATGGTGTTGCGGGTGGTGGCTTCCATCGACTGGCCGACCCGGTGGGTCACCGAATCCAGCCGCTCGTTGACCGCGCGCGCCATGTCGGCCTGGCGGCCGGCCAGCGCCTGGCCCATCTCGTGGACCCGGCCGGTGGCCTCGGACTGGGCGCGCAGCATTTCGCTGACCCGCTCCTCCAGTTCGTCGGCGCGGATGGCCTGCGCCATCGCCATCGCCGCCCCGCGGCTGCCGGAGCGTGCGATGATGATGGCGATGGTCAGCAACAGCACCAGCGCCAGGGCGCCGAATCCGAGCAGCGCCTCGCCGGTGTGGACCGGCGTCTCGCCGATCATGAAAAGAATCTCGTTCATGCCGCCCTTGTAGCCGATTCGGCCTTGAACGCGAACGAAGAGGGAACATTTATGGTTAATTCAAACTTAATTTTCGTGGCTAAATTCGACTGAAGATTCATGGTTAGCGCAGGGTTAACGAGCCCGGCTGGCGCATTGACCGGGACAGATCGGCAGCTTAAATCGCCCCCAAGGCACTCAGAAAGACCATGGCACTCAGAGAAATCATCATCCTGCCGGACAAGCAGTTGCGGCTGGTCTCCAAACCTGTCGAAAAGGTCACCGCGGAGATCCGCCGGCTGGCCGACGACATGCTGGAGACCATGTACGACGCGCCCGGCATTGGCCTCGCCGCAATCCAGGTCGCGCAGCCGCTGCGGCTGATCACCATGGACCTCGCCAAGAAGAACGAGGACGGCGAGACCACGCCGCGGCCGCGGGTCTTCATCAATCCGGAGATCGTGTCGTCGTCGGAAGAGTTTTCGGTCTACGAGGAAGGCTGCCTGTCGATCCCCGAATATTACGAGGAGGTCGAGCGGCCGGCGCAGGTGCGCATCCGCTTCACCGATCTCGACGGCAAGGTGCATGAGGAAGACGCCGACGGCCTGTTCGCCACCTGCATCCAGCACGAGATCGACCACCTCAACGGCGTGCTGTTCGTGGACTATCTGTCGAAGCTCAAGCGCGACCGCGTGCTGAAGAAATTTACCAAGGCCGCGAAGCGCGCGGCGGAATAGACCAGGCTTCGCGCAACCCTATCACCCGTCATGCCCGGGCCTGACCCGGGCATCCACGTCTTACTTTCGCAGACCGAAGACGTGGATGGCCGGGACAGGCCCGGCCATGACGGGTAAATTCAGCAGTCGCGGGACATCTCCAAACCATGCCTCTCCGCTTGATCTTCATGGGCACGCCTGACTTCGCGGTGCCGACGCTGCTGGAACTCGTCGCCCATGGCCATGAGGTCGCGGCGGTCTACACCCGTGTGGCCAAGCCAGGCGGCCGTCGCGGCCTGCAATTGCAGCCGACCCCTGTGGAGCAGGAGGCGCGGCGGCTCAACATTCCCGTATTGACGCCCACCACCTTGAAGACTCCGGAAGCGCTGGAGGAGTTCCGCTCCCTCCAGGCCGATGCCGCCGTCGTCGTCGCCTATGGCATGATCCTGCCCAAGGCCATTCTCGATGCGCCGCCGCTCGGTTGTTTCAATCTGCACGCCTCGCTGCTGCCGCGCTGGCGCGGCGCGGCGCCGATCAACCGCGCCATCATGGCTGACGATGCCGAGAGCGGCGTGATGGTGATGAAGATGGATGTCGGCCTCGATACCGGCGACGTCGCCATGGCCGAGCGGCTGGCGATATCGGATGCCATGACGGCGGCCGATCTGCACGACGCGCTGGCGCCGCTCGGGGCCGACATGATGGTGCGCGCGATGGGCGCGCTGGAACGCGGCAAATTGCAGCTCACGAAACAAAGCGATGAGGGCGTGATCTATGCCGCCAAGATCGAAAAGGCCGAGGCGCGGATCGACTGGAACCGGCCTGCGCGCCAGGTCCTGCGCCACATTCACGGGCTGTCGCCGTTTCCCGGCGCCTGGTGCGAGATGCCGATCGACGGCGAGCCGGCCCGGGTCAAGATTCTGCGCTGCGAACTGGCCAGGGGGACGGGCGCGCCGGGCGACATGCTTGATGACCGGTTGACGATCGCCTGCCAGGACGGCGCGATCCGCATCCTCGACCTGCAGCGCGCCAGCGCAAAGCCGATGAAGGCGCAGGAATTTTTGCGCGGCACACCGCTGAAACCGCCGATGCGGCTTGCGTAGATTTGTCATACCCCGCGAAGGCGGGGTATCCAGTACGCCGCGCCGTTTTGGATTGAACCGCGACGCCGCGGATTACTGGATCATCCGCCTTCGCGGATGATGACGACCTTTCCCCGGGACGGCTTTTCGGATCGATATGCCCCGCTACAAACTCATCATCGAATATGACGGCGCGCCGTTTTGCGGCTGGCAGCTGCAGGACAATGGCGCGTCGGTGCAGGGCGCGCTGGAGGACGCCGTCAAGGCGATCTGCGGCGAGCGGGTGCGGGTGCATGGCGCCGGCCGCACCGACGCCGGGGTGCATGCGCTGGGACAGGTCGCGCATTGCGACATCGCCAAACATTTCGTGCCGGGCCGCTTTCGCGACGGGCTCAACGCGCATTTGCGGCCGCATCCGATCGGCGTGCTGTCAGCGGATATCGTCCCCGACAGCTTCGAGGCGCGGTTCTCGGCGAAGAAGCGCCATTACATCTACCGCATCTCCAATCGCCGGGCCAACCTCGCGCTCGACATCGGCAAGGTCTGGCGGCTGCCGCGGCCGCTCGACAGCGACGCGATGCATGACGCCGCGCAACGGCTGGTCGGCAAGTTCGATTTCACCACCTTCCGCGACACCGAATGCCAGGCCAAGTCGCCGGAGAAGACGCTCGACCAGCTCGATGTGATCAGGGACGGCGACGCCGTCAACATCGTCACCTCGGCGCGCTCGTTCCTGCACAGCCAGGTGCGCTCGATGGTGGGATCGCTGGTCTGGGTCGGCGAGGGCCGCTGGAACGCCGACGACCTGCAGAAAGCGCTCGACGCGAAAAACCGCGCCGCCTGCGGCCCGGTGGCGCCGCCGGACGGGCTGTATCTGGTGCGGGTGGATTATTAGACGCGATCGCGCTTCCTTACCTCGCCCCGCTTGCGGGGAGAGGTCGGCGCGTAGCGCCGGGTGAGGGGGACTCACCGCGCATTCGGTATTCGTTGAGAGAGCCCCTCACCCCGACCCTCTCCCCGCAAACGCGGGGCGAGGGAGAAGATCAAGCGAAATACCGCTCCAGCACCCCGCGATAGACCTTCGTCAGCTTCTCCAGATCCGACACCGGCGTGCGCTCGTCGACCTGGTGCATGGTTTGGCCGACCAGGCCGAACTCGATCACCGGGCAGTAGCTCGAAATGAAGCGCGCATCCGAGGTGCCGCCGCTCGTGCTCAGTTCCGGCTTGCGGCCGGTGACGTCCTCGATCGCCGCCACCGCGAGATCGGTGAAGGGACCGGGCTTGGTCACGAATACGTTGGAATTCGACGGCTCCCACACGATTCGCGCCTTGATCCGGTTGCCGCAGGCTTTTTCCAGGCGCTGGTCGACCAGTTGGCGCAGCGTTTCCTGGGTATGCAGATCGTTGAAGCGGATGTTGAATTTCGCCCGCGCCTGGCCGGGGATCACGTTGCCGGCCTTGTTGCCGACATCGACCGAGGTGAATTCGAGGTTCGATGCCTGGAACTGGGCGCTGCCGTGGTCGAGCGGTTCGTCGCTGAGCGCCACGATCAGGCGCGAGATATCCGGCACCGGGTTGGACGCGCGATGCGGGTAGGCGACGTGGCCCTGGATGCCGTCGACGTACAGCATGCCATGCAGCGAGCCGCGGCGGCCGATCTTGATGCAGTCGCCGAGCTCTTCGACATTGGAGGGCTCGCCGAGCACGCAATGGTCGAATTTCTCGCCGCGCGCCGCCGCCCATTGCAGCAGCTTGACGGTGCCGTTGACGGAGATGTCTTCCTCGTCGCCGGTGATCAGGAACGAGATCGAGCCCTTGGGTTTTCCGCCGTGGGCGGCGAGATATTCCAGCACCGCGGCGACGCTGCAGGCGATGCCGCCCTTCATGTCGACGGCGCCGCGCCCGTACAGAAAGCCGTCCTTGACGTCGCCCGAGAACGCGCCGTGGGTCCAGGCGCTCTCGTCGCCGGGCGGCACCACGTCGGTGTGTCCGGCAAAGGTGATGTGCGGGGCCGAAGTCCCGATGCGGGCATAGAGATTGTCGATGTCGGCGGTGCCGGGCTCGCCGAAGGTGACGCGATGCACCTCGAAGCCCGCGGCTTTCAGAATGGCTTCAAGGACAGCGAGCGCGCCGGCATCTTCAGGGGTTACCGAGGGGCAGCGCAACAGGTCGCGGGCGATGGAGAGAGCGGAGAGGGCATCGGTCATGCCCTAGTCTCGCAGCAACTCGTTGATGCTGGTCTTGGCCCGGGTGCGCTCGTCGACCCGCTTGACGATCACGGCGCAGGCGGTGGACGGGCCGGGCTGGCCGTTCTTCAGGGGCCGCGCCGGCAGATTGCCGGGCACCACCACGGCGTATTCCGGCACTTCGCCGATGAAGGTTTCGCCGGTGTCGCGGTCGACGATTTTTGTCGATGCGCCGAGGAACACGCCCATCGACAGCACCGCGCCCTTGCGCACGATGACGCCTTCGGCGACTTCGGAGCGCGCGCCGATGAAGCAATCGTCCTCGATGATGACGGGCTCGGCCTGCAGCGGCTCCAGCACGCCGCCGATGCCGACGCCGCCGGAGATGTGCACGCGCTTGCCGATCTGGGCGCAGGATCCGACCGTCGACCAGGTGTCGATCATGGTGCTCTCATCGACATAGGCGCCGAGATTGACGAACGAGGGCATCAGCACCACGTTCCTGGCGATGAAGGCCGAGCGGCGCACGATGGCGCCCGGCACCGCGCGAAAGCCGGCGTCGCGAAACCGATTCTCGCCCCAGCCGTCGAACTTCGAGGGCACCTTGTCCCACCACGAGGCCTGGCCGGGGCCGCCGGCAATCGCGCTCATGTCATTGAGGCGGAACGACAGCAGCACCGCCTTCTTCAGCCACTGATTGACCTTCCACTTGCCGCTGGCCTCGCGCTCGGCGACGCGGGCCTCGCCCTTGTCGAGCAGTTCGAGCGCGGAATCGACGGCGTCGCGGACTTCGCCCCTGGTCGCGGTCGAGACGCTGTCGCGGGCATCGAACGCGGTGTTGACGGATGATTCGAGGGAAGCGAGAGACATCGGGAATTCCTTGGCGCGCGGGAGTGTTTGGGCGGCGATTTGGGAGGCTTTTGTCGGGATTTGGGGAGGGAGAGTCAAGACGGTGATGGTGTCGTCACCCGCGAAGGCGGGTGACCCAGTACGCCGTGCCGCCTCAGTATAATCTCCGACGCCGCGGCGTACTGGATACCCCGCCTTCGCGGGGTATGACGGCCGGAGGAAGCTGCGCGGTCGTGCCCTAAATCACCTTCTGCAAAAACCCGGTCAGATCATCCGTGACATGATCGACATGGGCGGCATCGCGGCCTTCCAGCTCCCAGTCCTCGCGCACCACTTCCTGCGAGCCGTCGGGCACCACCAGCACGGTGGTCATGCCGAGCTGGTGCGGCACCACGAGGTTGCGCGCGAGATCCTCGAACATCGCCGAAGTCCCGGGGGTCACGCCGTGATCTCTCAGGAATTTCTGGTAGGTCTGCGGCGCCGGCTTCGGCTCCAGTTCCGCGGCGATGATGTCGAACACCGCCTCGAAATGTTCGCCGATGCCGAGCCGCGCCAGCACGGCGCCGGCGTGGTCGGTGGAGCCGTTGGTCAGGATCAGCTTGCGTCCCGGCAGCCTGGCGATCGCCGCACCCATTGCGGGGTTGGGCTCGAGCGGCGAATGGTCGATCCTGTGTACATAGGCGAGATAGTCGTCGGCGCGCACGCCGTGCTCGGTCATCATGCCGCGCATGGTGGTGCCGTAGCGGCGATAATAATCCTTCTGGATCGCGCGTGCTTCATCCCGCGTGATCTTCAGCCAGTCGCTGACGAACTCGCCGATCCGCGCGTCGACCTGCTGCCACAGATTGACGTGATGCGGGTACAGCGTGTTGTCGAGGTCGAACACCCAGGTGTCGATCTCGGTGAAGCGGCGGGGTGTAGTCATCGTGATCATCGCTCTCTCAACGGGTCGTCCCTGCCTAGTGCGCAATTGCGCACGGGCGCAGGGACCCATAACCACCGGCCGTTGTTGTTCAAAGAAAGTCTTGCCACAGCCATCCGTTTCAAATCGCTCCGACACGGCGTATGGGTCCCTGCGTTCGCAGGGACGACGAAGAAAAGGGAATATCCCATCACGGCATTGCAAAGCGCAGCGTCTTGCCGCCGCTGCTCATGTCGACGGCGGCGAAGCCGGTTACGGCGAGGCCGCGGTTGCCGCAGTCGTGCTGGTCGTTGACCTCGAACTTGCTCTCGCGGGTACACAGCTGCGTGGTGCCGCCCCAGTTCAGCGGCCGGCCCCTGAATTTGAGCGCGCGGTTTTCGCCGTCGACCGCCTCGGCGAAACTGAAGATCTGTTTGGGCTGGCCCGAGACGTCGGGATGCAGGCACTTGCCGGGATCGATGCGGTACCAGCCGCGGCTGATCACGGTCTTGCCGTCGTCGGTGGCGACCGCGGCCATGATCTTGTGCGGCGTGTCGTTGCACCAGGTCAGCCCGGTGGAGGACGGCGATTGCACCGCGTCGATCATGGTGGCGAAAAATTTCGGCGACTGCACCACGTCGGCGGTCAGCCCGCGGCTTTTCAGGAACGCCGCCAGGGCGCCTTGCGTCTTCGGGCCGTCGACGCCGTCGATCGGCGCCGCATCATAGCCCGCGATCACCAAGAGGCGCTGAATGGCGGCCAGCCGCGCCTGCTCGTCGTCATATTCGCTGCCTTCGGCCAGATACGCCACCAGATGGCCGTCGTCGGTCCTGGTCGGGTAGATCTGGGTGAACGGCGCCGGCGTCTGTCCGGCGCGGCACTGCCGGGCCGCGGCGATGACGAAGTTTTCCGGCGCGATGCACAGCGTATCGTTGCCGCTCTGCGGCACCGGCGATGAGCCGTAGACGCCGAGCGCGCGGGCATTGAGCAGGATACGGTCGGCGGTCAGCGTGCCCTGCGCGACGACGCGGCATGCCGCCGGATCGATCCGGAACCAGCCGCGCGTCGCGGTGGCGGCCTTGTGGTCGATGCCGATCGCGACCTCGACCACATAGCTCATGCGGTTGCAGAGTTTCAGGTCGGCATAGGCGGGAACGGCCGAGAGCAAAAAGGAGATCATGGCCGCGGGCAGCGCGATCAGGGCAGAACGCAGGATCGAGGAAGGAGCCCGCGACGGCTCACGCCCGTCATGCCCGGACTTGTTCCGGGCATCCACGTCTTCGCGGTCGGCAGGCAAGTCGTGGATGGCCGGGACAGGCCCGGCCATGACGGCTCTCGTTTTCCTGGCCGCTCGTGTCATCACTTGTGGATCAGCGTGCCGGTGCCCTGGTTGGTGAACAGTTCAAGCAGCACGGCGTGGGGGGCCTTGCCGTCGATGATGACGACGCCCTCGACGCCCTGCTCGAGCGCGTAGATGCAGGTTTCGACCTTCGGAATCATGCCGGCGGAAATGGTGCCGTCGGCGATCAGTTTTCGCGCGTCCTTCACCGACAGTTCCGGAATCAGCTTCTTCGACTTGTCGAGCACGCCGGGAACATCGGTCAGCAGCAGCAGCCGCTTGGCCTTCAGCGCGCCGGCTACCGCGCCGGCGAAGGTGTCGGCATTGACGTTGAAGGTCTGCCCCGAGGCCGACGTCGCCAGCGGCGCCAGCACCGGGATCAGTTCATGGCCGATCAGCTGGTTCAACAGCGTCAGATCGACCTTCTCGGGCTCGCCGACGAAACCGAGATCGACCACCCGTTCGATATGCGAATCCGGATCGACCATGGTGCGCGTCGCCTTCGACGCGATCACCATGTTGCCGTCCTTGCCGCAGAGGCCGACCGCCTTGCCGCCGGCCTCGTTGATGTAGCCGACCAGTTGCTTGTTGATCGAACCGGCCAGCACCATCTCGACGATCTCGATGGTGGCGGCGTCGGTGATGCGCAGGCCGGCGGCGAACTCGGACTGGATGCCGAGCCGCTTCAGCATGGTGGCGATCTGCGGCCCGCCGCCATGCACCACCACCGGATTGATCGCGGTCTGTTCCAGCAGGACGATGTCGCGGGCGAACGCCTTGGCGGTTTCCTCGGCCCCCATGGCATGGCCGCCATACTTGATGACGATGGTTTCCTCGTCATACTGCTGCATATGCGGCAGCGCCTCGGACAGGATGCGGGCCTGATCGAGCGGACTGATATGCGGCGCGTCGGTCATGAAGCAGGTCTCGTCAGATTTGGGTTGGGCGGGTTCTTATCTGATTGGCGGGCGGGGCGCAAAGCATGGCTATTGGCCCGTAGCCCGGATGGAGCTCTTGCGAAATCCGGGGCCACTGCATCGCCGATTCCCGGATTGCGCCATCGGACGGCGCTTTGCGCCGAGCCGCTGGCTTCATCCGGGCTACGGCTTCTCGATGCGCTTCGGCCATGCCGCCGCCACCGCAAGGGCCAGCCAGCTTGCGATCAACAGTCCGCCACCGGTCGGCGCGGCCATCGGGAATAGCCCGTGGCCGGCATAGTGCCGCAGCGTCAGGTCGCCGGCGAACAGGACGGTGGCGACGAAAAAGCCCGCGGCGGCCAGGATTCCGATCCCGGGACGAATGACGCCGCGCTCCGCCAGCGCCACCGTTCCCAGCACCGCTGCGGCGTGAAACAGCAGCATCGATGAGGCCGACGCCAGCCGTGCGGCATCGGGCTGGTGTGCCGAGGCCGCCGCCAGCATCACGCCGTCGGCGCCCATCACGCCGGCCAGCACGATCAAAATCCGAAAAAGCCGCGGCCCCATGGTCAGCTCCGTTCGCCGAGCAGCCGCACCATGGCGGCGCGCAATTCCGGCATGCCGGCGCCGGTGCGCGAGGAGGTCACCAGAATTTCCGGAAAGGCGGCGGGATGTTTTGCAAGCGCCGCCTTGACGTCTGCAATGCGCTGCTCGAGTTCGGCCGGCTTCACCTGGTCGGCCTTGGTGAGCACGACCTGGTAGCTGACCGCCGACTTGTCGAGCGTGTTCAGCACATCGAGATCGACTTCCTTGAGGCCATGCCGGCCGTCGATCAGCACATAGACACGCGCCAGGCTGGCGCGGCCCTGCAGGAACTGGTGGATCAGCTTGGTCCATGACGCGACCTTGGCCTTCGGCGCCGAGGCGTAGCCGTAGCCGGGCATGTCGACCAGCCGGAAGCCGGCATTGTCGGGGCCTTCGAAGAAGATCAGCTCCTGGGTGCGGCCCGGCGTATGCGAGGTCCGCGCCAGCGCATTGCGCCCGGTCAGCGCGTTGATCAGGCTGGATTTGCCGACATTGGAGCGACCGGCAAACGCGACCTCGACGCCCGCCATCGGCGGCAGCGTCTCGATCGACGGCGAGGCCCAGATGAAGGTCCATTCGCCGGCGAACAGCTTTCTGCCCAGCTCGACCAAGCCAGCATCGGATTCAGCGGTCATGCGAAGGCTCCATCGCCGTCATGGCCGGGCTTGGCCCGGCCAACCACGTCTTGCGTCTCGCCAACCCCAAGAAGGGGAATCCCGGGACAAGCCCGGGCATGACGAAATTAGCGAGGCGCGCGCTCCTCAGGTGAGGTCCTGATCAGGTCTTCGATTCAGCCTTCTTCGAAATGAACACGGCCTTGAGATTGTCCATCAATTCCACCTTCACGCCGTTCTTGCGCATGATGTAGCTCTGCTGCAGCACCGAAAGCAGGTTGTTCCAGGCCCAGTAGATCACGAGGCCGGCCGGGAACGAGGCCAGCATGAAGGTGAAGATCAGCGGCATCCAGTCGAAGATCATCTTCTGGGTCGGATCCGGCGGCGTCGGATTGAGCTTCATCTGGAACCACATCGTGATGCCCATGATGATCGGCCAGACGCCCAGCATCAGATACGGACCGATCCCCGTTCCGAGCGACATCGGATCCCACGGCAACAGCCCGAACAGGTTGAAGATCGTGGTCGGATCGGGCGCCGAGAGGTCCTTGATCCAGCCGTAAAACGGCGCGTGGCGCATTTCGATGGTGACGAACAGCACCTTGTAGAGCGAGAAGAACACCGGAATCTGCAGCAGGACGGGAAGACAACCGGCGACCGGGTTGATCTTCTCCTTCTTGTAGATCGCCATCATCTCCTGCTGCTGCTTCACCTTGTCGTCGGGGAAGCGCTCCTTCAGCGCGGCCAGCTGCGGCTGCACCGACTTCATCTTCGCCATCGAGGCGTAGGATTTGTTGGCGAGCGGGAAGAAGATCAGCTTCACCAGCACCGTCACCAGCAGGATCGCGACGCCGAAATTGCCGACCATGCGGAAGAAGAAGTCCAGCGCCACGAACATCGGCTTGGTGAGGAAGTGGAACCAGCCCCAGTCGATCAGCAGGTCGAAGTGGTTGAGCCCGAGCTGCTTGTTGTAGCCGTCGAGACCGGCGAGCGGGAAATTGAGGCCGACCACGCCGGCTTCCTTGGCGCCGGCGAACAGCCGCGCGTTGGACGAGGCGGTGCCGCCGATCGCGATGGTCTGCGCATCCTGCAAATAGTCGGTCTGATAGGTACGGGTGCCTGCCACGAGGTTGGACGAGAACCGTGCCTGCAACTGCGCGGTGGTATCCGGCAGCAGCGCCGATGCCCAGTATTTGTCGGTGATGCCGAGCCAGCCGTTGGTGACCTTGAAGCTCTTCACCTTCTCTTCGTCGATCTTCGAGTAGCTGTATTCCTGCAGGCCCTGGTCGCCGAGATACCCGATCAGGCCTTCGTGCAGGATGTAGAAGCCTTCGACCTTCGGGGTGCCGTGCCGCGAAATCAGCGCGAACGGGTACAGCGTGACCGGCGCGCTGCCGATATTGGTGACGTCGTCCTTGATGGTGAAGAGATAGCGCTCGTCGATCGAAATGGTGCGGCGGAAGGTGAGGCCGGTGCCATTGTCATATTTCAGCGTTATCGGGCTGTTCGGCGCCAGGCTGCCCGAGCCCTCCTGCTGCCACAGCGTGTCCCGATCGGGCAGCCGCACGGTCGAGCCCGCGGCGGCGACCCAGCCGAATTCCGCGTAATAGGGGTTCGGCGAGCCCGACGGCGAGAACAGCACGACCGCCGGCGATTTGGGATCGACCGTGTCGTGGAATTGCGTCAGCGCCAGATCGTCGATGCGCGCGCCTTTCAACGCGATGCTGCCGCTGAGCTTGGGGGTCTCGATCTTGATGCGCGGCGCCGCGGATATCGCGGCCTCGCGGCTCACCACCGCCGGCGCCGAAGCTTGCTGGGTGGCGGCGGGCGCAGT
>JBDRNF010000067.1:0-8370 GCA_043811435.1 Pseudomonadota bacterium
AACGCACCGTAGTTCACCTCTCCCTCCGGGAGAGGTCGGCGCGCAGCGCCGGGTGAGGGGTTGCGGTTTCTCGGGAAGGCAGCGCCCCCTCACCCGATTTGCTGCGCAAATCGACCTCTCCCCGCTGGGGAGAGGTAAACCAAATCCGCATCCGACCGATTCAACCGCCTCAAGCCACGGCGGCGGATTTCTCGCCGTGCGCGAGGAACAGCTGCCGGATATCGGCGGCGGTCCGGGCCGGGCTGAACAGCCAGCCCTGCATTTCGGAACAGCCGAGCGCACGCAGCATGTCGCGTTGCTGCTCGGTCTCGACGCCTTCCGCCGTCGTGATCATGCTGCGCGCCGCGGCGATATCCACCACCGCCTTCACGATGCTGGAGGAGCCGCCGGCCTGGGCGATATCATTGATGAAACAGCGGTCGATCTTGATCTTGTCGAACGGGAACTTGTGCAAATAGCTCAGCGAGGAATAGCCGGTGCCGAAATCGTCGAGCGCGATGCGCACCCCGATGGCGCGCAGCTGATGCAGGATCGCGAGCGCGGCCTCGTCGTCGCGGATCAGCACCGCTTCGGTTATCTCCAGTTCGAGCCGATCCGCCGGCAGGCCGGAGGCGGAGAGGGCGGCCAGGATCTTCAACGCGAAGGTGCCGCTCCTGAACTGGACCGGCGAAACGTTGACCGCGATGCTGATTTCGTCGGGCCAGCTCGCGGCCTCCACGCAGGCCGTGGTCAGCACCCATTCGCCGAGCTGATTGATCAGGCCGGTGTCTTCGGCGATCGGAATGAACTCGGCGGGCGAGATCACGCCGCGTTCGGGGTGGCGCCAGCGCAGCAGGGCCTCGCAGCCGGAGATCCGGTTGTCGCGAAGGCTGACGCAAGGCTGGTATTGCACCTCGAACGCGCCGTCGGCGATGGCCTGTCGCAGGTCCATTTCCAGGCTGCGCCGCGCCTTGACCCTTGCGTCCATCTCCGGCTCGAAGAAGCGATGGGTACGGCGCCCGGCGGCCTTGGCGGCATACATTGCGAGGTCGGCGTTCTTCAGGATCTGGTCGAAATCGGCGCCATGCTGCGGCGCCACCGCAATGCCGATGCTGGCGTCCGTGGTGACCTGGTGACCCAGGCAGTCGTAGGGCTCCCGGATCGCCTCGAACACCCGCGCCACCAGCTCGGTGACGTCGGCCGCGGTCTTGACCGCGGTCTGAATGATCGCAAATTCGTCGCCGCCGAGACGCGCGACGAAATTGCTCGATCCGGCGCATCGCCGCAGGGTGAGCGCCACCGATTTCAGCAGTTCGTCGCCGATCAGATGTCCGAGCGAATCGTTGACGCTTTTGAATTCGTCGATGTCGAGGTAGAGCACGGCGAACTGCTCGCCTGCGCCGAGGGTTGCGAATTCGCGTTTCAACCGGTCATGAAACAGGGTTCGGTTGGGCAGATCGGTCAGCGCGTCGTAATGCGCCAGATGGGTGATGCGGGCCTCGGTGCGCCGTCGCTCGGTGATATCCTCGTGCGTCGCCACCCATCCGCCATCCGCCAGCGGTTCGTTGATGATCTGGATCGAGCGGCCGTCCGGGGGCTCGATTACGGTGACGTTTTTCTGCGCGATGTCGCGCAGGGTGGCGGTATAATATTTATCGACGTCGCCGACGAACGATCCGGTTGCCTTGCGATGGGCAATCACCTCGCGGAAGGTGACGCCGGGCTTCACCACCTCCGGCGACAGGCCGTACATGTCGATGTAGCGCTGGTTGCAGATCACGAGCCGCTGTGACGAATCGAACAGCAGCAGGCCCTGTGTCATGTTGTTGACCGCGGTATCCAGCCGCTGCTTTTCCAATCGCAGCCGCTGCTGCGACGCCAGATGCTGCCGCGACAGCTTGCGCACCACCGCGAACAGCAGCGCGGCGATCACGAGGGCGAAAAGTCCTGATACGATGACCAGAAAGACGATCTGCTCCTGCCAGCCGGCTAGCGCCGTCGCCACCGACGTCGACGCGATGATCACGATGGGAAAGTTGGCCAGGGTGCGGGCCGAAACCAACCGGTCGCGGCCGTCCATCGGACTGGCCAGCCGGGTGGAGCCGTGCTCCTTGTCGAACAACGCCCGCTGATGCGCCGGACCCGTCTTGAAGTTCCGGCCGACCATCTCCTCGACATGGGGATGGCGCGCCAGCAGCGTGCCGTCGCGATGGTGCATGGCGATCGTCGCATCCTGTCCAAGCGCCACCGTCTGGAAGAATTTCGCGAAGCTGGCGGGCTCGATGCCTCTTCCGATCACGCCCAGGAACTCGCCGTTTCGTCCGGTCAGCTTGCGGGCAAGCACGGTGGTCCAGGCGCCGGTGACGCGGCTGTGGAGCGGCTCGACCAGCAACGTCGGGGACTTGGGATCCGACTTGAACTTCTTGAAAAAGGTCCGGTCGGCGATGTTGACGGGCCGCGCCGGCCAGCCGGTGGAAGAATTGATCATCACGCCGTCGGCATCGAACAGGTTGATGCTGCCGACATAGGAAAATGCGTCGATCTTGGCCTTGAGCATCTGGTGAATGTCCGCGCCGGACATCCGGCGCCTGTAGTGCTCGCCGGTCTCGATGCCGGCGGACCGTACATAGGCGGCAAGGTCCTGCTGGATCGCGCCGAAATCCTGCAATTGCTGATCGAAATGACGGGCCAGCAACAGCACGGTGTTATCGAGTTCGCGGGCGCTGCTGCTGAGCGCGCGTTCGCGAAAATGACCGGCCATGATGGTGGCGCCGATCGCGATGGCGGCGATCAGGAACCCACCGCCGACCACGAGCCAGCGGATCGGATTGCCGCTGACCGAACGTGGGAAGTTCAGCGAGGTGGTCGGTTGTTCCATCATCGGTCTTGATCGCTGTCATGGCTCGACGCCAGCAGCACTTTCTCACGCCCCGGCTCCGGACATGATTACGTTGCCGTTATGGAAACGGTGTTAGGAAGTTGAGTTAATGAAAGATTACGACCGACCTGAAATCGGCGTGGTGCTCATGCCAATCGGGTTGCCTTGCGCCGCAGCACGGGCCGCCACCGTGACGGCGGACGGGGCAGCGAGCGGCGCGTCTCAGGCGCGGTAGTGGCCGGACTTGCCGCCCTTTTTTTCGACCAGATGGATGCCCTCGATGCGGACGCCGCGCTCGACCGCCTTGATCATGTCGTAGATCGTCAGACACGCGACCGACACGGCGGTCAACGCTTCCATTTCGACGCCGGTCGGCCCGGTGACCTTGACGGTGGCGCGGACGATGCAGCCGGGCAGCTTGTCGTCCGGGGCGATATCCAGCGTGACCTTCGACAGCGCCAGCGGATGGCACAGCGGGATCAACTCCGAGGTGCGTTTCGCCGCCATGATGCCGGCGACGCGCGCGGTGCCCAGCACGTCGCCCTTTTTGGCATTGCCCGAGACGATCAGCTCGAGCGTCGCCTTGCTCATGACGACGCGGCCTTCCGCCACGGCGACACGTTCGGTCGCGGGCTTTGCCGAGACATCGACCATCCGCGCTTCACCCTTGGCGTCGATATGGGTGAGGGTGGAACCGGCCTTTGTCCGCTTTGATTTTTCGTTGGCCATGCGGCTCCTGCCTTACCCTCCCCTGGAGGGGGAGGGTCGTACGACGAAGTCGTCCGGGGTGGGGTGAACTCGCGCGGTATCGGGAGAGATTGCGTTTCGCGGAGAACGAGCAAGAGCAACCGATCGAGCTTGGGTTGTTGAGGTATTCACCCCACCCCGACCGCTCCGGGCGATGCCATGCATCGCCGGGCGCGGTCGACCTTCCCCCTCCAGGGGAGGGTGAAGTGGCGAGCCGCCGTCTTGATGAATCATCACCTTGTCCCCGTCGCGCGCGGGGTGTCGCCGCGCGCCAGCAGCGCGCGGGTTGCGGCGGCGACGTCGGCTTGCCGCATCAGGCTTTCGCCGACCAGGAAAGTCTGCATGCCGACCCGCGCCAGCCGCGCGAGATCGGCAGGCTCGAAGATGCCACTTTCGCCGACCATCAGCCGGTCTTTCGGAATCAGCGGCGCCAGCGCCTCGCTGGTCGCCAGCGTGGTCTCGAAGGTGCGCAGGTTGCGGTTGTTGACCCCGATCATCGGCGAGCGGAGTTTCAGCGCGCGATCGAGTTCGGCGCGTTCGTGGATCTCGATCAGCACGTCCATGCCGTGCGCCAGCGCCGCATCCTCGATATCGCGGGCGGCGCTGTCATCGAGCGCCGCCATGATGATCAGGATACAGTCGGCGCCGTAGGCGCGCGCCTCGACCACCTGATAGGTGTCATAGATGAAATCCTTGCGCAGCACCGGCAATTCGGTTGCGGCTCGGGCGGCCACCATGAAGTCGAGATGGCCCTGGAACGATGGCGTGTCGGTCAGCACCGACAGACAGGCGGCGCCGCCGGCCTGATAGGCCCTGGCAAGCGCGGGCGGATCGAAGTCGGCGCGAATGAGCCCCTTGGACGGCGAGGCCTTCTTGATCTCCGCAATCAGCGCGTATTCGCCCTGGCCAAGCTTGCGGCGGATCGCATTGACAAAGCCGCGCGGCGGGGTCGCTGACTTCGTCAGCCCCTCCAGGACCGCAAGCGGACGCTCCCGCTTGGCGGCGGCGATCTCCTCGCGCTTGTAGGCCTCGATCTTGGTCAGGATGTCGGACATCGATGGCTCCTCGGTCAGCCGTTGGAGACCACGATCAATTGCTTCAGCCGCGCCAGTGCCGCGCCGCTGTCGATCGACTGGGTACCGAGCGCTACGCCTTCCCCAAGGCTCCTGGCGCGGCCGGCCACGACCAGCGCCGCCGCGGCATTCAAGAGCGCCACATCCCGGTAGGGGCTCGGCATCCCGTCGAGCACGCTTTGCAGCGCGATCGCATTGGCATCGGCATCGCCGCCTTTCAGGGCGTCACCGCCGACGCGGGCGAGACCGGCTTCCTCCGGCGTCACTTCGAAGGTGCGGATATTACCGTTCTCGAGGGCTGCGACGAAGGTCGGGCCGGAGAGGGTGATTTCGTCGAGGCCGTCGGAGCCGTGCACCACCCAGACGGATTCGGAGCCGAGATTCTTCAGCACCTGCGCCAGCGGCTGCACCCATTGCCGTGAAAACACCCCGACCATCTGCCGCTTCACGCCGGCCGGATTGGACAACGGCCCCAGCAGATTGAAGATCGTGCGGGTCGCCAGTTCGACGCGGGTCGGGCCGACGTTCTTCATCGCCGGATGATGCGAGGGCGCGAACATGAAGCCGATGCCGGCCTCGGCCACGCAGCGGCCGACGCGCTCCGGGGTGATGTCGATCCTGATCCCGAGCGCGGACAATACGTCGGCGGCACCGGAACGCGACGACAGCGCGCGATTGCCATGTTTGGCCACCGGCACGCCGCAGCCCGCGACGATGAACGAGGCGCAGGTCGACACGTTGACCGAACCGGACCCGTCGCCGCCGGTGCCGACGACGTCGATCGCATCGGCGGGCGCCGTGACCCGCAGCATCTTGCTGCGCATCGCCGACACCGCGCCGGTGATTTCGTCGACGGTTTCGCCGCGGACGCGCAGCGCCATCAGCAATCCGCCCATCTGCGAGGGCGTCGCCTCGCCGGACATCATGCTGTCGAAGGCGGACGCCGCCTCGTCGCGCGACAGCGTCGCGCCGGTCGCGACTTTTCCGATGATAGATTTAAGGTCGTCCATCGCGTGCTTTCGGGAGTGTTAATTATTCGCGCCCGTCACCTGTGCGAAGGCGGCCTGGTTGATGCTGGTTCCGATCGTCTGTTCGATCTTGGAGATGTATTGCGCGACCTGTTCGTCGGTCAGCCCGCGCTGCAGGGTGTCCTTCAGTTTCTTGATGTCGTCGGAGGCAAAATCGACCGCCGGCGCGCTGATGTCGGTGACGCGGAATACGATCCATTCGTTGCCGCCGGCGCCGGCGCTTTGTCCCACGGCATCCTTGGGCGTCCGGAATGCCGCCGTGACGGCGCTGCTGGGCAGGCCGGGCAGGGTGGCGTCGCGCCGCACATCCTTGGCGGTTTCGACTTTCGATCCGACCGCCGCCGCCTCGTCGGCGAGCTTGCCGCCCTGTTCGAGCTTTTGCACCATCTCGGTCGCCTTGGTCCGCAGCCGGGCCATGATCTGGTCGTCGCGCCATTTGGCCTCGACCTTCTCCTTGACCTCGTCGAGGGTGCGTTCGCGGGAGGCGATGACATCAAGCACGTCGTACCAGACGTAACCGCCGTTGAACTGGATCGGATCGTTTTCGACGCCGACATTGCTGTTGAAGGCCTGCGACACGACGTCGAGACCGCCGGGGATGTTGGTCGCCGGCTGACCGTTGAGAAGGCGGCCGGAGCGATCGATCGCGTCGATGGTGGTGGCGGCAAGTCCGAGCTTCTGCGCGGCTTCGATGACGCCGGCGCCGCCGCCGCGCTCGTCTTCCATCTTGTTGTAGAGATCCGAGACCTTGGCGCGCGCGCGCTCGGTGGCAATTTCCTTTTTCAGGTTGGTGGCGACGCTTTCATAGGTGGGTTCGGCCCCCGGCTCGATCTTGCCGATCTTGACCAGGGCGACGCCGAACCGGCCCGGCACGGGCTGGCTTATCTCGCCTGACGGCAGCGCGAACGCCGCGTTCGCAACCGCACCGTCGATGATGTCCGATTTGGCGATCATGCCGAGGTCGACGTCGGAGGGGCTGAGCCCGCGCTCCTTGGCGAGATCCTCGAATGACATTCCGCCCGCGAGGCGGCCACGCGCCGCCGCGGCTTCCTCGGCGTTCGGGAACACGATCTGCGACACCTGACGCCGCTCCGGCGTGCCGAGCTTGCTGCGTCGCTGTTCGAAGATTTTCCTGGCGTCCTCGTCGGAGACCTCGGACCATTTGCCGATTTCTTCCGGCGTGACCGCGACAAAGGATATCTTGCGGTATTCGGGAGCCCGGAACTGGGTCTTGTGATCGTCGAAGTAGGCGGCCAGCGTTTCCGGCGACGGCGGTTCGATGGTTCCGGCCTGCGCGGCGTCGAGTTTGACGTAGTCGATGGTGCGCTGTTCGTTCTGGAAGCGGCTCAGCGCCTCGATCATCACTTTCGGCGGCTCGAGGCCGGCCGAGACCGTGCCGGCGATCTGACGTCGCAGCGAAACCCGCCGCTGTTCAGCAATGTATTTCTGTTCGGTGAAACCGAACTGCCGGATCGTCGCCTGGAAACGCGCCGGATCGAAATTGCCGGCGACTCCCTTGAAATTCGGATCGCTGGTGATCATGCGCATGATCTCGGCGTCGGACACACCGAGCCCCATCCGCCGCGCTTCCTCGTCCAGCGCAGCCTCGGCGATGGTTTGTTGCAGGACCTGGCGATCGAGGCCGAAGGCCCGGGCCTGATCCATCGTCAGCGGGCGGCCGAACTGGCGGCCGAGCTGTTGCAGCTTCTCGGTGTAAAGCTGGCGGAACTGTTCGATCGAAATCTCGGTCTTGCCGATCGTCGCCAGCGTCGACTGCCCGAATCCCTTGAAGATGTCGGCGATGCCCCACACCGCGAAGCTGAGGATCAGCACCCCCATGACGACCATCATGATGGCCTTGCCGAGCCAGTTTGATGAGGCTTTACGTATTCCTCGAAGCATGGGTCCGTCTTCTGTTTGAAAATCAAGGGGCTGATTTTATTCGCTTTTTCGGCTTCCCGCCCGCACCTCAGCCGTAGGTGCGGGAACAGACGTTCTATTTTCGGTCTCGGGACGGTTTAGCTTGCCGATGGCACCCGCGGCAAGCCTGCCCCGGTTCGCGCTTTTGGTGTCAAAAGGTCGCCATCCGGCCCGCCGGACCGCGGATGGGGATGCTCAGCGGGAGCCTAATGGCAGATCCGGATGCAGTCCAATCACGGGCGACCACCTGGTTTCAATCCCCGGCATCAATCCGGAATGGGCTTTGGAGGATATCCAGGGTTGAGCGCACCGTCGGGATCGCGCCTTGCCGCGGCGGCCGCGGTGCTGCGCACCTGCGGACGGTGTACTCCACTTGGATTCGGGGAACTCTTGCGGACTTGAAAAATGTCATGTTGTCACCTTACGGTGAGGTTCCAGGGACGCTGAGGTAAACGTGAGAAAGCGCGCATTAGTTACCGGCGGCGCTGGCCAGGACGGATGGTATCTCATCGAATTGCTGCTGGCACGCGACTATGACGTGTTTGCCCATTCCAGGAATCGAATTGATCCGCAGCTCCATGGAGGCCTCGTCCACTGGCATACGGGCGATCTTACGTCGGAGACGTTTCTCAACGACCTTCTCGCAACCGCTGTCCCCGATGAGATCTACGATCTTGCTTCTGTGTCGGGGCCGGCGCAGTCCTGGGATATTCCCATCGAGACCGCCCTGCTGAACGGGCTGGTG
>JBDRNF010000068.1:0-14463 GCA_043811435.1 Pseudomonadota bacterium
CTCATTTCATTCGCGTCGACCCTCCCCCTCCAGGGGAGGGTAAGAGACGCCCTTCAGGGGAGGGTAAGGGTCGGCGTGTCGCTTTTAGATCAGCTCGGGAACGTGCAGCTGTTCTCTTCCTTGGTGGCGGCGATGATTTCGAGGTCTTCGTTGGCAGCCGGCACTGCCGGGCTGGAAGCGAAGATGTCCCACTGGTTCTTGATCTTGTCGGCGGGCAACGCGGTCACCGCGTACATTTCGTGCATCAACTGATGATCCGAGGCGCGGAAATAGCCTTCCCGCGTCTTCAGCACGTCGAACTTCGCACCCTTCTCGAAGTGCGAGATAATGGCAGGTGATTCCGACGATTTCAGGTCGTTGATGGTCTTGGCCACGATCTTGACGGCGACGTAGTCGCCCCAGGCCTGGTTCTCCGGCGGCTTCTTGTACTTGTTGGTGAAAGCCGTCACGAATGCCTTGGAGCCGGGCGTCTCGAGCAGATGATGCCAGACCACCGGCCAGGTGCCGACGAAGTTGCCCTTGCCGGCCGCCCAGGCCAGCGCGGTATCGAAGCCGAAGCCGCCGACCGGGAAGGTCAGACCGAACTCGGCATATTGCTTGAGGAAGTTGGTGATCTGGTTGCCGGCGAGATTGATCACGACCAGATCGGGCTTGGCTTCGCGGATCTTGAGCAGGTAGGCGGAGAAGTCGGTGGCGTCGGTCGGCACCAGATCGTCACCGGCGAAATTCCCGCCATTGGCTTCCATGAAGCGTTTTGACACTTTCAGCAGATCATGGCCGAAGGCATAGTCGGCCGTCAGCGAGTACCACTTCTTGCCCTTGACCAGGCCGTCGCGCAGGAACGAGCGGCCGACGGTCTTCACATACATCGAGTTCTGCGACTCGACGTGGAACATGTAGCGCTGGCAATCCTTGCCGCGCAGCGCGTCGGAGTTGCCGCCGGTGTTGATGAACAGGGTCTTGGTGCGCGAGGCGACCTGCGCGATGGTCAGGCATGAGGCGGAAGAGATTTCGCCGATGATGCAGGCGACCTTGTCCCGCTCGATCATGCGCTCGGCCTTGGTCGAGGCGGTTTGCGGATTGACCGAATCCTCCTTCAGGAGTTCGACCTTGCGGCCCATGATGCCGCCGGCGGCGTTGATCTCCTCGACCGCGAGATCGGCGGCCATCACGGCGTATTCGCCGAGCGGTCCGAGAAAGCCGGTGCGCGGCGTCAGATGGCCGATCTTGATGACATCGGCGGTCTGGGCGCGCAAAATCGCCGGCGCGGAGATTCCCGACACCAGCGCAATGCCGCCGGCGGTCTTCAACAGGCTACGGCGCGTGAATTGACTATTATTGGACATCAGCCTTCATCTCCCTGGTGCGGCCGCGTGGGCTGCGGCTGTTTTTTTCTTCCGGCAAGTGCCGCACGGTCCGCTTGAAAGCGGCTCTTGTGTCGCTTGCCGTGATCTGTGATCACAGTTAGACTTGCAAAAGTCCGGGCCGTTGTCGAGTCCCCTCTCGAAACATCCCGGGCGCATGGGGGAGACTTCCGTTGAATTTGCCCGCCGCGCTCAATCTGGTGGAACCGCTGGATCGTCAGACGCTGGGCGAGCGCGCCTATGCCAGGCTGGCCGATCTGCTGATGTCCGGCCGGCTGGCGCCGGGCGAGAAATTGTCGCTGCGCGCGGCGGCGGACGTGCTGGGCGTCTCGATCATGCCGGTGCGCGAGGCGGTGTCGCGGCTGGTCGCCGACAAGGCGCTGGAGGTGACGCCGAACCGCGCAGTCCGCGTGCCCCTGATGTCGGCGGCGCAGTTTAGCGACCTGACCAAGGTGCGGATCGCCATCGAGGGCCATGCCGCGGCGCAGGCCGCTCTGCACCGCGACGGCAACGACCTCGCGGGAATCGCGCGCGCGGAAGAAGCGATGCGGCTGGAGAGCAAGGCTGATGTGCCCGACCTGCCGCGCGCGGTCGAACTCAACAAGACCTTTCATTTCGCGGCTTACGAGGCGGCGCATTCGCCGATCCTGGTCGAAATCATCCGTGCGCTGTGGCTGAAAGCCGGCCCCGTGATCAATCTCGATCTCAGGGCTAATCCCGATCGGCTGGCGAAGGGCGACGCGATCCGGTTTCACGCCGACGTGCGCAGGGCGATCGAGGCCGGCGACGGCGCCGCGGCGCAGGCCGGCATTGCCGGCGATATCAAGGGCGCTGCGGATTTCATTCTTTCGCGCGGCGGACTTGCTGGGTGACAGGCCTTGCCGACTGACATCCTTCCTTCCCACCGACATCTCGGAGCTTTCAATGGATCTCGAACTCAAGGGTTTGCGCGTGCTGGTCACCGCCGGCGCCAACGGCATCGGGCGCGCCATTGCGCGGCGTTTTGCCGGCGAAGGCGCCAGGGTCCACACCTGCGATGTCGATGAAATCGCGCTGTCTGAACTCGCCTCCAGCGATCCCGCCATCACATCGACGCCATGCGATGTTTCCAACCGCGCGGCGGTTCAAAAGCTGTTCGCGGAAACGCTGGAAAAGCTCGGCGGCCTCGACGTGCTGGTCAACAATGCCGGCGTCGCCGGACCGACGGCCAAGGTCGAGGAGATGAATCCGGAAGACTGGGACCGCTGCCTGGAGATCTGCCTGACCGGGCAATTCAACTGTACACGGCTTGCCGTGCCGCATCTGCGCAAGAGCAGGAACGCCTCGATCGTCAACATTTCCTCGGCCGCCGGCCGGCTCGGCTTTGCCATGCGCACGCCCTATGCGGCGGCGAAATGGGGCGTGATCGGGTTTACAAAGTCGCTGTCGATCGAGCTTGGACCGGACAATATCCGCGTCAATGCGATCCTGCCGGGCCTTGTCGCCGGCGACCGACAACGCCGCGTGCTGGAAGCCAAGGCGCAGCAGCGCGGGATTTCCTATGCCGAGATGGAGCGCACGGCGTTTTCCTACACCTCGATCAAGGACTATGTGACGCCGGAGCAGATCGCCGACCAGATCCTGTTCATGTGCAGCCCGCGCGGCAAGACCATTTCCGGGCAGGTGATCTCGGTGTGCGGCGACACCCAGATGCTGGGATAGGCGGGGCGAAATAACCTGATGGCGCGACGCCCCCATTGCGGGGCATGGTCGATGTGACCATGTTTGGCCCAGCCCTTGGCCGCCCCATGGAGATCGCCGATGACGGATGCGAACCGAAAATCTCATTGGGAAACGGTCTACACCACCAAGGGCGAGGACGAAGTCAGCTGGTTTCAGGAAGATCCCGCGCCATCGATCGAACTGATTGATCTTGCCCGGCCGGCGCCGGGGTCCGCCATTGTCGATATCGGCGGCGGCGCGTCGCGCCTGGTCGACAATCTTCTCGCGCGCGGGTTCAGGCGCGTGACGGTGCTGGACATCTCGCAAGCCGCGCTCGACGCCGCCAAAGCGCGGCTCGGCGAGCGCGCAAGCGAGGTGGAATGGGTCGTCGCTGACGTCACCAAATGGCAGCCGGCCCACGCCTTCGACATCTGGCATGACCGGGCCGCCTTTCATTTCCTGACCGATTCCGCGGACCGCTCGGCCTACCTGACGCGCTTGCGACAGGCGGTCAGGCCCGGCGGCCATGTCATCATCGGGACCTTTGCCCTCGACGGCCCGGAAAAATGCAGCGGGTTGCCCGTCAACCGGTACGATGCGGCCAGCCTTGCTGGGGAATTGGGTGAAGGTTTCGAACTGGTGGACTCCCGCCGGCAGGATCACGCCACGCCATGGAACTCGACCCAGCGCTTCCAGTTTTGCATTTTCCGGCGAACGGATTGACCGCGCGGCAGGCGTCGCAGGAGCGGATGTGTGCCTTGCAAAAACACGCGGAATGCATCGATCGCGTCACGCGAGGTTAACTACCCGGACAAGCCCGCGTCGCCTTAAATTCGGGGCGGCACTAATGTAAAGTGCCCGAAACCGGTCGCGAGGCGAAGCGAGCATGGCAGGTACAGGGAATGAGGACCGGGCAACCGAAAGCAACTCGTTTTCGGAACCCGCAGCACCCGGTTTTCAGCAGGTCGTCAAAGTGGCCGCCGTCACCGTCGACCTGCGGGACGGCTTTCGAAACGAGCGCCGGACCCCGGAATATCGCGCCATCCACGGCCTGTCGGCCGAGGCGGATGACACCCATGAAGACTGGATCGCACGGCTGCATCCGGAAGACCGCGATCGAACGGTGCGACAATTCATCGAAGCGGTGAAGGGCACCGGCGACCAGTTTTCATCGCAATATCGAATCATCAGGCCCAATGATGGACAGGTCCGCTGGATCGCCACCGAAGCCCGAATCGAACGCGATCCTGCCGGCGCCCCCCTGCAGCTGATTGGCGCCCACATCGACATCACCGATCTCGCCCTTGCCAAGGAAACCTTGCGCGAGAGCGAAGAGCGATTCCGCCTGATCGCCAACAGCGCGCCGGTGCCGATGTGGGTGACCAAGATCGACCGCACGCGCGCCTTCGCAAACCAGGCCTACCTCGAATTTCTCGGCGTGCCTTACGAGGAAGGGCTGGCGTTCGATTGGCGGACCATCATTCATCCCGATGACGTACAGCGCATTGTGAAGGAAAGTATTGCCGGGGAGGCAACGCTGAAGCCGTTCGTGCTGGAAGGGCGGTACCGGCGGGCCGACGGGCAATGGCGCTGGATGCGGTCGGAATCGCAACCGCGCTGGGATCCAACCGGAAAACATATCGGCTTCATCGGCGTCGCCCACGACGTGACGGTCGCCAAGGAAGCCGAACTCGAGCTTCGGAACCTGAACGAAACGCTGGAGCGGCGTATCGCGGAACGCACGTCGCAGCTTCGGTCCAATGAAGCCCAGATGCGCGCGATATTCGAAACCAGCAATCAGTACCAGGCGGTGTTGGACCTGAAAGGCAACGTCGTCTACGCGAATGCGACTGCGCTGGCCGGTATCCGCGCCAGCGCGCAGGACGTTGCGGGCAAGCCGTTCTGGGACTCGCCATGGTTCTTCGCAACGGAGGGCATGCGTGAATTCGTTGCCGATGCGTTCCACGCGGTCGTCAGGGGCGAGAGCGTGCGGACCGAGCTGCGACTCAATCTGCCGACCGGCGAACGCTTTTTCGACTTCACCATGCGCCCGGTGTTCGATCAGAATGGCGCAGTCTCCGGGGTCCTGCCCGAGGCCATCGACATCACCGAGCGGCGGCAGGCCGAGGAAGCGCTGCGCCAATCCCAGAAGATGGATGCGATCGGCCAGCTGACCGGCGGCGTCGCCCATGATTTCAACAACCTGCTCACCATCATACGCTCCGCGACCGACTTCCTGCGCCGCCGCGACCTGGGCGAGGACCGGCGCCGCCGTTACATCGATGCGATCTCGGACACGGTCGACCGCGCGTCGAAACTGACCGGCCAGCTTCTGGCTTTTGCCCGGCGGCAGCCACTGTCGCCGCAGATATTCGATGTCGGGTCGCAGGTCGAAAACATCGCGCAGCTGGTCCGGCCGCTGATGGGCGGCCGAATCCAGATCGATGTCGAACTTCGCGATCCCGCGTGTCTTGCCACCGCCGACGTCGCGCAGTTCGAAACGGCGTTGGTCAATCTCGCCGTCAATGCCCGCGATGCGATGGCGGGAGAGGGCCGTCTCGTCATCCGCGTCGATACGGTCAACGCCATTCCGGCGCTGCGCGGCCAGGCGCGCCGCGACGGACGGTTCGTCGCCGTTTCCGTCACCGATACCGGATCCGGAATCCGGGCCGATATGCTGGAAGCCATCTTCGAGCCGTTCTTCACAACCAAGGATGTCGGCAAGGGCACCGGCCTCGGTCTCAGTCAGGCGCTCGGCTTTGCCAAGCAGTCGGGCGGTGAAATCATCGTCACGAGCACCAGCGGCGAAGGCGCCACTTTCACCATTTACTTGCCTCAGGCCGAAAGCCCGGCGGAGGGCGCAGAAATCGCCGCCGTCAGCGCGGAAGCCGCGATGAGCGGCCGCGGACATTGCGTTCTGGTCGTAGAAGATGACGAGGAAGTCGGACGTTTTTCGACCGAACTTCTGCAGGACCTCGGCTACGCGATCAAATGGGCGGCCAATGCCGGCGACGCTCTCGCCGCACTGGCCGAGGATGAACTCACCTTCGATCTGGTGTTTTCGGATGTCATCATGCCCGGCATGAACGGCGTCGAACTCGCCAACGTCATCCGCGACCGTTACCCCGGCCTGCCGGTGGTGCTGACCAGCGGATACAGCAGTGTTCTCGCCGATAACGCCCATCGCGGTTTCGAACTGATTCAGAAGCCCTATTCGGTCGAATCGCTGTCGCGGACCCTGCGAAAGGCGATTTCCGAACGGCGGGCGGCGGGTTGACTCCGGCATGGCGGGTCAAGCCTGGCTGGCCCCGCGCTCCCATTTCCCGAATCCGTCAGCAAACCGGCATGCCGTTTGCTAGACTTTCCAACAGGCTCTTGGATCAAGCGGAGGTGTGTCATGGACGTTGCCGCATTGCGCCGGATCGCTATCGCTTTGTGTTGCCTGGCGTTGACAGCAGTTCCTGCGCTGGCTCAACCCGCAAAACTGTCCGGCTACAACGCCGCCATCCGCGAAAGCTCGATATCGGGCGTCTCGTCCGGCGCGTTTATGGCGGTTCAGTTCGGCACCGCCTGGTCTTCGGTGATCAAGGGCGTCGGCGTGGTGGCGGGCGGGCCCTATTGGTGCGCCAAAGCCGATGCCGGCGACATCATGAACGGCTACACGCTGCCGGTCATGACCGCGACCGGGTCGTGCATGAAGGGGCCGCCTCGGGACATGAACCGTTCTTTCGAGAAGGCGGATGCCAAATCGGCCTCCGGCGATATCGATTCCCTGCAGTTCGTCGCACGGCAAAAGATATATCTGTTCCATGGCTACAATGATGCGGTCGTGGCGAGGTCCGTGACCGATGCGGCGGCGGATTTCTATCGTCGCTATCTGGGCGAGGCCAACCGCGGCAATCTCTATTACCAGACCACCGTCGGGGCGGGTCACTCGCTGGCCGTCGCGCCCGACAAGCCCGTCGACGGCCTCAACGAATGCATGGTCAACGCCGCGCCGTTCATCAACCGCTGCGGCTATGATCAGGCCGGGATCATCCTGCAACACATTTACGGTGCGTTGAATGCGCCGAACAAGGGGACACTGACCGGCACGATCAAGCCTTTCGACCAGTCGGTCTACACCAAGCCGAACGATCCCGGCCCGCTCAGCCTGGACCGCACCGGCTTCGTGTTCGTTCCCAGGGATTGCGAGCAGGGCGCGGCCTGCCGCGTCCACATCGCCTTGCATGGCTGCAAGCAGAATGTCGGCGAAATCGGCCGGCGCTACATCGAGAATACCGGCTACAATGCCTGGGCCGACAGCAATCGCCTGATCGTGCTCTATCCGCAAACCAAGGCTAGCCCGTTCGCGCCGTTCAATCCGCAGGCGTGCTGGGACTGGTGGAGCTACGTCAATCATAGCGACAACTACGTGACGAAATCCGGCGCGCAGATCCGGACCCTCAAGGCGATGCTCGACGCGCTGACGGAGGGCGCCACGCCGGCGGCAGCGGCGCCATCCAACACGTTCAATCCGCTCAAGGTGATCGACACGTCGGATACATCGGCGGATCTGGCGTGGACACCGCTTGAGGCAACCACGGCGTATCGCGTCTTTCGTGCCGGCGCCGATGGTCCGTTCACAGCGGTAGCCGATGTGGCTGGCCCGAGCTTCGCCGACGCCGGCCTGGCTCCGCAAACGGCCTATCGCTGGCGCGTCTCGCCTATCGTCAATGGAGCCGAAGGTCCAATGTCCAACGAGGCTCCGGCCACCACGCGCGCCGCGCCGGCGCCCTGCCAGAAGCCCGGCACCTGTCCGATCGGTCCATAACGGGCTTTGCACGATGCCGCCAAAGCGGCGTAAAAGCCGTGGATGATTCCGTGGAAACAGATCGATACGACGCGCGTGCCCGGCTCGGACGTCGAACTGCGCCTGATGCAGCGCGGCGTCGAATTCTCCATGAAGCTCGGCCAGAACGAGTTGATGAGCAGCCGCCTCTCGGGATCGGAGGAGGCGCTGGCGACGCTGGCCTGCCGACGACTGGAGGGGATCAAGGCGCCGCATCTGCTGATCGGCGGATTGGGCATGGGCTTTACCCTGCGCGCAGCCCTCGCGGTGCTCGGGCCGAAGGCGCGGATCACGGTGGCCGAGCTGGTGCCCGCCGTGATCGCCTGGGCGCGCGGGCCGATGGCCGAAATCTTCGACGGCAGCCTCGACGATCCCAGAGCGAACATCCTGAGCGCCGATGTCATCGAGGTGATCGCAGCCAAACCGAGGGCGTTCGACGCCATCCTGCTCGATGTCGACAACGGCCCCGAAGGGCTGATCCGCAAGGCCAATGATGCGCTCTACGATGCGAAGGGCCTAAAGGCGATTCATCGGGCGTTGAAGCCGGGCGGCGTACTCGCGGTCTGGTCCTCGGGGCCGCATCCCAAATTCACCAAGCGGCTGCGCGACGCCGGCTTCGAGGTCAACGAGGTCGCGGTGCGCGCCACCACCAAACGCAGCGGCGCGCGTCATCTGATCTGGTTTGCGACGAAGAAGAATTAGAGCGAGATACCGCGCAGGATGACACTGTCATCGCCCGGCTTGACCGGGCGACCCAGTACGCCGAGGACTCCCGGCTAAAGAAACCGTAGTCGACACGCCTTCGTCCATCAGCGATTTCAGGATAGGGATCGATCCAGTTTGGGAGCTGCGTGCTCCCATCTGTCGTCTCTGGGATACTGGGTCGCCCGGTCGAGCCGGGCGATGACAGTATCATTTGTTGCTCGCAAACGAGCAACCTTGGGGCAGGCTAGGCGGCTTCCTCGACTTCGTCGGTCCAGACCTTGAAACTCACCAGCGTGTTGGGCCCGAAAGTCTGCGTGATCGGCACGTCGGAGGCGTCGCGGCCCTGGGCGATCAGGATCCGGCCGATCCGCGGAATGTTGTTGCGGGGGTCGAAGGTGTGCCAGTGGCCGCCGAGATAGGCCTCGAACCAGCCGGCGAAATCGCCGGCGGCCCAGGGTTTCGGCGTGCCGATGTCGCCGAGATAGCCGGTGCAGTAGCGCGCCGGGATGTTCATGCAGCGGCAGAAGGTGATGGCGAGGTGGGCATAGTCGCGGCAGACACCCTTGCCCTCGTCGAACGCATCCGCCGCCGTCTTGGTGGCGCGGGCATGTTCGTAGCCGAACTTTATGTGGTTGTGAACGAAATCGCAGATCGCCTGAACCCGCGCCCAGCCCGGCGGCGTATTCTCGAACATCTTCCAGGCCACGTCGGACAGCCGGTCGGTCTCGCAATAGCGGCTGCCGAGCAGATAGACCAGGGTCTCCGCCGGCAGGTCTTCCACCTTATGCTGAAGCGCCGAAGGCACGATCGGGTCAGGCAGGCCACTGTCGCGGACCATTCCGTCGGCGGCGAGCCGCACCCGGCCGGCCGGTGCGACGATGCGGCTGCACCAGTTGCCGAAACCGTCGCGATAGGGCGTGATCTCGACCGACGGGCTGACGGTGAGAAAATCCGGAATGATGACGTCGGACGCCCGCGTAAAATGTGCACCCAGCACCATGATCATGGGCGTGGGTTGCGGAAAGTCGTAAATCATCTCGTAGCCGACGCGGATCTTCAAACGAAATACTCCGATGCCATGATTATCTGAAATTTGTCCGACACGATTTGCGCTTGAAGCCCGCGATGCAATCAATCCGGTCCGCGCATTGCGGTCGCTTCACAAAATGGCTACCGGACCCGTCGAATACAAGCACCCAGCCGGCTTCACGCGCTTGCAAGACATCTGGGCGGACTGCCAAATTTGGCTGGACACGGGCAAGCGCAATACTATCGCCAAGTTCACAATCCTCCGCAGCGGTAATAGTTCCGCAATGATGCTGTCTTTCCTGATTTAGCTCGCTATTTGGCCGCGATAGGCGCAGCAATCGGCAGCTGCCCCGGCCTCATCGGGTCCCTCGAGCAAGAGTAAGTCTCTCATGTCCGCCAATTCAACCGACGTGCCGAACGTCCTCATTGTCGAAGACGAGATGATGCTGCGCATGCGCGCGGTCGATATCGTGGAGGATGCCGGGTTTCATTCCGTCGAAGCCGTCAATGCCGACGAGGCGATGTCGATTCTCGAGTCGCGCTCGGACATATCGTTGCTGTTTACCGATATCCAGATGCCCGGAACCATGGACGGCCTCAAGCTGGCTCACACGGTGCACAACCGCTGGCCCGATATCAAGATCATCCTGGTTTCCGGACAGGTGAGGCCATCCGCCGCGGAACGGCCGGTCGACAGCCGCTTCTTCGGCAAACCGCTGGGTATGCAGCAAATGATCACCGAGTTGCAGACCATGGTCGGGGCGGGCGCGCTGAAGATTATTCCGAGCGCAGTCATTCCGGCAGCGGACGCGGCTCGTCCCGCTGCAGTGGCAAGTGTGCCGCCGCACCTCTCGGCGCATGAGGCGGTGTTGTCGGCGGAGAACGACAGCCTTCGGGTGTTGCTCGAACAGGCCGGCATCGACGCCCAGGTGCTGCTGGCGCAGGCCGGCATCGACGCCAAGGAACGCGAGGCCGCCGACAAGCTGCAGAAGCTGATCCTGGGCGAATTGCATCATCGCATCAAGAATACGCTGGCCACCGTCAGCGCCATCGCGTCGCAGAGCTTTCGCGCCGCGCCCAGTATCGAGCATGGACAGCAGGCCATGGAGGGCCGGCTCGCCGCGCTCGGCCGCGCCCACGATCTGTTGATGCAGATCAGCTGGTCCAATGCCAGCCTCACCCACACTTTCAGCGGCGCGACCGAGCCGTTCGAAAGCCAGGGGGCCCGGCGCTTTCACTTCAACGGGCCGGATCTCCGGATTACCTCGGGCGCCGTCATTGCATTGGCGATGACCTTCAACGAGCTCTGCACCAACACCATGAAATTCGGCGCGCTCTCGATTCCGACCGGCCGCGTCGAGATCGCCTGGACCATTGACGACGACAAGCAGCGGCTGCGCCTGACCTGGACCGAGAAAGCCGGCCCGCCGGTCCAGCCGCCGGAACGCCGCAGCTTCGGCACAAGGATGATGGAATCGCTCGGCCAGCAATTGAACGGCCAGGTGCAGCTCAGCTACGCTCCCACAGGCTTTGTCTACGCGCTCGATGTGCCGCTTGGTTCGCTGATCGCGGCGGCGTGACGGTCGCCGTCGTCACCTGCTCGCAGCGAACCTGCCGCTGAACTCGAGACGCATTGTAGCGGTCGAATTCCGCAGGCTGCCGGGATAGTATGGGACGGCACGCAGCCTGCCGTCAGGGGTTCCATGCCGAGGTCTGGCCAACAGATACGATTCTGCAAGTCCCGCGATGGCGCCCAGATCGCGATGGCCTCGATCGGCCGCGGGCCGCCATTGCTGCGGACCGCGCACTGGCTCAGCCATGTCGAGCACGATGCGCGCAGCCCGGTCTGGACGCACTGGCTCGAGGAGCTTTCGCGCGACCACACCTATATCCGCTATGACCAGCGTGGCTGCGGATTGTCCGACCGCTCGCCGCCATCCACCACCTTCGAGGCTTGGATCGAAGACCTTGAGGCCGTCGTCGAGGCACAGGGCCTGAAGAAATTCCCGCTGTTCGGAATGTCCCAGGGCGGCGCGCTCGCCATTGCCTATGCTGCACGTCATCCCGAGCGGGTGTCGCACCTGATCCTGTTCGGCGCCTATGGCAAGGGTGTGCTGCGCCGGAACATCACCGAGCAGGAGCGCGAGGAGGCCGAGACGCTGGTCAAGCTGATCCGGCTCGGCTGGGGCCGCGACAACCCGGCGTTTCGCCAGGTTTTCACATCGCAGTTCATTCCGGACGGCAGTCGCGAGCAGCATCAATGGTTCAACGATCTGGAGCGTATCTCGGCATCGCCTGACAACGCCGTGGCCATCGTCGAGCAGCTCTATCAACTCGACGTCAGCGCGGAAGCGGCCAGCCTGCGGGTCCCGACATTGGTGATGCATTCGCGCCATGACGCCAGGG
Organism: Pseudomonadota bacterium; assembly: GCA_043811435.1. Lineage (GTDB taxonomy): Bacteria > Pseudomonadota > Alphaproteobacteria > Rhizobiales > Xanthobacteraceae > Bradyrhizobium. Next base: position 12,037 of record JBDRNF010000068.1, read on the forward strand.
TGCCGTTCGAACAGGGCCGACAACTGGCGGCGCTGATTCCGTCCGCCCGCTTCGTCCCGCTGGAAGGACGCAACCACGTCTTGCTCCCTGGCGAGCCCGCATGGCCGCTGTTTCTCAGCGAATTCCGCGCGTTCCTCGGCGACGCCGGTGGCTCGTCGCCGGCGCTGCGGCAGGCCGGTTTGACCGCGAGCGAACACGCAGTTCTGACACTGATCGCGCGAGGCCTCGACAATGCGGCCATCGCGGCCGCGCTTGCCAAGAGCGAGAAGACGGTGCGCAATCAGGTGTCCAGCATTTTTTCCAAGCTCGGGGTCGGTACGCGGTCCCAGGCCATCGTACTGGCCCGGGACGCCGGCATCGGCGAAGCGTCATAGGACAGCCGGCCCAGACGCCTTTGTCATTTCGAGCGGTTTGCCCCGGCATATGGGACGCCGGCCTCATGACGGCCGGCTGTTAGCAAGTCACGCTTCCACGCACAAAGGCGGTGAAGCATGACAGCGGCGGCGGCTCTGACGTCATCTGAAACAAGTGTAACGAGGGTACGCGCGGCGCTGCGGTCCCCGGCGTTGGCGCTGGCCCTGGCGGCGCTGTTCTGGTCCGGCAATTTCGTCGCCGGCCGCGCGCTTCGCGGCGCGGTCGATCCGGTGACGCTCAATTTCCTGCGCTGGCTGCTCGCCCTCGCCATCATCGCGCCCTTTGTCCGGCGAAGCACGCTGGCCGCCTGGCCGGTGCTGCGCCGCGAATGGCGGCTGATCACAGCGCTTGGCGCGACCGGGATCGCGGCGTTTCACATCCTGATCTATCTGGCGCTGCAAAGTACCACCGTCACCGGCGCGCTCCTGATTCTGTCGCTTACCCCGATTGCGACGCTCGCCGGCGCGGCGGTGCTGGGATCGGGACGGCCGTCCGGCCGGCAGATCGGCGGCGCGCTGATCTCGATTACCGGCGCCGGTGTCCTGATCACACGCGGAGATACTGCCGGCATCCTTGCCCAGGGTGTCAGCGCCGGAGATTTGTGGATGCTGGCGGCAGTCGCAATCTGGGCGGCCTATTCGCTGATCCTGCGCCGCCGTCCGGCGGATCTGCCGCCAGCGGTCGCACTGGCCGCCAGCGTGGCTGCGGCACTTCTGATGATGCTGCCGCCGCTGTTGCTTGGCCCGACGAATCCGTTTGCGGCGCTCGGCTCGGTCAGCGTGTTCCTGAACATCGGCTACATCGCGCTGTTCGCTTCGGCGATCGGATTCCTGCTGTGGTCCCGCGGGGTATCCGAACTGGGACCGGTCCGGGCAGGGCAGTTCGTCAATCTGATGCCGGTGTTCGGCGCGGCTCTGGCGTTCCTGCTGCTTGGCGAAGCGCCGACATGGGCGCAGGCGGCGGGCGCGGCGCTGGTGCTGTCCGGCATCGTCTTCGTCGAGCGGGACCCTCGCACATGAGAGCCTTACCCACCACGACGCGCGGCTTGTGCGTCGCATTCATAGCCAGGAGGAGCAGATGAGCCGACTGATCATATTTCTCTACGGTGTCGTATCCTATGCCGTATTCTTCGTCACGTTTCTCTACGCCATCGGCTTCGTTTCGGGTCTGGCGGTGCCGAAGACAATCGATAGCGGAACGGCGGGAGGAATCGCGGAGGCGCTGATCGTGAACCTGCTGCTGATGTCGCTGTTCGCGATCCAGCACAGCGTCATGGCCCGCAAGCAGTTCAAGCAATGGTGGACGCAGTTCGTGCCGAAGCCGGTCGAGCGCAGCACCTATGTGCTGCTCGCCAGCCTGGTGCTGGTGCTGCTGTTCTGGCAGTGGCGGCCGATCCCGGCGGTGGTGTGGCATGTCGCCGATCCGCAACTCGCGATGGCGATCACCGGACTGTCATTCGTCGGCTGGCTGCTGGTGCTGACCAGTACTTTCCTGATCAACCACTTCGAGCTGTTCGGGCTGCATCAGGTCGCCAACAATCTGGCCGGCCGGGAGATGCCTGCGCCGCGCTTCCGCACGCCGCTGTACTACAAATTCGTCCGGCACCCGATCTATCTCGGTTTCATCATCGCGTTCTGGGCGGCGCCGACCATGACCGGCGGACACCTGCTGTTCGCGGCGGTCACCACCGCCTACATCCTCGTCGGGATCTGGCTGGAAGAGCGCGATCTGGCCGATCTGTTCGGCGACGATTATCGTCGCTACAGGGACCGGGTGTCGATGCTGCTGCCCTGGCGCAAATCCGCGCCAGGCGAGGCGTCGGACGGGCGTATCGCCGGTGTGGGGCGCAGGCCCTAGAGCGAGATGGCTTTTAGTTGAATCGGTCGTCCGCGGATTCTGCTTACCTCTCCCCAGCGGGGAGAGGTCGATTTGCGCAGCAAATCGGGTGAGGGGGTGCTGGCCTAACGAGAGACCGTAACCCCTCACCCGGCGCTACGCGCCGACCTCTCCCGA
>JBDRNF010000069.1:0-12501 GCA_043811435.1 Pseudomonadota bacterium
ATCGACCACCGCGGCCTGTTCACCCGGTTCGCTCCGCTACGTGAGAGCTCCCGCGCCCCGGGTGAACAGCCCGCTAAACCCAAACTGTCGGGGATCATGCCGGTCTAAAATGTCGACAATCATTCCGGTTGAACACAGCGCTTGCCGATGCAGCGGTCCAAGCCGACAGACCCCCCACCCCCGACCCCTCCCCGCCGCTGCGCGGGTGGAGGGGAGAACAAACAAAAACCCCGCCATTCGCGGCGGGGTCCAGTCTGGGAGGAGAAAGCCCGGCGGGCTCTCGGGTGAACCCAGTGATCAGGCGGGGATGCGCTCTTCGACTTCGTGCGGCTCGCGCAGCACGTAGCCGCGGCCCCAGACGGTCTCGATGAAGTTGCGGCCTTCGGAGGCGTTGGCGAGCTTCTTGCGCAGCTTGCAGATGAAGACGTCGATGATCTTCAGTTCGGGCTCGTCCATGCCGCCGTAGAGATGGTTGAGGAACATTTCCTTGGTGAGGGTGGTGCCCTTGCGGAGCGAAAGCAGCTCCAGCATCTGGTATTCCTTGCCGGTCAGATGCACGCGCTGGCCGCCGACTTCCACCGTCTTGGTGTCGAGATTGACCACGAGATCGCCGGTCTGGATCACCGACTGGGCGTGGCCCTTGGAACGGCGCACGATCGCATGAATGCGGGCGACCAGTTCGTCCTTGTGGAAGGGCTTGGTCATGTAGTCGTCGGCGCCGACGCCGAGGCCCTTGACCTTGTCCTCGATGCCGGCGAGGCCGGAGAGGATCAGAATGGGGGTCTTGATCTTCGACACCCGAAGCTGCTTGAGCACGTCGTAACCGGACATGTCGGGCAGATTGAGGTCGAGAAGGATGATGTCGTAGTCGTAGAGCTTGCCGAGATCGACGCCTTCTTCCCCGAGGTCCGTCGTGTAGACGTTGAAGCTCTCGGATTTGAGCATCAGTTCGATCGACTGCGCAACGGCGCTATCATCTTCAATTAGCAAAACGCGCATGCCAGTCCCCTATAGTCGCCGCTCCGGGCGTCAGGTCGGCCGCATTTGCGGCACTCAAAACGCCTTTGCACAACTGATTCGGATCCTGACGACATATGGTTAACAAAATCTGATTCCGGTCTGCAAGCTCTATTCGTGCAATTTTCATCGAATCGCCCTAAGATATTGCAGCCAAGTAGATTTTCGTAACCACTCCCGTTCAAGTTCCACATTAAGAGACGGGCCTAACCGACTCCTGCGACTCACCCTTCTTCTGATGGGCAAGCGCTCTCAGTCACCAAAGACAGTGACGCAATGATTAACGATGCGGGTAAACACGAAGTTAAGGGTGGGGTCCAAATGCGCGGAAACTTAAGGTTTTCGCAATGAAGGCGCTCGCCGAACAGATCGGCGACATCGACGGCGTCAACATATATGGCAGGGTGGTCGGGGTCCGCGGCCTGATGGTCGAGATCGCTGGCCCCATCCATGCCATGTCGGTCGGCGCCCGCATCGTGATCGAGACCGGCGGCAATCGCCTGATCCCGGCCGAGGTGATCGGTTTTTCCGGCAACAACGCGGTGGTGATGCCGTTCGCCGGCCTCGAAGGCGTGCGGCGCGGCTGCCGCGCCGTCATCGCCAATGCCGCCAGCCAGGTGCGGCCCTCGGCGGCATGGCTCGGCCGCGTCATCAATGCGATGGGCGAGCCGATCGACGGCAAGGGGCCGCTGCCGCAAGGTCCCTCGCCGATGCCCTATCGCAACTCGCCGCCGCCGGCCCATTCGCGCAAGCGCGTCGGCACGCCGCTCGACCTCGGGGTGCGCTCGCTCAATACTTTCCTGACCTGCTGCCGCGGCCAGCGGATGGGCATCTTCGCCGGCTCCGGCGTCGGAAAGTCGGTGCTGCTGTCGATGCTGGCGCGCAATGTGGATGCCGACATCACCGTGATCGGACTGGTCGGCGAACGTGGTCGCGAGGTGCAGGAGTTCTTGCAGGACGACCTCGGCGACGCCGGCCTGGCGCGCTCGGTGGTGGTGGTGGCGACCTCCGACGAGCCCGCTCTGATGCGTCGGCAGGCGGCTTACCTGACGCTGGCGATCTGCGAATACTTCCGCGACGAAGGCAAGGACGTGCTGTGCCTGATGGATTCGGTCACGCGCTTTGCCATGGCGCAGCGCGAGATCGGCCTGTCGGCCGGCGAGCCGCCGACCGCCAAGGGCTATACGCCCACCGTGTTCACCGAACTGCCGAAGCTGCTGGAGCGCGCCGGGCCGGGGACCGGGGCAGGCACCATCACCGGCATCTTCACGGTGCTGGTGGACGGCGACGACCATAATGAGCCGATCGCTGACGCGGTCCGCGGCATCCTGGACGGCCATATCGTGATGCAGCGCTCGATTGCCGAGCGCGGCCGTTTTCCGGCGATCAACATCCTCAAATCGGTGTCCCGCACCATGCCGAAAGCGGCCGATCCGGCTTTTCTGCCGATCATCAGGCAGGCCCGCCAGGTCATGGCCACCTATGCCGACATGGAGGAACTGATCCGGCTCGGGGCCTATCGCCAGGGCTCCAGCCCCGAGGTCGACGAGGCAATCAAGCTGCATCCCGCACTCGAAAGCTTCCTGCGCCAGGCCAAGGACGAAGTCACCGGCCTGAACGAGGGCTACGGGCAACTGGCTCAAATCCTCAAGGATTTGGAAACGGAAAGCTAACTTTGTCGGGCCATGATCCGCGCCATACGAGTAAAGCTGCCGGTGGGGCCCTCATGACTTCATTTGGGGATGCCGGTTCCGTCCCGCCTTCAGATCGGGACTTCTGAGGAGTACGAGTCGATGAAGTCACGTGAAACGCTGATCCGCCTGAAGAAATTTCAGGTCGACGAAAAGCGCCGAAGGGTTGCCCAGATCGAGGGCATGATCGCCGATTTCCAGCGTATGTCGGTCGACCTCGAGCGCGAAATCCACTCCGAGCAGGAGCGCGCCGGCATCAACGATCCCACCCATTTCGCCTATCCGACCTATGCCAAGGCTGCGATCCAGCGGCGGGAAAACCTGACCCGCTCCGCCGACGAACTGCGGATCCAGCTCGAAGACGCCAAGGGCCTGTTGGGCGAAGCGTTCGACGAGCTGAAGAAAGTCGAACTGCTGGACGAGCGCGACCAGGCCCGCGAGCGGGCTGAAGAGAGCGCCCGGGAGCAGGCCGACCTCGACAGCATCGGCCTGATGCGCGCCCGCATCGGGGCCATTGCCTGATCCTTTCCGGCCGCCTTGCCGACGCACCAACAGAGCCCGGGCCGCAAGGTCCGGGTTTGGTTTTTTGGCTGTCCACAGCCCCGTCATCGGCGACTTGGTGGCCACGACAGGCGCAGGGTATGATACGACATGCCAGGACCGCCGCTCCGGTGGCTTTGCGGAGCGACAGGCTTCGCGATTTTGGGGACGCTGAATGCTGACGCCAGCTGAGCTGGTCTGGCTGATTGCCGCAGTTGCGAAGGGGGATGAAGCTGCTTTCGAGCGGCTTTACGCCGCCACGCGCGCGAAACTCTTCGGCGTGGTGCTGCGTATCTTGCGGCGACAGGATCTCGCGGAGGAGGTCATTCAGGAGGCTTACGTCAGGATCTGGAACAGCGCCGGGCAGTTCAATCCCGGGCTGTCGTCGCCGATCACCTGGATGGCGTCGATCGCCCGTAACCGGGCCATCGATGTCGTGCGCAAGCGCACTGAAGTGTCGATCGAGGAGGAGCCGTCGGCCATGGAAGTGGCGGCCGACAGCCCGGATCCGCTGGCGCGCCGGGAAATGACGGAAGAGTTGAAGCGGCTGCTGGAATGCGTCGGCCGCCTCGAGCCGGACCGGCAGAAGCTGGTGTTGCTCGCCTATTACAACGGCTGGAGCCGCGAGCAGCTGGCCGCGAAATTCGAGACACCGGTGAACACGGTGAAGACATGGCTGCGCCGCAGCATGATGGATATCCGGGAGTGTCTCGGCATCTAGGAGATCTTGGACTTGAGATGATGGCCTACAGCGAAGACCATATCGCGCTCGCCGCGGAATACGCACTCGGCACCCTCGATGCCGACGAGCGCGCGCAGGTCGAGAGCATTATGTCCGTGGACCAGGAGTTCACGGCGATGGTCGAGGCGTGGCAGCAGAAGCTCGGCGTCCTCAACCAGATGGTCGGATCGGTCGAGCCGAGGCCCGAGGTCTGGGACCGGATCAAGGCCGCGATCGGACATTCCGAACAGCAAGGGCCGCTGCTGCTTCCCGATTCGTTGCCGCCGCCCCCGCCGCCGGCCAACGACGTCAGCGCGCCGGCCATGCCGGTCGACACTTCCAACGTCGTCCAGTTGTCCGCCCGGGCCCGGCGCTGGCGCAACGTGGCGACGCTGGCGACGGCGATTGCGGCAAGCCTGGTCGCGATCATCGCCACCCAGCTCTATGCGCCGGATCGGCTTCCCGAAGGGCTTCGCCCGAAGGTGCGCACGCAGGTGGTCGAGGTGAAGACCACGGTCGTCCCGCCGCCGTCCGGGCAGTATGTCGCGCTGCTGCAGAAGGACAGCGCGTCGCCCGCCTTCATCCTCACGGTGGACGCCACCAGCAAGAATTTCACCGTGCGCCGGGTGGGCGCCACGCCCGAGCCGGGCAAGAGCTTTGAGCTGTGGCTGGTATCCGAGAAGCTGCCGGGTGCGCGTTCGCTCGGCGTAATCGGCGGCAACGAATTCACGACCCGGCCCGTGCTTCAGTCGTATGACACCGAAACGGTGAACGAGGCGACCTATGCCGTGACGCTCGAGCCCGAAGGCGGTTCGCCGACCGGCGCTGCCACCGGGCCGGTCGTGTTTACCGGCAAGCTGATCGAAGCCGTGCCGCCGGCGGCATCGGCGCCGGCGCGGTAGAAGCAGCAAAGTCCCCGCCCCGGGTGGCTTAAGCTCCCCGCTTGCGGCGCTGCCGGAGGATCGTGTTCGCCTCTTCGGCTGCAGTGCCGCGCCGCTGCCGGCGATCGATCAGTTGCATGACCGGCGTTACGGTCACGCCATGCAATACGATCGAGATGAGTATAATGAGCGCGACCGTGCTCCAGACCACATCGACCTTGTCGAACGCCTCCTTTTGCAGAGCGTATGCGAGGTAGTAGATCGATCCCAATCCGCGGATTCCGAAAAAGCTGATGACGGCACGCTCGGTCGGCGGACACACCGGGCCCGCCAGGCTGAGCCAGCCTGCCAGGGGACGCACGACGAAAATGGCGAGCAGGGCGTAACCGAGGGAACTCCACGTGAGCGCATCCAGAAGCCCACCGCTGGCAATGGCTCCTCCGAACAGAACGAGCAGGATCATCATCAGCAGGCGTTCGAGCTGTTCGGAGAAATCGTGCAGCGTCTGGTGATATTCGTGGTTTCGCTCCGCGGCCCGCAGGGCCAGCCCCGCAACGAAAACCGCAATGAAGCCGTATCCATGCACGGCTTCCGCGATGCCGTAAACGGCAACCGTTATTCCAAGCGCAACAAATCCATCGCCGGTTCGGGATAATTTGGCCCGGTTCGGCATCCGGAAGACCAGCCATCCCAGGGCATAGCCAAGCAGAACGCCGACGCCGATGCCGGCCGTCAAGCGCCAGATCACTTCGATGCTCAGCCAGCGCAGAAACCATGGTTCGCCGGTGCGCCCGGCTTCGGCGATTGCGATCGCGCACATGATGAAGGGAAATGCCAGGCCATCGTTCAAGCCAGCCTCGGAGGTAAGTGCAAATCGCGTGTCGTCTTCCTCTCCGGATTTTGGAGGTCCGACTTGCACATCGCTTGCGAGGACCGGATCGGTCGGAGCAAGGGCGGCAGCCATCACCAGGGCGGTCGCTGCGCCGAGGCCCAGCAGGGTGTAACCCAGCCATGCGAGTGCCAGAATCGTGACGGGCATGGCGATGGCCAACAGGCGCCATGTCGCCATCCATGAAAGCCATCCGATCATGCGATCGATCTTGAGGGCGGCTCCCATCAGCGAGATGATGACCACGAGTTCCGTCAACCGCTCGACGATCGGCAGATGGTCCTGGGGATGCGGCACAAAGACATTCAGGGGAAGTGCGAAAATGGCGGCCCCGATCGCCACGCAAAAAATCGGAAGCGACAGCGGCGCTTCGCTCAGAACCATCGGCAACCAGGCCGTCATGAGGACCAGAACGCCAAAGCCGATCAGCAGAAAGATGTAAGCGTCCGGCAAGCGTTGCCCCGTGCCCGATGAATGCGGTGGATGGGTTCGCTGGCGACAATGCACCATCGGGACTTTTTGTTCCGCATCAGGAACCGTGAGTGGACACCGGTGTTAGCTAGATGACGGCCTCTACAGAATATGAGCTCTGGAAAAGGGTGCCCTCTCTATGGCAGCGAGCATGCGGTCGCAGGAGTTTCCAGTGCCACCGATGCCCTGATCGTTGCTACGGCGCACGTGAGCTCCGCGCGCCGACGATGCGATGAGTTTTACGCTCTGCATGCGTGACGACCGTCGTCACGTTCAAGCTCTCGCTCTCGGGGAAAGTGCATCCGTCCTCGCAACGTTGAAGGGTCTATCAAGCAGTTGCCAAGGAGCGCACACCGAGTGCATGGAGAGACTGGCGCGGCACGCCTGCTCCATGCTTCAAATCGACGGGCTCCCGATCTCCGTGGTTCGCCGCTGCCGCTGATCGTGAACCATCAGAAGCCGGGCATGGGGAGGCCATTAAACTTCACGTTCAGTCGAACCAGCACTTGCGACGAATTCAGACCGACATCAGTCGTGACATTGCTGACGGCCCCGGTCGCAGAGGTGACAGTTCCGAGATTGTAAGTCGCCCTGTTGAGTGTCAGGTAACGATATTCGACGCCGAGAGAGACGTTGTTGGTGACAGCGTATTCAGCGCCGGCACCAACCGTATAGCCGAACTGAAGCTTCTGCGTGTCGCTGAAACTCAGGGGCGCGCTGGCGCCGACGCCGGTTCGCGGCGCGTAGTTGGCGGTCACATCGACATGGCCGGTCTCCAGACCGCCGGCAACGTAGGCCATGAAGCGGTCCCAGGTGTAGCCGACCTTCACCCGGGTAGCGCCGAGGTAGTTGATCTTGGCATTGAAGCCGTCACCTTCGGCAAAGGGCTCCTGGATAGCCGATCCGGCCGTGATATCGCCGTTGAGTTTGGTGAACTGCGCATCGTGCTCCAATCCAAGAACCCAACGACCGAACTGCCAATTCCGGCCGACCTGAAATCCACCGATGAAGGCACTGTTGCCGCTCGATTTGGTATCGCCGAAAAACGTCCCATCGCCGCTAAGCGCCGGCGATGCCGACGGGCTGAAACTGAAATCGCCCTTCGTGCCGCCGATATGGACCCCGAAATAGTTGCCGGTCCAGTTGTAGGTAGTCTGTTCGGCCGTCACGTAGGCAGGCGTCCTGTAAGACGGTGCGGCAGCACCCAGATCCGCTGCCAGCGAGGGTCCGGCGAGGGCAGTGGCGAAAGCCGAAACGATAATACGACGCATTGTGTTTCTCCGGAGGTTGGAAGGCGTGACGAAAGAATGCGGGGCCACTGTCAATGCCGTTTTGCGCGAGCGCAGCAATTTGTTGAATCTTGTAAATGGCGTGTAACGACTTGCCGGACCGGCGCTCGCCGCGTGCGTCATCCGTTGATGTCATGAGCCAGCTCTACTCTCCCCGGTTGCCGCCGCAGAGCTGCATGCAGGCGAAACCGGTTGCGAATGTCTCCATCACCCATGATCGAAGGACGAGAGCTGGACGCGGTCACCCTTGCTTGCCGAAATTCGCCCGTCTTCGAATTCGACAATACGGTCGAACAGATCGAGCGAGCGCGGATCGTGCGTGACCACCGCGACGCCAGCCTTGCGCTCGGTCGCAATCCGACGGAAGAGTTGCATGACCTGACGTCCGCGCGAGCTATCCAGCGCGGCGGATGGTTCGTCTGCCAGGATCAGTGGCGGATCGTTGGCCAGGGCACGGGCGACCGCCACGCGCTGCTGCTCGCCGCCTGAGAGCTGTGCCGGCCGGTTGTCGGCCCGATGGGCCAGGTCGAGCGCGCGCAGTAGCTCAAGGGCATATTCGTGCGACGAAGCCGCAGGGATGTCGTCGATTTCCAGCGCCAGAGCCACGTTTTCGACCGCCGTCAGAAACGGAATCAGATTGGCCTTTTGGAAGACGAAGCCGATATGGCGCCGCCTGAAATCGCGCAGACGGTCGAGTTCGGCGGTCGGGCCGGAAACGTGTTCGCCAGCCAGAAACACTTCGCCCTCCGTCGGCCGTTCCAGGAGTCCAGCGATCAGCAGGAATGTACTCTTGCCCGACCCGCTCGGGCCGAAGATGCCGACGAGTTCGCCAGCGTGGACGTCCAGCGAGACACCGTCGAGCGCGCGCGTGATGGAGTCTCCGTTCGCGTAATATTTCCGGGCATCCCGGACGGAGAGCACGACGTCGGGAGTCACGACAGTACCTCCCGCGCGTTGACCTTTAGCGCTCGGGCGATTCCCACGCCGCTTCCAATGGCACAAATTCCAGCCAGCACGAGAGCCAACATGCCGGCATCGGCAACGTCGATGATGATCCGCCGCGGAAAGAACGGAAAAAGCAATCGGGATATAGCGAGCGCCAGTGCAAAGCCTGCCACGCCGATCAGGCCGGCCTGTTGGCCGATCATCATCACGATCACGGAGTTGCGTGCGCCGATTAGTTTCAGCATCGCGATCTGATGCAATTTCTCAATCGTCATGGTGTAGATGATTAACGAGACCACGATGCAGGTGATCACCAGTATCAGCACCGTGAAAGCAAGTATCTGGACGCGGAGTTTCCATAGCCGCGCGTTGAGCAGGAGGTCACGTTGCCCTTCGCGGCTGAGGACACTGGCGTCGCCCCATCGTTCGATCGCAGCAGCAACCTTCACGGGATCTGCGGCAGGCCCAAGCGTAACCAGAACCGCGGCGATCTTGCTGTCCTGTCTCACAGAACTGTTATTGCCCACCTGGGCGGTCTGCTTTCCCATCGCGGCCCGAGCTAGAAGCACTTCTTCGCTGGTACGCCGCTGCGCGATGGTGACCGCGTCATTGATGCTCACGAACATCAGCCCGTCGCCCCCCGAATCCACCATTTGCTTCGTGGTGCCGACAATGTCGTAGAAGTCGAGTCCGAGCCGAACATGGTCGCCAACTGCGAGCCCGGTGCTCTCGTCGGCAATCGCCTCGTAGTGACTTGATTTCAGGTGCCGGCCCGCAACGAGGCGGACCCAGCTCCCGTTGTCCTGCGGAAAATCAAGGCCGGTGATGGTAGCGCGATGGGATCGCTCCCCGAAGCTGTATTGCTGGCTGAACTGCACGTAGCGGCGGACGGCCGCTACCCCCGGGACCCCTTCGACGCGACGGTCCATGGTCGAGGCGAGCGCCGAACTCTCGGCGAAGGGCCCAGAGCGCTGGCCCTGGACAACCCACAGATCGGCGCCGATGGTATCGACGATCAGGAGCGCGTCGGCGACGATGCCGCGATAGAGCCCGGTCATCCCGATCGCCGCCGTCATGAGAAAGGCGACGCCGACGGCGGTCAAACCAAAACGCGTGGGGTTGAAACGGATGTCTTTCCAGGCGAGGTTCACGTTGGGCCATCCCGCAAACGCACCTTCATGAAGCGGTAGACGCCGGCAGGGGCGAGTGCGATCTCGCCCGTCGCGAGTCCTTGACGAATCTCCACGCGATGGCCTCCCTCAGCACCGAGTTCGACGCTCCGCCAGTGGGCGCGACCGTTGTCGACAACCCATAAGCCGGCCCGTCCGTCGAGGCGGGCTACGAACGACTTGGGCACGGTCAGGACCTCGGCAAGTGTCGCGACGGTGATGCTTGCGTTGCCACGCTGGCCGAGGGCCCAATTCGTCGGCAAGCCATCGAGCCTGACGTCGACCGTGAACTCGCGCGTCTCGGTGTCGACGATGCGGCCAAGGCGCAGCACATGGCCCGGCAAGCTCGCTCCAGGTTGCGAGGCGAGGGAAATTTTCACCGGCTGTCCCGGCTTGATCGACGCCATCGTGCTTTCGTCGAATCGTGCCGTCAGCACGATCGTAGCGGGATCCACGAGCTGCAGGATCGATGCACCAACAGTAAGGATGTCGCCGACATTCCTGTCGCGCGAGACCACAATGCCGGGGAACGGGGCCCGCACGATGGTGTCGTCGATCTGCGCCTGTACGACGCGGACGTTAGCCGCCGCACTCTGCGCCTGCGAGCGTGCCTGCTCGATCGCCTGATCGCCGTGCGCAACGTCGGCAGTTGTCTGCTGAAAGACGGCGGCTGCGGCATCAAAATTCTGCTGGCTGGTGAATCCCTTATCGACCAGTGCACTCTGGCGCTCGTAATTTGTCCGCGCGTTGACCAGGGTGGCCTCGGTGCGCGTTCGATCTGCTTTCGCTACCTCGACAGCACGCAGCGCCGCCTGTTCGCTGGCTTGGGCCGCTGCGAGTTGATTGCCCAGATCGTTCGATTGGATACGCGCAAGGATCTGTCCGGTCACTACCGTATCGTTGCGGTCGACGGTGATTTCGTTAAGGCGGCCCTGGATTCGCGTACTGACGACAATCTTGTTCGTTGCGTCGAGTGTGCCAGGCCCGCTGACGTCGACCACAAGGCTTGAGGGAGCAATTGGTTCGGCCTCGACAGGATATGGATACGAGTATCGAAACGCCAGCAGGCCAGCGGCGCCGATGCAAAGCGCAGCGATCACCCAGACAGCCGATGACATCCGCCTGCGCTGCGGTTGAGGGCGGTTCATTGCCAGAAGAGAATTGATCGGTTGCTGGACGTTCATGGTCTTATGAGCGACATGCGAGAGCCGGCAACCGCAAAGCCTGAGACGAACATCCGAATTCTTGCCATGGCGTCCGGATCGTCAACATTCGTCGAATGCTGGCGGCTGCAGGCATAGAGCCGCAGCGTATCACACGCGCCGCGTATGAACGCCCGGATCGACCCGCGCGGCAGGAACAGAATTGCCGTCAATGGTCCGAGACGTCCTGATGACGCGACCTGCACGGCGAGCCCGACGGTCGTCGGGCTTGCCGATTGTTGGCGCGGAATGACCGGCGGCGTTTGTGATGCCATCCTGCCCGCTTACTTCGGCAACATGTTGGCGCCAGCGGCTTGCGATTTGAGAGCCTCGGCCTTTGGCATGGCGCTGCGGCATGACGGCGTCAGTTCACCGGAATGGCCCTGCAGGCAGGTCAAGATGCGGCCGCCGCCGCGTTGCACGTTGGAACAGTATTGGCCGATGTCGGTGCGGCAGGCCTGACCCACCGCCATCGCCTGTGCCTGCATTTGGGATGAGACCTGGGCCTGAGCCCCGGTAGCGCTCACGGTCGCTGCAATAGCGCCGAGCAACGAGAGGGCGGCAACGTGGATACGAAATGTACCTTTAGCAGTCATGATCTTCATTCTCCTGGGAGATGGGTGAAGGAAATGCGCCGGGCGGCGGCCGGGGCAGGGTGCCGCCCGGCGTCCCACCGGCTCAGCGGGCCGCTGAGCTTTGGCGGGTGACGGTGCAGCCGCGCGCCTATGGTGGTGCGGCTGCAAGTGCGGACATGGTCAGGAGCTTCTTCATCGGGTCATTCTCCGTAATGAGCGTTGACGACTTCCGAGACGACAAGCGCGTCCGGGGAGAATGCCGGGGTAATGTCAGTGGCGTTTGATCCCAACGCATTGTTTTTTGGAGTTTGGTCAACGGTATGTAACAGTTTGTAAAATCCGGCCCGATGGTCTTGTTTCTTCACGCTCGATGTTCATAAGGGACCCGGATGGACGCGACTGTCGCCACGATCCTGATTGTTGAGGATGATCCGGAAATCCGGAGGTTGGTCAGCAAGCTGCTGCGCAACGAGGGATTCTCGGTCGAGGAGGCCGAGGATTCAGTTGCTGCGGACGCCATATTGGCTCGCACGCAGCCGGATCTCATTATCCTTGATTTGATGCTGCCTGGCGAAGACGGGCTGTCAATCTGCCGCAGGATTCGAACACAAGATATAACGCCGATACTGATGTTGACGGCCAAGAGCGACGAGATCGACAAAGTCATCGGACTCGAAGTGGGCGCCGACGACTATCTCGTAAAGCCTTTCGGGCCACGCGAGCTTCTGGCTCGCGTGCGGGCGCTGCTACGGCGTGCGAACGTAAAGCCGCCGGCCCCGTCGTCGCGACGGCTCGCCTTCGATCGGTTTGTGATCGACCTGGATGCCCGGCAACTTGCTGACGTTGCGGGCAACGAATTGACTCTCACCACTGCGGAATTCGATCTTCTCGCTTGCTTCGTGCAGCGACCGCGCCGCGTCTTGACGCGAGACCAGATACTCGACTGGACGCGCGGACGAGCATCCGATCCATTCGATCGTACCGTCGACATGCTGGTCTCGCGCGTTCGCAAGAAGTTCGAAGCGAAGAGCCCCGGTTCAAGTCTCATCAGTACGGTACGAAATGGTGGTTACCTGTTCACTGCTCACGTGAAGGCGGTGCCGTGATGCTT
>JBDRNF010000070.1:0-35235 GCA_043811435.1 Pseudomonadota bacterium
TCGTGCGGGGGAGGGCTGGGGTGGGGGCACTCACAACGACGGGATTCGTTGAGAGAGCCCCCACCCGCCTCGCTATCGCTCGGCACCCTCCCCCGCAAGCGACCCGCAAGCGGGAGAGGGCAGAAGTTCACCGCCCCTTGAAATTCGCCACCCGGCGCTCGGCGGTCGCCTTCACGCCTTCCTTGAAATCTTCCGTCGCGCGCAGGCGGGATTGTTCGGCGAGTTCGTGGTTGGTGGCGGCGAGCACGCGGTCGGCGAGGCCGGCGCGCATGGTGGCGCGGGTCGAGAGCAGGCCGAGGGGCGAGCATTCGGCGATCTCCTGCGCGAGCTTCATCGCCTCGGCGCGGACCTGGTCCTGCGGCACGCAGAGATTGGCGAGGCCCATGCGGGTGGCTTCCTCGCCGGTGACGCGGCGGCTGGTGTAGAAGATCAGTTCGGCGTTGTTCTTGCCGACCAGTTCGGGAAGGGTCGTGGTCAGCCCGAAGCCCGGATGAAAACCGAGCTTTGTAAAATTGGCGGAGAAGCGCGCTTCGGGGCAGGTGACGCGGAAGTCAGCGGATACCGCGAGGCCGAGGCCGCCGCCGATGGCCGCGCCCTGCACGGCGGCGACAACAGGCTTTTTGGCGCGGAAGATGCGCACCGCGTGCAGATAGAGGCTGTTGATCGAACCGAGGCTGTCGGCCGGATCGCCTTTCGCTTCGGCCGCTTCCTGCGCCTGCCGCGCGGGATCGCTGAAATTGGCGCCGGCGCAGAATGCCTTGCCCTGGGCGGCGAGCACCGAGGCGCGGATCTCGATATCCTTGTCGAACTCTTCCAAGGCGTCGGCGATCTGGTTGATCAGCGAGATGTCGAAGAAGTTCAATGGCGGCCGCTGGATCTCGATCAGGCCGACGTGGCCGTGCTTCTCGATGCCGATGTCTGTGAATTTGGTCATGGATGATCCTCGATTGAATTGAATTGGGTCAGCGCAGCCCGAGCCCGCGGGCGATGATGCCGCGCAGCACCTCGGTGGTGCCGCCTTGAATGGTGAGTTTCGGCGCGGTCTTGATCGCGAACGACAGCTGATGCTCCAGCGTCTCGCGGTTGGTGGCGGTCTCCTCGACGAAGGCGGCGAGGTCGCGAACCCGGTGCGGCAATTGCTGCTCCCAGATGGTGCCGATATCCTTGACGATGGAAGCTTCCACGACCGGCTCCTTGCCGGCCTGCAGCATGCCCGCGACCGATACCGACATCCGCCGCATGGTGTGCAGCTGCGCCACCAGCCGTCCGATGCCTTCGGCGCTGCGGGTGTCCGGATTTGGACCGACCGCGCGCACCAGTTCGGTCAGCACGTAATAGGTTTCGAGGAATCGCTCCGGCCCGGAACGCTCATAGGCAAGCTCGGAAGTCGCCTGCTTCCAGGCGCCGTCGATTTCGCCGAGCATGTGATCGTCAGGGACAAAGTAGTCGGTGAACACCACCTCGTTGAATTCGAACTGGCCGGTGATCTGCCCGATCGGGTTCACCTGGATGCCCGGCTGTTTCATCTTGACCAGGAACTGGGTGAGGCCGTGCCGGCGGTTCTCCTTCGTGGGCGGCGAGGTGCGAAAAATCGCGATCATGTAGTCGGCGATATGCGCCGACGAGGTCCAGATCTTGGTGCCGTTGATCAGGAAGCCGCCGTCGGTCTTGGTCGCCTTGGTCTTGGCGGCGAACAGGTCGGAGCCGGAATTCGGCTCGCTCATGCCGATGGCGAAACAGACTTCGCCGCGGCAGATCCGCGGCAGGATGTCCATCTTGATGTGCTCGGGCGCGTATTTCAAAAGCACCGGGCCGCTCTGGCGGTCGGCGACGAAGAAGCGGCGCGTTGGCGCATTGGCGACGCGCATCTCTTCGGTCACCACATAGCGTTCGAGGAAGGAGCGCTCGTGGCCGCCATATTTCTTCGGCCAGGTCATGCCGAGCCAGCCGCGCTCGCCGACCCTTCGGGAGAATTCCGGCGCGTCGGTGTCCTCGCGGTTGGGCTGGTGCGGATCGAAGGTGCCGGCGGCGATTTCGTCGGCAAGGAATTGTCGCACTTCCTTGCGCAACTGCTCGCATTCGGGTGGCAGGCGGATCGGATCGAAACGAAGGGCTGCGGTCATGTTGGTTCAGTCCCGGATGCGGAAGTTTTTGAAGCAAGACTCGGTCGCTGCGTTTTCCTTCACCCTCCCTTGGAGGGGGAGGGTCGACGCGACTGAAAGGAGCGGCGGGGTGGGGTGAAGGTCTCTCACGTCGAACGGTGTCCGAGTTGAGAGATCACCCCACCCCGTCTCGCTTCTCGCTACGCTCGATGCGAGCCGACCCTCCCCCTCCAGGGGAGGGTAAGCGCCACGTCGTCCTGAGCTTATGTTCATCGCCATCTTCAGCGCGATGCCACCAGCGGCCACAGCTCGTCGGCGCCGCGGGCGGCGACCAGCTTGCCGAGCTCGACGGCCCAGTAGCTCTCGGAGCCGAAATCGTCGCGCCAGGCGAGCGCGCGCAGGGAGTAGCGGTGCAGGATGTGCTCGACCGTGAAGCCGATCGCGCCATGCACCTGATGGGCGATCGCGGAGCCCTTTTCGGCGGCCTCCGAGCAGCGGATCTTGGCCGATGCCGCTTCCAGAAAGAACGCATCGTCGAACGAGGTGCTGTTGGCGATCGCATCCGCCGCCGAGGTCGCCGCCGCCAGCGCCGCCGCCGACTCGCCGGCAAGTCTTGCCAGATTGTGCTGCACCGCCTGGAATTTCGAGATCTTCTTCTCGAACGCCACGCGCTCGTTGGAATAGCGCACGCTGATGTCCAGCATCGATTCCAGCGCGCCGGCGATCTGCAGGGAGCGCGCCACGCCACCCATCAGCATCAGCGCGGTCTGGTCAAAACCATTGGGCGCTGCCTTGATCGTTATCGGCGCAACGTTGCTGAATGTCACGGTATCGCTGGCGTCGCCGCCGAGTCCGAGACCTGCTTCGATCCGCACCGCGCTGGCATCGACGAGCGCGATCGACAACCCGTTTCCGCCATCGGCGAGCACGGCGATATGCTTTGCAACCTTGGCGAAGGGCACGCCGCGGGCGCGGCCGCTCAGCGTGCCGTCGGCGTTGAGCGTGATGCGATCCCGGGGGCTCGCGGGCGCCACCGTCATCTCGCCCTCGGGGGAGGCAATCTTCGCCTGCGCCAGCAGCCATCCCGCCAGCATGGTCTCGGCCAGCGGCACCGCCACGGCAAAACGCCCGGCCGAACTCAGCACGCTGAAACCTTCGGCGAGGCTGGCGCCGGAGCCGCCGAGATCGTCTGATACCCAGGACAGCGGCAAGCCGGATTCGGTCAGCGCCTGCCACAGCGGCGCTTTCCAGCTGCCGTTCTTGTCGCTGTTGATGGTCTGGGCGTCGGCGAGATCCGCGAAAATCTTCTCGGCGGTCTCGGCAACGATGTTCTCACTCTCCGCCACAGCGTTTCCTCGTTTTGAATTGGCACGTCGCGCCCGGCGGTGCCGCCGGGCCTCAGATGCGGTCTTTTCTTGCACCGCATGATGAGGAAAAGCCACCGCTAAGACAAGCGCCTGCCGCAGGGCCGCCTGCGGGGCCGGCATGCGCTGCCAAGGGCCATGAATTCCGCCCAATGGATTTTGGCGGATTTGCAGGCCTTTGCCGGCGCGATATGGTAGATCGCGGCCCGGATCGAACAATCAAAAAGAGGAAATGTGGATGTCGAAGGATGGTTTGTGCGCAGTCGTCACCGGTTCGGCGTCCGGCCTGGGGGCCGCGACCGCGGCCATTCTGGCCAAGGGCGGCGCGCGCCTCGTGGTCAACTATTCCTCCAGCGCCAGGGAAGCGGAGGCCACCGCCGACCTTTGTCGTGCCGCGGGCGCCGAAGTGGTGGTGGTGCAGGGCGACGTCTCCAGCGACGAGGACTGCAGAAAGATCGTGGCGGCCGCAGCACCCTGGGGACGGATCGATGCGCTGATCAACAACGCGGGGATCACCAAGCATGTGCCGCATGCCGATCTCGACGGATTGTCGGCGGAGGATTTTCAACGGCTGTTCGGCGTCAACACCATCGGCCCGTTCCAGATGATCCGTGCGGCGCGCAGCCTGCTGGAGGCCGGCGCCAAGGCTTCGGGCCGGGCATCATCCGTCGTCAATATCTCGTCGGTCGCCGGCATCAGCGGCGTCGGTTCGTCGATCGCCTATGCCGCGAGCAAGGGCGCGCTCAACACCATCACCTATTCGCTGGCGCGCGCGCTGGCGCCGCTGATCCGCGTCAATACGGTATGCCCCGGCTATATCGACACGCCATGGTTCACCAAGGGCCGCGGCGAGGCCGGCGCCAAGGCGGTGCGCGACAGCGTGATCGCGCGGGTGCCGCTCAAGGTCGCCTCATCGGCGGAAGACATCGCGTCGCTGGTGTGTTTTCTGGCGACGCCGGCGTCCAGCAACATGACCGGCGAACTGGTGCGGATGGATGCGGGGCTGCATCTGATCACGTGAGATTTCGAAAACGCAGGGTGGGCAAAGGTGCTCTTGCGCCGTGCCCACCATTCCTCGGCTTGTTCGGTTGCAGATGGTGGGCACGGCGCGAAGTGTGCGCCTTTGCCCACCCTACGGCTCCTGCGTTCTACTTCGCGCCCGGATCGGAAATCACCCGGCTCGCCACCAGCCGATTCCAGATGAACAGCACCACTACCGCGCCGATCGTTGCGGTGATGAAGCCGGCGCCCTGGTTCGGGCCGTAATGGCCGATGGCCTGGCCGACGAAGGTCGCCAGAAACGCGCCGGCGATGCCGAGCACGGTGGTGAGGATGAAGCCGCCCGGCGTGTTCGGCCCCGGCGACAGCCATCGCGCGATGAGGCCGGCGACGAAGCCGACCAGGATGATCCAGAGGATGCCGCTCATGTGTATCGTCCTTTTCCAGAATGCAGGCTGGCAGGCGAGGCCTGCGTCAGATCCATTTCGACAATTCGCTTTCGGTCGGCAGCCGTCCGTCCGGCGTCAGCTGGTCGATGACGCCGGGCAACTGCTGGCTGAGTCCGGCAAGCAGTTCGTCCTGCGACAATCCGGTCTGCGACGTCAGCGCGTTGATCTGATCGATCCCCAGGGCCTGGCCGAGATCGCCGGGCGCGATCGACCTGTTCTCGCCCTTGCCGACCCATGAATCCGCCACCTCGCCCTGGCCGTGCTGCTGGAATTGCTTGAGCAGGTCGCCGAGCCCGCCCGAGATCACGGTGCCGGCGGCGGCGCCGCCGAGCAGGCCGCCGAGGCCGCCCTTCAGGAGATCGCCAAGACCGCCGCCCATGCTGCCGCCGGGCAGGCCGGCATTGACCGTGTTGGGTGATGGCGCCGGAGCGGGAGCAGTCTGGGGTTGGCCGCTGCCGCCGATGTGCTTGACCGCCTTGTAGGCGAGCAAGGCCAGGATCGCCATGGTGATCGGCGACATCCCGCCCTTGTCCTGCGCGTTCGGATTGCTCGGGCCTCGCGGCCCGTTCTGCATGCCGTTGAGTACGTCGAGTAAACCCATTGTCGCCTCCTGCCGCGTGCCAGCCCCGCGGCAAACATAACGGCGCGCCATGACGGTTACAAGGCGCGGGCCGGCGCGCTCATCTCTCCCTTCACGGGGAGAGGGAGAAGGAAGCGCCGGGCATCGCAGACAAAAGTCTGCTATTTGAATAGGAGCTGAACGAGGGCGGCGTGCGATGACGGCAGACAGATTGATCGGCATCGCCGGGGCCGGCAGCATCGGCTGCTTTGTCGGTGGCATGCTGGCGGCGGGAGGCCGCCAGGTCGCCTTGCTGGCGCGGCCGCGCGTGATCGCGGAGATCGAAAGCAACGGGCTGCGGCTGACGAGCTTCGAGGGCCTCGACCGCAGGATCGCGGCGGACCAGCTGACGCTGTCGGAAAATCCGACGATCTTTGGCGATGCCGGCGTGGTGCTGGTGACGGTCAAGAGCGCCGATACCGCCGGAATCGCCGGCGTCATCGCCAGACACGCGCCGCATGATGCGGTCATCGTGTCCCTGCAGAACGGCGTCGGCAATGTCGGCGTGCTGCGCGAGCGGTTGCCGGGGCGGATCGTGCTCGGCGGCATGGTGCCGTTCAACGTGGTCTCGGTGGGCCAGGGCCGGTTTCACCGCTCCACCTCGGGCGATATCGTGATCGAAGCCGACGACGAAGCCACCGCGGAGCGGCTTTCGGTGCCGGGGCTGAGATTGCGCGCCACCCGGGACATATCGGGCGTGCAATGGGGCAAGCTGCTGGTCAATCTCAACAACGCGCTCAACGCACTGGCCGGCCTGCCGCTGCGCCGGCAGCTGGCGCAGCTCAAATGGCGCAGGCTGTTCGCCGACCAGATGGCGGAGGGGCTGGCCGCGCTCAAGGCTGATGGCATCCAACCGGTGTCGTCGACGCCGGTGCCGGCGAGCTGGACGCCGTATCTGCTGCGGCTGCCGGATGCGATTTTCAGTATGGTGCTGGGCAGAACGATGAAGATCGATCCCGAGGCGCGCTCGTCGATGTGGGAAGATTTGCAGCGGGGACGCGCCACCGAAATCGATTATCTGCAGGGCGTCATCATCGAAATCGCCGACCGCCACGGGCTCCAGGTGCCGCTGTCGCGCCGCATCGTGGCGCTGATCAGGAGCGCGGAGGCCGCCGGCAAGGGTTCGCCGGGACTGACACCGGAGCAGATCCGCGATGCGCCGTTGGCGACTGATCTTTCAGCACGTCGTCCCCGCGAACCCGGGGCCCCCAAGCCCCGGGCGCCAATGATTGAAGAAGGTATCTGCCGCGGTGCCTCATCGACAGGGCACGGCGTATGGGTCCCTGCTTTCGCAGGGACGACAGGGCTCAACTCCGCTTGGCCTTGCTCGGCGGCGGGCTGAACAGCTTCTTGATGTCCTTGATGCCTTCGGAGAGTCGCGGCCACTCGCAGGAGAAGGTACCCTTCGCGCAATTGGTCGCCCTGGTCCGTGACCTGACATCGCCGGGCCTCATCTCGGCAGGCCTCACGTCGCTGGATCTGGGCTCGCTCGTGGCGGCGGCCTGTTGCCTCGCCGGATTTTGCCGGGGCACCGGGACCTTCTCAACTTCGCGCTTCAGCGAGGCCTGCTGCACCTGCCGCTGCCTGGCGGTGAAGGCGGCGGCGATGGTGGAGCGCCGCTCCTGCTCCAGATAGGCAATATACTCCTCGTCGATTTTCTTCTGCTCTTCCGGCGTCGGGTTCGGTCCCGCGATATCGAAGTGCTTGTTCTGCATGAAATCGAAATAGGTGTAGCCGCCGCCGGGCTTGCGCCGGCCGGCGAATTTGGAATGGCAGTCGCCGAGCTTGGATGTCTTTTCCTCTTTGGTCGGCGCCTTCTCGGCGACGTCGGCGCAGGCCTCGAAATCGGCCGGCTTGCTGCTCCACCACTGCGCCTGCGCGCGCAGCGGCGTCAGCGCGACGCAGGCAGCGAGCGTTGCGATCAGCAGGGTGGATGTTCGTGACACCATCACGGATGAATTTTCCAGGATAGGATTTTCAAGACAGGTTCCTGCGACACAACTTACACCAATTGTCGCCATTATCACCCCGGAACTGGGCGTTTTTCCGGCACTCATTCTGATGCATTGGATTCGCTGTAAGACCCGGATAATTCGGCATCGCACTGAAATTGCAGAGAATATTCTAGCAGCGCCGGCGGGAAATTATTTCCTGCCTTGATATCAGAGCGCGCCGTTGATGCGAATCCGGTTTTGATCCATTGACGTCACCGTACCGTGTCCCCGCCTCCCAGCCGTTGCGGAATATAGTGCCGACGTCGATTTTCGATTTTCCCGCAGGAGACATCCGATGAATCTCTTCAGCAAGCTGCGTGAGCGCGAGGCATCCGGCCGGCCGCTCCGGATCGGCTTGATCGGCGCCGGTAAGTTCGGATCGATGTATCTGGCGCAGGTGCCGCGCACGCCGGGCATTCATCTGGTTGGAATCGCCGATCTCTCGCCGGCCAATGCGCGGGCCAACCTCGCCCGCGTCGATTGGCCCGGGGAGCGGTACTCGGCGTCCTCGCTCGATGACGCCTTGAAGATGAAAACGACCCATGTCGGCGACGACTGGCAGGCCGTGGTGGCGCATCCGGAAATCGAGATCATCATTGAATGCACGGGCAATCCGCCCGCGGCGGTGGAGCACGCGCTGGCGGCTTTCCGCCATGGCAAGCATCTCATCAACGTCACGGTGGAAGCGGATGCGTTCTGCGGACCGCTGCTGGCGCACAAGGCCAGCCAGGCCGGGGTGATCTACAGCCTGGCCTATGGCGATCAGCCGGGTCTCGCCTGCGAACTGGTCGATTGGGCGCGGACCGCCGGCTTTCCGGTGGTCGCCGCCGGCCGCGGTCATAAATGGCTGCCGCAATACCGGGAGTCGACCCCTGATACCGTCTGGACCCATTGGGGCCTGACGGCTGAACAGGCGAAGGAGGGCGGCCTCAATCCGAAAATGTTCAATGCCTTCCTCGACGGTTCGAAGCCGGCGATCGAGAGTGCCGCGATCGCCAATGCGACGGGCCTCGAGGCGCCCGACGCGGGACTGAGCTTTCCGCCGGGCTCGATCGACGACATCCCGACCCTGATGCGGCCGAAAAGCGAAGGCGGCATCCTCGACCGCAAGGGACTGGTCGAGGTGGTTTCCTGCCTGACGTCCGATGGTGTGCAGATCCCCTATGACATTCGCAAGGGTGTCTGGGTTTGTATCGAGGCCGATACGGATTACATCCGGCGCTGCTTCAAGGAGTACAGCGTCGTGACCGATCCTGATGGCCGCTACATGAGCATGTACCGGCGCTGGCACATGATCGGGCTGGAACTCGGCATCTCCGTCGCCTCGGTGGGACTGCGCAACGAACCGACGGGTGTGGCGACCTGCTTCAACGCCGACGTGGTGGCCACCGCCAAGCGCGACCTCGTGCCGGGCGAAATGCTGGATGGCGAGGGTGGTTACACCGTGTTCGGCAAGCTCGTACCCGCCGGGCGCTCGCTCGCGCAGGGCGGCCTTCCGCTGGGCCTTGCTCACCATCTCAAGCTGGTGCGGCCGGTCCGCAAGGACGAGTTGCTGACCTGGAACGACGTCGCCATCGATGAGACCCTGCCGGCGTTCAAGGCGCGGAGGGAAATGGAGGCGATCTTTGCGCCGGCAGGCGCTGTCGTCAGCGCTGCATAGGGTGCGACAGGGTACGATGGTTTCCTGAATATCAGCTATTGAAGGATTGGTTCGGCGCAAAACTTGACCTCCCCATGGTAACGGCTCAGATGACGCGCCGGAGCGGAATGGCAGAAAATGCAGCCGCTCGGACCAATGCGCGAGATGCCAAAGGGAGCCATCGGTATGAGCGTCACCACGGCCATGGAGAGCGTGCCGAGGCCCGCGCCCGAACTGATCGAGGCATTCAGGAGCGCGTCGACCTGCATCATCAGCGACAATCTGGCCCGGCTGCCGGGTGCGGTGGGGCTGCGCCAGTTCCATCGCAGCGGCAGGCTGGTGGGAACGGCGTTCACGGTGCGCACCCGGCCGGGCGATAATCTGGCGATTCACAAGGCGCTCGAACTGGTCGGGCCGGGCGACGTCATCGTCGTCGATGGCGGCGGCGACGAGTCCCGTGCGCTGGTCGGCGAGATCATGAAGAACATCGCCGAGCACAGGGGTGCGGCGGGCTATGTAATCGACGGCGCCATCCGCGACGTCGCCGCCTTCGCCGCATCCGACTTTCCATGCTTTGCGCGCGCGGTCATTCACCGCGGACCCTACAAGAGCGGTCCCGGCGAAATCAATGTGCCGGTGTCGATCGGCGGATCGGTGGTCTCGCCCGGCGACATCGTGGTCGGCGACGAGGACGGCGTGCTGTCGTTTCCGGCTGCGATCGCAACCAGCTTGCTCGAGGCGGTCCGCGCCCAGATGAAGCGCGAGGATGAAACCCTGCTCGCGATCCGCGAGGGACGCTACCAGGGCTCCTACGCGAAATCCTGATCGCAAATCCTGATCGAGAGACATTGAGGATGCCACGATGAGTCAGAAGGAAGAGTTTCACAATCTGGACGATCCGCATGACGGCCTGTTTCGCGAACTCGCGACGGGCGTCACCACGCGGATCTTCGCCGGCGAGCATGCCATGCTCTCGGTGGTGACGCTGGATCCGCATGCGGAAGGCACCCGGCATCATCATCCCGAGGAGCAATGGGGGGTGTTGCTCGAGGGCTCGGCGATCCGGTTTCAGGGCGATGAGCAGATCGAAGTGAAGAAGGGCGATTTCTGGCGCACCCCGGGCAACGTGCCGCACACCATGCGCGCAGGGCCGCAAGGCGCGCGCGTGCTCGATATCTTCAGTCCGCCGCGGCCGGAATACAAAAAGCCCGGATCGGGCTTCGGCAATTCATAGACCTGCGAACAAGAAAACAAGCGCTCCCACCGGCACGCCGCCCGATGTCATCGCCAGCATGGCGAAATCGGTCAAGGAGATCCTGAGCGAGCCCGCGATCGCGGCGCAGCTGCGCAATACCCAGCAGATGTCGCTGCTGCTGGCCGATGCCAGGGATCAAGGCGTAGACCCTTATCGGCCGGATCGAGGTCAACCGGCCACGCTTTCGCTTCAATGCGTTCCCATGACGTGAACAGGCAGCCGGCCTCGCGAATCAAGCGCGAGGCTGGCTGCGTGCAAGGAACGATATGGAAATCGGTTGGTGAGCACCGCGAACGCAATGAAAGCCCTGTTCGCCATCGTTTTCTGCCTGCCTCTGGGCTTTGGCGGCCCGGCATCCGCCGAGCCATCGCCCGCCTCGATGATTTCCCAGTTCCGGTCGAAGCAGGGGGAAGGCAAGGTTGCCACCGATGCGACCTTGAACCGGATTGCCCTCGATCAGGCCAAGGCCATGGCCGCCAAAGACAAGCTCGATCACGACGTGCTCGGATCCTTCAATTCGAGAATGGCGCCCGCCAAAGCGGGGCGGGCCGCCGAGAATATTGCCTATGGCTACGAGGATTTCAAAAGGACGCTCGACCAGTGGATCAATTCGGCGGGCCATCGCAAAAACCTCCTGCTGCCCAAGGCTTCCCGTGTCGGCGTCGCCAGTGCCAGGAGCGTCACCTCCAATCGCACCTATTGGGCCATGGTGATCGCCGGCGACTATGAGAAGCCACGTCCGGCTGCGGCCAGGAAAACCGCGTCGAAGGCCGAAAAAAGGACGCCGGCGAAATCGTGCCGGATGAAGGTGCTGGGTATCTGCTTTTGAAGGCTGGCCGGGCCTCGAAACTGCTGGACTCGTCATGCCCGGGCTTGTCCCGGGCATCCACGTCCCGGCTTCATTATGGCAGGAAAGACGTAGATGGCCGGGACAAGCCCGGCCATGACAAAAAGGAGTCGTTTTCAGGCGGTCAGAAGCACCTGAAAATGCCGCCTGCGTTCCCGCTCAGGCCATTTCGAGGGCTGGCGATCACCCGCCCACTTTGGTATGAACCAGCCAAGCCCCCGCGGCATCGCGCCGGGCTTCGGTCCCGTAGCTCAGCCGGATAGAGCGACGGTTTCCTAAACCGTAGGTCGCATGTTCGAGTCATGCCGGGATCGCCAGTTTTTCATTGATTTGCATTCGGCCTTACCCCTGGCCCGCCCGGCCTTCGAGCGGGCGGGCTACAGCTCGGCCAACCCGCACTCCGCCGCCAGACGAACCAGTGGCGCATCCGTCTGCATGCCGGTCTTGATCTGTCAAACACCGGACTCTTTCGAAGACCAAATCCAGTTTCCGGAGGATCGAATCCGCGCTATTCGAGCGTGGCGCGAGAATTTTTCGCCGCCGCGACCCGATTTTGTTCTCTCGACGAGTTGATCGAGATCGGTTCACAGGTATTCATCCGTGCGTTACGCGATTTGCCGGGATGAGATGACGCGTCGTCTGGAACAAGGCTGACCGTTCGATAACAGGCGTCTCGCCGTCGAGCGACGTTCGTGAATCGGCAGGTCGATATTTCATCCGACTTCGCGCGCAGCTTGCAAATTTAGAGCGATTAAAATTTTGAGCGCGCTTATCTAGAACGATTGGAAAGTATGCGGTGTGCTTGATCGCCACCGATTCACTCTGCTGTGCGCACACGCCATTAGCTTAGATGGCTTCTACTCGCCGTTTTCCCCCGTGAAGTTAGAACAATCTTCGGGATCTCTTTTCAGGATTTGGGGTGGAAGTATGACGTACAGGATCGCCCGCAGAAATGTTATGCGCGCTCTTTCGCTGGGGGCGGTGAGTTATCTTGCTCTCTCACTGGATCTTGCCAGCGGTCAGAGAGCATTTGCGCAAGGCAATTTGCCACCCGTCACCATCGATGCTCCGACGCAGCAGCGTGCGCGGCCCACGGTACGCAGGTCGCAAACGTCCGCGCGCCGTGTGCAGCGGCGCGTCGCTGCGCCGGCACCTCGGCGCGTGGAACCGGTTCCGTATCTGACGCCTTCGACCGGAACTCTGGGTGCACCGCCGGCTCCGTACGCAGGCGGACAGGTCGCGACCGGCGGCAGCCTCGGGCTTCTCGGCAACCGCGGCGTGATGGATACGCCCTTCAACCAGACCAGCTACACTGCCGAATTGATTGCCAATCAGCAGGCGCGCACGATCCGCGACGTTCTGGCCAACGATCCTTCCGTCAGGGTGATTCAAGCCGCAGGTGGCGGCGCCGATGGTCTGTTCATCCGCGGCTTCTACTACGACAGCGGCGATTATAGTTTGAACGGCCTGGCCGGAATCGCACCCTACTACTCCACGGGTGCCAATTTCATCGAGCGCGTCGAGGTCCTGAAAGGGCCAAGCGCCCTGCTCAATGGCATGACGGTTGGCGGCACCGGCGTTTCGAGCGGCGGCGCCGTCGGCGGCAGCATCAATCTCATCACCAAGCATGCGCCTGACGTCGACATTACGCGGTTGACGAGCGCCTACGTTTCCAAATCGCAGTTCGGCGGCAATATCGATGTCAGCCGGCGCTATGGCGAGCACAAGGAATGGGGCGTCCGGCTCAACAGCGCCTACTCGAACGGAAATACGCCGTGGGACCGCCAGACCGACGAATTCGGCAATGCGGTGCTCGGCGTCGATTATCGGGGCGAGAACGCGCGTTTAGCCGTCGATGTTGGTTATCAAGCCGATAACCTGACGCCTCCACTGCGCTTCTTTGGAGTCGGCTCAACTGTCATTCCTTCGCCGCCGAAAGCCGGGACAAATTTCCAGTTGCCTTGGGCCTATTACAAGACGAAGGACCTGTTCACGACCGTAAGAGGCGAGGTGGACGTTGCCGACTGGCTGACCGCGTATGCGGCGTTTGGTTATCATGACAGCAAGATCGACTACAGGTTTGCTTCGCCCAGCATTCTCAGCGCCACCGGCACTTTGATCGGGCGTCCGGGTCTTGGACATGAGACGTTCGAGACCCTTGCAGGAGAAGCGGGCTTGAGGGCGGCGGTCGACACCGGCCCGGTCAATCATGCTGTGAACGTCAACTATGCGATCAACGACCGGACCTATCGTCAGCGTCTCCAGAGTTCGGCTGGGCTGATTTCCTGGAATCTGTACACCTCGCCGGCCAGCGTCGCTCTTCCAAGTTTGAACGTCGAGGCCGGGAATCAAAAGACCAACGTAAATCTCGAAAGCGTCGGCATTTCAGATACGATGTCGTTGTGGAACAAGCGCGTTCAGTTGACGGTCGGCGTTCGCCATCAGAAGGCAAGCAGCGAAGTCACGAACTTTCTCACGCCGGGCAGCAGCCGCCCGGAACAGGAGGCTTCCGCGGTGACTCCCGCCTACGCCATCGTGGTGAAGCCGGTCGAAAATATCTCGCTCTATGCAAACTACATCGAGGGCTTTCAGACGCCCCACGTCGTGACCGGCTCGCAGTATGCCAACATCGGTACGGTTTTTCCACCCGGCAAGACCACTCAGGTCGAGACCGGCGTGAAGATCGATATGGGCCGCCTGACGACAACCCTGAGCCTGTTCGAAATCGAGCAGCCCAGCATCATCACGGTGACCTCCGGTGCGACTTCGACCCAGGAACTCAACGGCAGACAGCGCAACCGCGGCGCCGAGCTCAATGTGTTCGGCGAAATCACACCCTCGATTCGAGTGCTCGGTGGTGTGGCGCTGATCGACGGCATCCAGGTTAATACGGTCAACGGCGCCACCGACGGCAGGAAGGCGGTCGGCGTTCCCGCCCTCAACGCCAACATCGGTGCGGAGTGGGATACGCCATTCATGCGCGACCTGACGCTGACGGGGAAGGTGATCTATACCGCCTCGCAGTATGTCAACACTACCAACACGCTTACGATCCCTGAATGGACGCGGGTCGATGTCGGAGCACGATACACCCTGACGTCTCCGTGGAACGGCAAGCCGATTGTGATCCGAGCCAGCGTCGAGAACGTCTTCAACAAGGCCTATTGGGCGTCGGCCTACAGCGGCGTGATCACGCTCGGCGCTCCCCGAACCTATCTCGTATCGACGACGTTCAACTTCTGAACGTTGCGCCGTTCTCATCGTCGGGCATGCCTGCCGCCGCGGATCCCATCCGTGGCGGCATTTTCTTGCTCGGGTCTCCTCGTCGTTCCCATTTCAGCGAACGGCTGTTGTTCAGCCTGCCGCGAGATCGTCATACCTGTCGGCTTATATTTCTGTCGGCTTATCGACAATGATCGCCTATCTGCCCGCGGTAAAGTCCGGGGGCGCCAAGTCGCCGACGCGATGGCATGCCACGTAGTGGCCGGGTCCGGTGACGTCCAGAATCGGCAGCTGCTCGCGACATCGATCGACCGCAAACGGGCAGCGCTGTACGAACCGGCAACCCGGTGCCGGATCGACCGGGCTCGGCGGATCGCCATTCACGAGATAACTCTGCTTGAGCCGCGCGCGCAGCGGGCCCGGGGGCGCGGCGGCGGCGATCAACGACCAGCTGTAGGGATGGCGCGGCGCCGAAAAGAACATGGAAGCCGGCGCCTGTTCGACGATCTTGCCGAGATACATCACGGCGATGTCGTCGCAGAAATGCTGGACCACGCCGAGGTCGTGGGAGATGAAGATATAGGTCAGCCCGCGCTCGCGCTGCAGTTTCTTCAGCAGGTTGAGGATCTGCGCCTGGATCGCCACGTCGAGCGCCGACACCGCCTCGTCGCAGACGATCAGATCCGGCTCCGGCGCCATCGCACGCGCGATGCACAGGCGTTGCCGCTGACCGCCGGAGAATTGATGCGGAAACAGGTCGGCGGCCTGCGGCGGCAGCCCGACCTCGGCGAGAAGCTGGCTGACGCGGGCGTCGCGCTCGCTGGCCGATCCGATGTCGAGCAGATCGAGCGGTTCGCGGACGAGGTCGCCGGCGCGGCGACGCGGATCCAGCGAGGAGAATGGATCCTGAAACACGATCTGGAACCTGCGTCGGGTCTGGCGCAGTCGTTCGCCGCGAAATTCAGCGATGTCGTCTCCACCGAACACGATCTGTCCGGAAGTCGCCTTGATCAGCCGCATGACGGCCTGCGCGGTGGTGGATTTGCCGGATCCGCTTTCGCCGACGATGCCAAAGGTGGTGCCGCGGTGGACACGAAAGGAGACACCATCGACTGCATGAACCTTCGACGGCGCGCCCAACAGCCGGCGGCGGCCGGCCGGGAAATGCACCACGAGATCGTTGACGTCGAGCAGGACGTCCGGGGCCTGCGCGGGCAACGCATCGGTCATGGCGCGATCTCCTGATGCCGCCAGCACGATACCGCGGCCCGGGCTTCGACGACCTCGAGCGGCGGCTGGGGCCGCGACCGGCAGACGTCGGCGGCAAAGCCGCAACGCGGCAGGAAGGCGCAATCGATGCCGCGGGCGCCGAGCGGCGGCACCATGCCGGGAATTTCGTCGAGCTCGGCTTGCGGGTCTGCAAGGGCAGGGCCAAGGTGCAGATGCGGCACGCAGGCCATCAGTCCGCGCGTATAGGGATGCCGCGCATGGCTGATCACCTCGTGTGACGATCCCTTTTCGATGCAACGGCCGGCATACAGCACGGCAACATCGTCGGCCAGTTCAGCCACGGCCCCGAGATCGTGGGTGATGAGCACGATGGCGGTGTCGGTATCGTCCTGCAGCTGGCCCAGCAGGTCGAAGATCTGCGCCTGCACGGTAACGTCGAGCGCGGTAGTCGGCTCGTCCGCGATCAGCAATTTGGGTTTGCAGGCCAGCGCCATTGCGATCATCACGCGCTGCCGCATGCCGCCGGACAGCTGGTGCGGATAGGCGTGGACCCGCTGTTCGGCTGCGGGAATCTGGACCGCCTTGAGAAAACCGATCGCCTGTTCGGTGGCGTCGCGGCGGCCGAGCCCGCGATGCTGGCGCAGCACTTCGCCGATCTGGTCGCCGACCGTGTAGAGCGGATTGAGCGCCGTCATCGGTTCCTGAAAGATCATCGACATCTTGTTGCCGCGCAACGCGCGCAACTGCGCCGGCGCGGCGGCGAGCACATCCTCGCCGTCGAGCAGGATGCCGCCGGACGTCACCGTGAAATCATCGGGCAAGAGCCGCATGATGGCGAGCGCCGTCATGCTCTTGCCGCAACCGGATTCGCCGACCAGCGCCATGGTCTTGCCCTGCGCGACGTCGAAGGAGAGATTTTCCAGCACCGGCACCAGACCGTTGCTGCCGTTCATGGCGACGCTGAGATTCTGCACGGAGAGGACGGGGACCATGCCTAACCTCTCTTGCGCAAGCGGGGATTGATGGCGTCGTTGATGCCGTCGCCGATCAGGCTGATGGCGAGAACCGCGATGAAGATGGCGGTGCCCGGAAAAGTCACCGTCCACCAGCCATCGAGCACGTAATTGCGGTTCTGTCCGATCATCAGGCCCCAGCTCATGGTGTTGGGATCGCCGAGCCCGAGGAAACTCAGGCCGCCTTCGAACAGGATCGAGACGCCGATCGCCAGCGTGGCCGAGACGATGATCGGCGGCAGTGCATTCGGCAGCACCACGCGCAGGATCAGGTGGCGATTGCCGGCGCCGGCGGCGCGCGAGGCCTTGACGAAATCGAGATTGCGCAGCCGCAGAAACTCCGCGCGGGTCAGCCGCGCAGCGGTCGTCCAGCTCACCACGCCGATGGCGATGGTGATCGTGGTCAGGGTCTGGCCGAACAGCGTCACCAGGACCATGGCAAACAGCAGCGGTGGCAGGATCTGGAAGAATTCCGTGATCTTGGTCAGCGCGATATCGATGGCGCCGCCGAAGAATCCGGCCAGCGAGCCGATCGTCACGCCGATCGCGATGGTGATCACGGCAGCCGCGGCGCCCACGGTCAGGGTCGCGCGGCCACCATGGATCAGGCCCGCCAGGATGTCGCGGCCGAGATAATCGGTGCCGAGCCAGGCATCTTCGCCCGGTGGCGTAAACGGTGCCCCGGAAATATCGAGTGGATCGATGCTGTAGACCCACGGGCCGAGGACGGTGACCAGGATGATGACGAGCAGCACGGCGGCGCCGGTTACCCCGGCCGGGCTGCGGCCGAACTGCCGTATCGCGGCCAGCGCCGGCGACATCGCCGGGCGCGGCGGAAGTGTGGAGGCGTCGGGGGCGACAATGGCGGTCATCGGGCACCCGATCGAATACGAGGATCGATCAGGCGATAGACCAGATCGGTGATGATATTGGCGGCCATCACCAGGACGGCGGAGAAGAACAGCACGGCCAGCAGCGTCGGATAATCGCGCCGCAAAATGGAATCGAACACCAGCCGGCCCATGCCGGGCCAGCTGAACACGGTTTCGACCAGCACGGCGCCGGCGAACAGATGGCCGAACTGCAGGCCGGCCACCGTGACAATCGGGATCAGGGTATTGCGCAGCGCATGCTTGCCGATCACGATGACCTCCGGCAGGCCCTTGGCGCGGGCGGTGCGGACATAATCGGCGGTCAGAGCATCGATCATGTTGACGCGCGCCAGCCGGCTATACTGGGCGATGAAAACAAGCGCCAATGTCACCGACGGCAGAATGAGGTGCTGACCGACATCCAGAAGATGCGCGACGCCGGCTTTGGGCCGCGCCACGTCGGACATGCCGGATACCGGCAGGATCGGCCACACCGACCCGAACAGCAATAGCAGCATCAGCCCGGTCCAGAACACGGGTGCGGCATAGCCCGCCAGCGAGATCACGGTGACGCCCTGGCTGAACAGGCCGTTCGGCTTTCGCGCGCTTACTACCCCGAGCAAGGTGCCGATGCCGATCGACAGCACAAGCGCGGAGATCACGAGATAAAGCGTCGCCGGAATGCGCTGTGCGATCAGATTGACGACCGGCTCGTTGAAATAATAAGAGTAGCCGAAATCGCCGGTCACGACTTTCGACATGTAGGTGAAGAGCTGTTCGAGCAGGCTCTTGTCGAGGCCATATTTGACCCGCAGCGCTGCGATCACATCGGCGGACGCGCCGCCCATCTCGCCGGCGATCACCATCGCGGGATCGCCGGGCGCTGCATGAATCAGGCAGAAATTGAGAACCAGCACGGCAAGCAGGAGGCCAATCGCGTTGGCCACCTGACGCGTGATGTGCAGAGTGAGGTTCATGAGAGAACTGCCCGAGAGTAGGCCGAAGACCGATCAGGTCTTCGGCGGGGTTGCCCAGTAGAGCTCATCGAGCGGCGACATAATCCCCCAGATCGTGGTGGGGAGTCCCGAAAGGCCCTTGCTGAAGGCGTTGTAATAGGGTGTCGAGTTGATGAAGTGGATCGGCGCGTCGGCTACGACGATTTTCTGGAACTCGGAGTACAATGCCTTGCGCTTCTCCTGGGATGTCTCCCGCGCCGCGGCTGCCAGCAGCTCGTCGACTTTCGGGTTGCTGTACTGCTGGGTGTTCGACCAGATGATGCCCTTGCGGATATTGCTGGTGAGATAGGTGCGGTCGACGCCGATGACCGGGTCGCCCCAGTTGAAGACGGTGTCCATGGTCATATCGAAGTCGAAGCTGGAGATCCGCTGCGCCCAGGTCGGGAAGTCCGAGGCTGCGCGGACTTCGAGATTGATGCCGACCTTCTTTAACTGCGACCGCAGATATTCGGCGACGTTGCGCTGCTGTTCGTCCGAGCCGGGAATATAGTCTATCGACAGCGTCATGCGTGAACCGTCGGCTTTCTTCGGATAGCCGGCGGCGTCGAGCAGCTTCTCGGACTTGGCGAGGTCGAGCTTGTAGGTTTCAACGCCGGGTTCAGCGAGCGGCGAGCCGGGTGCGATCGGACTGATGGCGGCAACGGCCTTGCCGGCCATCAGTTTGCCGGTGATGAAATCGCGGTTGGACGCAAAGGCGATGGCCTGGCGAACGCGGACATCGTCGAGTGGCTTCTTTTTGGTGTTGAAGGCCAGCCAGTTGATGGGACCGATGCCGGCGAAACCCTTGCCGGTCACGGTGACGTTCGGCATTTTCTCGAGACGGGCGATGTCGCGGACGTTGGCGATGAACGGCAGGACATTGACGTCGCCTCGCTCGAGCGAGACCGCCGCGGCATTGGAGTCGGAGAGCAGTTTCACCACGATCTTGTCGAGCTTCGGCCGGCCGGCAATGAAGAATTTGTCGAACTTCTCGAGCGTGTAGAATTCACCCTGCTTGTATTCGGTCATGCGATACGGCCCCGAGCCGACCGGCTTCAGGTTGGCCGGGTGGCTCTTGATGTCCTTGCCGTCGCCATAGATGTGCTTCGGCAGGATCGGCATCAGCGCCGGCGACATCGCCAGCAACAGTGCCGGGTGCGGATGCTTCAGGCGGATCACGGCAGTGAGCGGATCCGGCGTATCGACCTTGTCGACTGCGGCCAGCATGGTCTGGAATGGATGATTGGCCTTGATGGTCATGATCGAGAAGGCGACGTCTTCCGAAGTCACCGGCTTGCCGTCATGGAACAGGGCGTTGTCGACCAGCTTCAGCGTGACCGACAGTCCATCGGGAGCGATCTCCCACGACTTGGCGAGATAAGGCTGCGGCTTCCAGTTATCGTCATAGCGCAGAGGGCTGGCGAAAACCTGCGTGCTCGGCATTGCGGTCGCGATGCCGGACTGCACGGCGCCATTGAAGTGGCGTGGCACTTGGGTGGAAGCGATGACCAGGGTGCCGTCGGCGGCGGCGGGAAATACGAGCGCGGTCGTCGCGGTGAAAGCGATGCCGAGGCCGAGCGCGCATTTCAGGAGTGACGATCTCAGTAACGCAGTTCTCACAGGCATGAGGTTGTCCTTTTCTGGAGGGATGAAACTGAAGTACCGGCGGTTGGCGTCCGCCGTTGTCGTTCATGAACCGTGGCGGAGGCGCCGGTGGCGGAGACCAGCGCGCAGTCGAGAATGGCATCGAGGCCGGCAGCATCGGGCAGGTCGTCGGTACCGACGCCGACCAGCAGGATGCCAGCCTGTTCGGGCCATTGGCTTGCGGGCGCGGGAGTGAGGACCCAGTCCTGGCCGACCATCTGCAGCAGCGAGGCCCCGCTCTCATGAACCATGCGGCAGTGGCCTTTCAGGCGCAGCAATTGAGGAGGCAGCTGTGCCAACTGGCTTCCGAGGCGCTCGCGGTCGAACGCGCCGTCGCGCCGATACGACCACCGCCGGAACCGACGTTCGTGGTCGGTCGCGTCGAACGCCTCGACCGCCTTGAAGCGCGATACCCTGCCCTGATTGCCCGTCGGCAGATCCGGCATCGAATGTTCGGATGTTTCGACGATGCGCAACCCGTCGCGCAGCGAGCTCACCGCGGCGTGGGCCTTGCGGGCTTCGGCGCGGTCGAGCAGGTCGATCTTGTTCAGTAGCACGAGATCGGCGCGCTCGAACTGATTGCGGACGGTGTCGCCGATCCGTGCGTCCGCCAGCTGGGTCGCAATGCGGGAAGCATCGACGAGCACGATGACGGCGTTGAGCCGCAGGTCGGGCTCGATCAGCGCGATCTCGGCAATGCGCCAGGGATCGCCGACGCCGCTGGCCTCGATGATGATGTGATCGAACGGGATCCTGGCATCGAGAACATTGCCCAGCGTATCGAGAAAGCCATCGCCGATGCTGCAACAGACACAGCCATTGGCCAGTGTCATGGTCGTTCCGTCATGACGTGCGATCAACGAGGCGTCGATATTCACGGCGCCGAAGTCATTGACCAGCACCGCGTAGCGCGCGCCTGCGGTCTTCAGCAGATGGTTGAGAAACGTCGTCTTTCCCGCGCCGAGAAAGCCTCCGACGATGGTGACCGGGATCGCTGCGGTTGCAGGCGACGGTGCCGTCATGCGCCCGACGCCTTCCGGACGCGGCCACCGACCACCGTTCCCCAAACCGCGATATCCTTCAGCTTTTCCGGCGCGACATCGAGCGGATCCTGATCAAGCACCGCGAAGTCGGCGTACTTGCCGACCTCGATGCTGCCCACCAGATGGTCGAGCTTGAGCGTATAAGCCGTTCCGATCGTGATGGCGGCGAGCGCCTGCTGCACGGTGATCGCTTCGGTTGCCTTTCCGAGTTCGCGTCCGCCGGATGAGATGCGGTTGACTGCGCACCAGGCTGTGAACAGGGGATTGAGCGGCGTAATCGGCGCGTCGGTGTGAATTCCGTAGGGTATCCCGAGGCGCTGCGCGGTGCCGGTGGCATCGAGCCGGTGGGCGCGCTCGGGTCCCATGGTCAGCTCGTAATGGGCGTCGCCCCAGTAATATAGATGGTTGGAAAACAGATTGACGCACACGCCCAGCGCCTTCATCCGCATGAACTGTGCGGTATCGGCCATCTGGCAATGCTGCAGCGTATGTCGATGATCGGGCCGGGGGGCGGCAATCTGCGCGGCTTCGATCGCGTCCAGCGCCTGCTCGGTCGCCTCATCGCCATTGGTATGAATCTGAAGATGCAGGCCGGCGCGGTGATATTTCTCGACCACGACGCGCAGTTCGTCCGGCGCAATGTACCACAGTCCGTTGGGGGCGCCGTTGTGGTAACCAGGCCACCGCAGCCGCGCGGTAAAACCCTGGATCGATCCATCGACGATAATCTTGACGATCCCGTAGTGCAGCTTGTCGTTGCCGGTCGGGCGAAGCTTCGCAATCTTGGCGATTGCCTCTTCCGCCGTATGGGACGCCGAGCCCAGCGCCGGCACCAGCCGGATCGAAAAGTCCGGCCGTCGCGTCGCGGCGTGATACAGTTCGACCGTATCGTCGGAAAGGTCGCTGTGCAGGTCGGTGATCGTCGTGACCCCTTGATTGCAGGCCGACGCTTCGTAGCGGGCGATGTCCGCGGCGGAGAAATTCTGTTTGAACGGGTTCGACTTCAGGACGCGAAACGCCCTGAACAGGACGGCAATGCCCTGGAGTTCGCCGGTGGGCTCGCCGTCATCACCGAGCGGCACGCCGGACACGTTGGTATTGCGCGAGAATCCCGCGCGTTCGACCATCAGCGAGTTGACGTTGTTGATGTGGAAACTGGCGTGCATCACCATGACAGGCCGGGTCATCGAAACCCTGTCGAGGTCCTGCCGGCTCAGTTTGTTGCCGCCGATATGCAAGGGATCGAAGCCCCAGGCAAACAACGGGGTCTCCGGATCGGTGAGTTCGGCATCGGCGGCCTTGAGACGCGCGACGATCGCCTCGATTCCCCCCAATCCACTGACAATCTGCCCGTTGGGGGCGCGGCGATCGAATGCCCCGACATAAGGCATCGACCAGACGATCCCCTCCATGATGTGGCTGTGGCCTTCGACGAAGCCGGGCAACAGCACCTTGTCCTTGAAGCGATCATCGACCTTGATGTCGTCCGATCCGCAGATCTCCTCAAAACTACCGACGGCGACGATTTTGCCGTCGCGCACCGCGACATGCGTTGCGGCAGGCCGCGACGGGTTCATGGTCACGATCTTGCGGGCCGAAAAAACCGTTGTAGCCTGCTTCACTGAATGGCCCTCAAATTCCTGTTATCGAAGCGTGAGGCCTCCGATCGCTCCGAGCCAGCGCCAGATCAGATGCACGAATGGGGCCAGCGTCTGGCACAGACCTGCGCTGGCGCGGTTTTTGCTTTACGATTACGATCAGAAAGCCGGAAGATGGCCGCAATCCTGCATCCCGGCGGAGCTCAGCGATGGCGAATTCACGTTATACCCCCCGAACCGCGGTCGCGGATGCCGGCGCGCCGTCGGGAATCAGCGACGCCCTCTTCTGGAGCTCGCTGTTCCTCAACCTCGACCGCCGTGGCCCGTTCCTGCAATTGCAGATCCGCCAGATGATCTATGCGGCCATCGAGGAGGGCCGGCTGTCGCTCGGCGTGCGCATGCCGTCGAGCCGCGAACTCGCGGCGCTGCTGCAGGTGTCGCGCAATACCGTGGTGATCGCCTA
The DNA here is from genome assembly GCA_043811435.1 of Pseudomonadota bacterium. Taxonomy (GTDB): domain Bacteria; phylum Pseudomonadota; class Alphaproteobacteria; order Rhizobiales; family Xanthobacteraceae; genus Bradyrhizobium. The sequence continues at coordinate 23,349 of JBDRNF010000070.1, forward strand.
TGAGCAGCTGGTGGACCAGAACTTTCTGGTGTCGCGCGAACGCAGCGGCTATTTCGTCGCCGGCCTGCCGAAACACCTGGGCACCGGAACGACGATCCGGCCGGCGGCCGCAGATGCGGGTGCTGCGCGCTGGACCGAGCGGTACGCGGTCCGGCCGTCGACCAACCGCAACATCGTCAAGCCGCTCAACTGGCAGGATTATCCTTATCCCTTCATCTTCGGGCAGTTCGATCCCGGCCTGTTCCCCACCAATGACTGGCGGGAAAGTGCTCGCGCCGCACTCAGTGTGCCCGAGATCAACACCTGGGCGCGCGACGCCATCGACGAGGACGATCCGGCGCTGATTGAGCAACTGCGCTTGCAGGTGCTGCCGCGCCGTGGCGTGAGGGCGCGGCCCGACGAGATCATGATGACCATCGGCGCGCAGCATGCGCTGTATCTGATCGCCCGGCTGTTCATCAAGCCCGATACGCGCCTCGGCATGGAAGATCCCGGCTATCCCGATGCGCGCAATATCTTCGGCATGCTCACCGATAACATCGTACCGCTGAAGGTCGATGACGACGGCATGGTGCCTGATGCGGATTTCGAGAGCTGCGATCTGGCCTACGTCACTGCCGGTCATCAGTGTCCGACCACGGTCGTCATGCCGCGCCAGCGCCGGGTCGAGCTGCTGCGCAAGGCGCAGGATAACGACATGGTGCTGATCGAGGACGATTACGAGAGCGAACTGATCTCGGAAGGCGCCGAACTGCCGCCGCTGATGAGCCTCGATCGCAATGACCGCGTGCTCTATGTCGGCAGTCTTTCCAAGGTGTTGGCGCCAGGTTTGCGGCTCGGCTATGTCGTCGCCCCATCACCTGTGATCCGGGAACTGCGAGCGCTGCGGCGGCTGATGCTGCGGCATCCCCCCTTGAATAATCAGCGCGTCGCGGCTCTGTTCATCGGCCTTGGGCACTATCGTTCGCATCTGCAGCGGGTGTCGCGGGTGCTGCTGGAACGCGCCCGCATTCTCGACCGGTTGCTGCCCGAACATCTCGCCAATTGCAGCATCGTGCGCGGTGCCGGCAGCACCAGCTACTGGGTGACATGTCCGCCGGGCGTCGACGCGGCCGCGCTCGCGGAAGCGGCGCGCGCCGAAGGCGTCGTGATCGAGCCCGGCGACGTGTTCTCGATGACCGAGGGCGCCAACCGGCGCTGCTTCCGGCTCGGCTTCTCCTCGATCCGCACCGACCGGATCGAGCCCGGTATCGAGCGCCTCAGCCGGCTGATCGCGAAAATGGCCTGATTGGACAAGGTCAGCCGAGTTCGCTGAGGCCCATGATGGCACTCACCAGCGCGATCATGCCGAGGCTGCCGATCGAAATGCGGCGGTGCAGACGGTCGCTGCCCCGGGTGAAGGCCATGTGGCCGATCCTGGTGCCGATCCACATCACCGGCAAGCCGAGCAGCGACAGGCAGAGCGTCTGCAAGGTGATCAGGCCTAGCGCGATGCCCGACGCCATCGCGGCTACCGACGTCAACAGGAAGAACACCATCAGCGACGATCGGACGGTGTCGCGCGGCAGCGGAGCCGACATGTAATAGGCCACCGCGGGGGGACCCGGCATGGCGGCCAGGCCATTGAAGACGCCGGCGAAGAACCCCGTGACGGTCGGCAGCCACGCCGGCATGGCAGACAGCGCAAAACCGCGACCCAGCGCCAGCACCGCCAGCAGGGTGATCGAACAGATCACCAGGCGTGCGACGGGTGCCGGGATGTGGCTCAGCACCAATGCCCCCAGCGGCGAACCTGCGACTGCGCCGATCATCATCCAGCGCAGCGACGGCCAGTGGCAGGATTTCGTGGCGTGGCGGAAATCGATCAGGCTTCCCAGCAGTTGCAGGCCGATCGCGATCGGGACCGCCTGCGTCGGCGACATGAACAGGCCAAGGAGCGGCACCGCCGCCAGCGAAAAGCCGAAGCCGGTGAAGCCGCGCAGGATCGAAGCCGCGAACACGGCTGCAATCGACAGGCAGATCAGGCGCGGGGTCAGCAGCGAATCCAGTGCGCCGAAAGAAGACAACAGTTCTGGCATGCCGGACCGTAACGGATTGATCCGGCGCGCGAAGGGCCAATGCCGAACCTTCGGTTGGGCCAGATCGGCGGCGGCTTCCCATGGTCTGGCTGTGTGTTGGCCCGCAACTGGCCCTAATCGCGCCGCGGCCGGGCTGGCATCGTGACGCATGGGCGTCGCCATGGCGATCGTCTGTGCCCGTCACCGAGAGAGCAATGCCATGTCCGTTCTTCAGAGCCAGCGCGAAGCGCTCCTCGTTCGTCTGTTCGAAGCGTTCAACCGGCACGACGGTGCGGGCGTGATGGCATGCATGACCGACGACGTGGTGTTCGACACGGCGGCCGGGCCGGAGATGTTCGGTCGTCGCATCGTCGGCACCGCGGCCGTGCAGGCCGCCTTCGAGGCGGTCTGGGGCGCGATGCCGGATGTCAGCTGGACCTGCACTCGACACAGCGTGTTTGGCGATCGTGGCCTGTCGGAATGGGTCTTTCGCGGCACCGCCGCCAACGGCACCCGTATCGAAGCAGAAGGCTGCGATCTCTTCACGTTCAACGGCGAGAAGTTGTCGCACAAGAGCGCGTTCCGCAAGGATCGGCCGCCGCAGCCGGCAGCTGCCGTGCAGCCTGTGGGAGCGGTCGCGCCATGATTTCGCTGTCGCCCTACGATTCGCTTTACGATCCGCTGGTCTCGTCCGGACCTGGCTGCAACCGCGACTATGCGCCGACCTACTGGGCGGCAACCGCCGGCACGCCGCCCGAGGACGATGGGCCGATCAACGGTGACGTCGATGCCGATGTCGCGATCATAGGCTCCGGCTACACCGGGCTGGCATGCGCGATCTTCCTGGCGCGCGAATTCGGCATCAAGGCCGTGGTGCTGGAAGCCAACCGCGTCGCCTGGGGCTGCAGCACGCGAAATGGCGGGCAGGGCCAGAACGCCGCCGGCCGGCTGTCGCGTTCGCAATGGATCGAACGCTGGGGCCGGGACATTGCGCTGAAGCTGCATGCTGAAGTCCAGGACGGCTTCGAAACCTTCGAAGAGCTGATAAAAAGCGGCAATATTGCCTGTGAGCCGCAGCGTGGCGGCCATCTGCACATCGCGCATCGCCAGCGGGCGCTCGCCCATCTCGCCGCGGAATCCCGCGTGCAGAACCAGGTGTTCGGCTACAAGACGCGCGTGCTGTCCGCCGACGAGGTGCGCCGGGATTACGTCAACGAAGCAGAGGCCGTGGGCGCTGTCCATGAGCCGCTCGGCACCGGCGTACATCCCGCAAAACTCGCTTTCGGCTATCAGCGCATGGCGCGTGAACTCGGAGCCAAAATCCATCCCGGCAGCCCGGTGCTCGAGATCGGCGCGGCCAATGGCTTCCACGCGCTGCGCACGCCGGGCGGCACGGTGCGCGCCCGCGCGGTCGGCATTGCCACCGGCGCCTATACGGCGCCGGGCCTCAGCCCGGTGCTGCGTGGCCGCTGCATGCCGATCCTGTCGAACTCGATCGTGACGCGCCCACTCACCGATGCCGAACTCGTCGCCACCGGATTCCAGACCACCGAGGTCATCACCGATACCCGCACCCTGCGCTATTACTATCGCCGGCTGCCGGACAACCGCATTCAGATCGGCAGCCGCAGCGCCATCACCGGCGCCGACGCCGCGCATCCGCGGCATCTGCAGCTGTTGATCGATGGCCTGCACCGCAAGTTTCCGGCGCTCACCGGCATCGAGATCGATTATTCATGGTGGGGATGGGTCGATGTCAGCCACGACATGATGCCGCGCATTTTCCGCCCGGACCCGGCGCAGCCCCTGTTCTATGCGCTTGGCTACGGCGGCAACGGCGTGTCGTATTCGGCGCAGGCTGGCCGGCGCATGGCGCAAATGATCGGTGGAAAGCGGTTCGCGGCGCAGGACCTGCCGATCTTCACCTCGCCGCTGCCGACCCACCCGTTCACGCCATTCCGCCGGATCGGACAGCGCATACTGTATCGATTGTATCAGGCGCGTGACGAAGCTGCGTAACAGCGGCGGTAACGGGCAACGGGGCTTGAGCCGGACGAGTCACTTCGTCGCGGAAATCGCCCGTTCGACCGCGTGCGCGGCGTCGAGCAGGGCTTCGGCCACTTCCGGCTCCCGCTGCGGGTTGAGCCGGTGGCGGACGGCTGAGATTGTGATGGCCGCCGCGGGCGCGCCGTCCGGGCCTCTGATCCAGGCCGAAACCGACTTCGTGCCCGGCACCAGGCCGATGTCGCGCAGTTCATAGCCCCGGCGCCGCGCCGCCTGAATCTGTCCAAGCACCGCCGGCATGCTGGTGCGGTAGGACTTGAACCTCACTTGATTGGCCGCGACTATTTTCCGCGCGTCCGGCGCCGGCAGCGCGGCGAGGATGGCGACGCCCGCGCTGCTGACGCCGAGCGGGCGTCGCGCGCCGACCTCGATCGACAGCACCTGAATCGGATAGGAGCCGATCCGGCGCGCGACGCACAGAGTATCGAGCCCGGTCCGCACCGTCAGGAATAACGTATCCCCGAGTTGTGCGGAGACCTTTGCGAGATGGGGCTCGGCCGCGACCAGCAGCGGGGAGCGGGACTGCCGCGCCAATGCCAGCTCGGACACCTGCCGGCCGATGACGTAACGCCCGCTCTTGTCGCTGCGCTCGACAATGCCTTCCTCGACCAGCACGTGCACGATGCGGTGTACGGTGGGTCGGGTCAGGGCGGTGGATTGCACGACCTCCGAAAGCCGCACGCCCTCCTCGCGGCCTGCCGCGAGAATGCGCAGTACCGACAGGGCCCGCCGAATCGCCTGGGCGCCCGGTCTGGGCTCCGGAATGTCCCGTCCCGATGCCCTTCGCCGATCCGCCATCGTGCCGATTCCGCCGCCGTCCATAATGTGGACATATCCAGCACAATTCCGTCGACAACGGAAGGGGGCTGGCCATGATCGCGGCGCCCGCAAGCGACAGGCTCGCGGGCCGTTGCGGTCCACACCGCAACAACAACGTGGCGGATACAGCCACGCGGCATTCGGGAGGTTATCATGAGATTTTTCGCGATCATGTGGGTTGCCGTGATGGGGTTGCTGGTGACCCCGATGTCCGGTCCGGCGGCAGCCCAGCAGTGGCCCGCGCGCACGGTGCGCCTCATCGTGCCGTATCCGGCCGGCGGCAATGTCGATGGCGCGGCGCGCATCATCGGCAACAAGCTGCAGGACATCCTCGGCCAGACCTTCATCGTGGAAAACAAGGCCGGTGCCGGCGGCCTGATCGCCGGCGAGGCCTTCGCCAAATCGGCGCCCGACGGCTACACTTTATTTGTAGGCGCCAACGGACCGGTGCTGTTTGCTCCGGTAATCGCCCAGCGGGATGCCTACAACTGGAAGCGGGACTTCCTGCCGATCACCTCGATCTCGATGACGCCGCTGGTGCTCGAAGTGCATCCGGCGGTGCAGGCCAAGACCCTGAAGGAATTCTTCGACCTTGCCCGCCGCGAGCCCGGCAAGCTGACGATGGCCTCGCCCGGCGCGGGCACCACCAACCATCTGCTCAGTGAACTGGTGCAATCGACCCTCGGCCTGCAGTGGGTCACGGTGCAATACCGCGGCAACGCGCCGGCCTCCACCGATCTGATCGGCGGCCAGGTCCAGTTCGCGTTTGACCAGATTTCGGTCGGGCTGCCCTTCATCAAGAACGGCACGCTGCGGGCGCTCGCGGTCACCGGCGCCAACCGCGCATCCTGGCTTCCCGATGTGCCGACCTTCATCGAGCTCGGTTACAAGGAATTCGACGGCCAGACCTTCACCGGCCTGTTCGCGCCCGCCGGCACGCCCGCCGAAATCGTGACCAAGCTCCACGACACGCTGGCGAAAATCCTCAAGGACCCGGAGGTCGTGGCAAAATTCAATGCGCTCGGCGCCGAGGCCGTGCCGATGACCCCGGCTGAATTCAAGAGCTACCTCGAACGCGAGGACAGCAAATGGATTCCGGTGGTCCGCAAGGCCAACATCAAGGCCGGATGAACGGGGCGCGTGATGCGGATCGATCCGTCTGACCTTGCAGCCGAACAGGCTTACCGGTTGCTGACCGGCATTGTGGTGCCGCGCCCGATTGCGTGGGTCACCACGCTGTCCGGCGACGGCGTGGTCAATCTCGCTCCCTTCAGCGCCTTCACTTTCGTGTCGCCCAAGCCGCCGATGCTGGCGATCAGCGTCGGCCGCAAGGCGGGGGTCTACAAGGACACCGCGCACAATATTCTCAACAACGAGGAGTTCGTGGTTCATATCGCCGACTCGACGCTGATGAACGCGGTGCATGAAAGCTCCACCGAACATCCGCCCGACGTCAGCGAGGTCGAGGAGCTGAACCTGGAGACGCTGCCTAGCGAGCGCGTCAAGGTGCCGCGTCTTGCCGTGGCGCCGATCGCGATGGAATGCCGGTTCCGGCAGTGCCTCGAATTCGGCGAAACCCGTAGCCGACTCTTGGTCGGCGAAGTCCTGGTGTTCCACATCCGCGACGGCCTTCTCAACAACGGCAAGATCGAAACCGAAGCGCTCGATCCGATCGCCCGCATCGGCGGGCCACGCTACGCGCGACTGGGTGAGATCTTCACCTTGAAGCCGGTGTTCCAGACTTCGAAGTCGCCGTCCTGAAGAAGTGACGTCAGCCGTCGGACACGCGCTGATCCGGAGATCGAATTATGCGTCTTTTGAGTTATCTCGCGAACGGCAGGCCGGGCTACGGCGTTGCCGTCGATGGCGGCATCGTCGACCTGACCAGGCGGATCGGAGCGCCGTTTCCCGATTTACGAAGCCTGATCGCCGGTGACGGGCTCGGCGCCGCGCGCACCGCTTGCGCCGGTCAACGGCCTGACTACGCGCTGGACGATGTCGTCCTGCTGCCGCCGGTCATGGCGCCGGAAAAGCTCTGGTGCATCGGGGTGAATTACAAGGACCGCAATGCCGAATACAAGGACAATTCGGATCTGCCCAAATATCCCAGCCTGTTCGTTCGCAACCCGTCCTCGGTGGTCGGCTCCGGACAGGGAATCGAGAAGCCCAAAGTATCCGAGCAGCTCGACTATGAGGGCGAACTGGTCATCGTGATCGGCAAGGAGGGGCGTCATATCCCCCGCGAGCGCGCCTATGAGCACATCTTCGGCATGACGCTGTGCAACGAGGGCAGCGTGCGCGACTGGCTGCACCACGGCAAGTTCAACGTCACCCAGGGCAAGAATTTCGACCGCTCCGGCAGCATCGGGCCGTGGATCGTGACCTCAGACGAACTCGATCCGCGCGGTCCGCACGACATCCTCACCCGCGTCAACGGCGAGCTGCGCCAGCAGGACTCGACCGAACGGCTGATGTTCCCGTTCGATTTCCTGATCGCCTATCTCTCCACCTTCGCCACGCTGAGGCCCGGCGACATGATCGCCACGGGAACGCCGACCGGGGCCGGCGCCCGTTTCGATCCGCCGCGCTGGCTGAAGCCCGGGGACGTGGTCGAGGTCGAATCGTCAGGGATCGGCGTCCTGCGCAACACCGTCGTCGCCGAGAAGTAGATCCATGCTCGACCAGCCCACCATCGATCGCCTCGCGCAGCGCCTCGACGAAGCCGAGCGCAGCAAGTCCCTGATCCGCGCGTTTACGCTGGAACATCCGGATCTGACCATCGAGGACGCCTACGCGATCCAGCGCGCCTGGACCGGGTTGCAACTGGCGCGCGGACGGATCGTAAAGGGGCACAAGATCGGGCTGACGTCGAAGGCGATGCAAAGCGCGGTCGGAATTTCCGAGCCGGATTACGGCGTGCTGTTCGAGGACATGTTCTACGCCGACGCAAGCCCGATTCCATTCGATCGGTTCCACGCGCCGCGCATCGAGGTCGAACTGGCGTTCATCCTGAAGACCGCGCTGAAGGGCCCGGACTGCACGATCTTCGACGTGCTCAACGCCACCGACTACGTCACGCCTGCGCTGGAAATCCTGGAAACACGCATGCATCGCCTCGATCCCGAGACCAGGGCGCCGCGCAAGGTGATGGACACGATATCCGACAACGCGGCGAATGCGGCGCTGGTGCTGGGCGGGCGGCCGTTCCGGCCACTGGATGTGGATCTGCGCTGGATCGGCGCGCTGCTGTTCCGCAACGGCCAGATCGAGGAGACCGGCATTGCCGCCGGAGTCCTCAACCATCCCGCGCGCGGCGTCGCATGGCTCGCCAACCGCCTGGCGCCTCACGGCGAGCAACTCGAAGCCGGCGAAGTCGTGCTGGCGGGATCGTTCACCCGTCCGGTCGACATCATCAAGGGCGACACGTTCCACGCCGACTACGGTCCGTTCGGGTCGGTGTCCTGCCAGTTCGCCTGAAACTTAAGATAGGGGAAGCCGCGATGACGCGACGCAAAAGCATCCACATTGGCGAATTCAAGCACGCCAATCCGATTCCGAACGCCTGCCGTATCGGCAACCTCCTGATGTCCGGCGTCATTCTCGGCCGCGACCCGGCGACCGGGGTGATGCCGGAGCGGATCGAGGACCAGTGCGCCAACATGTTCGGCCATATGAAGACGATCGTGGAGGCCGGCGGCGGCAGCACCGGCGACATCATCAAGATGACGGTGTGGCTGCAGGACCGCAGCCAGCGCGCGCCCGTCAACACCGAATGGCTGAAGATGTTTCCCGACGAACACTCGCGCCCCGCCCGCCATGCGCTGCAGATGCAGATGGAGGGCGGCGCGCTGGTGCAATGCGATTTCACCGCCGTGATCGATTGAGCGAAACGATCGACTGACCCTGCGTCATCAAGAGGACCCGCGAATGCCGACTTATCTCGCCTTCGATCCGAACCCGCGCCGTCCGTCACGGCTGCCGCCGCCGAAAAGCATCGACAGCCAGTTCCACGTGATGGGGCCGGTCGATAAATATCCGGTGCGTCCGGGTGCGGCCTACGAGATGCCGACGGCGACATGGGAAGCGGCGCTGCGGGTCCACAAGGCGCTCGGCATCGAGCGCGGCATCATCGTGCAGACCACGACCTATGGCGCGGATCACTCGGTGGTGCTCGATGCGCTCGCCGCCATGGGTCCGAATTACCGCGCCTGCGCCAACGCGCTGGTGTTCGCGGAAGCCGACGATGCCTATCTCGGCAAGTTGCATGATGCCGGCGTGCGCGGCGCGCGCTTCAGCTTCCGCAAGGAACTGGGCGCGGTACTGTCGGACGCCGATTTTGCCCGCGCCATCGCGCGGATTCGCGAACTCGGCTGGTATGTCAAAATCCAGCCGGAAAAGGACGGCATCGTCTCCAGCGTCGCCAAATACGAGTCGCTCGACGTCCCCGTGCTGATCGATCATATGGCGCGGCCGGACCCGGCGCGCGGCAACGACGATCCGAATCTGCGGAAGATGCTGGAGCTTCTGTCCCGGGGCAATTTCTGGGTGATGCTCTCGCTCGGCGAGAAGACCTCGAAGGCCGGGCCGCCATGGGACGACGTGATTCCGATCGCGCGCGCCTATATCGATGCCGCGCCGGATCGGTGCGTGTGGGCGAGCGATTGGCCGCATCCGGTCTCGGTGGTGCAGCCGCCCAATGATGCAGACCTGCTGGAGCTGCTCTATCGCTACGCGCCCGACGAGGCGGAGCTGCAGAAGATCCTGGTGACCAATCCGGCGAGACTGTTCGGATTCGACAATTAGGAGCAGGTTACGCCACCCGACATCCGCTACCGGACGCACGCCTGTCGACTGACAAGGTCAGCGGGCGTAATACCATTCCGGCCTGAAGGCGAATTGGGTGGGATCAATGAAGACGTTCAGTCCGCAACAGCTTGAAATCGCGGTCGGCAATGCGGGCATAGTCTCCGCGCTGCTGATCCGCCCTGCCACTGCGCGCGCGTGTTTTGTCTTCGCCCATGGGGCAGGGGCCGGAATGACCCATGCCGCCATGGAGGCCGCGGCCCAAGGTCTCGCCGAACGCGGCGTGGCGACGTTGCGCTACCAGTTTCCCTATATGGAGAAGGGCAGCAAGCGGCCCGACCCGCCCGCTGTCGCGCACGCTGCGGTACGCGCCGCGGTAGCCGAAGCCGGGCGATGCTGCCCCTCCCTGCGTCTGATCGCGGGCGGCCGATCGTTCGGCGGCCGCATGACCTCGCAGGCGCAGGCGGCAGCCCCGCTCGCCGGCGTCGAGGGGCTGGCGTTTTTCGGCTTTCCGCTACATCCGGCCGGCAAGCCGTCCATCGAGCGCGCCAGGCATCTCGCCGATATCAGTATCCCGATGCTGTTCCTGCAGGGCAGCAGCGACAAGCTCGCGGAACCGGCGCTGCTCGAACCCGTGGTCGAGCGGCTCGGACGAACGGCGTCGCTGCATCTGGTCAGGGATGCCGATCACTCCTTCCACGTGCCCGCGCGCTCAGGCCGCAACGACCGCGAGGTCTTAAGCGAAATCCTCGATGCATTCACAGGCTGGCTCAGCGCGATCGAGGCGGGAAGAGCGGCATCCTGAATTCCCGACCGGACGTTGCGTTGCGTTATTGAGCCGCCAGGCGGCCCGGCCGCCCCACGCCCTGCCGGCAGAGTGGATCGCGCCATTTCTTCCCTTTGTTATTGCATATATACGAATGTATGAATATACAGAAGCGGTAGCGCGACAAGGAAAGGCTCGTTCGATGTTGTCCCGGTTTTTGAGCAAGTTCATGGGTGCCTCCAGCGTCCCGGCCATTGCGCATGAGGAACTCGTGCAGGCGCACCGAAGCGGAGCCTGCACTGTCGTGGACGTACGGGAGGCGCACGAATATGCCGGCGGGCACATTCCCGGCGCGGTCAATCATCCACTCTCGCAATTCGATCCGGCACGCGTGCCGCGCGGCGAGCGCGTCGTGCTTATCTGTCAGGCCGGGGGACGATCTGCAGTCGCGATGAAGCGAATGATCGCTGCCGGCAGGCAGGACGCGCAGCATTATCCGGCCGGCATGGGGGGATGGCGGGCCCGCAAGGGTCCGGTGGAGCGATGAGCGGACTTCAGGCGCGCGACGGATGCGCGCCCAGCAAGACCATTCCCGACCCCGCGGAATAATATAACCGCCCCGCATCATGACCCGGCAAAGCCGGACGCCTCGGACGGAGAGCGCACCGGTCACCGCCGTTCGGCTGAGCGCCGTCCTTTGCGGATATCGGCGTGCACGATTTCCTCGCGGGCTCGCTAAGCCGCATCGTCGGCACCAAGACGAAATGATCTGGCGCTACCGACGATCCCGTCGTATTGCCCATCGCAAACATCCAATGAAGGGAATTGTCATGCCTGCCAGCCCGGTCCTGTGGAGCCTCGACGAACGCGGCGTCGCCACGGTCACGCTGAACCGCCCGGAGGTTAACAACGCCTATGATGCCGGCCTGATCAACGGCGTGCTGGCGGCGATGGATGAACTGGGCAAGCAGCCCTCGCTGCGCGTCGTGGTGCTGAAGGGCAATGGCAAGCACTTCCAGGCCGGCGCCGACCTGAAATGGATCAACGGCGTGCGGCCGAAATCGGTCGAAGAGAACGAGGCGGTGTCGCGGGCCACCTTCGAAGCGGTGCAGCGGCTGAACCTGTTGCCGGTCCCGACCGTGGCGCTGGTGCAGGGCGGCTGCTTTGGCGGCGGCACCGGCGTGATATCCGCCTGCGACGTGGTGATCGCGGCCGACAATGCGCTGTTCTCGATCACCGAGGTGCGCTGGGGACTGACCGCCGCCATCATCATCCCGCAGCTGTGCGACGCCATCGGCGTCCGCCAGGTCCGCCGCTATGCGCTGACCGGCGAGCGCTTCGGCGCCGACGACGCGCGCCGCATCGGTCTCGTGCATGA
>JBDRNF010000071.1:0-72025 GCA_043811435.1 Pseudomonadota bacterium
CCCTCCAGGGGAGGGTGAAGTGCTTCAAGCCCCAAACTTCTCCGTCGCCCATGCGTAGAGGCTGCCGGGTACCGGCGGCCGGCTGCCGCGGCCTTTCGGCGAAATATGCAGCCCTGTTATGTCGGGGTCGCCGATCAAGCCGGCGAAATCCGAGGGATCGAAGAAGCGCGCCGGTTCGGCATGGACAGCGTAGAACGATTTCTTCGGCAAGGCGTGACCGAGTTCGCCGTTGCGCGCGGCCAGTGCGGTCAGCGCCGCCGGACCGAAGATCGCGACGCGGATGTCGGCGAGCCGGTTCGATTTGCCGCGCAGCTTGCGCCAGCCGAAGACCAGTCGATGGCGCAGCGCCAGCCAGTCCGGCGTCAGCTCGTCCTGCCGCATCAGTTGCTCGAACGCTGCCACGATGGCGTCATCCGGCGGCAGATAGAGCACCGAATTGCCGAGCTGGCGCCGGCGTTCCCAGGCGAAAAAGGGTTTGGCGGGATCGATCTCGACGGGTTTGAGCAGCAGCACGTCGGCGTCGAGCCACAGTCCGGCACGCTGCGCCATCAGCCGCATCCGGAAAAAATCCGAGAACTGCAGCGTGGTCCAGTCGCGCCAGGAGCCGTCGGGCTGCGGCGGGCGAAGCCTTTCGGAAAAGGCGTGCGGCAGGATCGCTTCGGCCTCGGCATTGCCGACGCCGTCGGGCAGGCCCGCCAGCGGATCGAAACTGTAGACGGTGACGTGATGGCCGGCCGCGACCTGCGACCGGAGGCAGGTCTGGCGCAGCCGATCGAGCGGACCATGCCAGAAGGTGACGATGTCGGGCCGCATTCACGTCACCTTCGAAAGCGCGTTCGAACCGGAGCTCGCGCGAGCAGGTGTGCCCGCACAAGCAGGTCTGCTCGCGGGGAAGATCAGGCCCAGGCGCGCGCGGTTTTGGCCTTTTCCTCGTAGGCGTCGATCGAGGCCTTCTTTTCCATGGTGAGGCCGATGTCGTCGAGGCCGTTCATCAGGCAGTGCTTGCGGAACGGGTCGATCTCGAACTTCACCGTGCCGCCGTCGGGGCCGCGGATCTCCTGGGAGGCGAGATCGATCGACAGCGTCGCGTTGGCGCCGCGCTCGGCGTCGTCGAACAGCTTGTCGAGGTCGTCCTGGCTGACCCGGATCGGCAGAATGTCGTTCTTGAAGCAGTTGTTGTAGAAGATGTCGCCGAACGAGGTCGAGATCACGCAGCGGATGCCGAAATCCAGCAGCGCCCACGGCGCGTGTTCGCGGCTCGAGCCGCAGCCGAAATTGTCGCCCGCGACCAGGATCTTGGCGTTGCGGTAGGCCGGCTTGTTGAGGATGAAGTCGGGGTTCTCGCTGCCGTCGTCCTTGTAGCGCTGTTCCGAGAACAGGCCGGTGCCGAGGCCGGTGCGCTTGATGGTCTTCAGGTACTGCTTCGGGATGATCATGTCGGTGTCGACATTGATGATCTTCAGCGGCGCCGCGACGCCTTCCAGCGTGGTGAACTTGTCCATCGGGTGCACTTCTCGGCCAGGGGGTGGGTTCGGCGATTGGTTTATCGCGAATGCATCAGGCATTAAAGCGAAAATCGCCTGACAAAGCCCTAATCGGCCTGCGCCTCGATGGCCTCCATATCGGCGTCCGACAGGCCGAAATGGTGGCCGATTTCGTGAATCAGCACATGGCGGATGATATGGCCCAGCGTCTCCTCATGTTCGGCCCAGTAATCCAGGATCGGGCGACGGTAGAGCCAGACCATGTTGGGCAGCCGGGCGATGTCGTTGTTGCTGCGGAACGGCAGTCCGATGCCCTGAAACAGGCCGAGCAGGTCGAATTCGCTTTCCGCCTTCATTTCCTCCAGTATCTCGTCGGTCGGAAAATCGTCGACGCGCAGGATCACGCCCTCGCACAATGCGCGAAATCCCCTGGGCAGGCGCTCGAAAATCTCGTGCGCCATGGCTTCCATCTCGGCCAGCGACGGGGCTTTGGCTGTGGTCCACATCGGCTCTGCTTATAGCGTTTTCGAGCGAAGTGGATACCGGTTCGCGTGAAGAAAACGCGTCAAACAAAGGGCTTCGCGGGTTCCCCGGACCTGCCTACCGGTTTGTGGCTCTGAATGAGTTGACCTCGGCGCGGCAATCGGAGACGTTGCGACCACAACAGGCCTGAGGCGTGACGATGCGGATTGTGACGGCGGCAATACTGGCTGCTTTTGTCGGGCTCCTGGCCCCGGAGGCGGTCGCGCAGGCGCAAACCGCGCCGGCGGGGATCAGGACCGCGCAGGCAGCGCCGACCGATATTTCGGCACAGCAGCGTCGCCGGGCGATCCGGCGCGTGCCGGTCTATCCGCGCGAGGAATGGCGACCGGACGTCTATCCCCAATACAATCCCGGTCGTAACGCGGTGCGCGACTGCACCGCGACCTATGTGCAGGAATACCGGCCGAGCGGCACGGTGATTACGCCGCGCATGAACTGCTACTGGCGGCCCGGCTAGTCATGAAGGCGTGGATCGGGGCGGGCGTCGCAGTATCCTTGGCCCTTGGCGGTCCGATAGCGACAGCTTCTCCCTCGAAACCGACGATACAAATGGCGGACGCGCAGCGCGCGACCGACTTCAGCGCGAGGCGGTACCATCGGCGTCATGATCGTCATGGCTACCGGTCATACCTGCCGCAGCCCCGTTATTACGCCAGGCCCTATTACTACAGGCCTTATCCCTACGCCGTGCCGGCGCCGTTCACATTCGGCTTCGCATTTAGTCCGGGGTGGTGAAGAACCCGTCATGGCCGGGCTTCGTCCCGGCCATCCACGTCTTTCCTAACTGATGTGACCAAGACGTGGATGCCCGGCGCAAGGCCGGGCATGACGAGTGACAGCCGAAAATGATTCAGGCGCCCGATTGGGCGCCTGATGTCGGTCCCAGGTCATCATGACCCGCGCTCATTCCCAATCCTTCCAGTTCCAGGGCTTGAGCTTCCATGGCGTGAATGTCTGCATCCGCCACTGCGTCATCCCGTTCGAGCGGTGAGCGAGCCGCGATTCCTTTTTGGCCTCGGGCGCCACGACCTGCCGCACGATGCGCCGCCGCACCTGGCGCGTCGCCTCGCTGATCAGATCGACGAATACCGGCTTGTCGGCCACGGCCCGCTCCCTTGCGAAGTTCATTTCCGCAAGGGGCCAGTCTGCTCGCGGTTCTTTAACGGAACCTTGCGGAAGCCTTTTAAAGTTGAAGGTCTAAGCCAGCGTGGCAC
Organism: Pseudomonadota bacterium; assembly: GCA_043811435.1. Lineage (GTDB taxonomy): Bacteria > Pseudomonadota > Alphaproteobacteria > Rhizobiales > Xanthobacteraceae > Bradyrhizobium. The sequence goes on from JBDRNF010000071.1 coordinate 3,242, forward strand.
GGCTCGTGCGTACTCTGAGCTTCAATTTGCACGGGTCGGGCTCGCTTCGGAGGCGGGGCGAGGGAAGCACAATTTAACCGGTTATCAACGTTACGAGAGTATTGACACTGTGGTCACTGATATTACTTTCGGCACTAACGTAAGTAACGTGAGTCGCAACGCCCTTGCCGTTCAAGGTGCGCGCCCCGGTCGACGACTGAGGCTGGCGTTTGCAGTCGTCACCCACGGAAGTGCCCCCATGACGGAAAAATGGCTGTCTGCTCAGCAGCTTGCGCGAAAAGCGAAGGTGCCGCTGTCTACTGTGTCGTATTGGGCGCGGGAGAGTTTATTGACTTATCAACGGAAAAATGGTCGTACAAGGCTCTTTCCGGAGGCGGAGGCTATCGCTCGCATCCGATATATTCGGGATCGTCAGAGCCGTCCGGAAGGTGTCCGTTTGGACGAAATTCGTAGGGAGTTGGGCCAGGGCAGACATCATTCTGCGCGAAGAGGCTCGGGATAGAATGTTTTCTGTAAACGTCGACGCAGGCTCCCCCAAAAACGCTAGCCACGATTTGTATCGGCGGGCCCTTGCTGGGCTTTTCTCCGACTGCGCTCGCGGATTGGCCCAGACCGGACAGTCCGCAGATGCTCGCGCGATGCGCAATCTTCAGCAGGGATTGGCGGAGTTCTTTGATAGCGATCACGCGCCGCGAGAGGTGCAGTTCGCAGCGTTCTTTGTAGATGCGATGATCGCTGATGCCTTCAAGAACGTTTTCGGCGACCAAGTCTGGAGCGAGGAAGCCGAGGCGTCACGTATCAGGTTGTGTAGCCGTTTTCGGGGCTTCTTTGAAAGCATTTCTGCAGCAGTCGGCGACAACGAGAGTTTGTCACAGTTCGAAGCCTTCCAGGATCTCATAGCTGGATATCTGGGAGAGATTCGGGTGCTAAACGAAATTTGGCGTCGCGAACAAGCTGAGCGAGGATCATGATGATGGATAAGTTCCGAAAGCGATTCGCTGCGCGGTCCCGCGAAGAAACGTTGTTCGATGTGCATCGTTCGCGACGAGCTAGCACCTACGTACTAAGTTCTGGTGCGGCTAGTCCGGACTATGTTGATATCGACGGTTATTACTTGGGGAGTGAAGGCGACCACGATTTTGACCCAGCTCGTGCGCAGCAGCGTTTGACGGAGCTTGTGGAATTGGTTGTTCCTGCAATTCTAGAGGCGGTTGATAGGCTTTCCATAACTCGCCTTGCATTCGCGGAAAAACAAGACAACGGCCCGGTCGGAGCGTTAGCGCTCATGGGCTTGATACTTTATCATTCTGGCCTGGAGGGATGCGTTGTTCGCCCTGACCGACGTTTGCTCCCCGCGCGGGTGAAGGGCCGACCGGTTCTTCCCGGCGAACGGATTATGATCGTTGGCGATGTGGCCACAACTGGCGGGACCATTTCGAAGCCCGCTAAATGCTTACGCGAACTAGGTGCGACTGTGCCTGCAGCGTTTGTGTTCTTAGATCGAGGTCAAGGCGCTAGAGAGCGGCTTCGCGTTGAGGGTGTGGAACTTATTGGTTTTTGGGATGCTACTGAAGTAGATGATAAGCTTAAGTCTCGGCTGGAGGTCGCTCTCGTTCATTGAACTTGAGCGCTCCGAGCTACGATTCCTGACATTTCCGAAGCGGCAGGGTCAACGACGTCGCCACGAACCGTGGCTTCTGCTGCACGAGTTTGCGTAAAGGCCGAGGTAGCTTTTGCAAGATGGAATCAATTCCGGAAGTTCTAATTCAAGATGTCATTCGAGTAGACCCCGAAAGCGGAGATGCAAGCTGCTCCCGCTCTTATATTCTGACGAATCTCGGTTCTAGATCCATTGATTTCTCGTCGCCTCTCCGCGTTGGCTTGAATGCTCAAACTCAAGTCAATGCAGTTAGGCTTAACGACAATGATGTATTCGACAAAATCGACGTCGACGTCGGCTCCTATGAGCTTACGTTGCGCTTCCTCGGAGGCGCGGTGTCCATAGGGCCGGGAGAAACAACCAAGTTTGAGATAGATTATCAATGGCCAGAACTTCTCCCGAGGGCTTCAGAGGCAACATACAGAAGGCCCATCGGGATTAGGCACCCATTTGGGTTCGTTTATGAGCTATTGCTGCAGTGTGCCGACACGCAGTTCCTGGCGACACCAGCTTTCAAGATATCGCCGGACAATTGTAGACCTTCCCCTCCGTTTGTAACCAAGTCTTCGGACGGTCGATCATACCGGGTAAAGACAGGGCCGGTGCCGCCGAATACGCCGCTCTCGATTGCAATCTCTGGCGGTCATGGGAGTCTCTCGCTGCCCGTGCTGGCCCAACTGGGCAGCCAGTTTGCGCATCAGGCACCCTTCGCCAATACCGTCATCGTCTTCATACAACATCTGCTGACGGATTTCGAAGCAACAATTGATGCATTCGTCCATGCTGGACTCGATCCCGCCAACGCTTTCATTATGGGGATACCATACTCAACGAAAGACAACGTTCACACGAGGCTTCAGAGCTCATTTGGATACGTTCCACCACAATTCGAAAACTACCCTTTCGACGCTCGATTGCCGCCAATTCTTGATCAGGTGTACGAGCACTGCAGATCGCGGGGGCAGCGATTTTTGGTTGTCGAGGATGGGGGCTATATTGCGGCGCAATTTCGTAGAAATCCGAGCGGCCCAAAGTGGGCATCTTTATGTGTTGGTATCGTTGAACAAACGCGGAATGGAATTCGTGTTACCCAAGATTGGTTGAAATCCTCGGACCAGACCGACAATCCCATGACGGTTGCGGTCGTCAATGTCGCGGAGACGGAACTCAAGATCCGGCTGGAATCTCCGTTGATTGGTCAAGCAGTTGTGTTCAATCTCAAGCGTCTGCTGGCGTTGTACGAAGAGCAAACTCTCATGAAAAAGAGAGTTTTGCTGATAGGCGGTTGTGGCGCTACTGGTGGGCAGATTCTGCTCGAACTTCTTCGAGAAGGAAGTGCTGTTACAGTCGTCGATTTCAGGAGCCCTCTTGGCGATTTTCCTGCCGAGGCGCGGTATCGTCCACCATCAGAGCTACTAGATGCTATACGGGGCCATGACATCATTATCGGGTCAACCGGTAACGCAATGGGATCACCAACGCTCGATTCCGTTGCTCCACTAAGTCATGAGCAGCATTTCATGCAGGTTCAGAATGAGGCAGTACTTGTAAATGCTTCATCGAAGAGAGCCGAGTTCAATTTGGAAGCTTTAAAGAATTTGGGAACAAGAGTAGTCAAGCGTGGGTTTGGTGCCGAGTACGTCATAAGCGAGGACCACGTCATTCGAGTCGCGGCCGACGGGTTTCCAGTGAATTTCTTCAATAGTGAAAGCGTTCCGTCGTACGACATTCAGCCGGTGCTGGGCATGCTATTCGTTGCTGCTTGCCGTCTGATGGAAAACCAAGACATTCGATCGGGAATTATCGAGTTCGATGTTGAAGATCAGAATATGATCGAAGGTTTGTATGACAGACTTCGTAGATAGTGCTGAACCTTTGCCGCATGAGGCGTAAAGATGCAGTTCTCTGACAGGTTAATCGGAGCGATCGAGAACAAACAGTCCCGCTTGGTTGTGGGTCTGGACCCGCACTTGGACCTTCTGCCAGCACAAATACTCAAGAGCATTGATAAGTCGAATCGGCGCGAGGTTGCGGACGCCGTGTTGAATTTCAGCTTGGGTGTTTTGGACGCAGTAAGCGACTATGCTGTTGCAATAAAGCCCCAAGTTGCATTCTTCGAACGTTTGGGTGGTGCCGGATACGAAATATTAGAGACCATCGTCAAAGAGGCAAAAAAGCGCGATTTAATCTCCATCAGCGACGCGAAGCGAGGCGATATAGGCTCAACAGCTCAAGCCTACGCCGACTATCATTTGGGGCCGTCGGACACCGGCGGTCGCTCCCTCCCCGGCCTAGACGCCGATGCGCTAACACTAAATCCCTACCTCGGCGCAGACAGTTTGGATCCATTTCTAAACTACATACGGCTAGGAAAGGGGGCATTCTTATTGGCAAAGACCTCCAACCCAGGCTCGGGCGACTTTCAGGACCGCTTGCTGCAATTACCCGGGTCTAATAATATCCCACTCTATCAAGCAGTCGGGATTTTAGCGGATCAAATCTCCGGTCATGTGGGTGTTTCAGGATATGCTTCAATTGGTCTCGTTATAGGTGCGACCTATCCGGAGCAAGCAAAGGTTCTACGAACCGCATTTCCTCGCTTAATTTTCTTGGTTCCTGGCATTGGCGCGCAAGGTGCAAAGCCGGAGGACTTGAAGAATTTCTTCGATTCCCGCGGCCATGGAGCCGTAATAAATGCGTCTCGAAGCATCATTTTTGCGTATCGCGAGAGCAGCACTCCAGACCAGTGGAAAGCATGCGCTCGAAAAGCAGCGCAGATTCTACGAGATCAGATAAATGCTGCGCTTGGAATTCTCTGATCTGAACTAAATTTCGAAATCGTCTTCCTCGTTGTACGCGGGACTAGTCGCGCAAAAGAAGCGCAGGGGCATACTTCCTGTGTTGCGGATCGCGTGGATAACACCGGGTGGAATGCTAACGCACTGGCCAGAGGATACAGGAAAACTCTGCCTGTCCAAAGTCATGATCCCAGTCCCCTCCACGATTTGGTAGAGTTCGCTCATCTTCTTGTGAAAGTGTTCCGGTGAAGCGGCGCCAACATCAACCTCGACCCAAGCAAAACCGAGTTCTTCTAGTCCTGTGACTGAGCCGGCGAGTTCATAAATAGTGCCGTAGCGCTCGTCACGTATTGGCGTCGAATCCTTGAGATCTAGAATCAGCTTGGACATGGCAGCATTCCTCAATACGCCAACTAGGCGATGCAATCGGTCAACGACGAAGAATCCTTCGGGTGTTTTCCCACACCGTTTGACGTTATTCTTCTCACCGCCACTCCCGGATATCGACGAAATGCCCGGCGATCGCCGCCGCCGCCGCCATCGCCGGCGACACCAGATGGGTTCTACCCTTAAATCCCTGACGGCCCTCGAAATTGCGGTTCGAGGTCGAGGCGCAGCGCTCTTCGGGGGAGAGCTTGTCGGGGTTCATGGCGAGACACATCGAGCAGCCGGGCTCGCGCCAGTCGAAGCCGGCCTTGATGAAGATCTTGTCGAGGCCTTCGGCTTCGGCCTGTTCCTTCACGATGCCGGAACCCGGCACGATCATGGCGCTGAGGTTGGCATTCACCGTCTTGCCCTCGACGACCTTGGCCGCGGCGCGCAGATCCTCGATCCGGCCGTTGGTGCAGGAGCCGATGAAGATGCGGTCGAGCTTGATATCGGTGATCTTGGTGCCGGCGGTCAGGCCCATATATTTCAGCGCGCGGTGTTTCGACAGCCGCTTGGCCTCGTCGGGAATCTTGTCCGGATCCGGCACGAAGCCCGAGATCGACACCACGTCCTCGGGCGAGGTGCCCCAGGTCACGATCGGCGGCAGCTTGGCTGCGTCCAGCCGGATCTCGTGATCGAAATGCGCGCCATCGTCGCTGCGTAGCGTTTCCCAGTAGCGCATCGCGGCGTCCCAGGCTTCGCCCTTCGGCGACATCGGGCGGCCCTTCAGATATTCGAATGCCTTTTCATCCGGCGCGATCAGGCCGGCGCGGGCGCCGCCCTCGATCGACATGTTGCAGACCGTCATGCGGCCTTCCATCGAGAGCGCGCGGATCGCGTCGCCGGCATATTCCAGCACATAGCCGGTGCCGCCAGCGGTGCCGATCTCGCCGATGATGGCCAGGATGATGTCCTTGCCGGTGACGCCGTCGGGCAATTGGCCCTCGACGACGGCGCGCATGTTCTTCGCCTTCTTCTGGATCAGGGTCTGCGTCGCCAGCACGTGCTCCACTTCCGAGGTGCCGATGCCGTGCGCCAGCGCGCCGAACGCGCCGTGCGTCGAGGTGTGGCTGTCGCCGCAGACGATGGTGGTGCCGGGCAGCGTAAAGCCCTGCTCGGGGCCGATGACGTGGACGATGCCTTGACGCTTGTCGTGCTCGTTGTAGTAGGTGATGCCGAATTCTTTTGCGTTCTCGGCCATCACCCGCATCTGCTCGATGCTCTCCGGATCCGGATTGGGTTTCGAACGGTCGGTGGTCGGGATGTTGTGATCCACCACGGCCAGCGTCTTCTCCGGCGCGTGAACCTTGCGGCCGGTGGCGCGCAAGCCTTCGAAGGCCTGCGGCGAGGTCACCTCGTGAACCAGATGGCGGTCGATATACAGCAGGCAGGTGCCGTCATCGGCCTCGTGAACCAGATGGTCGTCCCAGATCTTGTCGTACAGCGTGGTCGGTTTGGACATGAGCGTAAGCCCCATCAATGATTTTGCGTGAGCGAAGGGAAGCGCGGATACGCGCAGCTGAACGAAGGTCGGCGCGGCGCCAAAGCGCGCGCCTTCAAAGGCCCGATGTCGCCGAGGTCGTGAACCGCCCGAAGAAGCGGCCGGGCAGCCGGCTGCGGTCGTCGAGGACGACGCGAGAGCCGGTTATTTGGCGATCTGGAAGCATTCCAGTCTTATAGCATACGGGGTATCGAAGTGCGATATGCGTTTGCATCCCACCGTCACTGCGAGCCAACGGGTCGGCGCAAGGCGCCGCCCGATGACAGGCTCCGCGAAGCAATCCATCCTTTTGGCGCGAGTTAAGCGATGGATTGCTTCGTCGCAAGTGCTCCTCGCAATGACGATACCGCAACAAAAAAGCGCGGGGGTGAGCCCCGCGCTTTTCGTCACATCTCCATGCAGGAGAATTATTTGGCAGCGGCGGCGACCTTGGGGGCCTTCTCCGGGCGGTCGGTCTTCTTCTCGACGATGCGGGCCGACTTGCCGCGCAGGTTGCGCAGGTAATACAGCTTGGCGCGGCGCACCTTGCCGCGGCGCACCACGGTGATCGAGTCGATCATCGGCGACATCACGGGGAACACGCGCTCGACGCCCTCGCCGTACGAAATCTTGCGAACCGTGAAGCTCTCGTTGAGCCCGCCGCCGGAGCGGCCGATGCACACGCCCTCATAGGCCTGCACGCGCGAGCGGTCGCCTTCGACCACCTTGACGTTGACGATCACGGTGTCGCCGGGGCCGAACTCCGGAATGACCTTGCTGGCGGACAGCCGGTCGAACTGCTCTTTTTCGAGCTCTTGAATGAGGTTCATCTTGAAAATCTCCATCGGCGGCGCGCCCCAGCCTGCAAGGCGCGGGCTGCGCGAACGTCCATCTATCCTGCCATTGCGCGGATTTGGCGCTCCTATACGGCAAAGGCCGGGGCTTGTCACCCGTCCGTCGTGTTTTTTGGGCGTTTTTGGCCAGTCCCTGTCGGGCCTTGCATCGAGGCCTCCCTGGTGGCCCATAAATCCGGTCGCCGCGACCTGGTCAGGGCCTCGGCTTCGGCCCGCCGCCACGCCGCCACCTTGGCATGGTCGCCGGAGGTGAGGATTTCCGGGATCGGCCGGCCCTCGAACTCCTGCGGGCGGGTATATTGCGGGTATTCCAGTAGCGAATCGGAAAAGCTCTCGTCCTCGCCGGAGGCGAGCTTGCCCATTACGCCGGGCAGCAACCGGACGCAGGCGTCGATCAGCGCCATCGCGGCGATTTCGCCGCCCGAAAGCACGTAATCGCCGATCGAAACCTCCTCGAGCCGGCGGGCCTCGATCACCCGCTGATCGATGCCCTCGAACCGGCCGCAGACAACAAGGGGTCCCGGCCCGGCGGCGAGTTCCACCACCCGTGACTGGGTCAATGGCCGACCGCGCGGGCTCATTAGCAGTCGCGGCCGATCCGGCTCGATAGCAGCGGCGTCGATGGCATCCGCCAGCACGTCGGCGCGCAGCACCATACCGGGGCCGCCGCCGGCCGGGGTGTCGTCGACGCTGCGGTGCCGATCGGTGGCCGAGGCCCGGATGTCCCGCGCCTCCAGCGCCCACAACCCGGACGCCAGCGCCTTGCCCGCCAGGCTGACGCCGAGCGGCCCCGGGAACATGTCCGGAAACAGCGTCAAAACAGTTGCGCGCCAAGGTTTCGTCATCGGCCATGCATCGCGTGTTGGCGGCGGAAAATCAAATCAGCCAAAAATAGTCGACTAGGAAACTTGGCGTGTTAGTTTCCTAGCCAACTATTGGGATCAGGACATTGTCTGCAACGAGGCGCATCAGCGGGCTGGAAGATCATCTCGGCTACTGGCCGCGGTACGTCTCCAACCAGGTCTCGCACGCCTTCAGCCGCAAGCTCGCCGCCCGCGAGGTGACCGTGGCGGAATGGGTGATGCTGCGCGAACTCTACGAATGCGACGGAATGGCGCCGAGCGCGTTGGCGGGCCGGCTCGGCATGACGCGCGGCGCGATCTCGAAACTCGTCGACCGGCTCGTGGCCAAGTCGCTGCTGACGCGGGTGCCCGGCAAGCCGGATCGCCGCTACCAGGACCTCACGCTGACCGCAGCGGGACGTGCGCTGGTGCCGGAACTTTCCGCGCTTGCCGACCGGAACGATGCCGAGTTCTTCGGCCATCTGAAGCCGGCGGATCGCGCCACCATCGAACGCATCATGGAAGACATCGTCACCAAGCTCGGCCTGCGAACGTTGCCGGTCGATTAGCCGATACCCGTCATCAACCGAACGGAGAACGCCGTGCACGCGGAAACGATCAACGTCTTGCAGGAATGCACCGAGGCTTCGGACCAGGAGCGCATCAGTTTTCCCGAGGTGGTGATGAAACTGATGCAGGCCGGCATCGAGCGCTACCATGCCGACCTGCTGCGCGGCGAGAAAATCTACTACCTGCCGTCGGGCGAATCGCATCGTGTACCCGCCGCGCATCTCGACGCCGACCCGGCACCGGCATTCGCCGCCGACGGCGTCGCCGCCGCGGTTAGGGCAATCCAGAGCAGCCAGATACACTACAGGGAATTCTGCGAGCGGATCGCGCAGGCCGGCTGCGTCGGCTACATGGTTTCGCTGACCGGACGCCGCGCGGTCTATTACGGGCGAAGCGGCGACAGCTACGTCGAACCGTTTCCCGCAGCGGCCTGATCAGGCATCCGCATTGGAGGGATCGTCGCCTGCGATCTCATTCGGCAGTTCGATCACCACGCGTCCGCCTGCGAGGTCCACCGTCGGCACGATGGCATTGGTGAACGGCAGCAGCATGGTTGAGCCGCTGGGCGGGGCGATTTCGATGATGTCGCCGGCGCCGAAATTGTGGATCGCGGCGACGCGGCCGAGCGGCTCGCCCGCCGATGTCACCGCGGCGAGCCCGATCAGGTCGGCGTGGTAATATTCATTCTCGTCGGTATCGGGGAGTTTTTCGCGCGCGATGTAGAGTTCGATGCCGTTGAGACGTTCGGCCTCCTCGCGGGTAGCGATGCCTTTCAGCGTCGCCACCAGATGGCCCTTGGCCTCGCGGGCGGTCGCGATCTCGAACGACCGCGCGCCGTCTTTTGTCACGAGCGGCCCGTAAGTCTGAACCGCAAACGGGTCTTCCGTAAAAGTCCACAGCTTCACCGCGCCCCGCACGCCATGCGGGGCGCCGATGCGGGCGATGCAGATTTTTGCCGGCACCGCCACGCGTGGTAGCGCTTACTTCTTGGCCGCGGCGGCGGCGGCAGTGGCTGCCGCCTTGGCGGCTGAGGCGGCGGCAGCGGAGGCGGCTGCGGCGGCTTCGGCGTTGGCCTTGCGCTCCTTGCGCGGCAGGGCCTTTTCCGGATTGTTGCGCACAGCGCGCTTGAGCACGCCGGCGGCATCGAGGAAGCGCGACACGCGGTCCGACGGCTGCGCGCCCTTGGCGAGCCAGCCCTTGACCTTGTCCATATCGAGCTTCAGCCGGGCTTCGTTGTCCTTCGGCAGCAGCGGATTGAAGTGGCCGAGACGCTCGATGAAGCGGCCATCGCGCGGAAAGCGCGAGTCGGCGACGACGACGTGATAGACCGGGCGCTTCTTGGTGCCGGCACGGGCGAGGCGGATAACGACTGACATGGAGTTCTCCTGGTGTGGGTTTGAATTTTTAGCTCGTCATTCCGGGGCGCGTAGCGAAGCGGAGCGAGCCCGGAATCCATAACCACGATCGGGAGTATGGATTCCGGGCCCGCGCCAAGGGGCGCGTCCTGGAATGACGAGGTGAGAGGGTCGTGCGATCTTCATTTCTTCTTCCCCAGGCCGGGGAAGCCGCCGAGGCCCGGCAAGGTCGGCTTGCCGCTGAGGCCCGTAAGCCCCGGCAAATTGGGCAGGCCGGAGCGCAGGCCCACGGGTAGATCCTTGGGCAGCGCGGGCAGGCCGCCGGGGCCGGCGCCACCCGGCATTTTTTCCGCCAGCGCCTTCATCTGCTCGGGCGACGGCATGCCGCCGCCGCCAAAACCCATCGCCTGCGCGATGCCGGCCATCGGCCCGCGCTTGCCCTGGCCCATGGCCTTCATCATGTCGGCCATGTTCCGGTGCATCTTCAGGAGCTTGTTGACTTCCTCGACCTTGAGGCCGGCACCGGCGGCAATGCGCTTCTTGCGGCTGGCTTTGAGGATGTCGGGGTGCTTGCGCTCCTGCCGGGTCATCGAATCGATCACCGCGACCTGGCGTTTCAGAATTTTGTCGTCGATCCCGGAGTTGGCGATCTGGTTCTTCATCTTGGCGATGCCGGGCATCATGCCCATCAGGCCTGAGATGCCGCCCATATTCGCCATCTGCATCAACTGCTCGCGCATGTCGGTGAGGTCGAACTGGCCCTTGCGCATGCGCTCGGCGGTGCGCGCGGCCTTTTCCGCGTCGATATTGGCGGCAGCCTTTTCGACCAGCGACACCACGTCGCCCATGCCGAGAATGCGGCCGGCGATCCGATCGGGATGAAAATCTTCCAGCGCGTCGGTCTTTTCGCCGGTGCCGATCAGCTTGATCGGCTTGCCGGTGACCGCGCGCATCGACAGCGCGGCGCCGCCGCGGCCGTCGCCGTCGACCCGCGTCAGCACGATGCCGGTGAGGCCGACCCGTTCGTCGAACGAGCGCGCGAGGTTGACCGCGTCCTGGCCGGTCAGCGAATCCGCGACCAGCAGCACTTCATGCGGGTTGGCGGCGGCTTTGATCTCGGCCGCCTCCGTCATCATTTCTTCGTCGAGCGTGGTGCGGCCGGCGGTGTCGAGCAGCACCACGTCGTAGCCGCCGAGTTTTGCCGCCTCCAGCGCGCGTTTTGCGATTTGCGCCGGCTTCTGGCCGGCCACGATCGGCAGGGTCTGGATCTCGAGATCGCGCCCGAGCACCGCGAGCTGCTCCATCGCCGCCGGGCGGTAGATGTCGAGCGAGGCCATCAGCACCTTGCGCTTATCGCGCTGGGTCAGGCGGCGCGCGAGCTTGGCGGTGGTGGTGGTTTTGCCGGAGCCCTGCAGGCCGACCATCATGATGGCGACCGGCGGCACGGCGTTGAAGTCGATGGTCTGGCCGTCGGAGCCGAGCGTGGCGATCAGCTCGTCATGGACGATCTTCACCACCATCTGGCCGGGGGTGACCGACTTGACCACGGTGGCGCCGATCGCCTGCTCGCGGACGCGATCGATGAAGCCGCGGACCACGTCGAGCGAGACGTCGGCCTCGAGCAGCGCGCGGCGCACCTCGCGCATCGCGGCATCGACGTCCTTTTCGGACAGCGCACCGCGCCCCGTCAGTTTATCGAGGATGCCACCAAGCTTTTCCGACAGATTGTCGAACACGTCTGCTTTTCCTTCGTCATGCCCGTGCAGGCATCGCGTCACACACCGTCGTCATACCCCGCGAAGGCGGGGTATCCAGTACGCCGCAGCTTCTCGATTCAAACGAGCTGCTCTGGGATACTGGATCACCCGCCTCCGCGGGTGATGACACCGAACAAAACAATTTTGCGCCCGAGGGCGCATCGCGCTGTCGGGCGTTGACCTCCGGCCTCCAGGGCCGGGCGGCGGGTCGAAAAGAACGTCTCTTCGAGAAGTGGCGGGATTTACAGCGCCGGATGGTGGTAAGTCAAGGTTTTGGCTGCATTGCGGCGCGCCGGAACGCGCGGTTCAGGCCGCGGCGGCGTCATATTGCTGCTGCGACTGCACTACCTGTTCCATATGGGTTTCCGCCCAGATACGCAGGCCATCGACGGTGGCCGACAGGGTCGCACCCAGCGGAGTGATCGAGTATTCGACCGTGACCGGCACGGTGGCGATCGCCCGGCGGCTGACCAAGCCGTCCCGCTCAAGGCTTTTCAGGGTTTGGGAGAGCATTTTCTGCGAAATGCCCGCGATCTGGCGCCGCAACTGGTTGAAACGGACCGGGCCGTCGCCGAGCAGGCCGAGCACCAGCACCGCCCATTTGTCGGCAATCCGGTCCAGCACCATCCGGGTCGGGCAGGTATCGGCGTAGGCGTTACCGTTTCGGGGGGCTGATGTCATGGCGGTCTCCTGGAGGTAACCAGCTTACGGGTAGGTGCCTTCTTCACAGCTGCTGTCGAATTGAATAGTTGGTCTCTATTAGTTACCATATGGAGACTGCAAATGAAAATCGCTTTGATCGGAGCCACCGGCAATGCCGGATCCCGCATTCTCGCCGAACTGTCCCGCCGCGGTCACGCCGTCACGGCCATCGCCCGAAACCCGCAAAAAATCCAGGAACTGAAGGGCGTTACGCCGCTCCAGGCTGACGCCAATGACGTCGCCGGCCTCGCTACGGCGCTCCGGGGGCACGACGTCGTCATCAGCTCGGTGCATTTCACCGCCAGCGACCCCAACAAGCTGATCGAGGCAGTGCATGCCGCCGGCGTCGGCCGCTATCTGGTGGTCGGCGGCGCCGGCAGCCTCGAGGTGGCACCCGGCGTGAAGCTGATCGATACGCCGCAATTCCCTGATATCTACAAGGCCGAGGCCGCGGCGGGCGGCGTGTTCCTCGACCTGCTGAGGCAGGAAACCAGGCTGGACTGGACGTTCCTGTCGCCCTCGGCGATGTTCGTGGCGGGCGAGCGCACCGGGAAATTCCGGCTCGGCGGCGATCAGTTGCTGACCAACGACAAAGGCAGCAGCATTTCCTTCGAGGATTATGCCATCGCCATGGCTGACGAAGTCGAAAAGCCGGCCCACTCGCGCCGGCGCTTCACCGTGGGGTATTGAGCGCGGCGCGCTGATTGGTCGCGGTAACGGACCCGCGCGTTGTAATCGTCCGCGGCGCTGCCCAAATGGTGATCTCGGCTGCGGGCTCGCCCCCAGCCGTTGTCATATCCGATAGGTGGTTTCGCTACGTGTCATTCACCCGCCGCCGGCTTTTAACCGTCCTCGGCAGCCTGGCTGCCGCGGCCGGACTGTCCGTCTTTTGGGCCTCCCGCATGAAAATCTACGACGGTCCCGTCTCCGACCATTTTGACGGGAAGCAGTTTTTCGATCCCGACGGAGCACCACCGAAATCGCTGGCCGAGCTGCTGCGCTGGCAGTTCGGCAGCGACCGCCGGCGCGCGGCATGGCCGGAATGGGCGCCGAGCCCGCATGCCGACACGCCGCCGCCGCGCGTCAGCGGCGAGAAGGTCCGGTTGTCGTTCGTCGGCCACGTCAGCTGGCTGATCCAGGCGTCAGGGCTGAATATCCTGGTCGATCCGGTGTGGTCGGCGCGGGCCTCGCCGGTGAGTTTTGCCGGGCCGAAGCGGTGCAACGATCCCGGCATCGCGTTCGACGCCCTGCCGCCGATTGATATCGTGCTGGTGTCGCACGGTCATTACGATCATCTCGACCTCGCCACCCTGTCGAGGCTGGCAGCAAAGTTTTCACCCCGCGTCGTCACGCCGCTCGGCAACGATCTCACCATGCGCGGCGCCGATGCCGCGATCAAGGCCGAGGCGTTCGACTGGCACGACCGCGTTGAACTCGGCGGCGGGCTCGCGGTGACGCTGGTGCCGACCCGGCACTGGACCGCGCGCGGCCTGTTCGACCGCAACAAGGCGCTGTGGGCCAGCTTCGTGCTGGAGACGCCGGCGGGCAAGATCTACGTCGTCTGCGATTCCGGCTACGGGGAGGGGACGCATTTCCGCAACGTCGCCGAAAGGCATGGCCCGCTGCGGCTGGCGATCCTGCCGATCGGCGCCTATGAGCCGCGCTGGTTCATGAAGGACCAGCACATGAATCCGGCCGACGCGGTCAAGGCGCTGGCCGATTGCGGCGCGCAGCAGGCGCTGGCGCATCACCACGGCACCTTCCAGCTCACCGACGAGGCTATCGACGCGCCGGTCACCGCGCTGGGAGAGGCGCTGGATGAAGCGAAGGTCGAGCGCGAGCGCTTCGTGGCGCTGAAGCCGGGGCAGGTGTTTGAGGTTTAGTCTCGCGCTCGTGCCCCGGATGCTGCGCAGCACGAAGTGATGCGCTGCTACGCCGGGGCCCATGCGGCTGGGGTAAACGTGTGGGTCCCGGCTCTGCGGAGCAGCGCGAAGGGCGCTGCACCGCGTCCGGGACACGGCGCCTCATTCTTTCGCCTTGATCGCCCATGACACGCTGACCGTGACCGAAAGCGTCTCTTCGCCCTGCGCCACCGGAGCTGACGTCTGCAAGCTGGCGGACATCTTGCGGTAGGGCATCGGCGGCGCGTTGCCCTCTTCCGAGATGCTGAGCGGCGCGCCGAGCGTAACGCCGGCCGCTTTGGCATAGATCTCGGCCTTGCGGCGGGCGTCGGCGACGGCCTTGTCGCGGGCTTCGTCGAGCAGTTTCGAGGCCTGCGAGACCATGAAATTGATGCCGCCGATCTCGTTGGCGCCCGCGCCGACCAGCGTGTCGATCACATTGGCGACCTTGGTGACGTCGCGCACCCGGATGGTCACGCGATTGCTGGCGCGGTAGCCGACGACGGGGGAGGGACCCGGGCGGTTCGGCGCATATTGCGGCTGCAGCGACAGCCGCGAGGTCTGCACATCCTTCTGCTCGATGCCGGCGGTCTTCAGCGCCAGCAGCACCTTGCCCATCGCGGTGTTGTTGGCGTCGGAGGCCTCGCGCGCGGTCTTCGCCTCCGAGGTGACGCCGCCGTCGACCAGCGCCAGATCGGGCGGTACCGAGACGCTCGCCTCGCCGGTGACGGAAATCGCCGGCGGCGGAGCGGTCTGCGCCATGGCGGGCGCTGCGAGGAAGATGGCCGCGGCGATGGCGACGGCGAAAACAGGACGATGCTTCATAAGGTTCAGGCTCACTTCAGCGGCACATAGACGTTGATGACCAGTTTGTCTTCGGCGGTCTTCAGGGGATCGGTGATGTATTCCTCGATGAAGGTGTCCTTGGCCTCCAGCTTCTTCTCTTCGAGGTGGTTGGTGATCGCCTCGTAGGTGTTGTCCATATTGTCGTAGGAACCGCGATGGACGAATTTCAGCGCCTTGCCGTCGGGCGATTTGCCGATGCTCATGTCCTTGGTCAGGTTTTTTGGATCCTGCTCGACCGGAAGTTCGGCGAGGAAGGTGAAGCCGTTATCGTCGGTCGAGGTATAGACGATCATCGGATTGCCTGACGGCTTGATGGCCTGCTTGTCGAGCAGGGCGGTCAGCGTCTTGAACGAATCGATCAGGGTGTCGAACGCCGAATCCCAGTTGGCGGTGCCCCTGATGATCAGGACCTTTTTGGGCTCCAGCGTGATCTGCTCTCCGAACGGGTCGGCGGTCTGAACCGGCGCCGGGGCGGCGGGGGTTTGCGCTGCCGCCGGCGGCGTGGCGGGAGGGGCCGCAGGGCTCGCCACCGGTGCAGGGGTTTCCGACGGCGCCGGGGCGGGTGTGGCTGACGGGGCGGGCGCCGGCGTCGCCGGACTGCTCGCCGATGGCGCTGACGTGGCCGACGGGCTAGCCGCGGGCGTCGGCGATTGCGCCAGCGCGGCGCCGCCCCAAGCCAACGCCGCGACCGGGATCAGCGCGATGCGAAAACAGTTCTTCAAATTCATTCGAATGTCCCCATAGGCCCTGCAGACCGGCGTTTCACGAGCCTCGCCCCGGATCATGCCGGCAAAACGCAACACCGGAATGTTAGCACGCGATGCCTGATTTCGTCCCATGACAGATACGTCATGCGCGTCCCCACCGGGCGAGGGCATCCGACACAGATTTGCCGCACTGGCCAATCCGCCCATATTCGCCATATAAGACCGGCATAAGTGACGGAAATTCGATGAGCGCGCTCGCCAACCACGCATTCGCCAAGATGAACGGCATCGGCAACGAGATCGTCGTGGTCGATCTGCGCGATGTGCCCGCCGCCGTCACGCCGGAGGACGCACGCGCGGTCGCTTCGCCCGCCGGCGTGCACTACGACCAGCTGATGGTGCTGCAGCCGCCGCGGCTGGCCGGCACCGAGGCCTTCATCCGGATCTACAACAATGACGGTTCCGAATCCGCCGCCTGCGGCAACGGCATGCGCTGCGTGGTACGCCGGCTGTTCGAAAAGACCGGGCAGACTGCCGTCACCTTCGAGACCCGGGCCGGCCTGCTGAACTGCTGGCAGGGGCCTGCGCCCGATCTCTACACCGTCGACATGGGGGCGCCGAAATTCGGCTGGAAGGATATTCCGCTGGCGGAAGAATTTCGCGACACCCGCTATATCGAACTGCAGGTCGGGCCGATCGATGCGCCGATCCTGCATTCGCCGTCGGTGGTCTCGATGGGCAATCCGCACGCGATCTTCTGGGTCGACGACGTCGACGCCTACGACCTCGCCCGCTTCGGGCCGCTGCTGGAGAACCACCCTGTCTTCCCCGAGCGCGCCAATATCACGTTGGCCCATATCGTCGATCGCGATCACATCACGATCCGGACCTGGGAGCGCGGCGCGGGGCTCACAAAGGCCTGCGGCTCGGCGGCCTGCGCCACCGCGGTGGCCGCGGCGCGGCTCAAGCGCACCAACCGCATCGTGCAGATCGCGCTGCCCGGCGGCGAGCTTGCGATCGAATGGCGCGAGGGCGACGACCACGTCCTGATGACGGGCACGGCTGATTTTGAATATGAGAGCCGATTCGATCCCGCCTTGTTCGCCAGCGTCGCCTGACCATGGGCGTCGACATCGTCACCTTCGGCTGCCGTCTCAACGCGTTCGAATCCGAAGTGATTCTGCGCGAGGCCGAGCGCGCCGGGCTCACCGATACCATCGTCATCAACAGCTGCGCCGTCACCAACGAGGCCGTAGCCCAGGCCCGGCAATCGATCCGGCGGCTGAAGCGCGAACGCCCGCAGGCGCGCATTGTCGTGACCGGCTGCGCGGCGCAGACGCAGGCGGCGATGTTCGCCGACATGACCGAGGTCGATCGCGTCGTCGGCAATGACGACAAGATGCGCGGGCAAGCCTGGCACGACGCCCGCACGGCGTTCGATGCGGCACCGGCCTTCGGCATCGAGGCCAGCGAAAAGGTCGCGGTCGCCGATATCATGGCGGTCACGGAGATGGCGCCGCACCTGCTGGAAGGTTTTGCTAAAGGCCTGCCGCGGGTGTTCGTGCAGGTGCAGAACGGCTGCGACCACCGCTGCACCTTCTGCATCATCCCCTATGGCCGCGGCAATTCGCGCTCGGTGCCGATGGGGGCGGTGGTCGACCAGGTCCGCGCGCTGGCCGAACGCGGCCATGCCGAGATCGTGCTGACCGGAGTGGACCTCACGAGCTATGGCGCCGACCTGCCGGGAGCGCCGAAGCTCGGGGCTCTGACCAAACAGATTTTGCGGCACGTGCCGGAATTGAAGCGGCTGCGGATTTCGTCGATCGATTCAATTGAAGTCGATCGCGACCTGCTCGACGTCATCGCGGACGACGCGCGGCTGATGCCGCATCTGCATCTGTCGCTGCAATCCGGCGACGATTTGATCCTGAAGCGGATGAAGCGGCGGCATTCCCGCGCCGATGCGATCGAATTTTGCGCGCAGGTGCGTCGGCTGAGGCCGGACATCGCGCTCGGCGCCGATATCATCGCGGGATTTCCGACCGAGTCCGAGGAAATGTTCGCGCGTTCGCAGGATCTGGTGGAGGAATGCGGCTTGACCTTCCTGCACGTGTTTCCCTATTCGCCGCGGCCGGGCACCCCGGGGGCGCGAATGCCGCAGGTCAACGGCAACGCGATCAAGCAACGGGCGAAGCGATTGCGCGCGACCGGCGAGGCCGCGCTACAGAAGCGGCTGGCGTCGGAAGTGGGCTCGGTGCGCCAGGTGCTGATCGAGAGCCCGACGCAGGGCCGCACCGAACATTTTCTGCCGGTGGCGATTGCGAACGAAGTGCCGGGCGGTGTGTTGACGTTGAATATCGCGGGGCATGATGGCGCGCGGCTGACGGTGTGAGGCGGACGGTGTGTGAGGCACCATGCCTCCTCACCCGCAACTCGTCATCGCCCGACTTGATCGGGCGACCCAGTACGCCGTGACGTCTCGGTTGAATTCAGGCGTCACTGGAATACTGGGTCCCCCGCTTTCGCGGAGGACGACAGGAGTGGGTGGGCGACACCATGCTCTTCTCAGGAAGCCTTATTCCCCGTTCCACCCACACATCCGCAGCCGCTCATGCAGGTGCGCCGGCGCCGGCGCCACCACGCGCACCGGCTCCTTGTTCCTCGAAATCGGGATCACGATCTCGCGGGAATGCAGATGCAGGGTCGGTTCGCCGAAACGGGGGCCGCTGCCGTAGATATTGTCGCCGAAGATCGGCCAGCCCGATGCTGAGGTATGAACCCGCAATTGATGGGTGCGGCCGGTGACCGGTTCGAGCGACAGCCAGCTCAGGCCGCCGCCACGACCCAGCACCTTCCAGTTGGTGATCGCCGGCTGGCCCTCGGGGTCGGGCTTCTGCCACCAGCCGCGTTCCGCATTGAGGCGGCCTAGCGGCATGTCGATGATGCCTTCATTTTCAGCAGGGCCACCCTCGACCACCGCCCAATAGGTCTTTGCAATCTTGCCATGCTTGAACAGCAGGCCGAGCGAGGCGGTGGCCTTGCGGTGGCGTCCCAGCACGAGACAGCCCGAGGTGTCGCGGTCGAGCCGGTGGGCCAGCACCGGCGGCCGCGGCAGGCCGAAGCGCAAGGCGTCGAACGAGGTTTCCAGGTTGGCGCCGCCCTTGGGGCCGCGATGCACCGGCAGCCCCGCCGGCTTGTCGATCACCAGCATCAGCCCGTCGCGATGGAGCACGCGGGACTGGATTTGCTCCGCGGTCAATTCGGGAACCGGGATCGTTTGGTCGAGACTTTCGCTCATGGCGCGAAACCGCTAACACACCGTCGGCATGAACGACACTCCGGAAACGACCAAACTGAGCTGGTGGCGGCGGCTGTCCAGCGGGCTGAAGCGCACCTCGAGTTCGCTCGGGACCGCGGTCGCCGATCTCGTGACCAAACGCAAGCTCGACCGCGCCATGCTCGAGGATATCGAGGACGTGCTGCTGCGCGCCGATCTCGGCACCGAGGTGGCGGCGCGGATTTCGGCCGCGGTCGGCCACGGCCGTTACGACAAGACGATCTCGGCCGATGACGTGAAGACGGTGGTCGCGACCGAAGTCGAGAAGGTCTTGGCGGCGGTGGCGAGGCCGCTGGTGATCGACGCGGCGCAAAAGCCGTTCGTCATTCTGGTGGTCGGCGTCAACGGTTCCGGCAAGACCACCACCATCGGCAAGCTCGCCGCCAAACTGGCCGCCGAAGGCCGCAAGGTGATGCTCGCGGCCGGCGACACCTTTCGCGCTGCCGCCATCGAGCAGTTGAAGATCTGGGGCGAGCGTACCAAATCGCCCGTGATCGCGGCCGCGCAAGGCTCGGATTCCGCAAGCCTCGCCTTCAACGCGCTCACGGCGGCCCGCGAGCAACAGCGCGACGTGCTGCTGATCGACACCGCCGGCCGGCTGCAGAACAAGGCCGAGCTGATGAACGAGCTCGAAAAGGTGGTTCGCGTCATCAGGAAGGTCGACGCCTCGGCGCCGCATGCGGTGCTGCTGGTGCTGGACGCCACGGTGGGACAAAATGCGCTGTCGCAGGTCGAGGCGTTTCATCGTACCGCAGGTGTAACCGGTCTGGTCATGACGAAACTCGACGGCACCGCGCGGGGCGGCATCCTGGTGGCGCTGGCCGAGAAGCACAAACTGCCGGTACACTTTATCGGTGTCGGCGAGGGTATCGACGACCTCGCGCCGTTCACCGCACGGGATTTCGCGCAGGCGATCGCCGGGATTGAGTAGTCTCCATCCTTCGAGACGCGGCGAAGACGCCGCTCCTCAGGATGAGGTCAGAGCAAGAGGAAAAGTCCTCATCCTGAGGAGCATCGCGAAGCGATGCGTCTCGAAGGATGGCGGCAAGTTGGATTGGTAGACCGAACCATGGACAAAACCGCGCCGCATCCGCTGTTCAAGCTCGCGACCGAACTCGGGCCGCTGCTGGTATTCTTCTTCGCCAATGGCAGGTTCAACCTGTTCATCGCCACCGGCGCATTCATGGTCGCGGTGATCATCGCGATGGTCGCGTCCTATGTGGTGACGCGGCACGTGCCGATGATGGCGATCGTGACCGCCGTCGTCGTCCTCGTGTTCGGCACCCTGACGCTGCTGCTGCACGACGAGACCTTCATCAAGATGAAGCCGACGATCGTCTACACGCTGTTCGCGGCGATCCTCGGCGGCGGGCTGCTGTTCGGCCGCTCCTTCATCGCCATCATGTTCGACCAGATGTTCAACCTCACGCCAAAGGGCTGGCGCGTGCTGACGCTGCGCTGGGCATTCTGGTTTTTCGCCATGGCGGTCCTGAACGAGATTATCTGGCGCACGCAAAGCACCGATTTCTGGGTGGCGTTCAAGGTGTTCGGCATGGTGCCGCTGACGATGCTGTTCGCGGTGACGCAGATGCCGCTGATCAAGCGCTATCGTCTGGAGCCGGCGTCGCTGGAAGCAAGCGAAGCCGATGCGGGTGATGTGACGAAGGGGTGAGGTCTTGCGCCGCTCTGCTCCCTCGCCCCGCGCTTGCGGGGAGAGGGTTGGGGTGAGGGGCTGTCTCCATGCATTGACTCGCGGAGAGTCCCCCTCACCCGAAGCCTTCGGCTTCGACCTCTCCCCGCAAGCGGGGAGAGGTGAGAAGATCAGCTCTTCTGCTTGGCGATGATCTTGTCCTTGATGCCGTCATAGGTTTTCTGCGGGACGAGGTCCTTTTTCACCAGGTCGTCCTTGCCCTTGTAGGGGCGGCCCGCGATGATCTTGGCTGAATAGGCCTTGCCGATGCCCGGCAACGCGGCGAGCTGTTCGGCGGTGGCCGAATTGATGTCGAGCAGTTCGGCCTTGGGAGCCGGCGCCATCTTCGATGCAGCGGCCGGCGCCTTCGGCGCGGGAGCCATTTTGCTGTCGGATTTGGCGGCGGGTTGGGTCGCCTGGACCATGACGGGTGTCGCCGTCAGCAAGCCAAGCGTGAGCGCAGTTGCAGCAAGTGAAGCAAGCGTGAAATGACGCATTTGGGTGTCCCTCCAAGGACGGTTTAAGTAACGCGATCAAGCTAGCTTCGAATTCGTGGCGGCGCCATGGCCGGCAAATGAACGGCAGATAAAAGCGAAAATTTATTTATCACTCGTCATTCCGGGATGCGCCTTTTGGCGCAGGCCCGGAATCCATACTCCCGATCGTGGTTATGGATTCCGGGTTCGCTCACTTCGTTCACGCCCCGGAATGACGTCGAGGGATTAGCTCCCCGCTTTCAGCGCCTTGTCGATCTCCACCTTGAGCACGGTCTCGAAATTCGCCTTCGTCACCGGACCGACCAGCTTGTAGAGAATCGTGCCCTCGCGCCCGACCACGAACGTCTCGGGCACGCCGTAGACGCCCCATTCGATCGAGCCGCGGCCGTTGCCGTCGACGCCGACGAAGCTGAACGGATTGCCGTAGCGGCCGAGGAAGCGCCGGGCGTTATCGGGCGCGTCCTTATAGTTGATGCCGACCAGCTGCAGCCGCTTGTCCTTGCCGAGTTCGGTCAACAGCGGCGCCTCGTCGTGGCAGGGCACGCACCAGGACGCCCAGACATTGACGACGCTGACCTTGCCCTTGAACACGGCCGGATCGAGCCCCGGAACCTGGACGCCGTCCTGGACCAGTCCCTCCAGTTGCGGCAGCGCGATTTGCGGCGCCGGCCGGCCGATCAGGGCGGAGGGGATTTTCGAGGGATCGCCGCCATAGAGCCGCACCAGGAACAGGGCGGCGACCGCCATGAAGCCGAGCAGCGGCAGCGCCACCATCCAGCGGCGGCTGCGCGGCGCCGCGCCCGGGGTTGAGGGCTCGGCCATCAGAAGTCCGCCACGCCGCGACCGGAGCGCCTCACAACGCCGCTGGCTTCGAGCTCGCGCAGGCGCGCCTTCTGGCGCCGATAGTCAATCGCGATCCAGACGATCAGGATCAGCACCACCGCCGTTGCCAGCGCGTAGGACGTCACGACGAAGGAGGCGTGGGGACCTGATAACATCGCGGTCACGCCGAACGCCGGCTGGCCTGCATCATCTGCAGGCTCCGCACCCGGCGGCGCAGGATCTCGTTGCGCATCGCCGCCAGATGCAGCGTGATGAACAGCAGCGAGAACGCCACCGCCATCACCAGAAGCGGAATCAAAAAGCTGCGGTCGAGCGAAGGTCCGCCCATCCGCAGCACCGATGCCGGCTGGTGCAGCGTATTCCACCAGTCCACCGAGAATTTGATGATCGGCAGATTGAGGGCGCCGACCAGGGTCAGGATCGCGGCGGCGCGCGCCGCGCGCGACGGGTCTTCCACCGCGCGCCACAGCGCGATCAGGCCGAGATACATCAGGAACATGATCAGCACCGAGGTCAGCCTTGCATCCCACTCCCAGTAGGTGCCCCACATCGGCCGCCCCCATAGCGCGCCGGTGACGAGGGCCAGAAAGGTGAAGGCCGCGCCGATCGGTGCGGCGGCCTTGGCGGCGACGTCAGCCAGCGGATGCCGCCATACCAGCGTGCCCAGGGCGGCAAGGCTCATCACGCCCCAGACGAACATCGCGAGCCAGGCGTTGGGAACGTGGATGAACATGATCTTGACGGTGGCGCCCTGCTGGTAATCGTCGGGCGCCATGGCCGCCTGGTAGAGGCCGACCAGCAGCAGGATGGCGGTCGCGGCCGCAAGCCACGGCAAAATCCGGGCGGTCAGGTTGAGGAACCGGGTCGGGTTGGCGAGATCGAGCAGCGTCATGGCATCCCTGATAGTCGCCGCGACCGCGGCAGGCAATCTGACTTCGTTTGTTTCATTTCGGCTCCGCGAGAGTTGATCGGCATCAATCCAGCCCGTGCCGCAGGCTCGCGGCGGCCGCGAACGGTCCAATCACAAGGCTGACCAGCGACAACGCGCACAGGATCGAAAACGGGGTTCCGAACGACAGGGGTCCGGTGATCGCGGCCTGCGAGGCGGCGACGCCGAAAATCAGCACCGGAATGGACAGCGGCAGCACCAGCACGGCCAGCAGCAGCCCGCCGCGATGCAGCGTCACGGCCAGTGCAGCGCCGATCATGCCGGTAAAGGTCAGCGCCGGCGTGCCCGCCAGCAGCGTCAAGGCGACCGCCGCCGTCGCCGTCGCATCGAGGTTCAACAACAGGCCGAGCACCGGAGTGGCGAGGATCAGCGGCACCCCCGCGGCCAGCCAGTGCGCCAGCGCTTTCGCCGCACAGGTCAGTTCCAGCGGCGTGCGGCTCATCACGATCAGGTCGAGCGAACCGTCCTCGTGATCGGCCATGAACAGCCGGTCGAGGGTGAGCAGGCTGGCCAGCAGCGCGCCGAGCCAGAGAATCGCGGGCCCGAGCCGGGTCAGCAGTGCGAGGTCGGGCCCGACCGCGAACGGCATCAGCACCACCACGGTGAGGAAGAACAGGACGCCGATCAGCGCGCCGCCGCCGACCCGCAGCGCGATCTTGATGTCCCGTCGAATCAGCGCCGCCAGCGCGGTCATGCGGCGCCCCCGATCCGCAGCTCGCGCGCGGCGATTCCCAGCGGGGCATGGGTCGCGGCGATGATGAGACCGCCGCCCGCCAGGTGATCGCCCATCAGGGCGGCGAACATCGCCTGCCCCGAGGTGTCGAGCGCATTGGTGGGCTCGTCCAGCAGCCAGATCGGCCGTCGGGCGACGAGCAGCCGGGCGATCGAGAGCCGCCGCCGCTGCCCGGCCGACAGAAACGCGGCCGGCAGCGAAGCGGCATGGTCGAGCCCGACCGCGGCCAGGCATTCCGCGAGGTCGAAGGGCTCGCCGCCGAGAAATTCCCGCCAGAAGGCGAGGTTTTCCTTAACGCTGAGCGCAGGCTTGAGCGCGTCGCGGTGGCCGAGAAAGTGGGCTTGTTCGGGCAGGGTCAGTTCCCCCGCGCCGCCCTCCAGGGCGATCGATCCGCCCTCCGGCGCCAGCAGGCCTGCGATCAGCCGCAACAGCGAGGTCTTGCCGCAGCCGTTGCGCCCGGTGACGGCCAGCGCCTCACCCGCCGACGCCGTAAAATCGAGGCCCGAGAACACCTCCCGGCCGCTCCGCACGCATCTGACGCCGCTTCCCGAGAGCCGCATTCTGGCCTTTCACAGCCCTTTGGAAACTATGGGTACCGCAGCAGAATTTGTGGGTATCGCAACGCTGCAGCACGCTTGCCGGTGTGGCGGTGTTCCTAGAAAGATTCTATAAGCCGGAACTTGATGCAGCACACAATCCGCGGCCGCAAGCCACAAGGGTTTGGCCAGCCGGACGGTGCCTGAATACCCCTGCCGGGTATAACTGACAATTGGGATTGCCACACATGACCTCGCTCGACAGCTTCAAATGCCAAAAGACCCTCAAGGTTGGTGGCAAGACCTACGTCTATTACAGCCTACCCGCCGCCGAGAAGAACGGTCTGAAGGGAATTTCCAAGCTTCCTTATTCCATGAAGGTGCTGCTGGAAAATCTGCTGCGCAATGAAGACGACCGCTCGGTCAAGAAGGCCGACATCATCGCGGTCGCGAAGTGGCTGAAGAAGCGCAAGCTCGAGCATGAAATCTCGTTCCGCCCGGCGCGCGTGCTGATGCAGGATTTCACCGGCGTGCCGGCGGTGGTCGATCTCGCGGCGATGCGCAATGCCATGCAGGCGCTCGGCGGCGATGCCGAGAAGATCAATCCGCTGGTGCCGGTCGATCTCGTCATCGACCACAGCGTGATCGTGAACTTCTTCGGCGACAACAAGGCGTTCGGCAAGAACGTGGTCGAGGAATACAAGCAGAACCAGGAACGCTACGAATTCCTGAAATGGGGCCAGAAGGCGTTTTCGAACTTCTCGGTGGTGCCGCCCGGCACCGGCATCTGCCATCAGGTCAACCTGGAATATCTCGCGCAGACGGTCTGGACCCGCAAGGAGAAGATGACCGTCGGCAAGAAGACCGGAACGTTCGAGGTGGCCTATCCCGACACCCTGGTCGGCACCGATTCGCACACCACCATGGTCAACGGCCTCGCCGTGCTGGGCTGGGGCGTCGGCGGCATCGAGGCGGAAGCCGCGATGCTCGGCCAGCCGCAGTCGATGCTGCTGCCGGAAGTGATCGGCTTCAAGCTCAAGGGCGCGCTGAAGGAAGGCGTCACCGCCACCGACCTGGTGCTGACCGTGACCCAGATGCTGCGCAAGCAGGGCGTGGTCGGAAAGTTCGTCGAGTTCTTCGGCCCCGGTCTCGATCACCTGTCGGTCGCCGACAAGGCGACCATCGGCAACATGGCGCCGGAATATGGCGCGACCTGCGGCTTCTTCCCGGTCGACGCCGCAACCATCGATTACCTGAAAACCTCGGGCCGCAAGGCTGACCGCGTCGCGCTGGTGACCGCCTACGCCAAGGCGCAGGGCATGTTCCGCACCGCCAAATCGCCGGATCCGGTGTTTACCGAAAAGCTGATCCTCGATCTCGCCGACGTGGTGCCGTCGATGGCCGGACCGAAGCGCCCGGAGGGCCGCGTCGCGCTGCCCGCGGTCGCCGCCGGCTTCGCCGCGGCAATGACCAGCGAATACAAGAAGGCCGTCGACGCCTCGAAGCGCTATGCGGTGGAGAATCGCAATTTCGATCTCGGCCATGGCGACGTGGTGATCGCGGCGATCACCTCGTGCACCAACACCTCCAATCCGAGCGTGCTGATCGGCGCCGGCCTGCTGGCGCGCAACGCCGCCGCCAAGGGACTTACTGCAAAGCCCTGGGTGAAAACCTCGCTGGCGCCAGGCAGCCAGGTGGTCGCGGAATATCTTTCCAATTCCGGCCTGCAGCTCGCGCTCGACAAGGTCGGCTTCAACCTGGTCGGTTTCGGCTGCACCACCTGCATCGGCAATTCGGGTCCGCTGCCGGAAGAGATTTCGAAGTCGATCAACGACAACGGCATCATCGCCGCCGCGGTGCTGTCGGGTAACCGCAATTTCGAGGGCCGCGTCAGCCCCGACGTGCAGGCCAACTACCTCGCCTCGCCGCCGCTGGTCGTCGCCTATGCGCTGGCGGGAACCGTCACGAAGGATCTCTCGGTCGAGCCGATCGGCAACGGCAAGGACGGCAAGCCGGTGTACCTGCGGGACATCTGGCCGACCACCAAGGAGATCAACGCCTTCATGAAGAAGTTCGTTACCGCGGCGATCTTCAAGAAGCGCTACGCCGACGTGTTCAAGGGCGATACCAACTGGCGCAAGATCAAGACCGTCGAGAGCGAGACCTATCGCTGGAACATGAGCTCGACCTACGTGCAGAACCCGCCCTATTTCGAAGGCATGAAGAAGGAGCCGGAGCCGATCATAGACGTGGTCGACGCGCGGATCCTGGCGATGTTCGGCGACAAGATCACCACCGACCACATCTCGCCAGCCGGCGCCATCAAGCTGACCTCGCCCGCCGGCAAATATCTCAGCGAGCACCAGGTGCGTCCGGCCGATTTCAATCAATACGGCACGCGGCGCGGCAACCATGAAGTCATGATGCGCGGCACCTTCGCCAACATCCGCATCAAGAACTTCATGCTGAAAGGCGCGGACGGAAACATTCCGGAAGGCGGCCTTACCAGGCACTGGCCCGACGGCGAGCAGATGTCGATCTACGACGCCGCGATGAAGTACCAGGCGGAGCAGGTGCCGCTGGTGGTGTTCGCCGGCGCCGAATATGGCAACGGCTCTTCGCGCGACTGGGCGGCAAAGGGCACGCGGCTGCTCGGCGTCCGCGCCGTGATCTGCGAGAGCTTCGAGCGCATCCACCGCTCCAACCTGGTCGGCATGGGCGTGCTGCCGCTGACCTTCGAGGACGGCGCATCATGGAGCTCGATCGGCATGAAGGGCGATGAGACGGTGACGATCCGCGGGCTGCAGGGCGAGCTGAAGCCGCGGCAGAAGCTGACGGCCGAGATCGTCTCCGGCGATGGCTCGCTGCAGCGCGTTTCGCTGCTGTGCCGCATCGATACCCTCGACGAGCTCGAGTATTACCGCAACGGCGGCATCCTGCATTACGTCCTGCGCAAGCTGGCCGCGTAATCGTGATCGGCGCCTCACCGCTAAGTGAGTGGCGGGTGACGGGAAGGCGGCCTATGAAAGGCCGCTTTCGCGCGTTTGAGCCGCAAACCTTAACGGCCAAATCTTACCGGCCCTGATGCGAATGCCCGGCGGTTCTTCGGTATGACAGTATTGATGGCTTATAACTCTATCTCGCGATGGTCGGGCGCGCTCAGCGTCTGCGCCCTCGTCGCGATCATCCGTCCTGCCCATGCCGACCCGCGCGCGGTGGTCGAATTGTTCACGTCGCAGGGATGCTCGTCGTGTCCGCCGGCCGACAAGATCATCGGCGAGCTGGCCAGGGATCCCGGCGTGATCGCGCTGAGCATGCCGATCGACTACTGGGATTATCTCGGCTGGAAGGACACGCTGGCGGATTCGCGCTTCAGCGCGCGGCAGAAAGCCTATTCGGCCGCGCGCGGCGATCGCAACGTCTACACGCCGCAGGTCATCGTCAACGGATCGGCGCAGGTGATCGGCAGCGATCGCGCCAGGATCGACGGCGCGATCGGCGATACCGCGAAGGCCCATGGCGTGATGTCAGTGCCGGTATCGATCGCCCTGGCCGGCAAGCAGGTGACGGTTTCGGTCGCCGCCTCGACCAAAGACCCCGCCGCTTCACCTGGCGCCGCTTCACTTGGCGAAGTCTGGATCTGTTCGGTCACCAGGGAAGTGCCGATTTTGATCGGGCGCGGCGAGAATCGCGGGCAGAAGGTCACCTACCACAATGTGGTGCGCAACCTGCTCAAGGTCGGCGACTGGAACGGCTCCGCCGGCAGTTGGACCGTGCCGCTGGAAAATATTTCCCGCGAAGGCATCGATGCCACGGTCGTGTTTGTCCAGGCCGGCAGTCGCGAAAAGCCCGGCGCGATGCTGGGGGCGGCGTACAAGTCGCTGCACTGAAATTTTTCAAACCGTCATTCCGGGGCGCGCTTCTTCGCGTGGACCCGGAATCCAGAAGTTGTTGAAACCAGATTCCGGGTTCGCGCTGCGCACGCTCCGGAATGGCGACTTCGCCGCCGGTGAGCGTCGCGCATGCGTCAGCGGTCAGAATCACCCACCCCGCAAAAAAGAAAAAGGACCAACTTTCGTTGGCCCAGTATGGGGATAAACTATCCTGCGAACAGGCCCGATCCCGACTGCCCCGGGGGGCTGGGGGCTGAGGAATCCGGAGCTGAAAGGACCGGGCCAACGCAGGATTTACTTGTCGCAACCCGAAAGGGCGGGCGCTTGGCGGAAGTGGGGCGGTATTATGATTCCGCTAACGTTCCCGTGACGTGGTTTTTCGAGGGGCGCGGCCGGCCGGCCGCAGGTGAATTCGATCGCCGGGGCCTCTTGCAGCCGCGCCCGGTTGGCGCGATCATGTCGGGCAGATGACAGGAGGCGCCCCATGAGTTCAATTTCGGAGGAAGCCGATCCAAGCGAAACTCGCGCGGCGGCGCGCAATGCCGCCGCGGGTCCGTCGCAGAGCCTGTCGCCTAACTTGGTGACGTTCAATCGTATCGAACTCAATCGCATTCTGAATCTGTACGGCCGCATGGTCGCCGCCGGCGAGTGGCGCGACTACGCCATCGACTTTCTGAGGGACCGCGCGGTGTTCTCGGTGTTCCGCCGCGCCTCGGAAGTTCCGATCTACCGCATCGAGAAGGATCCGCGTCTGGCGCGCAAGCAGGGAATCTACAGCGTGATCTCGGCGAGCGGGCTGATCCTGCGCCGCGGCCATGAACTGGATCGCGTGCTGCTGGTGATCGACCGCAAGCTGGCGGTGGTGTGAGGGATTCGGTCCCGTAGCCCGGATGAAGTCAACGGGTCGGCGCGAAGCGACGTCCGATGACGAAATCCGGGGCAGTGGTCGCGTTCATCCCGGATTGCGCTACTGGCGCCGCTTCGCGCGCCCGTTCGCTCCATCCGGGCTACGGTAGCTGTGCCGGCAGTGTCGTGCTCCCATCACCCAGCGCGCGCTGCATCATCACAGTGTCGAGCCAGCGGCCGAATTTGAAGCCGACATCGGGATGGGTCCCGATCATCTGAAATCCGCATCGGGTGTGGACGCCGATCGACCCGGCATTGGCGGAATCGCCGATCACGGCGATCATCTGGCGATAGCCGCGCGCCTCGCATTCGGCGATCAGCCGTTGCAGCAGCTGCAGCCCGACCCCGCGCCGGTGGATCGCCGGCTGCAGATAGACCGAATTCTCCACCGTGAAGCGATAGGCCGGCCGTGGCCGGTAGGCGCCCGCATAGGCATATCCAATCACGCGGCCTTCGAGGACGGCGGTGAAGTAGGGAAAGCCGCCTTCCATCAGCACGCCGAAGCGCCGCGTCATTTCAGTGAGGTCTGGCGGGATCAGCTCGAAGGTCGCGGTGCCGTAGCGGACCGCGTGTTCGTAGATCCCGGTGATGGCGAGCAGGTCGGCCGCGGTGGTGGGCCGGATTTCGAGCGTTTGCATGGGCCAAAGATATCAGCCGAGAGATACGGATCAACTTTCTTTCGTCATGCCCGGCCTTGTGCCGGGCATCCACGTCTTACTGCTGGGATGAAGCTGTAGACGTGGATGGCCGGGACGAAGCCCGGCCATGACGAGCATCCCGCAAAAGAAAAGCCCCGGCCGCAAGGCCGGGGCTCGAATTACTCCGCGTGAGTGAAGCGACTACTCGCGCTGACCGAGCAGCTGCAGCAGCAGCGTGAACAGGTTGATGAAGTTCAGGTAGAGCGACAATGCGCCGGTAATCGCCGCACGCTCCGCCATTTCACCGCCCTGCGAGGCGTAGCCGTAGATGTAGTCGTTCTTCAGCCGCTGGGTATCCCAGGCGGTGAGGCCCGCGAACACCAGCACGCCCACCACCGACACGACGAACTGCAGCATCGAGCTGGCGAGGAAGAGATTGACCACGCTCGCGATGATGACGCCGAACAGGCCCATGATCAGGAACGAACCCATGCCGGTCATGTCGCGCTTGGTGGTGTAGCCGTAGAGGCTCAGCGCGCCGAACGACGCCGCGGTGATGAAGAACACCCGCACGATCGAGGTGTGCGTGTACACCAGGAAGATCGACGACAGCGAGATGCCCATCAGCGCCGCGAACGCCCAGAACAGCAACTGGGCTGTCGCGGGCTTGAGCCGGTTGATGCCGAACGAGATCGCGAACACCATGGCCAGCGGCGCCAGGATGAACAGCCACTTCAGCGGGCTCACATACATCGTGTAGCCGAACTGCGTCAGGTAGGCGTTGCCGAACCTGGCCACGGCGCCGGCCTGATCGGTGGTCACCGCCGCCATGTAGACGCCGAGCGCGGCGAGGCCGGTGATGGCCAAGCCGATCGTCATGTAGTTGTAGATGCGCAGCATGTAGGAGCGCAGACCGGCGTCGACGGTCGCAGCGTCAGTGCGCCCGGCGGCCCGGCCGAAGGGAGAAGCGTAGTTGCGGTCTAGGTCCGACATGGTCGAATTCCCGTTGGTTGGCCCGGCGACACAGGGCTTGCGGCGCCAGCTAGAGATCTATCTCAGATACCGTCTTTGCCGACATGAATTCGCGTCAACAAACCGGCGTCTGACCCGATTGGTATGTGGGAAACTAACACATTCATCGCAAGTTCACCGCAAGCTTCCATGCGCGGCTGAATGTCGCTCTGCGGCATGTTATCAGGCGGTGCCTGACGCGGGGGCGCTGAAATCCCGACAAAAGGGCGGTTCACGACAACCCGTGTTAACCCTGCAAGGCAGCCTGTTCAATTTGTCATAAATTGCGCAGCACGGTAGCCGGCTTCTGGTTCAGCGCCAGCAGCGTGCCGAGCAGTCCGAGGCCCACCGTCACGATCAGCGCTGCCACCACCACGCCGGCGGCGCTGCCGGCCTGCCAGATGAAGCTCAGGGTCATCAGCCGGGTCACGATCAGCCAGGCGGCAACGGAACCGGCTATCACCCCGAAAATCGCGGTGGCAAAGCCGATCATCAGATATTCCAGCGCATAGGCGCCGAGCAGCCGCGCCCTGGTGGCCCCCAAGGTTTTCAGAATGACGGCGTCGTAGACCCGGTGGCGATGGCCCGCGGCCAACGCGCCGCCCAGCACCAGGATGGCCGATATCAGCGTCACCGTGCTGGCGCCGCGGATCGCCAGCACCAGATTGGTCACCACCGTGCCGATGGTCTCCAGCGCCTCACGGACCCGTACGCTGGTCACCATCGGGAAGGCGTCGGCCACCGCCTTGACGATCCGGGCGTCGCCGGCCGGGTCCGAGTTGGCCTCGGTCAGGGTCGCGATATGGGTATGCGGCGCGCCCTTGAAGGCGTTGGGCGAGAAGACCAGCGCGAAATTGATGCCGAGCCCTTGCCAGTCCACGGTCCGCATGTTGCCGACGGTGGCCGGAATGTCGCGGCCGAGCACGTTGACGACGATCTCGTCGCCGATCTTGAGGCCGAGCCCGTCGGCGATTTTCTTCTCGATCGAAACCAGCGGCGGGCCGGCATAATCGGCGCTCCACCATTGGCCCTCGACCACCTTCGATCCCTTGGGGATTTCGCCGGTATAGGTCAGGCCGCGGTCGCTCTGCAGCACCCATGCGATGTCGGATGACGGCTTGAGGTCTTCCGCCTTGAGGCCGCGGGCGCCGACGATCCGCCCGCGCAGCATCGGCACGTCCTCGACGGTCGATTGCGGCGCGGTCTGCTTCAGGAATGCGTCGAAGCGTTCGGACTCGCCGGTGGGAATATCGATGAAAAAGAACGACGGCGCGCGGTCCGGCAGCGACGCCAGGAACTGGCGCCGCAGATTGCCGTCGATCTGGGTGATGGTGACCAGCACTGCGAGGCCGAGGCCGAGCGACATCACCACCGACGGCGTCAGCGCGCCGGGCCGGTAGATATTGGCGATCGCCAGCCGCAGCATAGTGATGCGGGTGCGCGGCAGGCGCCGCGCCAGCGCCATCAGGCCGGCGGCGATGCCGCGCAGCAGCGCGAACACCACGATCGAGGAGGCCACGAACACCGCCGCGACCCGCTTGTCATATGCAAGCCCGATCGCCACCGCGATCAGCAGCGCGATCACGGCAGCCATCAGCACCAGATAGCCCCAGCGCGGGCGATGCCATTCGCTGCTGACCGCTTCGCGGAACAGCGCCGCCACCGGGACGTCGTGCACCCGGCCGAGCGGCCACAGGCCGAAGGCGAGCGCGGTCAACAGCCCGTAGACGAACGACAGCGCCAGCTCATCGGGATACAACGCCGGCACCACCGGCAGCGGCAGCAGCTTGCCGAACGCGCCGACGATGGCGAAGGGCAGCGCCGCGCCGGCGGCAAGGCCGATCACCGAACCGACAGTGGCGAGCACGACCACCTGGGTCAGGTAGATGGTGAAGACGTCGCGGCCGGTGGCGCCCAGCGCCTTGAAGGCGGCGATGACGTCGCGGCGGCGATCGATATGGCTCTTGACCGCATTGGCGACGCCGACGCCCCCGACCAGCAGCGCGGCGAGGCCGACCAGGGTCAGGAACTGGGTAAAGCGGTTGATGGTGCGTTCGAGTTGCGGCGAGGCGTTGCCGCGGCTGCGAATCTCCCAGCCGGCCTCGGGCAGGGCGCCTCGCGCATCATCGGCAAGCGCGGTCGCGGCGCGATCATTGGCGGCGTTATCGGGCAGTTTTACCCGGTAGATCCAGCGCACCAGGCTGCCCGGCTGCAGCAACTCGGTCGCGCGCAGGCCGGCTTCGCTTACCAGGAATCGCGGGCCCAACCCGACGCCCCCGGCCAATTTGTCCGGCTCGGCCGAGACCACGCTGCGAATCTGGAATGTCGCATTGCCGACGGTGACACGGTCGCCGAGCTTGAGATCGAGCCGTGCCAGCAGGATCGAATCGGCGGCCGCGCCGAACGCGCTGCCAGACGGATCCTGCCGCTCGGCGAGCACATCCGCCACCGGCATTGGGGGCTTGAGCGTCAGCTTGCCGAGCATCGGATAGGCGCCATCGACCGCTTTGAGCTCGACCAGTGCGAGGCGGCCATCGCCGGTGCGTGCCATGCCGCGCAGCGTTGCCGCCACGGACACTTCGCCGCGCGAACGCAGAAACGCGATTTCGTCCGGCTTGGCCTCGCGCTGGATCAGGGAGAAGGCGACGTCGCCGCCGAGCAGGGTGCGGCCCTCGCGCGCCAGTCCCTCGCCGAGGCTCGCCGCCACCGACCCGACCCCGGCGATCGCCAAAACGCCGAGCGCGATGCAGGCGATGAACACATAGAAGCCGCGCAGGCCGCTGCGCAATTCACGCAAGGCGTAGCGCAAAGCGAGCGATGCCCCGCGGCTGCCGGCGGCGGGGACGGCGGCGGCAGTGCTCATGAGATGGTTTCGCGATCCGCCGGCTGGGTGTCGATCCGCCCCGAGCGCAGCCGCACCACGCGGTCGCAGCGCTGCGCCAGCGAGGTATCGTGGGTGACCAGCACCAGCGTCATGCCGCGCTCGGCATGCTTGGTGAACAGCAGATCGACGATCTGCTTGCCGGTGGTCTCATCGAGATTGCCGGTTGGCTCGTCCGCCACCAGGATCGCCGGATCCGGCGCCAGCGCGCGGGCCAGTGCCACGCGCTGCTGTTCGCCGCCGGACAATTGGGTGGGATAATGATGCAGGCGGTCGCCGAGACCGACCGACGTCAGTTCCTGCGCGGCGCGGCTGGACGCATCGGGATTGCCGGCGAGTTCCAGCGGCACCGCGACGTTTTCCAGCGCCGTCATGGTCGGGATCAGGTGAAACGACTGGAACACGATGCCGACCTGGCGGCCGCGAAAGCGCGCCAGCGCGTCCTCGTCGAGGGCATTGAACGGGGTGCCGCTGACCACCACCTCTCCGCTGTCAGGACGCTCCAATCCCGCCATCACCATCAGCAGGGTGGATTTTCCTGAGCCGGACGGGCCGATCAGGCCGATCGCTTCACCTGGAGCGACCCGCAGGCTGATATCCTTGAGGATATGAACGCGCGCCGCGCCGGTACCGAGCGATAGGTTGACGTTCGAGATGACAATGGTGTCCGGCTCGAGGCCGGCCAGTGATGAGGGTTCGATGAGACTGTCCATGGTCCGCTCATATGGCACTTTCTTACGACAGGTCGAGGGGGCACGGCCGATGTTCGCGCACATGCTCGTGTTGAGCCTGCTGTTGCTGGCGCCCGCAACGACCTTTGCCCAGGCGACGGCGGCCCGCGAGACCAAGCCGGTCAAGATGGTGGTTCTGGGTGATTCGCTCAGTGCCGGCTTTGGCCTGTCGGCTCCATCAGCGTTTCCGGCTCGGCTGGAAAAAGCTCTGGAGTCCAAAGGGATAGCGGTCGACATGATCAACGCCGGGGTTTCCGGCGACACCACTTCGGGCGGCCGCGACCGGCTGGACTGGTCGGTACCGGAGGGAACCCAGGCCGTGATTCTCGAACTCGGCGCCAATGACGCGCTGCGCGGCGTCGACCCCAAGGTCACCCGGTCGGCCCTGACGGACATTCTGACGCGGCTGAAGGCGCGGGGTATCGCTGTCTTGCTGTGCGGCATGTACGCGCCGCCAAATTACGGGGCCGATTACGCGGCCCGCTTCAACGCGATCTATCCCGAGATCGCCAAAGAGTTCGGGGTACCGCTGTATCCGTTTTTCCTCGAGGGCGTCGCCACCAAGGCCAAGCTCAATCAGCCGGACGGGCTGCATCCGACCGCGGAGGGCATCGACGTTATCGTAAAAAACATCCTGCCCACGGTGGAGGCATTTCTGGGCGGAATAACCGGGCAACCCAGTTGAAAAACAGGCAGCGATAACCTTAAGCACAGGAGTTTTCTCAGGCCTTCGCGCCGGATGCTTCGCAGAGTCACATTCCTACGGTAAAAATAACCATCGGTGATTCGATACCGGGTTTCTTGCATCGGGAGTCCTAGCGATGCCGCGTTTGTTCACTGGACTGGAAATCCCGGCCGAGATCGGCCAGACGCTGTCCAACCTGCGCGGCGGCCTTCCGGGCGCGCGCTGGGTCGACCCCGAAAACTATCACGTCACCCTGCGCTATATCGGCGATATCGACGGCATCGCGGCGAATGAAATCGCCTCGCTGCTGTTTCGCATCAACCGCAAGCCGTTCGAAGTGGCCCTCCAGGGCCTGTCGAGCTTTGGCGGGAAGAAGCCGCGCGCGGTGGTCGCCTCGGTCGTGCCGAGCCGTCCGCTGATCGAACTGCAGGCCGAACTGGAGCGGCTGATGCAGCGCCTCGGGCTCGACCCCGAGGGCCGCAAATTCACCCCGCATGTGACGCTGGCGCGGCTGCGCGACGCCTCCAACCAGGATGTCGCCGACTACCTGTCGGTGCGCGGCTATTTTCCGACGCGGGTGTTCACGGCGTCGCGCTTCGTGCTGTTCTCCGCGCGCGCCTCCACCGGCGGCGGGCCCTATGTGGTCGAGGATTCCTACGCGCTGAGCGCGTGAGGGAGGTGGTGTGCCCCGGACACAGCGCAGCGCGCCGCACTTCGGCGTGATGCGCTGCAGAGCCGGGGCCCATGCGGATAGATAAAGCTGGGTCCCGGCTCTGCGGTGCATCGTACCGGACGATGCTTCGCATCGCCGGGAGAACGCTGCACCGCGTCCGGGACGCGAGAAAGCGCATACCCCTCACACCATTTCACGGCTTGCAATTTTGCTCCCGCTGGGGCCGTAAGGGGGCATGCTGTCTCCGACCGACGCCTCGTTCCGCACCCATTACCAGAGCCTCGTGTCCTCGGGCGCGATCGAGGCCGATGCCGCGCAGGCCGAGGCCGCCGACGCGTTCGCGGACCTCGAGGCGCGGCTGACCGGCTACAAGCCGCGGCGCAAGCAGAGCCTGCTGGGCCGGCTGTTCGCCGACAAGGGCGAGCCGCCGCCGCGCGGCCTCTACGTCCATGGCGAAGTCGGACGCGGCAAGACCATGCTGATGGACCTGTTTTTCCAGCAGAGCCCGGTTTTGCACAAGCGCCGCGCCCATTTCCACGAATTCATGGCCGAGGTGCATGAGCGGATCTACGGCTACCGCCAGAACATCAAGCGCGGCGAGATCTCCGACGGCGACGTGATCGGGCTCACGGCAGCTGCGATTTTCGACGAGGCCTGGCTTCTGTGCTTCGATGAGTTTCATGTCACCGACATCGCCGACGCCATGATCCTCGGCCGGCTGTTCTCAAAACTGTTCGAACTCGGCACCGTGGTGGTGGCGACCTCCAACGTCGCACCGGAGGATCTCTACAAGGGCGGCCTCAATCGCGCGCTGTTCCTGCCCTTCATCGCGCAGATCTCCGCACATATGGATGTGCTGCAGCTCGATGCCCGCACCGATTTCCGGCTGGAAAAACTGGCGGGCGTGAAAACATGGCTGGTGCCGGCGGATCGCGCCGCGGCTGAAGCGCTCGACAAGGCCTGGGTCAGGATGACCGGCAAAGCGCCCTGCAGGCCGCGCGATATCGCGATCAAGGGCCGCATCCTGCATGTGCCGTGTTCGGCGCATGGCGTGGCGCGGTTTTCGTTTCCGGATCTTTGCGAGAAGCCGCTGGCGGCTTCCGACTACCTTCGGCTCGCGCACGATTATCATACCATCATGATCGATCGCATTCCGGCGATGGATTACGCCGACCGCAACGCCGCCAAGCGCTTCATCACGCTGATCGACACGCTCTATGACAACGCGGTGAAGCTGATGGCTTCGGCCGAGGCCGATCCGCTGTCGCTGTATGCCGCGACCGAGGGCCAAGAGGCCAACGAGTTCAAGCGGACGTCGTCGCGGCTGATCGAGATGAGCTCGGAATCCTATCTGGCGCTGCCCCACGGTCACAAGGATTCGGCGGCGAGCGGCTCCAGCACCGGATTGGTGGAGACGTGAGATCGTCATTCCGGGCCTGCGCCTCTAGTCGGAGGTGCGGACCGACGGCGCATCCCGGAATGACGGCCTTTGGGTTTGCCGGAAATCGAGGCAGGGCCGATAATTGGGCATAGCCTGACTTGAACGGGTCCCTCGAAAGGGATAACCAGCCATCCAGCTTCCTTCTACCCATCCTCCTTGACCTTCACAGGACAGATTTCCCATGGCGCGTGACAAGATTGCTTTGATTGGCTCCGGTCAGATCGGCGGAACACTGGCTCATCTCATCGGCCTGAAAGAGCTCGGCGACGTCGTGATGTTCGACATCGCCGAGGGCGTGCCGCAGGGCAAGTCGCTCGATATCGCGCAGTCCTCGCCGGTCGACGGTTTCGACGCGCATTTCACCGGCGCCAATTCCTATGAGGCGCTCGACAACGCCAAGGTCTGCATCGTCACCGCAGGCGTGCCGCGCAAGCCCGGCATGAGCCGCGACGATCTCCTGAGCATCAATCTCAAGGTGATGGAGCAGGTCGGCGCCGGCATCAAGAAATACGCTCCCGACGCCTTCGTCATCTGCATCACCAATCCGCTCGACGCCATGGTGTGGGCGCTGCAGAAGGCCTCGGGCATGCCGCACAAGAAGGTGGTGGGCATGGCCGGCGTGCTGGATTCCTCGCGCTTCCGCTATTTCTTGGCCGACGAGTTCAACGTCTCGGTCGAGGACGTCACCGCCTTCGTGCTGGGCGGCCATGGCGACACCATGGTGCCGCTGGTGAAATATTCCACGGTGGCCGGCATTCCGTTGCCCGACCTGGTCAAGATGGGCTGGACCTCGCAGGCGCGGATCGACGAGATCGTCGACCGCACCCGCAATGGCGGCGCCGAGATCGTCAACCTCTTGAAGACCGGCTCGGCGTTCTACGCCCCGGCCGCCTCCGCGATCGCGATGGCCGAGAGCTATCTGCGCGACAAGAAGCGCGTGCTGCCCTGCGCGGCCTATCTCAACGGCGAATACGGCGTGAAGGACATGTATGTCGGCGTGCCCGTTGTCATCGGATCGAAGGGTGTCGAGCGTATTGTCGAGATCGAACTGGCCGGCAAGGACCGCGAAGCCTTCGACAAGTCGGTCGGCGCGGTGCAGGGCCTGGTCGATGCCTGCAAGAAGATCGCCCCGGACTTGCTCGGTCGCTGATCTCGTTGGATTGTCCGGGGTTCGCCGCATGCGGACCCCGGAATCAGGCGCCGCAAGGGGCAGGGAAATTCCGAAGCAGTTTGGATTTGCAGTAGCCGTGGCCAGATGGCAAAAGCGGGTGAATTCCACATTTACCGCATAAGGGTTCGGGGAACGTCCAGATGAACATCCATGAATACCAGGCCAAGGCGTTGCTGCGCGAGTTCGGTGTGCCGGTGTCGCAAGGGGTCGCCATCGTCAAGGCGTCCGACGCCGATCTCGCCGCGGATGAACTCGGTGGGCCGGTCTGGGTGGTGAAAAGCCAGATCCATGCCGGCGGGCGCGGCAAGGGCAAGTTCAAGGAGGCGTCGGCCGGCGAGAAGGGCGGCGTGCGCATCGCCAAATCGGCCGCCGAAGTCAACGAATTCGTCAAGCAGATGCTGGGCGCGACGCTGGTTACCGAGCAGACCGGCCCGGCCGGCAAGCAGGTCAACCGGATTTACGTCGAGGACGGCTCCGAGATCGACAAGGAGTTCTATCTGTCGATTCTGGTTGACCGCGATACGTCCCGGGTGGCGTTTGTGGTTTCCACCGAAGGCGGCGTCAATATCGAGGAAGTCGCACACAAGACGCCAGAGAAGATCGTTACCTTCTCGGTCGATCCCGCCACCGGCATCATGGGCCATCACGGCCGCACCGTCGCCAAGGCGCTGGGCCTCGGCGGCGACCTCGCCAAGCAGGCCGAGAAGCTGGTGGCGCAGCTCTATACCGCCTTTGTCGCCAAGGACATGGCGATGCTGGAAATCAATCCGCTGGTCGTCACCAAGCATGGCGATCTGCGCGTGCTCGACGCCAAGGTGTCGTTCGACGACAACGCGCTGTACCGTCATCCCGAAGTGGTGGCGCTGCGCGACGAGACCGAGGAGGACGCCAAGGAAATCGAGGCGTCGAAATACGACCTGAACTACATCACGCTGGACGGCACCATCGGCTGCATGGTCAACGGCGCCGGCCTTGCGATGGCGACCATGGACATCATCAAGCTCTACGGCTCGGCGCCGGCGAACTTCCTCGATGTCGGCGGCGGCGCCGACAAGGCCAAGGTCACCGCGGCGTTCAAGATCATCACCGCCGATCCCAACGTGAAGGGCATCCTGATCAATATTTTCGGCGGCATCATGAAGTGCGACATCATCGCCGAGGGCGTGGTGGCCGCGGTCAAGGATGTCGGCCTGAAAGTGCCGCTGGTGGTGCGACTGGAAGGCACCAACGTCGAAGCCGGCAAGAAGATCATCGCGGATTCCGGCCTCAACGTGCTGACCGGCGACAACCTCGACGACGCTGCGCAGAAAATCGTCAAGGCCGTCAAGGGAGGGTAGAGCGATGGCGCAGGACCATCTCGCCGCACCGACGCCGCTCGAGGAGCACCGCAGGCTTGCGGCGTTCGCGGGCGAGTGGAACGGCGAGGAGATGGTGTATCCGTCGCGCTGGACCGCGGGCGGCCCCGCGGTCTCCCATGTCACCGCCCGCATCGATCTCAACGGCTTCTATCTGATCCAGGACACCCGCCAGAGCCGCGACGGCCAGGAAACCTTCGCGACGCACGGCGTGTTCACCTACGACCGCGAGGATCGGCTCTACAAATTGTTCTGGCACGATTCGCTCGGCTACTACCCGCCGTCGCCGGCCTCCGGCGGCTGGAGCGGCAACACCCTGATCCTGGTGCGCGGCTCGCTGCGCGGCAATGCGCGCCATGTCTATGACATCATCGACGACAACAGCTACAGCATGAAAATCCAGTTCTCGCCTGACGCGGAAGGCTGGGCCGACGTGCTCACCGGCGTTTACCGGCGCATCCACTGATCCCTTTGTCCCGCCGCCCGCGAAAGCAAACCCAGACATGTCCATCCTGATCGACAAGAATACGAAAGTCATTTGCCAGGGCTTTACCGGCAAGAACGGCACGTTTCATTCGGAAGCGGCGATCGCCTATGGCACCAAAATGGTCGGCGGTACTTCGCCAGGCAAGGGCGGATCGGTGCATCTCAATCTGCCTGTTTTCGACACCGTGGCCGAGGCGCGGGAAAAGACCGGCGCCGATGCCAGCGTGATCTATGTGCCGCCGCCGGGCGCGGCCGACGCGATCTGCGAAGCCATCGACGCGGAAATCCCGCTGATCGTCTGCATCACCGAGGGCATTCCGGTGCTCGACATGGTCAGGGTCAAGCGCTCGCTGGCAGGATCGAAGTCGCGGCTGATCGGGCCGAATTGCCCGGGTGTGATGACCGCCGGCGAATGCAAGATCGGCATCATGCCGGCCAACATATTCAAGCCGGGCAATGTCGGCATCGTCTCGCGCTCGGGCACGCTGACTTATGAAGCCGTGTTCCAGACCACCCAGGAAGGCCTCGGCCAGACCACCGCGGTCGGCATCGGCGGCGATCCGGTCAAGGGCACCGAATTCATCGACATGCTGGAGATGTTCCTGGCCGATCCCAACACCACCTCGATCGTCATGATCGGCGAAATCGGCGGTTCCGCCGAGGAAGACGCCGCCCAGTTCATTCGCGACGAAGCCAAGCGCGGCCGCAGCAAACCGATGGTCGGCTTTATCGCCGGCGTCACCGCGCCTCCCGGCCGCCGCATGGGCCATGCCGGCGCCATCATTTCCGGCGGCAAGGGCGACGCCGGTTCCAAGACCGCGGCGATGGAAGCGGCCGGGATCACGGTCTCGCCATCCCCGGCGCGGCTCGGCAAGACTCTTGTCGAAAAATTGAAGTCCTAATTCAATCCTTGGTTCTTTTCGGGGCGAACATTCGCCCTAAATAGGGTAAAAGGTACCCTATCCCGCTGATCCGGTGCCCGGATCGGCGGTTGCGCCGTATTCCATGCGCTAGTCGAAAATCACCAGGACGCCATTATGTCTCGCCAGGACGCGAACGCCGCCTTTGCCCTCTCCTCGTTTTTGCAGGGCACAAATGCTCCCTATATCGACGATCTCTACGCCCGCTACGAGAAAGACCCCAATTCGGTCGACGCCGACTGGCAGGCTTTCTTCAAGAGCCTGAAGGACGCGCCCGCCGACGCCCAGAAGAACGCGGACGGACCGTCCTGGGGCCGCGACAACTGGCCGCTGACCCCGCGCGACGACCTGACTTCCGCGCTCGACGGCAACTGGGCGCAGGTCGAAAAGGCCGTCGGCGCCAAGATCGCCGCCAAGGCGCAGGCCAAAACGAACGACAAAGCAAGCGACAAGGGCAGCGAACTGACGGCCGCCGACATTCACCAGGCCACCCGCGATTCGGTCCGCGCGCTGATGCTGATCCGCGCCTACCGCATGCGCGGCCATTTCCACGCCAAGCTCGACCCGCTCGGGATCGAGCCTGAGCGCGACCGCGAAGAGCTCGATCCGCGCACCTACAGCTTCACCGAGGCCGATTACGACCGCAAGATCTTCCTCGATCACGTGCTCGGCCTCGAATATGCCACCCTGCGCGAGATCGTCGCGATCTGCGAGCGCACCTACTGCCAGACGCTCGGCGTCGAGTTCATGCACATCACCAACGGCGCGCAGAAGGCCTGGATCCAGGAGCGCATCGAGGGCCCGGACAAGGAAATCAGCTTCACCCGCGAGGGCCGCCGCGCCATCCTGATGAAGCTGATCGAGGCCGAGGGCTTCGAGAAGTTCTGCGACGTCAAGTTCACCGGCACCAAGCGCTTCGGTCTCGACGGCGGCGAATCGCTGATTCCTGCGCTGGAGCAGATCATCAAGCGCGGCGGCAATCTCGGCGTGAAGGAAATCGTGGTCGGCATGCCGCATCGCGGCCGCCTCAACGTGCTGACCCAGGTGATGGGCAAGCCGCATCGCGCGCTGTTCCATGAATTCAAGGGCGGCTCGGCCAATCCCGACGCGGTCGAGGGCTCCGGCGACGTCAAATACCATCTCGGCGCCTCGTCGGACCGCGAGTTCGACAACAACAAGATCCATCTGTCGCTGACCGCCAACCCGTCGCATCTCGAGATCGTCGACCCCGTGGTGCTCGGCAAGGTGCGCGCCAAGCAGGACCAGCACGGCGATCCCCCGGACATGCGCATTTCGGTGCTGCCGATGCTGATGCATGGCGACGCCGCGTTTGCCGGGCAGGGCGTGGTGGCAGAATGCTTCGCGCTGTCGGACCTGAAGGGCTACCGCACCGGCGGTTCGCTGCACTTCATCGTCAACAACCAGATCGGCTTCACCACCTATCCGCGCTATTCGCGCTCCTCGCCCTATCCGTCCGACGTGGCGAAGATGATCGATGCGCCGATCTTCCATGTGAACGGCGACGATCCGGAAGCGGTGGTGTTCGCGGCCAAGGTCGCGATCGAATTCCGCCAGAAGTTCCACAAGCCCGTCGTCATCGACATGTTCTGCTACCGCCGGCATGGTCACAACGAAGGCGACGAGCCGGCGTTCACCCAGCCGGTAATGTACAAGAAGATCGCGAACCATCCTGGCACGGTCGAGATCTATTCCAAGCGGCTGATCGCCGAAGGCGTGATCACCGAGGGCGAGGTCGAGAAGGCCAAGGCCGACTGGCGCGCCCGGCTCGACGCCGAACTCGAGGCCGGCTCGGGCTACAAGCCCAACAAGGCCGACTGGCTCGACGGCAAATGGGCCGGGTTCAAGTCGGCCGACCAGGAAGAGGATCCGCGCCGCGGCGTTACCGGCGTCGATGTCGAGGTGCTCCGGGATATCGGCCGCCGGATCACCAAGGTGCCCGATGGCTTCCGGGTCCATCGCACAGTGCAGCGGTTCCTGGAAAACCGCGCCAAGGCGATCGATGGCGGCATCGGCATCGACTGGGCCACCGGCGAGGCGCTGGCGTTCTGCACGCTGCTGGAGGAAGGCCATCACGTCCGGCTGTCGGGACAGGATTCCGAGCGCGGCACCTTCTCCCAGCGCCATTCGGTGCTGATCGATCAGGAGGACGAGAGCCGCTATACGCCGTTCAATCACCTCGGCGTCGACCAGGGCCATTACGAAGTCATCAACTCGCTGCTGTCGGAAGAAGCGGTGCTCGGTTTCGAGTACGGCTATTCGCTGGCGGAGCCGAAGGCGCTGGCGGTCTGGGAAGCGCAGTTCGGCGATTTCGCCAATGGCGCGCAGGTGCTGTTCGACCAGTTCATCTCCTCGGGCGAGCGCAAATGGCTGCGCATGTCCGGCCTCGTCTGCATGCTGCCGCACGGC
This sequence comes from Pseudomonadota bacterium, assembly GCA_043811435.1. Taxonomy (GTDB): domain Bacteria; phylum Pseudomonadota; class Alphaproteobacteria; order Rhizobiales; family Xanthobacteraceae; genus Bradyrhizobium. Next base: position 46,946 of record JBDRNF010000071.1, read on the forward strand.
TATGAAGGGCAGGGTCCGGAGCATTCCTCCGCCCGGCTCGAACGCTTCCTGCAGATGTGCGCCGAAGACAACATGCAGGTGGTGCATCCCACCACGCCGGCCAATTTCTTCCACGTGCTGCGGCGTCAGCTGCATCGCGAGATCCGCAAGCCGCTGATCTTGATGACGCCGAAGTCGCTGCTGCGGCACAAGCGCGCGGTATCGCGGCTCGACGAACTCGGCGCCGACACCACGTTCCACCGCATCCTCTACGATGACGCGGCGATGCTGCCCGACGAGAAGATCAAGTTGGTGCCGGACGAGAAGATCCGCCGCATCGTGCTGTGCTCGGGCAAGGTCTATTACGATCTGTACGAGGAGCGCGAAAAGCGGGGCATCGACGACATCTACCTGATGCGCGTCGAGCAGCTCTATCCGGTGCCGCTGAAGGCGCTGGTGCACGAGCTAACACGCTTCAAGAGCGCCGAACTGGTCTGGTGCCAGGAAGAGCCGCGCAACATGGGCGCATGGCATTTCATCGAGCCCTATCTCGAATGGGTGCTGAACCAGATCCAAGCGCCGAACAAGCGTCCGCGTTACGCCGGCCGCGCGGCCTCGGCGGCGACCGCCACCGGTTTGATGTCGAAGCACCTGGCGCAGCTCAAGGCTTTCCTGGACGACGCGCTGGGTTGAACAAATTTTCATTCGTCATCCCCCGCGAAAGCGGGGGATCCAGTACCCGGCGCCGTCCGACCCGCTCCTGACCGTCCCGGCGTACTGGATCGTCCTTCGCGGGCGATGGTTTTAGAAGCTATTGAGGAAAACAAACGATGACTGAAATTCGCGTTCCGACACTCGGCGAGTCCGTAACCGAGGCTACCATCGGCCGCTGGTTCAAGAAGGCCGGCGATGCCGTGGCGGTCGATGAACCCCTGGTCGAACTCGAGACCGACAAGGTCACCATCGAGGTTCCCGCGCCTTCCGCAGGTACGCTCGGCGACATCATCGCCAAGGACGGCGAGACTGTCGCGGTCGGCGCTCTGCTCGGCCAGATCAATGACGGCGCCGTCGCTGCGGCCAAGCCCGCCGCGGCCCCCGCCAAGGCGGCCGCGCCTGCTGCCCCGGCGCCTGCCGCCGCTCCCGCTGCTGCGCCAAAGGCTGCGCCGTCGGACGCGCCGCTGGCGCCGTCAGTGCGCAAGATTTCCGCCGAGAGCGGCGTCGATGCCGCCACGGTGCCCGGCTCCGGCAAGGATGGACGGGTGACCAAGGGCGACATGCTGGCCGCGATCGAAAAGGCCGCCTCGGCGCCGACCCCGGTCAATCAGCCCGCGGCCTCCGTGCAGGTGCGGGCGCCGTCGCCGGCCGACGATGCCGCGCGCGAAGAGCGCGTGAAGATGACGCGGCTGCGCCAGACCATCGCGCGCCGCCTCAAGGACGTGCAGAACACCGCCGCGATGCTCACGACCTTCAACGAGGTCGACATGAGCCACGTCATGGCCTTGCGCGCCCAGTACAAGGACGTGTTCGAGAAGAAGCACGGAGCCAAGCTCGGCTTCATGGGCTTCTTCACCAAGGCCTGCGTGCAGGCGCTGAAGGATATCCCGGCCGCCAATGCCGAGATCGACGGCACCGACCTGATCTACAAGAATTATTATCACGTCGGCGTCGCTGTCGGCACCGACAAGGGCCTGGTGGTGCCTGTGGTACGCGACTGCGACCACAAGTCGATCGCCGACATCGAAAAGAGCATCGCCGATTTCGGCCGCCGCGCCCGCGACGGCCAGCTCAAGATCGACGAGATGCAAGGCGGCACCTTCACCATCACCAATGGCGGCATCTACGGTTCGCTGATGTCGACGCCGATCCTGAACGCGCCACAGTCCGCCATTTTGGGCATGCACAAGATCCAGGAGCGCCCGGTGGCGATCGCCGGCAAGGTCGAGATCCGGCCGATGATGTATCTGGCGCTGTCCTACGATCACCGCGTCATCGACGGCAAGGAAGCGGTGACGTTCCTGGTCCGCGTCAAGGAGAGCCTGGAAGATCCGGCACGGCTGGTGCTGGATCTGTAATGTGCCAGTCGTAGCGATCGTTGATGGGGTAAAGATCATGTTCTATACCAACGAGCATCCGCCAGCGCATTTTCATGCGAAGATCGCGGAGTTTCAGGCCGTCATCGATATCGACAGCGTTACGATTGTGGCCGGCAGGCTGCCTCCGGTGCAAACGCGGTCGGTCCTCGCTTGGGCCGCTTCGAGGCAGGCTGTCTTGCGGCAGACGTTTGTCGCCGCTATGGCACACGAAAAGGTCGGACCGATCGAATGAGCGATTTGCCGCGAATCAAGGCCGCCGAATCCATCATTCCCGGCGTTCTGAAACTGGTATTTCAGGACGGATATGAGGGCGTGGTCGACTTGCGGCCATTGTTGTCGAAGGGCGGAGTGTTCGGTCCCCTGCAGGATCCCGCGCACTTTGCGAAGGTCAAGATCGACGAATTCGGTCACTCGGTCAGCTGGACCAATGACGACGGCTATGAGGTGGATCTGAGTGCCGACGGACTGCGTCGGGACTGTGAGCGTCAAGCCGAAATCCATAAGCTCATGGTGGTGTGATGGCAGTTGCTGCGGACTGATTGATAAGCTGATCCGCAGCCGCATCGAAATGCGGGTACGGTTTGCATCAGCCCGCAAGCCGACGATGGGGGATAATCTTGACCGACAAAGTAGTGATCATCACCGGCGGCAGCCGCGGCATCGGCCGCGCCACGGCGATTGCGGCTGCGGCGCGGGGCTTTCGCGTGGTCGTCGGTTACGCTTCGAATGAAACCGCGGCGCGCCAGGTGGTCGCCGCCATCGAGGGCCGTAACGGCAAGGCGATCGCGGTGAAGTGCGATGTCGGCGACGAGCACGACATCCTCGCAATGTTCAAGGCCGCGGACGGTTTTGGAACGCTCGGTGCGCTGGTCAACAATGCCGGCATCGTTGGGACCACGTCGCGGGTCGATGAGATGTCGTCCGAGCGGATCCAGCGCATGATGGCGGTCAACGTTACCGGCAGCATTCTGTGCGCGCGCGAGGCGGTGAAGCGGATGTCGACCCGCCACGGCGGCCAGGGCGGGGTCATCGTCAATCTGTCGTCGGTGGCCGCCAAGCTCGGCTCGCCCAATACCTATGTCGACTACGCCGCGTCCAAGGGGGCGATCGATTCCTTCACCATCGGCCTCGGCCACGAAGTCGCCGGCGAGGGCATTCGCGTCGCCGCGATCCGGCCCGGCCTGATCGACACCGAGATTCACGCCTCGGGCGGCGATCCCGACCGCGCCCACCGGCTCGCCACGGGCGTGCCGATGAAGCGCGTCGGCACATCGGACGAAATCGCCAGCGCCATCGTCTGGCTGATGTCGGACGATGCCTCCTACGTGACATCAGCCATTCTCGATGTATCGGGTGGGCGCTAATACCTGTCACACGTTCCAGCTACAGGACATCAATCATGGCTTCCTACGATCTCGTAATCATCGGCACCGGTCCCGGCGGATATGTCTGCGCGGTGCGCGCGGCGCAGCTCGGCATGAAGGTGGCCGTGGTCGAAAAGAACGCCACGTTGGGTGGCACCTGCCTCAATGTCGGTTGCATGCCGTCGAAGGCGCTGCTGCATGCCTCCGAAATGTTCGAGGAGGCCGGGCACTCCTTTGCCAAGATGGGCATCAACGTGTCCGCGCCCGCACTCGATCTGCCCGCGATGATGAATTTCAAGCAGCAGGGCATCGACGGCAACGTCAAGGGCGTCGAGTTCCTGATGAAGAAGAACAAGATCGACGTCATCGCAGGCAAGGGCAAGGTGCTTGGCACCGGCAAGGTGGAAGTGTCAGGCGGCGACGGCAAGACCCAGGTGGTCGAGACCAAAAATATCGTGATCGCCACCGGCTCCGATATCGCGCGGCTGAAGGGCATCGAGATCGACGAGAAGCGCATCGTGTCGTCGACCGGCGCGCTGGCGCTCGACAAGGTGCCGTCGAGCCTGCTGATCGTCGGCGCCGGCGTGATCGGGCTCGAGCTCGGCTCGGTCTGGCACCGGCTCGGCGCCAAGGTCACCGTGGTGGAATTTCTCGACCGCATCCTGCCGGGCATGGACGGCGAAGTGGCAAAGCAATTCCAGCGCATTCTCGAGAAACAGGGTTTTGCCTTCAAGCTCGGCGCCAAGGTCACCGGCGTCGATACTTCCGGCGAGACGCTTTCGGCCAGTGTCGAGCCGGCGGCGGGCGGGGCTGCCGAAAAGCTGGAAGCCGACGTGGTGCTGGTCTGCATCGGGCGCGTTCCCTACACCGAGGGTCTCGGCCTGAAGGAGGCCGGCGTCGCGCTCGACGATCGCGGCCGCGTCCAGATCGACGGCCATTTCGCCACCAGCGTGAAGGGCGTCTATGCGATCGGTGATGTCGTGGCGGGGCCGATGCTCGCGCACAAGGCCGAGGATGAAGGCGTCGCCTGCGCCGAGATTCTCGCAGGGCAAGCCGGGCATGTGAACTACGATGTCATCCCGGGCGTCGTCTATACCACGCCGGAAGTGTCTGCCGTCGGCAAGACCGAGGAAGAGCTGAAGCAGGCCGGCATCGCCTACACGTCAGGCAAGTTTCCGTTCACCGCCAATGGCCGGTCCAAGGTCAACCAGACCACGGAAGGTTTCGTGAAGATTCTGGCGGATGCGAAAACCGATCGGGTGCTCGGTGTGCACATCATCGGCCGCGAGGCCGGCGAAATGATCCACGAAGCCTGTGTCCTGATGGAGTTCGGCGGTTCCGCCGAGGATCTGGCGCGCACCTGCCACGCCCATCCGACCCGCTCGGAAGCCGTCAAGGAAGCCGCGCTTGCGGTCGGCAAGCGCGCCATCCATATGTGATCCGCGCCCTCCCGGGCGGAGGCAATATTGATGCGCCGCCTGTTCAAACCGCTCTGGGTTCTGCTCGCGGTCATCTTCCTGATCGAAGCATGGCTGTGGGATCACCTCGAACCTGTCGTGGAGCGGGTGGTCGCGCGGATTCCGCTGCGCGCCTTCAAGCATTGGCTCGCCGGGAAGATCGGTGCGTTGTCGCCGGCGCTGACGCTGGTCGTGTTCGCCGTGCCCGCCGTCCTGCTGTTCCCGCTGAAGCTGCTCGGGCTCTGGCTGCTGGCCCATGAATACTGGGTCGGCGCCATCTCGACGATGGTGTTCGCGAAACTCCTCGGCGTCGGCGTCACCGCCTTCATCTTCGACCTGACGCGGCTGAAACTGCTGCAGATGCCGTGGTTCGCGACGCTCTACGCATGGGTGCTGGCCCTGCGGGCCAAAGCCGCCGAACTGGTCAACCCGATCAAGCTGCGGATCAGGGAAGCCATGCGCGGCGAGGGCGACGGCTGGTTGTCGCGGACGCGGCGGCTGATCCAGCGCTTTCGCAAGAACGCGCACCAGGCGCGGTAGTTCAACGACGTTCCCAAGACGTCTCGTCATCGGAAGTCTGCTCCCTCTCCCACAAGGGGAGAGGTGAAGACGACTACATCAGATGCACCGCGTGCGGCGCGAACAGGCCGATCGCGGTAAAGGCGAGGCCGGTCAGCGCCAGCAGGCCCGCGACCCAGGCCAGCGCGATCATGCCGGTGATGATGGTGGCCGACGCCAGCACGATGCCGATCTGAAACGCCGCCGAGGCGAGCTCGTAATGATGGTAACGCGCCATCGAGAGATCGCGGGCATGCTCGGCCTGCTTGGCGCGCGCCGCCAGCTGCTCCGAGCCCTCGCCGGTTTCCGGTTCCGAGCGGTAGCGCGCCGCGGTCTTCTTCCAGCTCTCGATCTGCTTCTGCAGCGCCGCCTTGGCGGCATCATCGCCCATCAGGCCGAGGCTCAAGCGGGCCTGATCAGACGTCGTCTCGACCACCGTGCGGCGGATGCTCTTGGCCTGGAAGAACGCCCACAGGTTCGAGGCCTCGACGTTCTTGCTGATGGAGTCGGTCTGCGCGCCCTTGCCCAGCGTTTCCGAGAACGCCAGAAACAACGCGATCATGGCGATCAGCAATGCGATCTTCTTGTTGGAGCCGGACGCATGCTCGGCATGCTCCGCGTGCTCCATGCTTTCATGCGCGCCCATGATTCTCTCCCCCTGTTGGAATGCAGCCACGAATGACCGAACGCTGCCGCCGGCGCAAGTGGCAAGCCGATGTGACGGCGATGTGTCAGGTTTGAAGGATCACGCTCAGGCGCGCGGATGCGCCGACTTGTAGACTTCCAGTAGCCTCTCGGAATCGATCCCGGTGTAGATCTGCGTGGTCGAGAGCGAGGCGTGGCCGAGCAGCTCCTGGATCGCACGCAGGTCACCGCCGCGGTTCAGGAGGTGGGTGGCAAAGGAATGCCGCAGCGCATGCGGCGTGGCGCTGTCGGGCAGCCCTAGCGCGCCGCGCAGCCGTTCCATGGTCAATTGAATGATTCGCGGGCTGAGCGGGCCGCCCCGCGCGCCGACGAAAACCGGGCCTTCCGGCTTCAGTTGATGCGGGCACATCGCGACATAGTCCTGCACCAGCGCCAGCACGTTTTGCAGCACCGGCACCATCCGGGTCTTGTTGCCCTTGCCGGTCACGATGATCACGTCGCCTTCGCCCGGCAGCGGCACCTCGCGGCGCTTCAGGCCGAGCGCTTCGGAGATGCGCAGGCCCGAGCCGTACAACAGCGCCATCACGGCGGCGTCGCGCGCCCAGATCCAGGGCTCGCGGGTATCGCCGGCGCGTTCGTCGGCGTCGGCAAAGCGCTTGGCCGCCGCCATCTGGATCGGCTTCGGCAGGCTCTTGCCGACCTTGGGCGCGCGGATGGCCGAGAGCGCGCCGACCTTGCCCTTGCCCTCCTGTTCGAGGAAGCGGCCGAACGAGCGCAGCCCCGCCAGCGCCCGCATCAGCGAGCGGCCGCCAATATCGTCGGCGCGGCGCATCGCCATGAATGCCCTGACGTCGCTGGCTTCGAGCGCGGCGAACTGCGCCAGCGTCACCCGCGCGCCCCAGTGCTCACTGAGAAACACCAGGCACTGGCGCAGATCGCGGGCATAGGCCTCCAGCGTCTTCGGCGACAGCCGCCGTTCGGCGCGCAGATGCGACAGCCAGCGCGTCATCTGCTGCGCGATGTCGTCGGCGGCGCATTCGAGCTCGATCGGCTGAATGGCTGGAACTGACGCTGGAACGGGCTTGGTAGTGGACTTGGTGGTGGACTTGGAAATGGAGCTGGTAATGGACCTGGCCACGGCGCTGCCCTGCTGATTCCGATGGACTATATCGCACTTCTTTCGTTTACCGTTCGCTAACTGGCCGAAGCGCCGGCGCCACACTGGCCCCGGCCGGCGCGCGGTCCTAAGTTAGTCCCGCCTTTCCCGGCTTCGAGTCTGATTCTCCGATGGACCATTCCGCGCGCGCCACCTCATCCGCCTCGTCGACGCGAATCGTCGATGTGCTGGTGCCGGTCGCGCTCAATCAAAACTATTCCTACCGGGTGCCGCGCGGCATGGATTTGAAGCCGGGCGATGTGGTGTGCGTGCCGCTCGGGCCGCGCGAGGTGGTCGCGGTGGTGTGGGCGGAAAATGCCAATCCGGATCCGCGGCTGCATAACCGGCTCAAGGATGTCGGCGAGAAGCTCGACGTGCCGCCCCTGAAGCAGGAACTGCGTTCGCTGGTCGACTGGGTCGCGAACTACACGCTGTCGGCGCGCGGCATGGTGCTGCGGATGACGCTGCGGATGGGGGAACATCTCGGACCCGAGCGGGTACGGATGGGCGTGCGCCTGATCGGGGCTGCGCCAAAACGCCTGACGCCGGCGCGGCGGCGGCTGATCGATCTATTGTCGGATGGCCTGCTGCACGGCAAATCCGAGGCCGCCCGGGAAGCCGGCGTCAGCGCCGGCGTCATCGACGGGCTGGTCGATGAGGGCACGCTGACGGTGGAGCCGATGCCGCGCGCGCTGCCACCGCCGGCGCCCGATCCGTCCTTCGCCCAGCCCGACTTCACCAGCCAGCAGCGCATCGCCGTGGACGCGATGCGGGCGCTGGCGGCCAATGGCAGTTTTCACGTCGCGCTGCTCGACGGCGTCACCGGCTCTGGCAAGACCGAAGTCTATTTCGAAGCCATCGCCGAGGTGATCCGTCGCGAAAAACAGACGCTGATCCTGATGCCGGAGATCGCGCTGACCGGCCAGTTCCTCGACCGTTTTGCAGAGCGTTTCGGGGTGCGGCCGCTGGAGTGGCATTCCGAGCTGACCCCGCGCACGCGGCAACGCAACTGGGCGGCGATCGCGGCGGCCGAAGCGCCTGTCGTGGTGGGGGCGCGCTCCGCGCTGTTTCTGCCTTACGGCAATCTCGGCCTGATCATCGTCGATGAAGAGCATGACCAGGCCTACAAGCAGGACGAGGGCGCGCATTACCACGCCCGCGACATGGCGGTGGTGCGCGCGCATATCGCGAAGATCCCGATCGTGCTGGCATCGGCGACCCCCTCGGTCGAAACCGAGGTCAACGCGCGCAAGGGCCGCTATCAGCGCGTGGTGCTGCCGGCACGGTTCGGCGGCCAGCACATGCCGCATATCGAGGCGATCGATCTGCGCCGCGCGGCGCCGCCGCGCGGCCGTTTCATCTCGCCGGTGCTGGCCGAGCAGGTCCAGGTTGCGATCGAGCGGAAGGAGCAGGCGCTATTGTTCCTCAACCGCCGCGGCTATGCGCCGCTGACGCTGTGCCGGGCCTGCGGCCATCGCTTCGCCTGCACCATCTGCGACGCCTGGCTGGTCGATCACCGTTTTCGCCAGCGCCTGGTCTGCCATCACTGCGGTTTCTCGATGCCGCGCCCAAAGGTCTGCCCGCATTGCCAGGCCGAGGAATCGCTGGTCGCGGTCGGCCCCGGGGTCGAGCGCCTGCAGGAAGAAGCCGCGCAATTGTTTCCGCGAGCGCGCACCATGGTGCTGTCGAGCGATCTCATCACTTCGATCGAGACCATGCGCAGCGAGTTGAACGAGATCGCGGCCGGCCGGGTCGACATCATCATCGGCACGCAGCTGGTGGCCAAAGGGCATAACTTTCCGCGGCTCAATCTGGTCGGCGTGATCGACGCCGATCTGGGCCTGAGCAACGGCGATCCGCGCGCCGCCGAGCGGACCTTTCAACTGCTCAACCAGGTGATCGGCCGCGCCGGCCGCGACCAGGGCCGCGGCGTCGGCTACCTGCAGACCCATCAGCCCGAACACCCCGTGATGAAGGCGCTGGTGGCGTGCGACCGCGAGGCGTTTTACGCCAGCGAGATCGACGCACGCGAACGCACCGGCTATCCGCCGTTCGGCCGGCTCGCCAGCCTGATCATTTCGGCCGGCGATCGGCCCACTGCGGAAGGCTTTGCGCGCAGACTGGCGGCGATCGCCCCGATCGACCAGCGGATCCAGGTGCTGGGCCCCGCCGAAGCGCCGCTCGCCGTCATCAAGGGCCGCTATCGTTTCCGGCTGCTGGTGAAGTCGCTGCGCAATGTCGACCTGTCGGAATATCTCCGCGAATGGCTGGCGGCGGCGCCGAAGACAAAGGGCAATCTCAAGCTCGAGGTCGACGTCGATCCGCAGAGTTTTTTGTGAGGAGGGGGTCAGCGAGTTTCTTGCATCGTTCGTACAAACACCGCTGTCATCGCCCGGCTACCACCGGGCGACCCACTATTCCAGAGATGATTGAAATAGACCGTGAAGCCGCGGCGTACGGGATCGCCCGGTCGTAGCCGGGCGACGACAGTTTTGGGTGTGGCGACCCAGCGCCTATCGCAATGCCGGCAGAAAAAAAGCCTGCCGTCATCGCTGACGGCAGGCTCTGGTTCGGCACGCAGAAAACTCACGGCCGTACTCGGACGCAACGCTTACTGAAGTTGTCCGAAGAAGCGGGCGTTCAAGCGCCAGAAGCGGTCACAGGACCTCGGCGACCACGCGGCCGACGCCCTTGGCGCGGGTCAGTCCGACCGCGCTGGCGGCGCCGGTCGACAGGTCGAGGACGCGTCCCTTGATGAACGGGCCGCGATCGTTGACGGTGACGACGACGCTGCGGCTGCCATGGGTCACCTTCAGCTTGGTGCCGAACGGCAGGGAGCGGTGGGCCGCGGTCATGGCGTGCTGGTTGAAGCGCTGGCCGGAGGCGGTCTTGCTGCCGGATTCGTTGCCATAGAACGAGGCCATTCCCGAGAAACTGCGCCCGGAGCCCGACGACGGCGTGACCGCCGCGTTGGCGTTGAGCAGGGATGCCTTCGATTTGGCGGCGTGGTGGGAATGGTGATGGTTATGCTTTTTGGATTTGGCGGCGGCTTCGGTGACGCCTGCGCCGAGCAGGAGAGTTGCGGCGAAAAGTGCTAGCGCCGTGCGCGACTGGGTTACTTTTCCCAGTGTCGGGTTCTTAGAAGTCTGCATACAAAACGTCCCTCAGATAGTAATGCCACATATGTGGCAAGTGGAACCCCCGTCCCAATGTGAGTGGACGCCGTTTGGTGGGCTAATAAGGCGTAAGCTGGGCAGTAGATTGGTTTCTATCTGGCCTGAAACATCTTTTGACTGAATGCAGATAATCGTCGAATGTTCCGTAATCTCGCGCGTTAACACATTATTAACTATTTATTACCTTGATATACTTGGCAGCAAAGTCATCGTCAGTCGCGACGAGCTTCGCGCAAGTAATGGCGAGGACGGAATGGTTCGGGGCGGCCGCCGTTCCCGCCGGCCTGTCATGGGAGCCATGCAGCCGCCGCAGGAACAAATCCGCGGTCTCAGGATAGCGGGCTGAGGGCGGGGCGGATGACCGCCGGTTTTGCGGCGCCGGATTTGCCGCAAAATGCTCCCGGTCGCTACTTCAAAAGAACCTGCGACAAGGCATCGCCAGCCGCCGCGGTCATGTTGCACCTGCGCTCTTGCTATGTTAGCAAAGCCGCGATTTTAACGGGCCCGGTGCTGCCAGTGCCGGTCGTAAATCAAAGTCCCGCTTGAATTCCAAGGGCTTGGATCGCTAGGCGCCGCCTCGTGGCGACGGTTTTTCCCTTGCGAGTTCGACAGTAAAAAAGAGCGCGCCAGTGGCTGCCGAAGATCCGTCGGTTTCGGGAGTATCCGGTCGTTACGCAACGGCCCTGTTCGAGTTGGCGCGCGATGAGAAATCCATCGATGCGGTCAAGGCCGATCTCGAGAAATTCGAGGCCATGCTGGCCGATAGCGCCGATTTGAAGCGGCTGGTCCGCAGCCCGGTTTTCTCGGCGGGCGAGCAGTCGCGGGCGCTGGCCGCCGTGCTCGGTAAGGCCGAAATTTCAGGCGTTGCCGCCAAATTCCTCAAGGTCCTCACCGCCAACCGGCGGCTGTTCGTGGTCGCCGACGTGATCCGCGCGTTCCGCGCGCTGGTGGCCAGGTTCAAGGGCGAGGCCACCGCCGACGTGACGGTCGCCGAAAAGCTCAGTGACAAGAATCTCGACGCCCTGAAGACCGCCCTGAAATCGGTAACGGGCAAGGACGTCGCGCTCAACGTGAATGTCGATCCCTCGATCATCGGCGGCCTGGTCGTCAAGCTTGGCAGCCGCATGGTGGATAGTTCGCTTCGCACCAAACTCAATTCGATCAAGCACGCGATGAAAGAGGCAGGCTGATGGACATCCGCGCCGCGGAAATTTCCGCGATCCTCAAGGACCAGATCAAGAATTTCGGCCAGGAGGCTGAAGTTTCCGAAGTCGGACAGGTGTTGTCCGTCGGCGACGGCATTGCCCGCGTCTACGGCCTCGACAACGTCCAGGCCGGTGAAATGGTCGAATTCGAGAACGGCACCCGCGGCATGGCGCTGAACCTCGAAACCGACAACGTCGGCATCGTGATCTTCGGCGCCGACCGCGAGATCAAGGAAGGCCAGACCGTCAAGCGCACCCGCGCCATCGTCGACACGCCGGTCGGCAAGGGCCTGCTCGGCCGCGTCGTCGACGCGCTCGGCAACCCGATTGACGGCAAGGGCCCGATCCAGGCCGAAAAGCGCATGCGCGTCGACGTCAAGGCGCCCGGCATCATCCCGCGCAAATCGGTCAACGAGCCGATGGCGACCGGCCTGAAGGCGATCGACGCCCTGATCCCGGTCGGCCGCGGCCAGCGCGAGCTGATCATCGGCGACCGCCAGACCGGCAAGACCGCGATCGCGCTCGATACCATTCTGAACCAGAAGCCGCTCAACGCGCAGACCGACGAGAAGATCAAGCTGTATTGCGTCTATGTCGCGATCGGCCAGAAGCGCTCCACCGTCGCCCAGTTCGTCAAGGTGCTCGAAGAGCAGGGCGCGCTGGAATACTCGATCATCGTCGCCGCCACCGCGTCCGATCCGGCGCCGATGCAGTACATCGCGCCGTTCACCGGCTGCACCATGGGCGAGTATTTCCGCGACAACGGCATGCACGCCGTCATCATCTATGACGATCTGTCGAAGCAGGCCGTCGCCTACCGCCAGATGTCGCTGCTGCTGCGCCGCCCGCCGGGCCGCGAAGCCTATCCCGGCGACGTGTTCTACCTGCATTCCCGCCTGCTGGAACGCGCCGCCAAGCTCAACGATTCCCAGGGCTCCGGCTCGCTGACGGCGCTGCCGATCATCGAAACCCAGGCCAACGACGTGTCGGCCTACATCCCGACCAACGTGATCTCGATTACCGATGGCCAGATCTTCCTGGAAACCGACCTGTTCTTCCAGGGCATCCGTCCGGCGGTGAACGTCGGTCTGTCGGTGTCGCGCGTCGGATCGTCGGCGCAGACCAAGGCGATGAAAAAGGTCGCCGGCAAGATCAAGGGCGAGCTGGCGCAATACCGCGAAATGGCGGCGTTCGCCCAGTTCGGAAGCGATCTCGACGCCTCGACGCAGCGGCTGTTGAACCGCGGTTCGCGCCTCACCGAGCTCCTGAAGCAGCCGCAATTCTCGCCGCTGAAGATGGAAGAACAGGTCGTGGTGATCTACGCCGGCGTCAACGGTTATCTCGACACGCTGCCGGTCGCCAAGGTCCGCAGCTTCGAAGACGGCCTGCTGTCGCTGCTGCGCGGCAAGAACGTCGACATCCTCAACACCATCCGCGACACCCGCGATCTCAGCGACGACACCGCCGCCAAGCTCAAGGCCGTGGTCGAGGGTTACGCCAAGACGTTTGCTTAAGGATGTCGTTTGCTTAAGCGAAGTTTGTTGATTGCCGTTATGACCCGGTGCAACGCCGGGCGTGACGAAAAAGGGGCTTGCGGTCGGGTCACGGACCGGATCGCCGGGGTGAACTGAGAATGGCTTCACTGAAAGACATGCGGGTCCGCATCGCCTCCACCAAGGCGACGCAGAAGATCACCAAGGCCATGCAGATGGTCGCGGCCTCCAAGCTGCGCCGCGCGCAGAGCGCCGCCGAAGCGGCGCGGCCCTACGCCGAAAAAATGGATGCGGTGATTTCCAATATCGCCAGCGCCGCCGCCGGTTCGCCCGGCGCCCCGGCGCTGCTGGCCGGCACCGGCAACGATCAGGTGCACCTGTTCCTGGTCTGCACCGGCGAGCGCGGGCTGTCAGGCGCCTTCAACTCGTCGATCGTGCGGCTCGCCCGCGAACGCGCGCTGGCCCTGATGAATCAGGGCAAGGAAGTGAAATTCTTCTGCGTCGGCCGCAAAGGTTACGAGCAATTGCGCCGCACCTTCGAGCGGCAGATCGTTGAAAACGTCGAGCTGCGCTCGGTCCGCCAGCTCGGTTTCGTCAACGCCGAGGATATAGCCAAGAAGGTCATCGCGCGCTTCGAGGCCGGCGAGTTCGACGTCTGCACGCTGTTCTATTCGCGCTTCAAGTCGGTGATCTCGCAGATCCCGACATCGCAGCAGATCATTCCGCTTGTGGTGGAAGCACCTGCCGCCAATGCCGGTCCGGCGACGCCCTACGAGTACGAGCCGGAAGAGGACGAGATCCTGAGCGGCCTGCTGCCGCGCAATCTCGCGGTGCAGATCTTCCGCGCGCTGCTGGAAAACAACGCTTCGTTCTACGGCGCGCAGATGAGCGCGATGGACAACGCCACCCGCAACGCCGGCGACATGATCCGCAAGCAGACCCTGATCTACAACCGCACCCGTCAGGCGATGATCACCAAGGAGCTGATCGAGATCATCTCCGGCGCCGAGGCGCTCTGAGAACCGCAGCTGACGTCGTTTTGAGTTTTCGGACTTCAAGGAGAGATTTTATGGCCACACCCGCCAACCAGACCGGACGCGTCACGCAAGTCATCGGCGCCGTCGTTGACGTGCAGTTCGAAGGACACCTGCCGGCGATTCTCAACGCCATCACCACCATGAACGGCAAAAACCGTCTGGTGCTGGAAGTTGCGCAGCATCTCGGCGAATCCACGGTGCGAACCATCGCGATGGACACCACCGAAGGCCTGGTGCGCGGCCAGGAAGTCAGCGACACCGGCGGTCCGATCCAGGTGCCGGTCGGCGCCGGCACGCTGGGCCGCATCATGAACGTGATCGGCGAGCCGATCGATGAAGGCGGTCCGATCGCCTCCGAAGGCTCGCGCGCGATCCATCAGGAAGCGCCGACCTATACCGACCAGGCCACCGAAGCTGAAATTCTCGTCACCGGCATCAAGGTCGTCGACCTCCTGGCGCCCTACGCCAAGGGCGGCAAGATCGGCCTGTTCGGCGGCGCCGGCGTCGGCAAGACCGTGCTGATTCAGGAACTGATCAACAACGTCGCGAAGGCGCATGGCGGCAACTCGGTGTTCGCCGGCGTCGGCGAGCGAACCCGTGAAGGCAACGACCTCTATCACGAGTTCATCGAGTCCAAGGTCAACGCCGACCCGCACAATCCTGATCCGAGCGTCAAATCGAAATGCGCCCTGGTGTTCGGCCAGATGAACGAGCCGCCCGGCGCCCGCATGCGCGTCGCGCTGTCGGGTCTCACCGTGGCCGAGCATTTCCGCGACCAGGGCCAGGACGTGCTGTTCTTCATCGACAACATCTTCCGCTTTACCCAGGCGGGCTCCGAAGTGTCGGCGCTGCTCGGCCGTATCCCCTCGGCGGTGGGCTATCAGCCGACGCTGGCCACCGACATGGGCGCGCTGCAGGAGCGCATCACCACCACGCACAAGGGGTCGATCACCTCGGTGCAGGCGATCTACGTGCCGGCCGACGACTTGACCGACCCGGCGCCCGCTACCTCGTTCGCGCATCTCGACGCCACCACGGTGCTGAACCGCGCGATCTCGGAAAAAGGCATCTATCCCGCGGTGGATCCGCTCGACTCGACCTCGCGCATGCTGTCGCCGCTGATCGTCGGCGAGGAGCACTACCAGACCGCGCGCATGGTTCAGCAGGTGCTGCAGCGCTACAAGTCGCTGCAGGACATCATCGCCATTCTCGGCATGGACGAACTGTCGGAAGAGGACAAGATCGCCGTCGCCCGCGCCCGCAAGATCGAGCGCTTCCTGTCGCAGCCGTTCCACGTCGCCGAAATCTTCACGGGATCGCCGGGCAAGTTCGTTGACCTCGCCGACACCATCAAGGGTTTCCGCGCCATCTGCGAAGGCAAGTACGATTACCTTCCGGAAGCCGCCTTCTACATGGTCGGCGCCATCGAGGAAGCCGTCGAAAAGGGCAAGAAGCTCGCGGCGGAAGCAGCTTAAGCGGCGAATGGCGAATGACGAGCAGCGAATAGCTTCTCTTCCTTCGCCACTCGCTATTCGCCACTCACCATTCGCAGGTTCTTCATGGCCACCTTCCACTTCGATCTCGTTTCGCCCGAAAAGCTCGCCTTCTCCGGCGAAGTCGATCAGGTTGACGTGCCCGGCGTCGAGGGCGATTTCGGCGTGCTCGCCGGACATGCGCCCGTGGTGGCCGTGATCCGTCCGGGAATCCTGACGGTGACGTCTGGCGGGACACAGCAGAAGGTCATCGTGCTCGGCGGCCTCGCCGAAGTCTCCGACAAGGGCCTCACGGTGCTGGCCGACGTCGCGACCTCGGTGCAGGATCTGGACCGGGCGCAGTTCGCCGATGCGATCTCCGCCATGGAAGAGGGGCTCGCCAGGCACGAGGGCTCCGAACTCGACCGCGCCATCGAGCGGCTCGATCACTTCAAGAGCATCCAGCATCAGCTCAATACCACGGCGATGCACTAGGGTCCGATTTTAGCTCGGAATCAGACCCGTCGTAATCTTCTCATTCGAGCATGCAGCGGCGATCGGCCGTTCGCGTGCGAACTGAATCTGCGGTTCCGCAGTTTACGCGGGATGTGATGGATTCTTCTTCTCCCTCTCCCGCTTGCGGGGGAGGGCCGGGGTGGGGGCGTCTCCGCAAATGTCGGCGCCAGTTGAAAGAATTCCCCCACCCGCCGTGCTCCGCGCGTCGACCTAAGAGCTAGCTTCGCTCGTCTCGCCCCCCGCAAGCGGGAGAGGTAAGAAGAAGCTCACGGCTGCACGAACTTCGCGAACTCCCGCGCCACCGCCCGATACACCTCGCGCCGGAATGGCACCACGAGATCGGCGACGGCATCGAGCCGTTCCCAGCGCCACTGGTCGAATTCCGCCGGCTGGCCGTTGCGCGGCGTCAAGGGATCGATCTCGGCGTCGTCACCCGCAAAGCGCAGCGCGAACCATTTCTGGCGCTGGCCGCGGAATTTCGCCAGCCGGTGCGACGGCGGTCCGTCGTAAGGCGGAAACTCGTAGGTTAGCCAATCGGTTTCGGCGAGATAGTCGGCGCTGACGATTCCGGTCTCTTCCCACAATTCGCGCATCACCGCGTCGCGCGGGTTCTCATCGGCGTCGATGCCGCCCTGCGGCATTTGCCATTCCAAACCTGGAAGAATGATTTCCGGTCCGTCGTCCCTGAAACGCCGCCCGATCAGAACCTGACCGAAAGCGTTGAGCACCGCGATTCCCACATTGGGGCGGTAGGGTTTGCTCTCGGACATCCGAACCTAGCTGCCGGCCAACTTCGAAAATTCCTTCACCACGCGCTCATAGACCGGGCGCTTGAACGGAACGATCAGGTTGGGCAGATTCTGCATCGGCTCCCAGCGCCAGTTGACGAACTCCGCCTTGTGGCCGCCGCCGGGGCTCGCGACATTGATCTCCTTGTCCTCGCCGGTGAAGCGGACCGCGAACCATTTCTGGCGCTGGCCGCGATAACGGCCCTTCCAGGCGCGGCCGGCCACGGTGCGCGGAATGTCGTAGATCAGCCAGTCGGCGACTTCGCCGAGCTTCTCCACCGAACGGACGCTGGTTTCCTCGTAGAGTTCGCGCTTCGCCGCCTCCCAGGTGTCCTCGCCGGGATCGACGCCGCCCTGCGGCATCTGCCAGACATGGGTCTCGTCGACATGTTCGATGCCGCCGGCGCGGCGGCCGATAAAGACGAGCCCCGCTGCGTTGATCAGCATCATGCCGACGCATGTTCGATAGGGCAGGTCTTCGTAGCGCGCCATTACGTTCAAGCCCTTTGCGGTCAACCCTCTTGCAGTCACAGTTGCTGATCTGGCGGCAAGACCTCAGGTCCGAACTCGCGCCAGTCGGTTGTCAGCCCGATTTTGATTTCAGCATCGCCGTTGTCAATGGCACAAGCATGATACCGCGGCTCTCGAGCGCCTTGATCCAGACGCCGATCCGCTCGATCGAAACCGGCAGCGCCGAGGCGACGCCGACGGCGATTCCACGCTCCTTCGCCAGATCTTCGAGCCTGGCGAGCGCCCGGTCGATTTCGGCGGCGGTAGGCACCGCGTCGATGGCGATATCGGCCTTGGCGAACGGCATCGCCTGGGCCGTCGCCAAGGCAGGCGCGGCAGAGCGCGGCGCCGAGCCGTCGTCGAGATAGCCGAGCCCGCGTTTGGCGGCCTCGCGAATGATGGGCTGCATCACGGCGTCGGTGACGACGAAGCGCGCGCCCATGAAATTGGCGATTCCGGCATAACCTTGAAAGCGGCTGAGATGCCAGTACAGCCGATCCAGGTTTGCATCGGGCGATAGCGTCGTGAGCAGCGTTTGCGGACCGGGGTCGTTGTCGGGATAGTCGAACGGCTCCATCGGAATCTGCAGCAGGATCTCGTGGCGCTGCGCGCGCGCCCGCTCGGCCAGTTTGGAGGGATCCGAGCCATAGGGCGTGAACGCCAGCGTCACCGCCGACGGCAGCTTCATGATCGCGTCGGTGGTCTTGGCCGCGCCGATCCCGAGGCCGGCGACGACGATCGACACGACAGGCATTTTGGCCGCCCTGGTGCGGTCGGCTTCGGCGGCGTAAACCGTGAACGGTTTTAGTCCTTCGAACATCACCGGGATCATGCCGTAGCGCGATTTTTCAAGCAGCCGCTGTTCCACCCCGGCCATCATGGCGGGCGCATTTCCGGCCTCGGCCTTGCCGGCGGCGTCGCCGCCGATCACGACGTCGTGGCGCTTGCCGCTGGAGCCGTCGATAATGGTGACGGTCTTTTGCTCGGCCGGATCGGCTTGTTTGGTCGCGGATTTGGCGCCGGGCTCGGCAGCACCCGCGGGCGCCGAGGCGGATTTTTCGCCCTTGTCGGCCGGCATGGATGGCAGCGCCATGCGCGCGACCGGCTCCCCGCCCAGCGGATTGTCGCCGAAGATGGCGAAGCCGGCAAAGACAGCCAGAAACAGGCCCAGCAGGACGACAAGCACCTGAGTACCGGTAAACGGCAGCCGGAAACGGCGCTTCCGGCGCGCCGTCTGCTGTCCGAGCGGTGTGCTCAGATCGTCGGCCGTCTCTGCCATAGGTCTCCCCGAATCAACTGATTCGACGATACCACGGCAAGGCTGGACCGCGGCAGATCCGCCACCGCAAAGGTCCGGCGAAAGCCGGATCAGGACGCGGCCGGGAACCGGTGGAGGCCATGCAGCAAAAAGGGCGGCCCGAGGGCCGCCCTGTTCGCAAACCCCGCAAGGCGGAGTCTGATCAGTTCGCCACCTTGCTGGCGGGCTTGTCGATCGCGGCCTTGTCGCCGGTCGGCGCGCTGGCGTTGACCTTGATGCCGTGCAGCAGGTCGGCCGCCATCTTCAGCGCCTTGTCGTTCTTGGCGTCCGGCGGCACGTAGGATTGCGAGCCGGTCTTCTCGTCGCCCTCGGACTTCAGATGGCCGCGCAGCGAGGCCTCGCCCTTGGTGTCGGTCCGCGCCTTCAATTCGTCCGGCACGTCCTGCAGCACCTCGATATCGGGAACGATGCCCTTGGCCTGGATCGATTTGCCCGATGGTGTGAAGTAGCGCGCGGTGGTCAGACGCAGCGCGCCGTTGCCGCTCCCGAGCGGAATGATGGTCTGGACCGAGCCCTTGCCGAACGAGCGGGTGCCGATCAGCGTCGCGCGCTTGTGGTCCTGCAGCGCGCCGGCGACGATTTCCGACGCCGATGCCGAACCGCCATTGATCAGAACCATCACCGGCTTGCCCTTGGTCAGGTCGCCCGCATGGGCGGCACGGCGCTGGGTTTCCTCGGCGTTGCGGCCGCGGGTCGAGACGATCTCCCCGCGCTCCAGGAAAGCGTCGGAAACGGTCACCGCTTCCTCCAGCAACCCGCCGGGATTGTTGCGCATGTCGATGATGAAGCCCTTGAGCTTGTCGGCGCCGATCTGCGTGGTCAGGTTGCCGATCTCCCGCTTCAGGCCTTCGGTGGTCTGCTCGTTGAAGGTGGTGATGCGGATATAGCCGATATCGTCGCTCTCAGTGCGCGCGCGCACCGAGCGGACGCGGATGTTGTCGCGCACCAAGGTGACGTCGATCGGATTGTCCTGGCCCTTGCGGATGATCTTCAGCCGGATCTTGGTGTTGACCGGGCCGCGCATTTTCTCGACGGCCTGATTGAGGGTGAGGCCCTGCACGGCTTCGTCGTCGAGATTGGTGATGATGTCGTTGGCCATGATGCCGGCCTTGGAGGCGGGCGTGTCGTCGATCGGCGAGACCACCTTGATCAGGCCGTCTTCCATCGTGACTTCGATGCCGAGACCGCCGAATTCACCGCGGGTCTGCACCTGCATGTCGCGGAAGCTCTTGGCGTCCATGTAGCTCGAATGCGGATCGAGGCCGGTCAGCATGCCGCTGATGGCGGATTCGACCAGCTTGCTGTCATCGGGCTTCTCGACGTAGTCGCTGCGGACCCGTTCGAACACGTCGCCGAACAGATTGAGCTGGCGATAAGTGTCCGATGTCGCGGCGCGCGCGCTCGATCCCATCAGGACGGCGCGGGGCTGGGTCACGAACAGCGTCAAAGCCGCGCCGGTCGCGGCGCTAAGGAGGATTACAGAAGTCTTGCGCATCATCCGCGAACCTTTTCGCCTTCACTTGCGGCCCACCATGGGCCTGAATCGATTGGAGTGCCGTCCTTACGGAACTCGACATAGAGCACGGGCTGACTCGCGTTCGTCGCGAGGATGGATGCAACCTGGGATCTCGTTCCCATGGTCGCGACCGGCTCCCCCGTAAGAACAAACTGGCCGATGTTAACCGAAATGCGCTCCATCCCGGCGATCAGCACATGATACCCGCCACCGGCGTTGAGGATCAAGAGTTGTCCGTAGCTGCGGAACGGTCCGGCGTAAACAACCCAGCCGTCACACGGTGTTGTGACCTGGGCGCCGACCCGGGTTGCCAGGGAAATGCCTTTTTCGACGCCACCAGCGCCGTCGGAACCGCCAAATTCCCGAATCTTGCTGCCGTTAACCGGCATTGCTAATAGGCCCCTGGCGGATGCAAAGGCAATGGCCGGGCTCATCCGGGCCGGGTCCTTCAGCGCCCCCAGATTGGGCTTGCCGGTCGGGGCGCCCTGCAGATTGGCGGTCGCGGCCGCTTTCGCGGCGCTCTTCAAATCCTGCTCCATTTTGCCGATCAGGCCCTGCAGGCTGTCGACCTGCCTGGACAGCGCGATGGCGCGCGCGCCTTCCGCCTCCATGTCCTTCTCGGCCGCGCTCTGCTTGCGCTGCCGTTCCTCGACCAAGGCGGCCATCCGGGTCTGGTCATCCCGGAGCTTGTCGCGGTCGGCCGCAAGCCGATCGCGCTCGGTGGCGATGGTCTTGCGCAACGTCACCAGCTCGGTGAGGTCGCCGGCCAGCTTTTCCGCGCGCCCGCGCAATTCGGGGACCACGGATCCCAGCAGCATGGCGGTTCGCAGCGATTGCAGCGCATCTTCCGGTCGCACCAGCAGCGCCGGTGGGGTACGCCTTCCCGCGCGCTGCAGCGCCGCCAGCACTTCGATGATCTCGGAACGGCGCGAATCCAGCGAGACGCGCATTTGCTGCTCGCGGCTGTCGAGCGGTCGCAGCCGGGCTTCGGCATCGCCGATCCGGGTCTCGACGCCGCGCACCTGGGCGGCAATGTCGATCAGCTGCGCATTGAGCTTGCTGCGGTCCTGTCCGATCGCCGCGATCTCGGCCTTGAGCCTCGCCTGCAATTCCGCGGCGCTCTTCTGTTGGGCGCGGGTAGCCTCGAGTTCCAGTTCGCGCTGCTTGATGGCGTCGGGTGCCGTTGAATCGGGTGCCGTCGAAACGGCCTGCGGCGGGGCTGCCGCGATCTGGGCTACCACAACCTGGGCGGTCGCGGGTGTCAGATGGATGCCGGCAAAGCCGGCGGACAACAAGGCGATGCAAAGCGGCGTACGGACCGACCACAGCTGACCGCGACGGGCGGTGTCTGGGTACGATGGAATGTTCCGCGTTGGCTGCATCGATCCCGATCTATGCTCTTTTGTTCAGGCGCGGTGATAGGGGTGGCCCGCCAAAATGGTCGCGGCCCGGTAAATCTGTTCCAGAAGCATCACGCGAACCATTTGGTGCGGCCAGGTCGCTGCACCGAACGCAACGCAGAGTTTAGCCTTGCGCCGCAAATCGGGCGAAAGTCCGTCCGCGCCGCCGATGGCGAAAATAGTGTTGGCGACCGCCTCATCGCGCCAGCGGCCAAGGTGCCGCGCGAAGCCGGCGCTGTCGATATTGTCGCCGTGTTCGTCCAGCGCCACCAGCACGGATTTCTCCGGGATTGCGGCTGATATCGCCGCGGCTTCCTCGGATATTCGGGTTGCGGCGTCGCGCGCGCGACTTTCCGGAATTTCATGAATTTCGAGCCCGCGAAAGCCGAGTTTGCGGCCGATATCGCCGAACCGCTCACGATAGCGTTCGGCGAGTTCCCGCTCCGGACCTTGCTTGAGCCGTCCGATTGAGATGACGACGAGGCGCATATGGGTTCCACGCGCATTGGCGCTCCGCGCGTTACCGCGCGCTCAGCCGATTCACGTCGGCCCAACCGATCAGCGCAAACCGATCTATCTATGTCGCCGCCACCGTCGGGCCCTGGGTCCACAATCGCTCGAGATTGTAGAATTCGCGCACCTCGGGTCGGAACACGTGCACGATCACATCGCCGGAATCGATCAGCACCCAGTCGCAATTGGGCAGGCCCTCGATATGAAGGGGCTTGATTCCGTTTTCCTTGAGGCTCTTGGCGACATTTTCTGCGATCGCGCCGACATGCCGGTTGGCCCGGCCCGACGTGACGATCATGTAGTCCGAAAATGCCGATTTGCCGCGAAGGTCGATGGTGACCGTCTCTTCCGCCTTCATGTCGTCGAGGCGGGAGAGGATCAGGTTCAGGGTCTTGTCGGCGTCAGGTAGCGCCTTCAAGGCCGCCGCTGGGGTCGATGTCTTGCGCGCGGTTTTGGGTGCGGTTTTTGCGGCCGTTTTCGAAACCTTGGGCAAAACAGACTTGGACAATACAGATGTGGTCAGGGACCATTCCTTTCACTGTATCGCGGACGCCGAATCCTGACGTCCACGGGCTATTCTAGGCATGTGGGGTTAAAGCTTTCAATATTCCAGTGAACCCCGGCTCTCAGTTCAATCCCGACTGTTACTTCTTTGCCTTCCAGCTGCCGTCCGGGTTCCGCAGCCCGGTCGACGACAGGTTCAATTTCAGGCCGGTCAGAAACACCCAGGCCGGCGCGCGCTGGTCCGCCAGCCGGACCGCCTGGTTCTCGGGCAGGCGATAGCGCGCCAGCGCCTGGGCCGCGGGTGCGGCCAGCGCACGAAAGCTCTGCGGCGGACGGTCGATCACCGCGATCGGCATCTCCGAGGCGATGCGCCGCCAGTTCTGCCAGCGGTGAAATTGCGCGAGGTTGTCGGCGCCCATGATCCAGACAAAGCGCAGGCCGGAAGCGCGGCGGCGCAGATAGCTGACGGTGTCGACAGTGTAGCGCGTGCCAATGACGGATTCGAGACAGCTGATATCGATGCGCGGATCATCCGCCATCCTCCGCGCCGCTTCGGCGCGCGCATCGAGGTCATGCAATCCGCCGTTTTCCTTCAGCGGATTGCCGGGGGTCACCAGCCACCATACCCGGTCGAGCTTGAGCCGCTTGATCGCGAACAGGCTGATGGCGCGATGCGCGACATGGGGCGGATTGAACGAGCCGCCGAGCAGGCCGATGCGCATGCCGTTGCTGTAGAGCGGGATGGACTGGGCGACTGAAAGCGCGGCGGCTGAGCTCAACGGGGCCACCGCGCCAGGAAGAAGCTGGGCAGGCCGCCTGCAACAACCAGACTGTCGTCGCCCGGCTTGACCGGGCGATCCAGTACGCTGCGGCTTATCGGTTGAACCCAACCGTCTCTGGAATACTGGGTCGCCCGGTCATAGGCGAGCGGAAGCGACGCCGTCCTTCGACGGCTATGCCGGGCGATGACAGCGGTATTTGCCTCATTCATCAGGGCGGCCCCAAGCCGGTGCCGAATTTGCAGGAAAGCCTTCACGGCCGCGTCTGTCCGGTGCCATGCACCCGGTATTTGAAGCTGGTCAGCTGCTCGGCGCCGACCGGGCCGCGGGCGTGGAATTTCCCGGTGGCGATGCCGATTTCGGCGCCGAAGCCGAACTCGCCGCCATCGGCGAACTGGGTCGAGGCGTTATGCAGCACGATCGCGGAGTCGACCTCGTTGAGGAATTTCCGGGCGGTATTGTCGTCCTCCGTCACGATCGCATCGGTGTGGTGCGAGCCGTGGTTCTGAATATGCGAGATCGCCGCGTCGACGCCGTCGACGACCTTGGCCGACATGATCGCGTCCTCGTATTCGGTGTCCCAGTCTTCCTCGGAAGCCGGCTTCACCCTGGGATCGGCGCGCTGCACTGTATCGTCGCCGCGCACCTCGCAACCGGCGTCGATCAGCATCGTCACCAGCGGCTTCAGCATCGCTGAGGCGCCGGCGCGATCGACCAGCAGGGTCTCGGCGGCGCCGCAGACGCCGGGGCGCCGCATCTTGGCGTTCAGCACGATCGACTTGGCCATGTCGAGTTTGGCGGCGGCATCGACATAGACGTGGTTGACGCCTTCCAGATGCGCGAACACCGGCACCCGGGCCTCGGCCTCGACGCGGGCGACCAGGCTCTTGCCCCCGCGCGGCACGATCACGTCCACACCGCCGCTCAAGCCGGTCAGCAGCAGGCCGACGGCGGCGCGATCCCGCGTCGGCACTAGCGTGATCGCCGCCTCGGGCAGACCTGCCTCGCGAAGACCCTGCACCAGGCAATCGTGGATCGCGCGGCAGGAGCGGAAACTGTCGGAGCCGCCGCGTAAAATCACCGCATTGCCGGATTTCAGGCACAGCACGCCGGCGTCGGCGGCGACATTGGGGCGGCTTTCGAAAATCACCGCGACGACGCCGAGCGGCACCCGCACGCGTTCGATCGTCATGCCGTTCGGACGCTGCCAGCTCTCGGTGACGAGGCCGACGGGATCGGCGATTCCGCGGACAACGGCGACACCCTCGGCCATCGCCTCGATCCGCGCGGGCGTCAGGGTCAAGCGATCAATGAAGGCCGCGGTCGCACCGCCGTTGCGGACTTCCGCGACATCCTCGGCATTGGCCGCCAGAATCGCCGCGGCATTGGCGCGGATGGCGCGCTCGATCGCCTCCAGCGCGCGGTTTTTCTGTTCCGGCGAGGCAAGCGCCAGTACCCGCGCGGCGGCGCGGGCGCGGGTAGCGAGGTCGGTCATCAAGGCCGGCAGATCGGCGTTGCCGTCGATCGCCTTCAGCGGCGCGCTCATGGCGGTTCCCTGGTCAATTAAGGCCATGTCCTAGCACGGAAATCCCGGTTTTGCG
>JBDRNF010000072.1:0-6012 GCA_043811435.1 Pseudomonadota bacterium
GGCAAAAGCGTGTGGACCCGATGCCTGAAACTGGTAGGCATCAAGTCTTGCGGAGGTGCTGCAGGCCCGACCGGGCTGACGTGCCGGTTTCCGCGGGGCGACGGAGGCGACAAAGGCCATGAATTCTCCGGGGTGAGCGCGCGATAAGCCGTCAAGCCATTGCGCAGGGAATGTCGGATGTTCTCCGCTGCCCTGTATGCTCGTGTGCGTTTTTTTACTCGTGCAACTTTGCACACGAGATCGCGGGTGCAGCGCGCATCCGGCATTCCCTGCTCCCTCGTTCGAGGGGGACACGATATTCAAACCTCGGGCTAATCCCGCCGCGAGAAGGCGGACGTGTATCTGCTGCTTGAGATTCAACCGAAATGCATCCACGTCATTGCGAGCCCAGCGAAGCAATCCATTGTCACCGAGCAAAGGAAGACTGGATTGCTTCGCTGCGCTCGCAATGACGGCGGAGGCAGCGTGAATTTTCTCCACGTCATCACCGGGCTTGACCCGGTGATCCACGTCTTACTTCCGTTTTGTCGAAGCACGTGGATGGCCGGGTCAAGCCCGGCCATGACGATTGAGGAAATTCGCTAATGCTTCCCCGCGCCCATGTAGCCGAACAGGAATCCCGCCACTTTTCGCTTCTGGATTTCCTCGCTGCCTTCGGTGATGCGGTAGCGGCGGTGGTGGCGGTAGATGTGTTCGAACGGCTTGTGGCGCGAATAGCCCATGCCGCCATGGACCTGCATGGCGCGGTCGGCGGCTTCGCAGCACAGACGGTTGGCCCAGAAATTACACATCGAGACCCGGTCGGACAACGTGTGCTCGACCTGCGCCTGGGTCAGCTGGTCCATCTCCCAGGCGGTCTTGCGGATCAACAGCCGCAGCATTTCGGCCTGCGTTGCCAGCTCCACCAGCGGCCACTGGATCGCCTGGTTCTCGGCGAGCGCCTTGCCGAACGGCTTTCGTTCCCGCGCGTATTTCACGCTCTCATTGATGCAATAGACCGCAGCGCCCAACGAGCTTGCGGCCTGACGGATCCGGTTTTCATGGACGAAGCATTGCGCCAGCGACAGGCCGCGGCCGACTTCGCCGAACAGCGCATCCTCGGGCACGAACACATCGGTAAAGCTGACCCGCGGGTGATCGGTCGGCATGTTGAAGGTCCACATGTACTCCTCGACCTTCACGCCCTTCGAGTCGGCCGGCACCAGGAAACAGGTGATGCCGCGGGCATCCCCATCATTGCCCGAGGTGCGGGCGAACAGCGCGCAATGCGACGCGACATGCATGCCGGTGGTCCACATCTTCTCGCCGTTGATCACCCATCCTTTGACGCCGTCGCGCGTCGCCTCGACCGCGCGGGTTTCCATGTGGGTGGCGTCGGAGCCGTGGTCCGGCTCGGTCAGGCCGAAGGTGATGCGGTATTTTCCCGTGATCGAGCCCTCGATCATCGCCTTCTGGTCGTCGCGGCCGTAACGATCGAGCATGGTGACCAGCGGCAGATTGCCGACGATGGAATGCTCGTTCTGCAGGTCGTTGTGCAGGCCGAGTCCCTTGGCGGCGAAATGCTCGCGGATCACCGCCATCCAGAGGTTGGAGCCATCCTTGCCGCCATAGCGCTTTGGAATCGCGAAGCGAAGGTGGCCGGCGGCGTCGGCGAGATTTTTCGCCTTGCGCAACAGCGCTTCCCATTCATGCCGCGGCAGGCCGCCTTTGTCGAAATCGGTGCGCGCCCACTCGCGGCGGTGGTCGAAGAAGCGGATGTTGTCGTCCGCCGCCTCGATCGGCTTGATCTCGCGCGCGATGAACTGGTCGAGTTCGTCGAGATAGGCGACCAGGTCGGCCGGCAGATTGAAATCCAAGGCGTCTCTCCCGGGTATCGTTATTGTCGTTTTGCGTTAAGGCGCTACGCGCCTCTGCCCGGATCGATTAAGGTGAGAAGACGGCGTCCAAGTCAAGCAACCGGATAGAGTTTGGGACGCGCGGGCACCTTGCGTAATTGGATGGCGCCGAGGCGCCGCAGCAAGCTATTATCTGCCCAGCATTCCGCGCCGCAGAAAAATCCACGGGAGAAAACATGGACCTGAAATTTTCCAAAGTGACACGCAAGGGCCCGATCACGATCGTGACGCTGTCGCGGCCGGAAGTGTACAACGCGCTGCATACCGATGCGCATTTCGAACTGAACAAGGTGTTCGACGATTTCTCCGCCGATCCGGAACAATGGGTGGCGATCGTCACCGGCGCCGGCGACAAGGCGTTCTGCGCGGGCAACGACCTGAAATGGCAGGCGGCGGGCGGCAAGCGCGGCTGGGACACCGGCGGCTTTGCCGGCCTCACCTCGCGGTTCGACTGCGACAAGCCGATCATCGCCGCCGTCAATGGCGTCGCCATGGGCGGCGGGTTTGAAATCGCGCTGGCCTGCGATCTCATCATCGCCTCCGAGAATGCCACCTTCGCGCTGCCGGAGCCGCGCGTCGGCCTCGCGGCGCTGGCCGGCGGCGTGCATCGGCTGCCGCGCCAGATCGGGCTGAAGCGCGCCATGGGCATGATCCTCACCGCGCGGCACGTTTCCGCGGCCGAGGGCAAGGAACTCGGTTTCGTCAACGAGGTGGTACCGCAGGGCGAAGCGCTGGCGGCGGCCGAACGCTGGGCCGACACCATCTGCAAGAACTCGCCGATGTCGATCCGCGCCTCCAAGCAGGCGATCCAGAAGGGACTGTCCGTCTCGCTGGAGCAGGCGATCTCCGAGCAGCGCGACTATCCCGCCGTGAAGGCGATGGCGGCATCGCAGGACTACATCGAGGGCCCGAAAGCGTTTTCGGAGAAGCGCCCGCCGAAGTGGCTGGGGAAGTGACGCTATCCGTGTCCCGGACGCGGTGCAGCGCTCTTCGCGCTGCTCCGCAGAGCCGGGACCCACACTTTCTCCCGGTGCCGCATGGACCCCGGATCAGCAGCGCACCGCCATAGCGCGTCGAAGACGCGCGTGAACGCGCTTATGGCGCTGCGCAGCGTCCGGGGAACGGCCGCTACTTCGCTCCCAGCTCTCTCTTATACGACCCGTAATTCGGCTGATCGACCGCGAGCTTGTCCATGGTGGTCTGCCACAGATGCTCCGCCAGCCCCGGCGTCGCCAGATCGGCCTCGCCCTTGGCAATGCGATCGGCGAGCGCGTGGTTGAGTTCGCCCAGCGAACCCTGCTGGCCGAGCAGCCGCGACAGCCGCGCCGCTTCCGCCGCATCGCTCCCCTCTTCCAGCCTAAGCTGGCGCGTCACCAGATCGAGCGCGTTGATGGCGACCCGCAGCTTGAAGGCGTTGTGGCCGCTCAGCACGGGCGCGATGTCGTTGCGCAAAAAATCCGCGACCGCTCTTGTCAGTTCTTCCGGTGTCGGTTCGTCCTGCATCTCATTTCCCTCGCGGAGCCAACAACCGCAACAGATCGATCTCGGTTTCCGACGAGCGCCGCCCGATCATGGCGCGCTCGATCGAATGCTCGGGGCCGATGCGAAAGCGTTGCATCATGCCGCAGCACATCACGCCCCAGCGCAGCGTGCCCATCACTTCCCAGAACTTGACGCGTTCGGGATCGACGCGGCGGCCGGCCGCCTCATAGCCGGCGAACAACTCCTCGCGCGTGCCGAAACCGCCGACCGGCTTGTCGATCTCGCCGAAGCGCCAGGAATTGACGCAGACCCAGCCGAGATCCTCCATGGGATCGCCGGTATGCGCGAGTTCCCAGTCCAGCACCGCGCGCACGCCGTCGGGGCCGATGATCAGATTGCCGTGGCGGAAATCGCCATGCACCAGCGTCACTTCCTGCGAGGGACCGGGATCGTGATCGCGCAGCCAGCGCAGCGCCAGGGCGAATACCGGCCGCGGCCAGTCGAAGTCGCGGTAATCCCGCTCCATCTCGTCGATTTCCTTCGCCGCCGTCATGCGGCGAAGCCCGGGCAGTTTCGCGAGATCCAGGCCGTGGATTCCGGCCAAAATCCCCCCGATCTGCCGCGCCAGTTTGGGACGGGCTTCGGCAAATTCGGCATCGCGCAGGATCTTGCGCGGAATGGTTTCGCCCTCGACCCGCGCCATGATGAAACCGGTGCCGAGTTCGTCCCCTGGTGGCAGCACATGCAGCACGCGCGGCGACGGCACGCCGGCGTCGAACGCCTGCTGCATCAGGATGGACTCGATATCCAGCCCGACCGCGCGCGGCGACGCGCCATGGCCCTGCGGCGCCCGGCGCAGGATCGCGCCGATGACGCCATCGGGATGTTCGATGTCGAAGGACCAGGTCTCCTGGCTGGCGCCGCCGGACAGCCTCGCTGCGTTGCTGACGCCGGTGGCACCGGGACACCACGACGCGACGCAGCGCCCGAGCGCTTCCTGCATCATCTGCCCTTGAAGTTGGCGGGACGCTTCTCCAGGAACGCGGTGACGCCTTCCTTGAAATCCTCCGCCGCGCCCGCAGTGCGCTGCGACTGGAATTCGAGGTTGAGCTGGTCCTCGAACGAGTTTTCCGGGCTGTCCCAGTACAGCTTGCGGATCAGCGACAATGCAATCGTCGGGCCGTTGGCGAGTTCATGGGCGAGCTTCATGGCCTCTTCCATCAGGACCGCGTCGTCATGGACCCGGTTGATCAGGCCCCATTCCAGCGCCTTTTCGGCCGGCAGCCGCTCGCCCATCAGCGACAGTTCCACCGAGCGCGCCTTGCCGATCATCCGCGGCAGCAGCCAGGTCGAGCCGCAAT
This sequence comes from Pseudomonadota bacterium, assembly GCA_043811435.1. Classification (GTDB taxonomy): domain Bacteria; phylum Pseudomonadota; class Alphaproteobacteria; order Rhizobiales; family Xanthobacteraceae; genus Bradyrhizobium. The sequence continues at coordinate 4,739 of JBDRNF010000072.1, forward strand.
CGGGCACCAGGCCGATGCGGCGGAAGGCCTGCAGGAAATACGACGAGCGCGCGCACAGGATCATGTCACCCATCAGCGCGAAGCTCATGCCGGCGCCGGCCGCGGGGCCGTTGACGGCGGTAACGATCGGGCAATGCAGGTTGCGCAGCCGGCGCAGAAATGGATGGAAGCCGATCTCGAGCGACGAGCCCGCATTGCTCTTGCCCGGCTTCTGGTTGTTGCGGCCCTGCAGGTTGGCGCCGGTGCAGAACGCGCGCCCCGCCCCGGTCAGCACCACGCAGCGAATTTCGGCCTTCTTCTCCTCGATGGTATCGAGCGCCTCGGCCAGGCCGCCCAACATGTCCATCGACACCGCGTTCATCACCTCCTGGTGGTCCAGCTTCAGGATGGCAACCGGACCGTCGATATCCAGCGTGACGTGCTTGAACTGCATTGGTTTCCTCGTGTGTTTGCGACCCGCATTATTTCGCCCTGCGGTACATAGGGTTAGGATCTCGGGGTTTGATCTCGAAGCCATATTTGATTTTCTGGATGGCCTTGTCCATGGTTGGACCAGAACATCTGCCCGCCATCGGACGCACATCTGGAGTGCGCCATTCCAAATGGAAACACCCCGAGGAATCCACCCATGAGCATATTCGACCTCACCGGCCGCGTCGCCGTCATCACCGGCGGCAATGGCGGCATCGGGCTCGGCATCGCGCAGGCGCTCGCCGCCGCCGGCTGCAACGTCTCGATCTGGGGCCGCAACGCCGACAAGAACAAGGCCGCCGCGGCAACGATGGCGGGTGCCAAAGGCAAGACCGACACCCGCGTCTGCGACGTCAGCGATCCCGCCTCGGTCAAGGCGGCGATGGCGGCCACGATCGAGGCCTTCGGGCGGGTGGACGGCTGTTTCGCCAATGCCGGCATCGGCGGCGGCGGCCGGCGCGCCTTCATCGAGCGCACCGAGGAGGAATGGCGCACCATGTTCGCCACCAATCTCGACGGCGTCTTCCACGTATTCCAGGCCGCGGCGAGGCACATGACCGAACGCGCGACGGCAGGCGATCCGTTCGGCCGGCTGGTCGCGACCTCGAGCCTGGCCTCGATTTTCGGCACCGCGCGCAACGAGCATTACGCCGCCACCAAGGCCGCCATCAATGCGCTGTGCCGCGCGCTCGCGGTCGAGCTGGCGCGCCAGGGCGTCACCGCCAACGCCATCTTGCCCGGCTGGATCAAGAGCGAGATGACGGCGGGAATCATGGCCAACGAAAAATTCGTCGCCAATGTGA
>JBDRNF010000073.1:0-18512 GCA_043811435.1 Pseudomonadota bacterium
CCTCCGTCGCCCCGCGGAAACCGGCACGTCAGCCCGGTCGGGCCTGCAGCACCTCCGCAAGACTTGATGCCTACCAGTTTCAGGCATCGGGTCCACACGCTTTTGCCGTACGCTCCGGCACCGCTCGTCTGCCCGTTCAAAAGACCGCTCACGGAGTTTACCCGCCCTGCCATCCCATCGCGCGCACGATGCCGCCGCGTCCACCGCATCCCATCCCAACGTTCGGTGACGATGGCCAACGCCCCTTCCCAAGGAGACAGGATGGCGGGAGTCATAACGGTGATTTGGGTTTCGGGAAAAGCGAAATTTTACCCGACGGGTTGATTTGTCGCATCCCGTCGGGTCAGGCGTCCGCGACCCATCCAACAGCGTCATTGCGAGCCAACGGGTCGCGCGAATGCGCGCCCGATGACAGGCTCCGCGAAGCAATCCATCTTACAACGGCGCCGGTTGTAAGATGGATTGCTTCGTCGCAAGAGCTCCTCGCAATGACGTTGATAGAGCAATTGCGCGCCTCACCAAAAGGCCCTGCGGATTGGCTAGCGCGCCGCCTCGAATCCGGCGAGGGCGGCGGTCAGATTGGTGCCGAGAATCTCCGACAGATATCCGCCTTCCTGAACGAGGACCGTGGGGAGCCCCAATCGCGCAATCGCCGCGCCGATGCGGCGGAAACCGTCGGTGGTCACGGCGAACCCGGCGAGAGGGTCATGCTCCGAGGCGTCGAGACCGAGTGCCACGACCAGGGCACCCGGCGCAAAGGCACGGATCGTCTTCTCCGCTGCGCCGAGCGCCTGCACATAGTCGTCATCGCCGGTGCCGATCGGCAAGGGAATGTTGAGATTGGTGCCAATCCCCTGCCCTGCGCCGCGCTCATGGGCAAAGCCCCAGACGTACGGGTAGTAGCTGGCCGGATCGGCATGGATCGAAACCGTGAGAACGTCCGGTCGTTCGTAGAAAATGCCCTGCGTGCCGTTGCCGTGATGGACGTCGACGTCGAGGATTGCCACACGCTCGTGCTTCAGCCGCAGATGCGCCGCCGCGACCGCGCTGTTGTTGAGAAAACAGAAGCCGCCGGCGAGATCGCGATAGGCGTGATGACCGGGCGGACGGCAGAGCGCGTAAGCCGCGTCCTCGCCGTCCAGCACCAGTTGGGCCGCCGTCGTCGCCACATCCGTGGCCGCGCACGCCGCCGCCCAGGTGCCGGGTCCGATCGGACAGCCCGTATCGGCTGTATGCCAGCCGAGACGGCCGACGATATGGGTCGGATACGTCGCGGCATGACGGACCGGATGTATGTTGGCGATCATCTCGGGACCGGAATCCCCAAGCGCCGTCCAGGCGTCCCAAGCCTCGGCGAGAAAGCCGAGATATTCCGGGCTATGCACCCTGGCCCGCGGCCCCTGCCCGAACACAATTGGATCGACCAGATCGTGCTTGCCCGCCTTGAGCCCCGTCAGCAACCGGTCGGCGCGTTCGGGCTGCTCGGTGGTTCGCCTGACGACGCCGCGAACCAGGAAGAATTGCGGGTCATGACTTCGATGCAGTTCGGTATAGACGGCCTTCACGCGGATGCTCCCGTGGCTGAAACCAGAATCCCTGCGCACGTGCCAGCGTCGCACTGTCCGGCTTCAGAGTCAGCCCCCGGAATCAACCGAAACGGTGATCGTATCTTGTCAGGGATAGCTCAGCCGCATCGATGTCGGGCTTGCGGCCCGACAGCAGATCCGCGAGCACCCGTCCCGAGCCGCACGCCATGGTCCAGCCCAGGGTGCCGTGACCGGTGTTGAGATGGAGGTTGGCATAGCGGGTGGCGCCGATGACAGGCGGACCGTCGGGAGTCATCGGCCGCAACCCGCTCCAGAAGGTGGCATCGGCGAGGTTGCCGGCACGCGGGAACAGGTCGGTCAGCGAATGATCGAGCGTCGCCCGTCGTGCCGGATGCAGCGTGTCGGAATAGCCCGAAACTTCGGCGGTGCCGCCGACGCGGATACGTTTCCCGAGCCGCGTGATCGCCACCTTGTAGCTCTCATCCATCACCGTCGATATCGGCGCCGCATCGGCATCGGCAATCGGAACGGTGATCGAATAGCCCTTGATCGGAAACACCGGGATCGAAATGCCGAGCGGCCTGAGCAGGCGCGGCGACCAGCTGCCGAGCGCCATGACATAGGCATCGGCTCGCAACAGGCCCGCGCTGGTCGCAACCCCGGTAATCCCCGAGCCGTCCGTTTGCAACCCTTCGATCGTGGTCCCCAGGCGGAACTGGACGCCGAGATTTTCGGCGTGAGCGGCGAGCGCCTGCGTGAACATATGGCAGTCGCCGGTCTCGTCCTGCGGCAGCCGCAGGCCGCCGACGATTTCGGGCTTTGCGGCGGCAAGCCCGGGCTCCGCCCCGATACAGCCGGCGCGATCGAGCAGCTCGAACGGCACGCCATACTGTTGCAGCACGGCGATATCGCTGGCCGTGCCGTCGAGCTGGGACTGGTTACGGAACAGCTGAAGCGTGCCCTGGCTGCGCTCGTCGTAGTCGATCGCGATTTCGGTGCGCAGCGCGCGCAGGCAATCGCGGCTGTATTCGGCGATCGGGATCATGCGGCTCTTGTTCACCGCATAGCGCGCCGATGTGCAGTTGCGCAGCAGCTTGAGCAACCACAGCCACATGGTCGGATCGAGCTTGGGCCGGATCACCAGCGGACCATGCTTCATCAGCAGCCACTTGATCGCCTTGACCGGCACGCCGGGGCCAGCCCACGGCGATGCATAGCCGGGCGACACTTCGCCGGCATTGGCAAAACTGGTCTCGAGCCCGGGCTCCGCCTGGCGGTCGACCACGGTGACCTCGTGCCCGGCCTTGGCGAGATACCAGGCCGATGTCACGCCGATGACGCCGCCGCCCAGAACCAGAACTTTCACGATCGTCTATGCTCCTGCTGCGGCTTCAAAGCTCGTCATGCCCGGGCTTGTCCCGGGCATCCACGACTTCGCTCCACTTAAGCTAGAAAGACGTGGATGGCCGGGACAAGCCCGGCCATGACGGAAAGAGAACCATCCGATCTTTCATAATTTGGAGCTTTGCAAACTTCAGGCCACGCGCTTCAATGCGTCGCCCAGCATCGCCGCGATGTCGTCGATGTGGCTGCGCTCGACAATCAGCGGCGGCGACAGCGCCAGGGAGTCGCCGGAGTTGCGCAGCACGAGGCCGCGGTTGAAGCAGTCGACCATGACGTCGTAGCCGCGCGCGCCCACAGCATCCGGCCGGGCCGACAGCTCGACACCCGCGACCAGACCGATGGCGCGGACGTCGATCACGTTGGGCAGGCCGCGCAGCGAGTGCATGGCGTCCTGCCAGTACTCGGTGAGCTCGGCGCCGCGCGTGAGCAGCCCCTCTTTCCGGTAGATCTCCAGCGTCGCGAGGCCCGCCGCGCAGGCCACCGGATGCGCGGAATAGGTATAGCCGTGGAACAGCTCGACCTGGCTGGCCGGTCCGGTCATCAGCGCATCGTGGACCTTGCGGCTCGCAAACACCGCGCCCAGCGGAACCGAGCCATTGGTGATTCCCTTGGCTGAGGTGATGAGATCGGGCGTGACGCCGAAATAATTGGTGGCGAAGGGTGCACCGAGACGGCCGAACCCGGTGATCACCTCATCGAAAATCAGGAGAATGCCGTGCTTGTCGCACTGCGCGCGCAGGCGCTGCAGATAGCCTTGCGGCGGGACCAGCACGCCGGTCGAGCCGGCGACCGGCTCGACGATGACGGCGGCGATGGTTTCCGCACCATGCAGCGCGACCAGACGCTCGACGTCGTCGGCGAGTTCAGCGCCATGGGCGGGCTGGCCCCTGGAGAAGGCATTGCGGGCGAGATCGTGGGTATGGCTGATATGATCGACGCCCGGAAGATGGGTCGCGAAGGCCCTGCGGTTGTTGACCATGCCGCCGACCGACATGCCGCCGAAGCCGACGCCGTGGTAGCCGCGCTCGCGCCCGATGAAACGGGTCCGCGTCGCCTGCCCGGCCGCGCGATGATAGGCCAATGCGATCTTGAGCGCGGTATCGACCGACTCGGAGCCGGAATTGGTGAAGAAGATGCGGTCCATCCCTGCGGGCGCGATCGCCGCCAGCTTCTCGGCGAAATCGAAGGCGATGGGATGACCGATCTGGAAGGACGGGGCATAGTCCAGCGTCATGAGCTGGCGCTGCACGACATCGGCGATCTCGCGCCGGCCGTGGCCGGCGTTGACGCACCACAACCCGGCCGATGCGTCGATCGCCTTCCGGCCATCGACCGTCGTGTAGTACATGCCCTCGGCGGAGGCGATCAGGCGGGGCTCGGCCTTGAACTGCCGGTTGGCCGTGAACGGCATCCAGAAGGCTTCAAGGCTTGCGGTGTTCGGGATCTGATGAATGGTCACGGGCGACTCCCTGTGTGGCTGGCGGCATCGGGGCATGTTCATGAAAATGCAGCAAGGCCTTTTCTGATATTCCTTAACCCATTGATTTTACTGTGGTCGACAATTAGTATTCACCCGATCCGCAACACCCTCAACAGCAACGGCACAGTCCTCGGAGCAACGATGAGCATCGATGTCGGCGAACGCCTTCGTTTCGTCCGCGACCGCAACAAGCTGTCGCAGCGCGAACTTGCAAAACGTTCCGGCGTGACCAACTCGACGATCTCGCTGATCGAATCCAACCAGATGAATCCCTCGGTCGGCGCGCTCAAGCGCATTCTCGATGGCATCCCGATGGGAATGGCGGAGTTCTTCGCCCTCGAGCCCGACCGGCCGCGCAAGGCGTTCTACCGCTCCGACGAATTGAGCGAGATCGGCAAGGGGCAGATCTCCTTTCGCCAGGTCGGCGACAACCTGTTCGGCCGCGCGCTACAGATCCTGAAGGAGCGTTACGAACCGGGTGGCGATACCGGGCGCATCCCGCTGGTCCACGACGGCGAGGAAGGCGGCATCGTCCTCAGCGGCCGGCTCGAGGTGACCGTGGACAGCGAACGCCGCATCCTTGGACCCGGCGACGCCTATTATTTCGAGAGCCGCCGGCCGCATCGCTTCCGCTGCGTCGGTGCCAAACCCTGCGAACTGATCAGCGCCTGCACGCCCCCGACGTTTTAAGAGACGACGTAGGGTGGGCAAAGGCGCGCACTTCGCGCCGTGCCCACCATCTTCCTCGTTGAGCCAATGGTGGGCACGCTGCGCTTTGCCCACCCTACGGCACTATGCATACAGTCCCGCGACGATCGGCATGCGCGCGGCGCGGATCGCGGGAAACAACCCGCCGACCAGTCCGACGACCAGCGCCAGCGCGACGCCCTCGGCGATCAACCATCCCGACAGCTTGAAGTCGAACACCACCTGGGTGAAATTACCGCCCAGCGTCGAGGCCGTGACGCCATCGAAGATCAGATAGGTCGCGGCGGCGCCGAGCAGCCCGCCGATCGCCGCCAGCGACAGCGATTCCGCCAGCGTTCCGACAAAGGCCGGAAAACCGCCGAAACCGATCGCCCGCAGCGTTGCGATTTCCGTCGCGCGGGCCGCCACCGACGAATACATGGTGTTGAGCGCACCGGCGAGCGCGCCGAGCGCCATCGCGATCGCCAGCGGCCAGCCCAGCTTCTGGATCAGGTCGGAGGTCTGCGATGCCTGTTCGGCGAAGTAGGCGGCTTCCGATTTGACGTCGAGCTTCAGCCGCGGATCGTTGTCGTTGTAGCTCTTGAGCTCGCTCAGCGCCGCCGGCGCGGTGAGACGCGCGCGTACGGTCTGCACGATATTGTTGCGGTTGAACAGGCTCTGCACCACCGGCAGGTCCGCCCAGATCTCGGATTCGAACACACTCCCACCGGCGTCGAACACGCCGACCACGGTCCAGCGCGTGGCGCCGAACGAAACCGTATTGCCGAGTTCGAAACCTTCGAATTCCCGCAGCAGCGCCCTGCCGACCACGACCTCGTTGCTGCCGCGGCCGAACATGCGGCCGGAAGTAACGGCAACGCCCTTGCGCAGCGTCGCGCCCTGCTCGCCGATCCCGCGCAGCGGCAGATTGGCTTTTGTCTTCGTGGAACGCTTGAGGCCGTCGACCACGAGATAGAGTTCCGGCGAGATCAGCGGCTTGCCGTCGCTGCCACGCGCGATGCCGGGCCCATCTTCGAGCAGTCGCACCTGATCGCGGGATACCGTGCTGTTGATTTCCGCCTGCGAGCCGACGCGCAGCACGATGGCGATGTCATCGGCGCCCGCCCCCGCAATGGTGCGCTGGAATCCGTTGGCCATCGCGAGAAATGCGAGCAGCACGATGACCACCAGCGCGACCGCGATTACCGTCGACAGCGACAGCCAGCGCCGTTGCCCCATGCTCCTGAGATTGATCGAGGTGACCGCGATGACCTGCAGCAAAAGCGAACGCATGATTATCCCCGTCCGAGCGCGGTTGCGATTTTGAGCCGCATGGCATTGAGCGCCGGGATGATCCCCGTGATCAGGCCGAGCGCGATCATCAGCGCGATTCCCTGCAACGCTATAACAGGCGATACCGAGAAAGCCGGCGCGACGCTGGCCAGGCTGGCACGCAAGGCAATGGTGATCAGCGCGGCGATCGCCAGCCCCGGCAGACCGCCGAGCAGCGCCAGCAGCACCGACTCGCCCAGCACCAATCGCAAAATTCGCGGGCCCGAGAAGCCCAGCGTCTTCAGTACGCCGATCTCCTTGGTGCGCTCGCGGATCGACAGCGCCATGGTGTTGCCGACGATCATCAGGATGGTGACAAAAGCCGCACCGACGACCAGAAACACGATCAGCGCGATGTTTCCGAACTGCGCCACGAAGGCCTTGCCGAAGGCCTTTTCGGTATCGGTCGAGGTTTCGGCGGTTGAATTGGCGAACATCGTATCGATCGTTTTCGCAACGCGATCGTTGTTCTCCGGTGCATCGGTCTGCAGGATCAACCAGCCGATCGTGTCCTTGCCGAACGATCGGGTCTCGTCGAAATAGGCGTACTGGAACAACATGAAGTTGGTGTCGACATGATCGGCCTTGCCCTTGACGATGCCGGCGATGGTGAAGTCCCAGGTATGTCCGCCGCTGCGCTGGGAGAAGATGTTGCTCGAAACCGGAATGCGGTCGCCGATTTTCCAGCCCCACTTTTTCGCCAGCGTCTCGCCGACCACGGCGCTGCCGCGATCGCGAACGAAGGCCTGAAGCTGATCCGGCGCGATATCGAGTTCGCTGCGATAGACATCGAAATAGGTCGACGGCTCGATCGCCAGCGACATCACGAAGTTCTTCGGGTCCTGGTAGTACCCGCCGAACCAGTTGGCGTGGGTGACCTGCCGCACCCCCTCCACCGCCCGCACGCGGGTGAAATAGGCGATCGGCAGCGGCTGCGTGAAGTTGATCTTGTTCACCGTGATCATGCGATCGGCGGCGGCGCGATCCGTCCCCGCGGTAAAGGCCTGATGGAATCCGGCCAGCACGCCGAAGATCATGAACGCGATCAGGATCGACACGATCATCAATATCGCGCGCAGTTTGCGGCGGAACAGGTTCTTCCGCACCAGGTCGAAGTCGTTCACGCCGCCAGCTCCTGTTCGACGAATTGGCCCTTGTCGAGATGCAGCGTCCGCTGCGCATAGCGCGCCGCCGCGGGGTCATGCGTCACCATCACGATGGTCTTGCCGAGTTCCTTGTTGAGCAGCTGCAGGATCGAGAGGATCTCGTCGGCGGAGTTACGGTCGAGGTCGCCGGTCGGTTCGTCGCACAGCAGCAGGTTCGGATCGGATACGATGGCGCGCGCGATGGCGACGCGCTGCTGCTGGCCGCCCGACATTTCGCGCGGATGGTGTTTTACGCGGTCGGCGAGACCAACGACCGACAGCGCGGTGAGGACGCGCTCCGCCCGCTCTTTCTTGCGTAAGTTCGTTAGCAGCAGCGGCAGTTCCACATTCTGCGCTGCCGTCAGCATCGGCATCAGATTATAGAACTGAAAGATAAAACCGATGTTGGCCGCGCGCCAGCTCGCCAACTGGCTCTCGGACATCCCGTCGATGCGGCTGTCGGCGATACGGACCTCGCCCCCGTCGGCGCGATCGATTCCGCCGAGCAGGTTGAGCAGGGTGGTCTTGCCCGAGCCGGACGGTCCCATCACCGCGACGAAATCGCCGCGCGGGATGACGAGGTCGAGACGATCGAAGATCGTGATCGTTTCCTTGCCCTTGACGAAGCGCTTGTTCACGCCAACGAGAGCAACCATTGGATTTTCAGGCGCCACTTTTCTTCTCCTCTGGAATCCGCTCGAATCAGTTGGTGGAAGCGGTCGCATTCGACGGCAGCGCGCCGGCGCTGGCCTCGCGCTTGAATGTCACCTTCACCGCCATGTCGGGCAGAATGCGCGGGTCCTTCTCCTCGAACCGGATACGAACCTTGACGGTCGCCTTTTCGCGATTGGCGGTCGGCACGATGGCGATGACCGAAGCCGGTATCGACCAGTCCGGATAGGCATCGAGCACGGCGTTGACCTGCCCGCCTGCAACGACGCGTCCGATGAACGCCTCGTTGACATCGACTTCGATCTCGATGGAATCCATATCCACGATGGTGCAGATGCCGGTCCGCGTGAAACCGCCGACCGACATCGGCGAGATCATTTCTCCGGGTTGCGCACTGCGGTCGATGACGACACCGCTGAAAGGCGCCCGAATCTTGTATTTCTCAAGTACCGAGGCGGTACGCTCGGCATCGAGCCGCGCCGTGTCGCGCGCCGACTGCGACTGGCGCAATTGCGCGGTCAGCACGCCGACGCGGGCCTGCGCCTTGGTATGATCCGCATCCGTGGCAAAGTTCTTCTGCGCCAGCGTCTGAACCCGTGAGAGGATCCGGGTCGCATCCTGCAGCTCGGCGGTAATAGCGGCGACCGCGGCATCCGCCGCTTCGACGCGTGACCGGGCCAGCGCCAGATCCGATTCGGCGAGCACGCTGTCGAGCCGCGCCACGACCTGCCCCTCGGCGACGGTCATGCCCTCCTCGATCAGCACTTCCACCACCTTGCCGGTGATCTCGGCGGCAACCGTCGCCTTGCGGCGGGCCACCACGTAGCCCGACGCGGCAAGCGCTCCGACATCTTTCCTGGTTGTGGTTTGCGCGGGCGGTGGCGGAGCGGAAGCCACCGGCGATGGCGCGGCGTCGGAATTGGCACCGCGCGGGGCCTGAAGTTCGGGCACGAGAAAAACCACCGCAGCGACAATTGCTCCAACGACCACACCTGCGATCGCCGGCAGCAACCAGCGCGAGCTGCGGCCGCTTGAGGGCGCTGCTCCACTTTCGCTTCGGTCGATCGCGAGCGACCTCAGCAATTTGGTCTTTTCGTCCGTCATTGCTTCGATGATCCCCGCAGCTCGAACCGCTGGCCCTGCCCGGCGCTGCTTGCGTTTCGTCACACTTCCAAGACGCACGAACTACCGGTGATCCGACAGAGGGGCCATAAAAATCGGGCTCGGCGCTCACCGGGGCGCTTATATTTGGTCTGAAGAAATTCTGCAGGGAATTTCCGGCCTAATTAGGGGCGGAACCTGTTTGCTCCTCCGTCTGGCCCATACGGAACATCAGTCCGGCGCCCCCGAGGACGAGGTCGTGGCGCGGTCAATGTCACACTCCAATACCTTTCCTCCGCATATTGGTCAATATGCGGAGGGCTGGTCGAGCAATCACGTTATCGCCGCAGGATTATCTCAGATCGGATAATGCTGCGGGCCGGTCTCGATCGTGATCCATCGCAGCTCGGTGAATTCGGCGATTCCCGCCTTGCCGCCGAAACGGCCGTAGCCGGATGCCTTCACGCCGCCGAACGGCATCTGGGCCTCGTCATGCACGGTCGGTCCGTTGACGTGGCAGATCCCGGACTCGATCCGTTTTGCGACGTCGAGCGCGCGCGCAATGTCGCGGCCGAACACCGAGGCCGAGAGACCGTATTCGGTGTCGTTGGCGACCCTTACCGCTTCGTCGACGCCGTTGACGCGGACGATGGAAACCACGGGGCCGAACGATTCCTCGCCATAGATGCGCATGGCCGAGGTCACATGATCGACCACGGTCGCCGACATCAGCGTGCCCTCGACCTTGCCGCCGGCGACGACGCGCGCGCCCTTCCCGATCGCATCCTGGATCAGGCCCTGGATCCGGCTGGCGGCCTCGACGCCGATCAGGGAACCGAGCGCGGTGTTGCCCTTGCGCGGATCGCCGGCCACCAGCGTTTCCGCCTTGGTCGCGAGCTTCGCGACAAAGGCGTCGGCGACCTTGTTGTCGACCACGATGCGCTCGGTCGACATACAGATCTGGCCCTGGTTCATGAAGGCGCCGAACGCGGAAGCTGCGACCGCGGCGTCGAGGTCGGCATCGTCGAGCACCAGCAGCGGCGCCTTGCCGCCGAGTTCGAGCAGGGCCGGCTTCAGATATTTCGCGGCGGTCTGCGCGATGATGTGCCCGACCCGCGTCGAGCCCGTAAAGTTGATGCGGCGCACGGCGGGATGGGAGATCAGCGCGTCGATCAGCCCCGGCGCGTCTTCCAGCGCATTGGTGATGACGTTCAGGACGCCCGGCGGCAGGCCGGCTTCGCGCAGGCATTCCGCGATCAGCCGGTGCGTGCCGGGGCAGATTTCGGACGCCTTGAGGACGACGGTGTTGCCGCACGCCAGCGGCAGCGCGATCGCGCGCACGCCGAGAATGACGGGCGCATTCCACGGCGCGATGCTGAGCACGACGCCGGCGGGCTGGCGGATCGCCATCGCGATGCATCCCGGCTTGTCGGAGGGGATCACCTCGCCGGAAATCTGCGTCGTCATCGATGCCGCCTCGCGCAGCATGCCGGCGGCGAGATGGACGTTGAACCCGGCCCAGCCGGCGGTCGAGCCGGTTTCCGCGGCCATCAGCTCGATGAATTGCGGCGTCTTGCTCGCCAGCACGTCGGCGGCCTTGAGCAGGATCATGCGGCGCTGGCTCGGGCCGGTCGCCGACCATGCCGGAAACGCCGCCGCGGCGGCGTCGGCGGCGCGCTTGACGTCGGCGATCTTGGCCGCCGCCGCGCGGGTGGCGACCTCGCCCGTCATCGGATTGAGGCGCTCGAAGGTGACGCCGTCGATCGCCTCGACGTCCTGGTTTTCAAGCAACAGGTTGATCTTGTTCATTGCGATGTTCCCTCCATGAGTTCCGGACCTGGCGCCGGTTTCGATTCCGCCGAGATAGGCCCGCCGCACCGCGGGGTCGGATTGCAGCGCCTGCGCCGTGCCGCTGCCGACGATCTTGCCGTTCTCGATGAGATAGCCGCGGTCGGCGAGCGCGAGGCTTTCGCGGGCGTTCTGCTCGACCATCAGGAGCCCGACGCCGGTTTCGCGCACCTGCCGCAGCGCCGAGAACAATTCGCGCACCAGAAGCGGCGACAGCCCGAGCGACGGCTCGTCCAGCAGCAGGATGTCCGGGTTCGACATCAGGGCGCGGCCGATCGCCACCATCTGCTGCTCGCCGCCGCTCATGGTGCGAACCATCTGGCCCAGCCGTTCGTTGAGGCGGGGAAACAGCGACAGCACCTGCTGGCGGCGCGCCGCCTCAGAGTCGCGCGCCCGTTTCGGATTGGCGCCGAGCAGCAGGTTTTCACCGACCGTCAGCTCGCCGAAAATGCCGCGTCCTTCCGGCACTGACGCGAGGCCCGCCTCGACGATCTCGTGCGCCGGCAGAAGCGAGATATCGCGGCCGGACAGCGCGACGCGCTTGCCGGGCAGGCACGGCACGATGCCGGCGATGGCCTTCATCAAGGAGGTCTTGCCCGCGCCATTGGCGCCGAGGATGACGACGATCTCGCCGCGATCGACGCTCAGCGCCGCATCGCTCAAGGCGCGGTGCTGGCCATAGGCGACGCTGACGGCTGAAACCTCAAGCATCGGTGGATACCCCGAGATAGGCCTCGATGACATCAGGATCCGCCAGCACCTCGTCCGGGCGGCCTTCGGCGATGCGGCGGCCGCTGTTCATGACGACGCAGCGGTCGCAGAGCGAGCGGATCGCGTCCATGACGTGCTCGACCAGCAGGACCGACAGCCCCTCGTCCTTCAGCGAGCGGATCAGTTCGATGCCGATCAGCAGTTCCGAGGGGTTCAACCCCGCGAGCCATTCATCGAGCAGCAGCAGCCGCGGCTTCAGCGCCAGCGCGCGCGCCAGCTCCAGCCGCTTGCAGTCGATGTAGGTCAGCCCCGATGCCGGCACCGCTGCCCGATCCGCCAGCCCGACACGCCGCAACAACCGGTCGACGGATTCGTCGATTTCGCCGCGCGACAGCGGCGGACTATGGAATGCGAGGCCGGCCTTGACGTTCTCAGCACAGCTCATGCCCTGGAGCACACGGACCAGCTGAAACGTGCGCGCGAGCCCGAGACGCGCGATACGATGCGCCGGCATCCCCTCGATGGCCTTCCCGGCAAACCGGATGCTGCCGGAGTCCGGACGCAGTACGCCCGAAATCAGGTTGAGCGCGGTGGTCTTGCCGGAACCGTTGGGACCGAGCAACCCGACGATCTGGCCGGGCTGCACGACAAGGTCGACGGCATTGACCGCGATCAGCCCGCCGAAGGCGCGGGTCAATCCCGAGACTTCGAGCACAGGCGCGGAGGACGCGGCCGTCATGCCTGCACCTGTGGCGCCGCTGACGCTGCGCGACTGCGGGCAAAGCGCTCCCACAATCCGGTCACGCCCTGGGGCAGCGCATAGACGATCAGCAGGAACACGACGCCGATGATCAGGGTCGAGGTGGAGGGAAACCGCGCCGACAGAAACTCGAACAGCAGCGTCAACGGAATCGCGCCGACCGCCGGCCCCCACAGCCGGTGTGCGCCGCCGAGCAGCGCCATGATCACGACCTGAAACGAAATCGTCGGGTTGAACGCGATCGACGGCTCGATATAGGTCCAGCGCGGCGCCATGATCGCGCCGACCAGAGTGATGAAGACCGCGCTGATCGCAAACAGCGTCACTTTTGCAAGTGTGACGTTGATCCCGCAATGTCTGGCGACGGTCTCGTCCTCGCCGATGATGCGCAATGCAAAACCGAGGCGCGAGCGGGCGATCAGCCAGCCGATCGCGAACACCGCCACCGCGAGGCCGAGCAGCTGCCAGTAGATGTCGTTCTGGGTGATATCGACGAACACGTAGCGGCCGAGCACCCGCGTCTTGTTGACCTCGAACCAGATCACGAGCTGGCGGACGAGTTCGGCGAGACCGAAGGTGAAGATGACAAAATGCAGGCCGCTGAGCCGCAGCGTGGAAATGCCGACGATGATCGCCATCAGCGCGCCGATCGCGGTCGCGATCAGCAGCACCAGCGGCCATGCCAGCACCTCGCCGAGCACCGCCACGGTATAGGCGCCGACGCCGAAGAACGCGGTGGTCGCCAGCGACACGTAACGTGTCGGCCCGGAGAACAATCCCCATGCGGTGGCAAGCACCGTGAATTGCAGCAGGCTGATCGAGAGCGAAAGATAATAGGCATCGGCGTAGAACGGCAGCAGCGCCAGCACCACAAGGCCGGCGCCACCGGCGCTCAGCGCCGCGATTTGCGCCGGGCTCATCGCTGTGCCCTTCCGAACAGGCCGGCCGGCTTGACCAGCAACACGCCGAGAAACAATGCAAAATTCACCGCCAGCGTCAGGCCGGGATCGACGAAGGTCGCCACCAGGGATTCGCTGAGGCCGAGGGCGAGGCCCGCGACGAGGCAGCCGAGCAGATTACCGACACCGCCCATCACCACCACCATCAGCGCCTTCATGGTGAAGATGACGCCCGACGACGCGCTGAAGGTCAGGAACATGCTGACCAGCACGCCGGCCGCGGCCACCATCGCGCCGCCAAGCGCAAACGCAAAAGCCGATACCGAGGTAACGTCGATCGCCACCAGCCGCGCGGCCGAGGGATCGACCGCCACGGCGCGGATCGCGGTGCCGAACCGGGTGCGGGTCAGCGCGAGATACAGCGCGAGCCCGAACACCACCGCGAGGCCGAATGCGATCAGCCGGTTCATCGCCAGGATCTCGCCGAACAGCGTGACCGGAACCGCGAGGAACGAATAGCTGAAATAGGCGCCGCCGAACATCGTCAGCATGATGCCCTGAACGATGAACATCATGCCGAAGGTGGCCAGCAGGCTGTCCACTTCGAGTGCGTCGCGCGTCGGCGCACGGCGCACCAGCGGCGTGAGCAGAACCCGATACAGGATCATGCTCACGCCGAAGCCGATGGGAACGACGATCGCCAGCCCCAACAGCGGGTTCAATGCCCATCCGGTGAACAACCAGTAGGAAGCAAAGGATGCCGCGACGAGGAACTCGCCGTAGGACAGGTTCATGATGCGCGCCACGCCATATTGCAGGGTCAGGCCCATAGCGATCAGCGCATACATGCCCCCGAGCATGAGGCCGGTGAAGATGGCGTTGGTCATTACCTTAAATCAGCCGCAGTGATCTTGAGATCACGGCGCCTTCCATGCCGGCTTGGGAACGATCGGGGTGCGCGCGCCTTCGTTGCCGGCTGGGCCGACGCCGTAGAAATCGCCGCCCTGCCACTGCCCGACCCACCAGTATTTGGTCGGCAGGTTGTTCTCCAGTTTGACCTTGCCGATCACGGTATCGAAGGTTCCGGTCTGCAGGTCCTTGATGACCGCGGCGCGGTCGATCTTGCCGACGCGTTCGATCGCCTGCTGCAGCATCTGCAGGCTGGCATAGGTCACGGCACTGGCCCAGCGATCTGGCTCGGCGCCCTTCTCCGACGCCGCCTTGTGGCGCGCGAGGTAGTCCTTGATCGCCGCGCTATCGCCGCTCCAGCCGCCGATCCCCATCACGCCTTCGGTGTTGGCGCCGAACTTGCTCTTGTAGAGCGGAAACGCGGTGCCGACGCCGGTGTAAAAGATTTTTGGATTGAAGCCGGCAATCCTCGCCTGCTCGGTGATGCCAAGCGTATCCGGCGGATAGCTGAACGCGATGAAGACATCGGGGTTGAGCGCCTTGGCCTCGTTGACCAGCGGACTGAGATCCTGGGTGCCGACCGGATAGGTCTTGTCATAGGCCAGCTTGAAATTCGCCTTGGTCAGCGCCGGCCGCGCCGCGGCCGAAAGGTCGATACCGAAACCGTCGGCGACGCTGACCATCGCGACGGTATCGCCGATCTTTTTCTCGCCGCGCAGCTTGACCAGCAGTTCGACCAGCGTGTTGGCCGCGCCCGAACTGGTGCCGAGCAGCCAGAAACTGTTGGGCCAGCGCTTCGCCAGCTCAGGCGCGCGATCGGTGACCGCGGTGGCAGCCAGATGCGGATAGCCGGCCTTGTTCAGGATCGGCCCGACCGCGAGATTGAGGCCGGTGCCCCAGGGCGGCAGGATGAAGTCGACCTTGTCCTGGGTGATCAGCCGGTCCAGCGCCTTGGCTGCTTCTTCCGCGCTGGAGCGGTCGTCATACTGCACGACCTCGATCGGCACCCGCTTGCCGCCGAGCTTGAGGCCGCCGGCGGCATTTACTTCCTTCACCCACATTTCATAATTGGGCAGCGTCGTCACGGCGGCGCCGCCGGCGTTCGGCCCGGTGCGCGACAGCGCGTAGCCGATCTTGACCGAACTCTGCGCCAGGGCCGGCTCGACCGCCGAAAAACTGGCAACCCCGGCGATCGCGGCCAATCCCGCCGCCAGGCGTGTGACTGATGAAACCATGTTCTCCTCCCAGAGCATTTTGTCCGTCGCCTTGATGGCGTTCGACGCGAGGAGACTAATCTGATGGTTCCGACATTAAATTGGACGGACCCGGGCAAAGATTGTACTATTTCTCCGATTTCATCCTGATGTGAGCGACGGATTGTCTCAGGTCCATGGCACAATTCCCACTCTCCGTCCGGCCGGCTACGTCGAGCAGGCGGGTTCGGCCATCCATGCGGAAGCGTTTTCCGGCGGGCTCGCCCCCCGGCACTGGATCGTCCAGCAGGACCATGTCCGGCGCGCGCATCTGCTTGTGATCGAAACACGCAGCGGCTCCGCGGCCCTGCGCGGCACCGCCGTGAAATTCGAGGCCCCCGCCGTGCTGTGGTTACCCAGCGAGGTCGAGGGCGAGATTCAGGTCGAGGCCGGCGCGCGAGGCTACTTCATCGCCGTGTCGGAAGACCTGCTGACGCGGACCGTGGCCGGCAGCGCCGAGGCGCTGCACCTGCGGCGCACGACCGATCGCCTGGTGATGCTGAGCGGCGCGCAGCTCGACGGCGCGCTCGGCGCGGTCACCAACTCCTGCGCCATGCTGGTCCGCGAGCTGCGCGTGCCGCAACGCGGCAGCATGACGATGATCGCATCCCACGTGCTGCAGCTTTGCCTGCATCTGTGGCGCTCGGCCGTCTCGGACGAATCCGGCAGCGAAGATACGTTGCGTGGCGACGGGCCGCGGCTGGTCGGTAATTTTCTGCAACTGGTCGAGTTGCACTATCGCGACGGCTGGCCGATCTCGCGCTACGCCGCCGCGCTCGGCGTCACCGAGGACCGGCTGCATGCGCATTGCAAGCGCGAGAAAACGCGCAGCCCGCGCGCCATCGTCCACGAGCGGCTGATTCACGAAGCCTGCACCCGCCTGCAACAACTGGATCTGCCGGTCGAACAGATCGGCTACGGCCTCGGCTTTCGGGATTCGGGCTATTTCAGCCGGTTCTTTCAGAAGCACCAAGGCATTCCGCCCGGCGCCTATCGGCGCCGCGCCAGGGCCGAACAGGCCAAGCGCGGGCCGTTTTATGCGGCATGGCCGTAATCACGCCGCCGATCGAGGACGGCATGGCGCTGGCAATCATGTCCGGAGGCGGAGGCCGCAGCGGCGGGGTTGGGGTGATTAGGCGGCTACCTCGGCCACTGCTCACAATCGCTGCTGATGAACAGGCGCTTGCCGTTCGCTGCGATCTCCTTCAGTGGCTGGACAATTTCGAATTGCCCGGCGCGGAGTGCATCGCGGACGCCAAGGCAGTTCGCATTGGCGACGATACCCAAATAGGCCCAGTTCCCGTCGTCGAGCCGCTTCCTGAAGGCGGCGCCGCCACCGTTGATAAGATTGAAGAGCAGGATCTCCGGCTGCCCGTCGCCATCGAGATCGGTCAGGATCGCTTCGCACCGGGCGTCCGCGACGAGGCAATTCGGAAGCTTCCATCGCGGCTGAACGACATTCCAGTTCTGCTGCACAAAACCTTCCGGCAACGTCGCGCCGTTCGGGGAAATCACCGTAATGTGGAGCCCGCGCTGGGCCGGCGTCGTTGGCGGCTTGGGCACTGCCAGTCCCATCTCCCAAGGACGCTTGGCGCCCAGTGCCAGATTGGCGCGCTCGGCGATGGCGGAGGCTAGCGGGCCTTCCCTCCGGGCTGCGAGTTGTTCGAGGGCATCCCTGCCATAGCGCCCTGCCCCGAAGCGCAGAAAACGGAAATCGAACTGCTCCGGCGTCACCGTGCCGGCTCGCAATCGGCTCAATTGATCCGCCACCGAGATTCTCGCAGGGTCGGCCACTGGCGTGCCCAGCGCCAGGAGCAGGCCGACGATGACGAGCGACGTGAATATATTGGTGGGCTCGAGCCACGCCATCGACCTCGTCGGGCGCAACGCCGCCAACACGTAACCAACCGCATAGCACGCGGCGATGACGACACAGACGAGCGCGCTGATCCGCTCCGGCGTCCAGCCATATTGGTCAATCCGCAGCATCACCGCGTAAGCGGCGAGGGCAACCAGCGCCGCCAGGACGAGTGCGGCGAGCCGGCTTGCATACCGCAAAACGGAGGGGGGGCGGGATTCGGCCCGGCCGTCTTGATGGGCCGCGTTGACGAGAAAGACCAGTTGGGCGGTTGCAACGAGCAGAATGCTGGCTGCGTGCCGCGTGCTCCAGAGCGGCTCGAGGCCGGTAAACATCAGCGTCACGACAAAGGCCGCGCCCAACAGCGTCATCAACGGCAACAGCCATGACAACAAAATCAAGACGAGCGTTCGTGCACCCTGAACGATGCTGGCACGTACATCGGTGACATGGATGGCGTAGCTGAACGCCAGTACCGTCACCGGGATCGCAAACCTCTTCCGCTTGAGAAGCTCCGCGAGAAATTCGATTTTGATCAGGCGAAACAGTTCCGCTCCGAGATAGAGCAATCCCCAGAGCACGCCAACAAAACACGCCGCCAACGCGAATTGCACGCCCTGCTTCCAGGCGATATCGAAATGGGTCGGGTAGCTCGCAATCAGCTTGCGGTCGGCTTCCCCCGCTATCGTGAGGATGTGAATGATGAACAGGATCGCAGCCAGCGACGGCCACATCACCCAGGACGGCAGCACGCGCGGGATCGGCACGGCAGCGCCAACAAGGATCGGATCGCGGAAGACGTCATAGGTCGCAAGCCCGGCGCACAGCAGCGTCGCGACCACAGCCCAAGCCACCAGTATACGCAGCCGGAGATGACCGAGGGCGGATACAACGATCAAGGGGACG
>JBDRNF010000074.1:0-25269 GCA_043811435.1 Pseudomonadota bacterium
GGCAAGCCTATCTCGGAGTGTAGCATGAGCCACATGTTCAGCCGCGCGTTCCTTCGCCTCTCCCCGCTTGCGGGGAGAGGCCGGCTCGCATCGTCAGATGCGAGCCAGGTGAGGGGGACTCTCCGCGAGTCCGAATGCGCCGAGAGCCCCCTCACCCCGACCCTCTCTCCGCAAGCGGGGCGAGGGAGAAGAAACAGGTGAAGCGATGACGGACATTTTCGACATCTACCTGCTCGAAGCCATGGTGAACGGCATCCTGCTCGGCGGCGTGCTGGCGCTGCTGGCGCTGGGGCTGAACCTGATCTTCGGCGTCATCGACGTCACCTGGATCTGCTATGCCGAACTGGTCATGATCGGCATGTACGGCATGTACTACATGGTGCAGGTGTTCGGGCTGCCCTATTACGTGGCCGCCCCCTTCACCATCCTGCTGGTCGCGGGGCTGGGCGCGCTGCTGCATCTGCTGGTCATCGCGCCCCTGCTCACGGCGCCGCCGATCAACCAGTTGCTCGCCACCGGCGGCGTGCTGTTCGTGCTGCAGAGCTTCGCCACCGTCGCGTTCGGCATCGACTTCCGCAACCTCGGCATCCGGATGCCGGTGCTGAAATTCGCCGAGATGCATTTCAGCTATTCCCGGCTGCTGGCGTTCGCCGCGGCCCTGATCGGCATGACGCTGGTCTATTACTTCATGAAGAAGACCTATGTCGGCACCGCGATCCGCGCCATTTCGCAGGATCGCCAGATCATGGCGCTGATGGGCGTCGATACCCGCAGGATCTATCTCATCACCTCGGCGCTGGGCGGCGCCCTCGCCGGCCTCGCCTCCTGCCTGCTGGTGCTGCAATACGACATCCACCCCTTCGTCGGGCTGTCGTTCGGGCCGATCACCTTCCTGATCGTCGTGCTGGGCGGACTCGGCAACTTCGTCGGCGGCTTCGTGGCGGCCTTCGTGTTCGCCGAGATCATCTCGCTCGGCGGGCTGTTCTCCGATCTCGAATGGGGCTACGTGCTGGCCTTCGCCTTCTTCATCGTCATGATGTTCATCCGGCCCGCGGGGCTGCTGGCGAGGCGCTCGTGACCGCAAAACAGTCCCTCCCCTGGGTCGCCGGGGCGGCGCTGATCGCGCTGCCCTTCGTCTATCGCGATCCCTACCATCTGCACATCCTGATCCTGATCCTGATCTGGTCGTTCGCCTATACGTCGTGGTCGATGATGGGCCGCTTTGGCCTGGTGTCGCTGGGCCATGGCGGGTTCATGGGCGTCGGCGCCTATGTGACGGCGCTGCTATGGAACCATCTCGGGCTGTCGCCGTGGATCGGCATTCCCATCGCGATGGTCGCCGCCGCGATATTGGCGATGATCGTGGCCTATCCGTGCTTCCGCTTCCGCATCACCGGCCACTATTTCGTGCTCGTCACGCTGGCGCTGTCGGGGATCGTGCTGCAGGTCATTACCGCGACCCGGGACTACACCGGCGGCTCGCTCGGCTACACGCCCGATCGCACCAAGGGCAGCCAGCTCTGGGCGCTGCAATTCGACGACAAGGTCACCTGGTACCTGATCGCGCTCGGGGTCTGGGCGGTCGGACTGGCGATCTGGAAATGGGTCGACCGCAGCATGGACCGCTATGCGCTGGAGGCGATCTCAGAGGACGAGGACGCCGCGGCCGCCGCCGGTGTCAACGTCACCTGGGAAAAGCTCAAGATCACGGTGATCTCGGCGCTGATGACCGCGCTCGCCGGCGCGCTCTACTGCCAGTACCAGATGTTCATCTCGCCGGACACGGTGAGCGGCATCGCGGTCTCGCTGCAGATGGTGTTCGCCGTCATCGTCGGCGGGCTCTACGTCGCGCTCGGCCCCACCGTCGGCGCCGTCATCACCATCCTGCTGGCGGAAATCCTGCGCATCGGCTTCGGCACCAAGGCGGTCGGCTGGGACAATCTGGTCTACGGCGTGCTGCTGGTGACCTTCATCATCTTCCTGCCCAAGGGGATTTTGGGCAGTATCATCGACAGGGTGAAGACGGCGCGGAAGGGTTAGCGCCTGCCGAAATGCGCTGGGGGCGCCCCTCATATCGCCTTGTCAGGCGTAAGTCCGTTTACTAGGATAGCGTTTTGATGGGAGCGGGCTGTCATGAATACCGAACCAAAGGCTGACCGCCAGAGTGAGCCGGTAGTGATCGATCCGCAGGTCGATAGCGCCCGGAGAGAAGCAATCGGTCGAATCGGAAAGTTTGCGGCCTACACGGCGCCCGCGATGCTGGCGATGCTGGCGAGCGAAGCCAGGGCACAAGGCGCGAGCGCCCCGCCTTAAGTTGTCCCGAAACGATGATCGTTCACCGAGAGCCCTGAAACTCCCGAGCGGCTCCGGTCTGCTGCTGTTCAATCGCGCTTCCAACCGCCTGTTCGCTTTCAACGAGTCAGCCGCGCGCCTTTGGGAGTCGATCGAACTCGGATCCGACGTCGATGAGATCGCTTCGGATTTTGTGGCGAAATACGGCATTTCGGTCGACGTAGCGCGGCGCGATATCGACACGATGATGGACCATTGGCGATCGCTCGACCTGCTCTGCAGCGACGACTTCGCCTCCTCACCTCCGCCGATTCAATTGGATGAGGTGGCCGACTGGCCGCAGGCGCCGCATTCTGTTTTTCAGGATCATGCCGTTTACACCGTCAGCGACAAGGTGTTCTCGTTGGCAAGCGAAACCCATTCGCCCGCTACCATACGACGCTTTTTCCACCATCTCGAGACGCCGAAGGCCGAGCCGGGCCTGCGGCTTGAGGTCAGGCAAGCCGGCGACGGCTCGTCCGCCCTGTTGGTGAACGGTCGCGAGCATTTTCGCACCGGGGACGAAGCGCAGCTGATCGGTGGAATAAGCCTGGCCGTCCTCGACTATCTTCATCCCGGAACTGAATGGCTGGCCATGATGCATGGCGGAGCCGTGACGCGGAATGGGCTGGGACTGCTGTTTCCAGCCACCAGCGGCAGCGGCAAGACAACCCTGGTTGCCTATCTCATGGCTCAGGAAGGCTTTACCTATCTTGCCGATGACCTGATCGTCCTATCGCGACCATCGGGTCATGTCGTGCCATGGCCGATGCCATTGAGCATCAAGCAGGGCAGCTGGACGTTATTGTCGCAATTGCACCCGGGCCTGCAAGACGCCCCGGCCTACCATGCGGCTCGGGGAGCCGCGAAGCTGCTGGTTGCGCCGACGTCAAGCTGGGAAACCGCCCCGGCGCCCGCGCATGCGATCGTCTTCCCGCAATATGCCCCGGGCGCCGTCGTCAGCCTGACTAGGATCACACCGTTCGAGGCCATCGAGCGACTGCTCAACGACAGAATCTGGCTCGGGTATCCCATGACCGAACAGCGGATTCTTGCGTTCCTCGCATGGATCGATGTCACGCCCGCCTACACTCTCCTGCACGGCAATCTGGCTGATGCCGCGCGGTGTCTGGAAGACCTTCCATGACGAGGTGGCAGGTGTTCGATCAGCTGTGCGGCCTTCTGCGGGCGGGATTGCGCCATACGCCGTCGAAGCTGGCTGATGATCTGCCATGGGAGCAATTGGTGGAAGCGAGCAGCTTTCACCATGCCACCCCGTTTCTGGCGTGGACTCTCCGGGACCATCGAGGCCTTGATCCCGAGGTTCAGGCGTATCTTTCGGCGATCCTTACGCTCAACACCCAACGCGATCAGCAATTGATGATGGTGATCGAGCGTGTCGCGCTGGCGCTCAACGCGATCGATATCGCACCGGTTTTGTTCAAGGGCGCGGCGTACCTTGCCGACCGGCTTTATCCCGCCCCGGGTCTGCGCATCACCGGCGACATTGATCTGCTGCTGCCGGGTGGACGGGCGCCGGATATAGCCAGGGCGCTGAAGCAAGCCGGTTTGGAAGCCGAAGCAGCCCTTGTTCTGGTCAGGAAGCAGCTGCCGTATCTTCCGCATTTCCGCGATCCGGTAACCGGCGCCACTCTGGACATTCATACCGAGGTTGCTCCGCAGCAATGGTGGTCCGTCGCAGAACCCGCGGGCTTCGAGGCAAGCTGCCGGCCTGTCGCGCTAGGCAGCGCCCAGGTTCGCATACCCTGCCCGACCGATCTCATCGCCCACTCGATCGTCCACAATCAGCTGAAGGATCGATACTACCAGCGCCATGCCGTTCAGCTGCGCCAGCTCCTCGACCTTGATTTTCTCTGCGGCCGCCATCAAGGCGGCATCGACTGGCCCGAGCTGGAAAGCCGCTTCGAGAAAGCCGGCAACGCCCCGGTGCTGAGCACCAATTTTCATCTCGTTGAAGCCCTGTTCCATCGAGATACTCCAGGATTCAAATGCCCTCCTCGTCCCCTTGCTCTGGAACTGCTGCGCGCGAGCGTCGAACATCCAGGATACCAACGAAAATCGCTCATGGCGGGATGGGCTTCGCAGTACGCCGCCCAACTGAAGTCCCAGCCGCTCAGCATTCTGAATTTACTGAACGTCAGGACCCACCTGCCTCGCCTGCGCCGGCTTCACGGCATCCTTTGGGGCAAAAGGTGGTGATCCGGCATTTGACCCGCCGGCTTCGACGCTATTCGGCGGCGATGCTGCTCGAAGCTGTCGCGTAACCGTCGCGCCCCTGCGGCAGCTTCCAGCCGAGCAGCCGGCTCGCCACCTGGTTGCTCAAGACCTGCGCCGTGCCGCCGCCGATCGGGCGGTCGAACTGCAGGCGCTATTGCGAAGACGCCAGCGCCTGGTCGAAGGCGCCCTGCGCCAGGCCAAGGGCAAAGGTGGCGGAGAAGACCGGACTTGCTGCTGGACCGATAGAACCACATCGCACTGGGGCGGTAGCAACATCGGGTTTGGTTCCATCACAACTGCAATATTACCCAAACTTAACATTACAGATTCTTACAATTTGGGGACCCGCCCGGTCATCGACGCGTTGTTTCGTTATCGGGTCAGCAAACTTGCAGGCTCTGGGCGAACTGCCCCAATAGGCACTTTTCGTTGCCGCCGCAGCCAAACCATCATTGCCGGAATTTCGGGCGGCGGATCAAGTTATTGACCTTGGAAAGGAACATCTCATGGAGAGTATCAAGATCAACTGGAATGTCGTGAAGCCAAGTCTATGGACTGGCGTAGCGGGCATGGCGCTCGGTGCATTCCTGCTTGCGCAGGTGTTCGGATTCATGAGTCCGTCCAAAGCAGCCAAACTGGCGAGTGAAACCAGCGACAAGGCGGTCGTAGCGGCGTTGGCACCCGGCTGCGCAGCAGATTTTCGTTCGCTGCCAGATGCAAAGGATCGGATGGCTACCCTGGTCGCCAACAAGGATAGCTATCAGGCGAAGGATTCCTTCCCTTCCGAACTGATTACCCGTCCCGGCAAAAGCTATGTCGATTACAGCCTCGTCAGGGCCTGCACCGCCTTGCTGACAAAGCCCAGGACGGCAGCACTGTAAACACCCCACTTCGATCAAGGGGCCGCTCCTCGCACAGCAAGCTGCAAGGAGCGGCCCCTTGAATTTGATGACTGAACGAATTTGGGTTGCCGGCTGCGTAAGCGATCCGGACGGCCAAAAGCAGACTGCCACGGACAATTTCAACGAAAGCTTCGAAGGAACATTGGGATGTCAAGAGGGAAACAGCACCTCGTACCAACAAGGCGGAATCATTTCGATAGCCATTCATTGCAAGCCAGAGCCATGAGCTGCCGTCGTCTCGCAATCGGCGCCGGCCATCTGGAGTTTGCAAAAATGCTCAATTCAATTGCGGAAGAATACGAAGCGAGGGCCGCGGCAGCGGCATGCTATGACGCGCAACATCCGGAGAATGGAAACTCGCGCTGAGGGCTCAGTCCTGGGGCTTCTCCATGCGGACTGCAACGGACAGCCGTCTTTGGCGTTATTCGACTGCCATGCAGTTGGCCCGTGACGCAACAAGCGCGCGCCATTTCGTCGACGATCAAGCTCGCGTCGCGGCCGTAAATTGCTTCACGCGCGAACAAAGGCCAGCAGCGTTCCATTAGCGGCGGAAGGCGCTACGCAAACGGCATCTCCGCTGCGAATCGCTGAGTTGCCCGCCGCCTTCTCCGCGGCGGCAAGATCGGAGGTCGCGATCACCATGCCGGCGCTGCCGCGCTCGGGTAATCCGGCGAGCGACACCTCCGGATAGCGTTTGCCCAGCTGGTCCCTGGTCAGGAACACGAAATCGGCGCGGTCCGAGCCCGAGGGCACCGCGATGGCGCCGTCCGGCTTCGTCCCGGCGCTGCCGTCGATCAGGCGCACCAGATGGGCCGCGTCGGCGGCCGGCTCCGGCGAGACGATCAGCACCTGCTTCAACCGTTGCGCGCCGTTGGCGTGATTCATCAGCGCGGGAATCCAGACGGTTTCCCGCGTCTTGTGCTGGCAGGCGAAAATACGCAAGCCGCCCGGCGCTTCCGCCACCGGCCATTGAAAGGTGGTGAACTTCGCCGCCGACACGCTGCCGTCCGGCATCGTCACCGGGCGCTCGAAATCGGTCGGCCCGATCGGCTCATAGCCGCGCGCGCGAATTTCCTCGGCGCCATCGGCCGAATTCACCGCCGTGAAGGCGATGCGTTCGATGCCTTCGCGGTGGGCGAGAAAGGCCCGCGCCGGCGCATTGTGTTCGGTATCCGCGAGAACGCCGAGCAGCTCGATGTAGTCGGGGTCGAGCATGATGGTGTAGTTGCCCGATCCCATCTTGGCGCTGTGGGTACCGCGCGGCGATATGGTGAAGCCGAGCCGCTTCCAGTTGGCGGCGGCGGCGTCGAGGTCTTTGACCATGACGACGGCATGATCGATTCCGATGACATTCCTGAGCGGCACTCTGCTGTTTCCCCGGCATGAATTGGGCCTTAAGCTAACCAGATCGATCCGGCGGCTGCAAGGCAACGAAACGGCATCGACGGCAAGGAGAAGCATGACGATGGATACCGCAAATGTCCGCTGGCCCGACTCGCTGTGGGCGGCGGCGACGCCGCCAGGTCCGGAATTGCCGGAACTCGTGGGGACCGCGAGCGCCGACGTCATCGTGATCGGCGGCGGTTTTACCGGCCTGTCCACGGCGCTGCACCTGCGCGAGGCCGGCGTCGACGTTGCCGTCGTCGAGGCCATGGAGCCGGGCTGGGGCGCCTCGGGGCGCAACAACGGTCAGGTGATTCCGACCCTGTCGCGGCCCGATCCGGAAGACATCATCGCGAAGCACGGCGCGGTGGGAGAACGTTTTGTCACCTTGCTGCGCGACAGCGCGTCCACGCTGTTCGATGTCGTCAGGCGCTACCAGATCCAGGCCGAACACGAGCAGGCCGGC
Organism: Pseudomonadota bacterium; assembly: GCA_043811435.1. Taxonomy (GTDB): domain Bacteria; phylum Pseudomonadota; class Alphaproteobacteria; order Rhizobiales; family Xanthobacteraceae; genus Bradyrhizobium. The sequence continues at coordinate 7,321 of JBDRNF010000074.1, forward strand.
TGGGTGCAGCCGGTGCATTCGCCGGGAAGGATCAAGATCGCCGAGCGGCGGGTGCGGCAATGGTCGAAATTCGGGGCCGATGTCGAGATGCTGTCGCGCGACCAGACCCGCGCGATGCTGGGATCGGAGGCCTGGTTCGGCGGCTTCTGGAACAAGACCGGCGGCCACATCAACCCGCTGGCGCTGGCGCGCGGCCTCGCCCATGTCGTGCTGGATCAAGGTGGTTGGATTTTCGCGCGCTCGCCCGCCCTTTCCTTCGAACGGAAGAACGATCGCTGGGTGGTCAAGACCGAAAAGGGCGAGATCAGCGGCCGCGCCCTGATCGTGGCGACCAACGCCTATACCGGCGAATTCTCCAAAACCCTGATGCCCGAGATCGCGCACGAGGTGATGCCGGTATTGTCCTGGCAGATGGCGACGCAGCCGCTGTCGGAGGCCGCCCGCAAAACCATCATCCCCGGCCGGCAGGCGATGTCCGACACCCACGGCGAACTCTACTTTGCCCGTTACGACGCGCGCAATCGCCTGGTGACCGGCGGCGCCGTGATCGGCCCCGGCAACAAGGCGGAGCGGATCAAGCAGCGGGTCGGCGAGCGACTGCAGCGGCTGTGGCCGCAGATCGGGCCGGTCGAATTCGATTACGTCTGGAACGGCTATGTCGGCATGACCACCGACTTCCTGCCGCGCATCCACCGGCTCGGCCCCGACGCCTATGGCTGGACCGGCTGCAACGGCCGCGCGGTGGCGCTGTCGATCGCGCTCGGCGATGAGCTGTCCAAGGCTGTGCGCGGCACGGCCGAGGCCGATCTGGCGCTGCCGTTCACCGAGCCGGTGCGGATTCCCGCGCATGGACTCATGCGCAAGCTGGCCCCGCTGATGCTGATGGTCTACCGGCGCCGCGACGCCCGCGAAATCGCCTAGTACTTCGTTTCCAAAGACATTTTCTGTCCTCATCCTGAGGAGCCGCGCGTCTTCGCGCGGCGTCTCGAAGGATGGCATGAGGCGGTGTGCCCGATGGTTCGAGACGCACGTCCGCAGCGCAAGGGCGCTGCCGCCGTGCTCCTCACCATGAGGGAGTAAATGTGCTGCTCCAGAGATTTCTCGCTCGTCCAGTCCTCACACCAGCAATGACGCTTCACGTCGCCGGGAAAAATCGCCGCCGGGAATCGAATCCAGCAGCGCCCGGGTGTAGGCATGCTGCGGATTGCCGAGCACTTCGCCGGCGAGCCCGTGCTCGACCACCTCGCCGTCCTTCATGACCGCCACGAGGTCGCAGATCTGCGCGGCGACCCGCAGATCGTGGGTGATGAACACGATGGAAAGGCCGAGCCGCTCGCGCAATCCCGCGAGCAGCTTCAGAACCTGCGCCTGCACCGAGACGTCGAGCGCGGACACCGCCTCGTCCGCGACCAGCACTTCCGGCCGCAGCGCCAGCGCCCGCGCCAGCCCGATGCGCTGGCGCTGGCCGCCGGAGAATTCGTGCGGAAAGCGGTCGCTGGCCGATGGATCGAGCCCGACCAGCGCGAACAGCTCCTTGGCGTCGGCGATGGCCTGCGCGCGCGGGGTGCCGTGCACGATCGGACCCTGCGCGACCAGCTCCGCGGCCTTGCGGCGGGGGTTGAGCGACGAAAACGGATCCTGAAACACCATCTGGATATGGCGGGTTTCGCCGCGAACTTCCTCGCGCGCCAGTTTTGCCCAGTCCTTGCCTTCGAGCACGATCGCGCCCGCGTCGGGATCGATCAGCCGGACAATGCAGCGGGCCAGCGTCGATTTGCCGGATCCGGATTCGCCGACAATCCCGAGCGTCGCGCCTCGCGGCAGTTTCAGCGATACATTTCTCACCGCATGCGTCACCCGCGCCCCGCGGCCCAGAAATCCGCCGGTGCGGAATGTCTTGGAGACGTTGTCGATGGTCAGGATCATCTGGTCCGACAGTTTTCGCGGCGGCGGCGCCGTCAGCGGCGGCACCGCGGCGATCAGCTGTTGGGTATACGAATGTTGAGGATGGTACAGCACCGCGGCGGCATCGCCCTGCTCCACGATATGACCCTGCTGCATCACCGCGACGCGGTCGGCGATCTCGGCGACGACGCCGAAATCATGGGTGATGAACAGCACCGCGGTCTTCTTCCGCTTCTGCAGCTCCCGGATCAGGGTCAGGATCTGCGCCTGCGTGGTGACGTCGAGCGCGGTGGTCGGCTCGTCCGCGATCAGGAGCCTCGGATCGAGCGCGAGCGCCATCGCGATCATGGCGCGCTGGCGCTGGCCGCCCGACAATTCGTGCGGATAGGCTTTTGCCGCACTTTCGGGATCGGGGATGCGCACGTCTTCCAGCAGCGCCAGCACCCTGGCACGGATCTCGGCGCTCGACAGGCCGGTGTGGATCGAGAACATCTCGCCGATCTGGTCGCCGATGGTGCGCAGCGGATTGAGCGCCGTCATCGGCTCCTGGAAAATCATCGCGATGCCGGCGCCGCGCACGGCGCGCATCTCGGCCGTGCTGGCGGCCGCGAGGTCGCGGCCTTCGAACATCACCCGGCCGGCATCGATGCGGACCTCGTTCGGCAGCAGCCGCATGATGGCGTTGGCCATCACGGACTTGCCGGAGCCGGACTCGCCGACCACGCACAGGATCTCGTTGGCGGCAATCGAGAGCGACGCGTCGGACACCGCATGCGAGCGGTCGGCGCCATCAGGCAGCCGCACGCCGAGTCCCTCGATGGTCAGGATGGCCGGGGCGGGTTGGTTCATCGTCCCTTCAGCCTAGGGTTCAGCGCGTCATTCAATCCCTGCCCGACCAGCGAAACCGCGAGAACCGTGACCAGGATGGCGATGCCGGGGATCGCCGAGACGTACCACTGCACCCGCAGCACGTCGCGGCCGAGGCCGATCAGGTTGCCCCACGAGGCGACGTTGGGATCGGAGAGGCGGAGAAACGCCAACGCGCTTTCAAGCAGGATCGCGACCGCCATGATGACGCTGGCGTAGACGATGATCGGCGGCAGGGCATTGGGCAGGATCTCGCCGAGGATCAGTTGAATATCCTTCATGCCCAAGGTGCGCCCGGCCTGCACGAACTCCCGGTTGCGCAGCGAGAGAAACTCGGCGCGCGTCAGCCGGGCCGGCGCCGGCCACGACACCACGCCGACGGCAATGGTGACGGTGGTCAGGGTCGAGCCGAACACCGCGACCAGCACCAGCAGCAGCACGAAATTCGGCAGCGTCTGGAACGCTTCGGTGATGCGCATCAGCACGTTGTCGACCCAGCCGCCGTAATAGCCGGCGAAGGCGCCGATCAGGATGCCGATGGCGATGGCGATGAGGGTGGCGACCCCGCCGATCAGGAGCGAAATCCGCGCGCCATAGAGAATCTGCGCCGCGATATCGCGGCCGGAATTGTCGGTACCCAGCAAAAAGCGCGGATTCGAGAACGGCCAGATCAACGGACGCCCGGCCAGCGCCAGCGGCTCGCGCGGATAGAACCAGCTGGCGCTCGCCGCCATCGCCACCACGATCAGCAGCAGTACGAGGCCGGTGACGGCGGCGGGACTGCGAAAATATCGTTTGACCGCGTCCACCGCGCTAGCCCTCCGCCGCGATGCGCGGATCGAGCCTGGCGTAGACCAGGTCGACGGCGAAATTCACTGTTATGACGAGCAATGCCGAGACGAAGACGATGCCAAGGAGCGTATTGAGGTCGCGCTGCACCACGGATTCGTAGGCGAGACGGCCGAGGCCGGGCAGCGAAAACACGCTCTCGACCACCACCGAGCCGCCCAGCATGGTGCCGGCCTGCAGGCCGATCAGCGTCACCATCGGCAGCAGCGCGTTGCGCAGCACATGGCGGATCACCACGCGGGTCTCGTCGAGCCCCTTGGCGCGCGCGGTCCGGACATAATCGAGGTTGAGCACCTCGAGCATCGAGGCGCGCATGATGCGCAGATAGATGGCGAGGAAGATCAGCCCGAGCGTCAGGGTCGGCAGCACGAGGTGGCGCGCGATGTCGAGCGTGCGCGCGATGCCGGTCTGCAACGCGCCGATGTTCTCGAAGCCGCCGGCCGGCAGCCACTGCAGATAGATCGAAAACACCACGATCGCCATCAGCCCGAACCAGAACGACGGGGTGGCGTAGAAGATCAGGCCCAGGATCGAGATCAGCGTATCGGGCCATTTGTTGACGCCGCGCGCGGCGATGACGCCGAACACGATGCCGAAGAAGAAGGCGAGCGACAGCGACGCCGTCATCAGCAGGATGGTCGGCGGCAGCCGTTCCAGAATGACCGATGCGACCGGCTTGCCATAGATCGAGGAGAAACCGAGATCGAGCCGGATCAGGCGCCAGAGGTAATTGCCGAGCTGCGCCGTAATCGAGAGATCCAGCCCGTAGAACTTGCGCAATTCCGTCGCGGTGGCGGCGTCGCCGCCGCCCATCTGCGCCATCATGGCGTCGACGGTGTCACCGGGCGCGAACTGCAGCAGCAGAAATACGCCGATCAGGATCAGGGCCAGAGTGGGAATCGAGGCGGCCAGACGCCGCCCCGCTAATCTGAAGATGCGCATTTGGCCATCTTGTCGGAGTTTACGTCACGCGGAAAGCCAAAGATCGTGCCAGCTCGACGACCCCCAGCGCGGCGTATTGGAGTGATTGCGCGCCTTGGCGCTGATCACCGTCACGAAGATCTGCTCGATCGGCATCCAGACCGGCAGTTCCGTGTTCACCTGCTTGACGAACTCGGCGTACAGCGCCTTGCGCCTGGCCGGATCGACCTCGGTCGCGGCGTCGTCGATGGTCTTGTCCACCGCCGGGTCCTGCCATCCCCACTGGTTGGTCCAGGGCGCGCCCTTGGGCTGGCCGGAGCGATACCACACCGTGGTCGAGACCGCGGGATCGTTGCGGTACTGATGCCATCCGGTGGCCAGATCGAAAGCGTGCTCGGCGTAGACCTGCTTGAGAAATCCGCCGCCGTCGTTGCGCACGATCTCGACCGATATGCCGACCTCGGACAGCGATTGCTGGATGAAGGTCGACCACAGCGAGATATCCTCACCCCAGGGTGCCGGCAGCAGGCGCAGCGAGAAGCGGGTTCCGCCGGAGCCGGGCTTGTATCCGGCTTCGTCGAGCAAGGCCGCCGCCTTGGCCTTGTCGTAAGGATATTGCGGCGTGTCGGCGCCGGGATAGAAGTCGGTCGAGGTCGAGGGAATCGGCCCGGTCCCGAGCTTGGCGAAATCGCCAAGGAAATTGTCGATGAAGAACGGCACGTTGATGGCGTGCGCGATGGCGCGGCGAACGCGGATGTCGGACAGCTCCTTGCGGCGGAAATTGAACTCGAGGGTATTGGTGCGGGCGTTGCCTTCGTTGCCCTTGGTCGAGACGACGAAGCGCTTGTCCTTGGACAGCCGCGCCATGTCCGAAATGGTGAGACCCGAGAACGGGCTGTAATGCAGTTCGCCGGCCTCCATCTGCGCCGCCGCCGCCGCGCGATCGGTGATGACGCGCCAGACGATGCGGTCGAGATAGGGCGCGTTGGGACGCCAGTAATCCGGATTGCGATCGGCCATCACGTACTGGCCGCGCTCGTATTTGACGAACTTGAACGGACCGGTGCCGACCGGCGCGAGATTGACCGGGTTCGGCCTGATATCGCCGGATTCATAGAGATGCTTGGCCGAGATATAGCCGAGGTCCGGCAGCGCGCGCAGCAACAGGCTGATCGGCATCGGCCGCTCGTAACGGAAGATCGCGGTGTGCGCATCGGGGGTGTCGACGGCGGTGAGAAACAACTGCAGCGTCGAGCCGTAGTTCAGGATCTTCTTCCACATGTTCATGGCGGTAAACGCCACGTCAGCCGATGTGAAGGGCTTGCCGTCGTGCCAGGTGACGCCCTTGCGCAGCTTGAAGGTGACGGTCTTGCCGTCGGGCGAGGCCTCCCAGCTTTCCGCGAGCACGCCGACCGGTTTGCCGTTGGCGTCGAGATCGACCAGGTTCTCCTGGATCTTGCCCGAGATGATGTAGACGCCGGTGGAGGCCTGGATGCTGGGGTTGAGCTGACGCTGTTCGGCGCCGTAGTGCACGTTGAACACGCCGCCCTTGCGCGGCGTTTCCTGCGCAAAGGCCCGCAGCGGATTGATGACATTGGCGGCGATGGCAGCCGACGTCAGCAGCGCGGTGCGGCGATTGATCGCCAGACGTGTAAAATCCATCGAAAGCCTCCTCAGCGTAGCGTTTTTGCAGGCCGCCGGTTCGGGGCCCCGGATGCGTGTGGTCAAAGCTACGACACAAGGGCGGACGGAGTCATTTCCTATTGAGGCCGCTGCCGACAATTACCTGCTGATGTTGTAGGCCAACCCGCACAATCCTTCGGCAACGACGCAGAGCGAACTCTGTTCCGGCTTCCGGGTTATGTGTGACATTCAGTCCCCAAAATGCATCGGCGCGCGCCTTCGGATCCGACGGATGGTTTTTGCCCGTCCGAAGATGGCTGCGCCAAGGGGACTCGAAGGGGATTCGAAAGGGACTTGCCGAGGGATTTGAAGGGGAATTGGGGTTGGATGGCCCCCTGAAATTGGCTACTAGTTGCGCGCCGATCGTCTCGGCGGGTGTTTGGGGACTGTGAATGACCTATTGCTGCGGAGTGCTGGTGCGGGACGGGCTGGTCATGATCGCCGACACCAGGACCAATGCCGGCCTCGACAACGTCTCGACCTTCCGCAAGCTCCACATCTTCAGCAAGCCCGGCGAGCGCGTGATGGCGATCGCCAGCGCCGGCAATCTGGCGATCAGCCAGTCGGTGCTGTCGACGCTGACCGAGGGGCTGGAAGACCCGCACACCGGCGAACTCGAAACGCTGATGAACGCGCCGACCATGTTCCAGGCGGCGCAGCGCATCGGCCGCGCGATCCGCGCGGTCAACGCCACCGAAGGCGAAGCGCTGAAATCCGAGGAAATCAATTTCGACGTCTCGTTCCTGTTCGGCGGCCAGATCAAGGGCTCGCGGATGCGGCTCTTCATGGTGTATCCGGCCGGCAATTTCATCGAATGCACCACCGACACGCCGTATTTGCAGATCGGCGAACACAAATACGGCAAGCCGGTGCTCGACCGCGCCATGCATTACGACGTCGAACTTTATGAGGCGCTGAAGACCAGCCTGATCTCGATGGATTCGACCATGCGCTCCAACCTCGGCGTCGGCCTGCCGATCGACGTGCTGGTGGTGCGATCGGATGTCTGCGACGCCGATCTCAACCACCGCATCGAGGCGGGCGAGCCGTATTTCCACGATCTGCGCTCGCGCTGGTCGGCGGCGCTGCGCGCCGCGCATCAGAATATTCCAAGACCACCCTACAAGACCGAAACCGAACCAAAAACATAAAAGGCAGGGAAACGAAATGGCCGAGGCAGCAAACAAGATCGCAGTGGTGACCGGTGCGGGCACCGGCGTGGGACGCGCCGCGTCGCTGGCGCTGATGAACGCCGGCTTTACCGTCGTGCTGGCAGGACGCCGCATGGAAATGCTGCAGGAGACCCAGAAGCTCGGCGACAATATCGGCAAGAGCCTTCCCGTCGCCGCCGACATGACCGATCCCGGATCGATCGCCGCCCTGTTCGCCAAGGTGATGGATGTCTACGGCCGGCTCGACCTGCTGTTCAACAATGCCGGCATGGGCGCGCCGCCGGTGAATTTCGAGGATCTCAGCCTCGATCAGTGGCAGGCGGTGGTGAACACCAACCTGACCGGGCCGTTTCTGTGCACCCAGCACGCGTTCCGCATCATGAAGGACCAGACCCCGCGCGGCGGCCGCATCATCAACAACGGCTCAATCTCGGCGCACGCGCCGCGGCCGTTCTCCTCGGCCTACACCTCCACCAAGCACGCCATCACCGGACTGACCAAAGCCACCAACCTCGACGGCCGCATGTACGACATCGCGGTCGGCCAGATCGACATCGGCAATGCCGCCACCCCGATGACCGACCGCATGGTCGCCGGCCCCGGCGTGATGCAACCCGACGGCACCATGAAGCAGGAACCGCGGATGGACGCCAAGGCGGTCGGCGACGCCGTCGCCTACATGGCAAGCCTGCCGCTCGACGCCAACGTGCTGTTCATGACGGTGATGGCCACCAAGATGCCGTTCGTCGGACGGGGATAAAGGTTCACTCTCTCGTCGTCCCCGCGAACGCGGGGACCCATACTCCGCGGCACTAATTGTTATTCAAGGTACCTAACGCCGTGTCCTCATTGACAGGGCACGGCGTATGGGTCCCTGCGTTCGCAGGGACGACGTGTTGAGATCTCGTGCCCCGCGTCCGAGCACGGTTTTCACACCAGAACAAGACTGCCATACTCCCCCGGGCATTCGGGGGAATCATGCTTCAGCTGCAATCGGCATTTGGCGTGTTCGCGCTGCTCGCGGTCGCGTGGGCTCTCAGCGAAGACCGCCGCGCGGTATCGCCCAGGCAGGCCGCGATCGGCCTCGCCGTCACCTTTCTTACTGCAGTGGTACTGACGAAACTGCCGTTCGTCGCGCACGCGTTCGGCGCCATCAATGACGCGGTCGGGACCGTTTCCGCCGCCTCGCGCGCCGGCAGCTCGTTCGTGTTCGGCTATCTCGGCGGCGGCGCGCCGCCGTTCGACCTGAAGGCGCCGGGCGCGGATTTCATCCTGGCGTTTCAGGCGCTGCCGATCGTGCTCGTCATGAGCGTGCTGACCACGCTGTTGTTCTACTGGAAAATCCTGCCGCCGGTGGTGCGCGGCCTGTCGTGGCTGCTGGAGCGCACGCTCGGCGTCGGCGGCGCAGTCGGTCTGTCCACCGCGGCCAATATCTTTCTCGGCATGGTGGAAGCGCCGCTGTTCATCCGGCCCTATCTGGCAAGGCTGACGCGCAGCGAGCTCTTTCTCGTCATGACCGGCGGCATGGCCGGGATCGCCGGCACCGTGCTGGTGCTCTACGCCACCCTGCTCGCGCCAATGATCCCGGATTCGGCGGCGCATTTCGTCATTGCCTCGGTGCTGGCGGCGCCCGCCGCGATCCTGGTCAGCCTGATCATGGTGCCGGAGACGTCGGACCAGCGCACCGCCGGCGTGCTGGCCGATCCCCGCGTGGCCTTCATCGATGCAAAAGTGGCGGAGGCCGATCCCGAGATCCCCGCTTCCTCGACCATGGATGCGATCGTCAAGGGCACCACCGCCGGGCTCGAACTGCTGCTCAACATCGTCGCGATGCTGCTGGTGCTGGTGGCGCTGGTGTATCTCGCCAACGCGATCCTCGGGCTGTTGCCGAATATCGGCGGTGCTGCGATCTCGATGCAGCGGATGCTCGGCTACGCGATGGCGCCGGTGTGCTGGCTGATGGGCCTGCCGTGGGCGCAGGCGGTCACCGCCGGCAGCCTGATGGGGGTGAAAACCGTGCTCAACGAGCTGATCGCCTATGTCGATCTCTCCAGGCTCGGTCCCGAGGCGCTGGATTCCCGTTCAACGCTGATCATGCTCTATGCGATGTGCGGCTTCGCCAATTTCGGCAGCCTCGGCATCATGATCGGCGGCCTCGGCACCATGGCGCCGCAGCGCCGCGACGAGATCAATGCGCTGGGATTGAAGTCGATCGTGTCGGGCACGCTGACGACGTGTCTGATGGGGGCGATCGTGGGGGTGTTGAATTGATTTTTTGACCCGTCATGGCCGGGCCTGACCCGGCCATCCACGTCTTTGCATCAAAGAAAGTAAGTCGTGGATGCCCGGGTCAAGCCCGGGCATGACGAGCATTGGTGAGACTGCCTCACGACGCCAGTTCGACCGTCCTGAACTCCGCCGGCAAGATCACTTCCAGCAATTCGACGTCGTCGGAATAGTCCAGGATCAGATGCTTGATGCGCGGCGGCTGAGTCCAGGCGCTGCCCTCCTTCATCAAGGTCTCGCCCTGGCCTTCCATGTAGGTTTTGACCCAGCCCTTCAGGACATAGACCATCTGGAATTCGACGTCGTGGAAATGCAGTTTTGAGACCTCGGCCGGATTGCACGGGCCGATCAGCCGGATCACATGCGCCTGCGCCAGGCCATGCGTCGCAGCCGCGATGCCGAGATCACGATACTGCGCGTAGGTGCGCAACCCGTCGGCTTTAAAATCTTCTTCGCGGTGATGGCTGATGGCGATGCGCTGTTTGGGGCGCCGAGGTTTTGCGGCCGGGGCGGCGGGCGCCTTCAGCTTCTTGCGGGCTGTCGGTTTGGCGACGGTCTTGCTGGCTGCGGCTTTCCGCGCCGGCGATTTTTTCAAAGCGGCGGCCTTGGCCGCGGCGCGCGAGGTCGGCTTCTGCTTCCTGGCCATTGCGATGCTCCCTTTCCGTTTGGTTGGGAAAGGCTAGCATAATTTTCAATTCGTAGGGTGGGCAAAGCTTCTACGGCCGCTCGAAGAGCGAAGGCGGCAGCGTGCCCACCATTCCGCGCGTTGATGGATGGTGGGCACGGCGCGAATAACACGCCTTTGCCCACCCTACCCCATCCCGCTCAATGCAGCCGGAACACGCCGTCGACAGCGCGCAGTTCGGCCGGCTTGATCAGCTTGGAATGCGCCACGGTGACGGAGAACAACGGCCCTTCGAGCTTTTCTTCCCAAAAGGCGAGAAAGTCCTTCAGCGCCGGAAATTTCGGGAAAAGATCGTAGTTCTGCCAGACGTAGGTTTGCAGCAAAGACGGGTGATCCGGCATCCGATAGAGAATTTGCGCCGTCGTCAGCCCGTAACCCAACACCTGCTTCCGAAAATCGTCGGAAACGCCAACCCGCGAGACCATGCCAACCTCCATTGCTGGAGCGCATTCATCTGGTGGCTGCCGACCGGGAGCCACCCGGTGGAGATGCGCTCACATGTGAGAAATGTGACGCACGATACCAACCCATCACAAGCCTAAATGTTTAACGAACTGTTGAAAAAGGGTGCGTTAGCAGCAGCTTACCGCACGTGCTAATACGGGGTTTCCCGCTCCGTTCCGCGAATTAATCATGATGAATGAATTTGGCAGCCGTCATATTTGAGTGCCAATTTTTCTGCTAGAAGCCCTTGTTCCCCGGACAACTCTGGCCTATGTCCACACCAGTCGCGCTGGCACTCGCTGGCGGAGACTGCCAAAATTCCAAACTTCTACAACAGATTCAGAAACTTAGGAGGACTGCATGAAATTCCGTCCGCTTCACGACCGCGTTGTAGTCAAGCGCATCGACGCCGAAGAGAAGACTGCTGGCGGCATCATCATTCCCGACAGTGCCAAGGAAAAGCCCTCCCAGGGCGAAATCACCGCCGTCGGCCCCGGTGGCCGCGACGAAGCCGGCAAGCTGATCCCGATCGACCTCAAGGTCGGCGACCGCGTGCTGTTCGGCAAGTGGTCCGGCACCGAGGTCAAGCTCGACGGCCAGGAGCTGTTGATCATGAAGGAGAGCGACATCATGGGCGTTCTCACCGACGTCCCCGCCGCCAAGAAGAAGGCCGCTTAAGCAGCGCCCCGCTCCCTCATCCTGAGGAGCCGGCGCAGCCGGCGTCTCGAAGGATGAGACCGCAAGCTCAATCGCTTCATCCTTCGAGACGCCCGCTGAAGGGCGGGCTCCTCAAGATGAGGACCCAGTTTCAAACGGAGACAAATATATGTCAGCTAAAGAAGTCAAATTCGGCGTCGATGCCCGCGATCGCATGCTGCGCGGCGTCGATATCCTCGCCAACGCGGTGAAGGTCACCCTCGGCCCCAAGGGCCGCAACGTCGTGCTCGACAAGTCGTTCGGCGCGCCCCGCATCACCAAGGACGGCGTCACCGTCGCCAAGGAAATCGAGCTTGAAGACAAGTTCGAGAACATGGGCGCCCAGATGGTGCGCGAAGTGGCCTCCAAGTCGGCCGACGCTGCCGGCGACGGCACCACCACCGCGACCGTGCTGGCCGCCGCCATCGTCCGTGAAGGCGCCAAGGCCGTTGCCGCCGGCATGAACCCGATGGACCTGAAGCGCGGCATCGATCTGGCTGTGGAAGCCGTGGTCGCCGACCTCGTCAAGAACTCCAAGAAGGTCACCTCGAACGAGGAAATCGCCCAGGTCGGCACCATCTCCGCCAACGGCGACAGCGAAATCGGCAAGTTCCTCGCCGACGCCATGAAGAAGGTCGGCAACGAGGGCGTCATCACGGTTGAAGAGGCGAAGTCGCTCGAGACCGAACTCGACGTCGTCGAAGGCATGCAGTTCGACCGCGGCTACATCTCGCCCTACTTCGTCACCAACGCCGACAAGATGCGTGTCGAATTCGACGACGCCTACATCCTGATCAACGAGAAGAAGCTCTCCAACCTGAACGAACTGCTCCCGCTGCTGGAAGCCGTGGTGCAGACCGGCAAGCCGCTCGTCATCGTCGCGGAAGACGTCGAAGGCGAAGCGCTCGCCACCCTCGTCGTCAACCGTCTGCGCGGCGGCCTCAAGGTTGCCGCCGTCAAGGCGCCGGGCTTCGGCGATCGCCGCAAGGCCATGCTGCAGGACATCGCCGTCCTGACCGGCGGCCAGGCGATCTCGGAAGACCTCGGCATCAAGATGGAGAACGTCACGCTCGCCATGCTCGGTCGCGCCAAGAAGGTGATGATCGACAAGGAGAACACCACCATCGTCAACGGCGCCGGCAAGAAGGCCGACATCGAAGCCCGCGTTTCGCAGATCAAGGCGCAGATCGAGGAAACCACCTCGGACTACGACCGTGAGAAGCTGCAGGAGCGTCTGGCCAAGCTCGCCGGCGGCGTCGCGGTGATCCGCGTCGGCGGCGCGACCGAAATCGAAGTCAAGGAGCGCAAGGACCGCGTCGACGACGCGATGCATGCGACCCGCGCGGCGGTTGAAGAAGGCATCGTACCGGGCGGCGGCGTCGCCCTGCTGCGCGCCTCCGAGCAGCTCAAGCGCATCAAGACCGCGAACGACGACCAGAAGACCGGCGTCGAGATCGTCCGCAAGGCGCTGTCCTGGCCCGCTCGCCAGATCGCGATCAACGCAGGCGAGGACGGCTCCGTCATCGTCGGCAAGATCCTCGAGAAGGACCAGTACTCGTACGGCTTCGACTCGCAGTCGGGCGAATACGTCAACCTGATCTCGAAGGGCATCATCGATCCCACCAAGGTGGTCCGCGCGGCGATCCAGAACGCAGCTTCGGTTGCGGCTCTGCTGATCACCACCGAAGCCATGGTTGCCGAACTGCCCAAGAAGGGCGGCGCCGGCGCCGGCGGCATGCCCCCGGGCGGCGGCATGGGCGGCATGGATTTCTGATCCGACGCATCCTTACGCAAGTATCAAGAGTGCAGAACCCCGGCAGCGATGCCGGGGTTTTTGTTTGGGCTGTTTGCACCGGCAGCAATTCGCAAAGCGCCAGCGCCGGGCAACCGGCTGGAAGCACTCAAGAGTGACCGCCGCGGGCAGCATTCGATTCGTATCAACCGGCAATGGCGCATCTGTTTCCGCTGGACGCCGGACGGACCCGAGGCGATAGAGATCGTGGATTACCATTAAGGAGGCGGCGATGGCGCGGTTGCGGACACATCCGGGAGAAGTGCTGCGGGAGGAATTTCTGGTTCCACTGGGCTTGTCGGCGCGAGCCCTGGCGAAGGAACTGGATGTTCCGGCCAACCGGCTGACGGAGATCATGCGAGGGGCGCGGGACGTTACCGCGGATACTGCGATCAGGTTGGGGCGTTATTTCCGTACCGATCCGCGTTTCTGGTTGAACCTGCAAGCCGCACACGACCTCTCCAAGGCGGAGAAGACCCGGAGCTACAAAAGAATCGTGCCGCGTACCGCCGCCTGATACGGCAGGAAGGCTGAAGACTGCCGAACGAAGCACGACACGCCATGACAGGGACGAAGGGCCGCCCATGGGCGACCCCTCTTGTTATGCGGCATCCGCCGGCTTCAAGCGAACCAGCTTGGTGAGCAGCGCGTCAAAGCCCTGCCCGTCACCCGCGTGAAGGTCGATGCGGCCGACCTTCTCCACCAGCCGCTCCAGGGATTCCAGTTCCTTGAGCCGCAGCAGAAGCGGGTTCTCCTCCATCAGCCTGGCGGTGTTCAGAAGCGAGCGCGTCGCCGCGGTCTCTTCCTGCCGGCGGATCAGGTTCGCCTTCGCGACCCGCTCCGCCTCCACCACCTTGTTCACCAGCTCCCGGATCTCGCCGGGCAGGATCACATCCTTGACGCCGAGCTCCGTCACCTCGACGCCGCTGTCCGCGATACGGGCGCGGACATAGTCGCGAAGCTCGGCGTCGAGCGCCGCCTTCGCTGACAGCACCTCATCGAGCGTGCGGCCGGCTACCGCTTCGCGGATCGCGAACTGCACCAGGCGGTACAACCACGCATCCACGTCCGGCACCGAAGCGACGATCCGCTCGGGATCGACGATCCGACGGAACGCCGTCAGCGTTACCCGCAGGGCGATGCGGTCCTTCGTCAGCATCTCCTGCGCGGTGATCTCGACCGCCTGGGGACGCAGATCGAGCCGCTTGACCTCGATCTTGCGGCCGACGTTCCAGAACGCATGCCGGCCGGGCGCGAGCCGCTCCACCAGCCGGCCCTCGACGTAGAGCAGACCGGCCTCGTGGTTCTCGACCACCGCTTCGGTGACGACCGTCGAACGCGTGCGCTCGATCATCGCGAGATGGCGCGCGCTGACCCGGGGATCGCTGCTCACGTCGATGCGCTCGACATCGACCGAGGTCGCGACCTTCCAGTAGACGCGCACCTGCCAAGGCGTCATCAGCTGCACCGGACGGCCGTCGAGGCTGACGATCGCGATCTCGTTCGCACTCGTCTCAACCACCTCGAACAGATCGGCGGCGAGATCGGGCCGCGCGGCGTGCAGCACCGCGTAGCGCTCCGCCGGGAATTCGGTGCGAACCACGCCGAACAGTTCGGCCGTCAACTCGTTGCGCGGATCGAACAGGCGATGACGGCCGGGCTCGAGCACGCGCTCAAGCCTGCCGTTGCGCGTCAGAAGCGCGCGCTCGCCATCCTTCACCGTCAAACGCGCCATCAAATGCCAGCTCATGGCATGCCTCCTTCATTGGCTGTCCGGCCGGAGGCCGGAAAGCGGGTTTCATTGCAGAGGATGGTGAGGACGCGGACGGCGCTTCCTGAGAGATCGGCGGGCCGTGGTTTGAGCTTACGCGACGACGGGCGCACGCGCGCAATCGCCCGACAAAATCGCCGGGAAATCGAACGGTGATCCCGGCATCGGCGCAAGCGGTATCCACCGCGGCACAAGCCGGTCTTGCAGTGTCTCGAGTTCGGACGAAGAGCCTTGCGGCAATACGGCCGGACAGCGACTGAAACGCGCGTCCGGTCCCCTTCAATGGGAGATTCAGTTTTTCAGGCTGAACCGGAGCGTTGGAACGGGATTCGAACCCGCGTCACGATGATTAACGGTCATCTGCTCTACCACTGAGCTATCCTTCTGTTGTGCAAGAGATCGGAATCGAACCGATGCCTTCGGGTCACCCCGACGCTCTCCATGAGCTACACCTCGCGTCCTCATTCGGCGGAACACGAAACCGGACACCGGCTCGCGCCAGTCGGGATCTCGGAGAGCCCGAACCCATGGCCTAGCGAAGGAGCGCGCTTATGAATGAAGCATCTTGCAGTTGCAAGTGCGATTCTGAAATTATTCGGAATTCTGGGAGTGGTTGTGGCTTCGCTGTCACAGCGGAATGTCATGGTGGCGCAGGATCGTTGGCGCCGCAGCGCCCGCCTCACTCCACCTTCGCCACCACCGCAAGCCGCCGGATGCCGCGATTGCGGTAGGCGTCGAGGAATGCGTAGTAGTCCTTGAACGAGACGCAGCCGTTGGAGTCGCCGCCGGAGCCCAGCATGTAGGTGTGCGCGAGCAGGCCGTCGCGGTTGAAGATCTTGTCCTTGCCGCCGATCGTCGTCAGCCGCAGCGCGGGCACGCCGTGGAACAGCGCCTCGCGCGGCTTCAGATCGTAGATGTGCGGCGGGGTCACGCCGTGCATTCGCACATGCGCGAAGCGCACGTCATCCTTCTTTTTGCCGAGCCCGGAATGCGCTTCCAGAACGGTGCCGTCGGGCAGATAGACCTTGCGCGCCGCGATGTCGTAGACCGCGGTCGAGCGATCATAGGGCGCCGATCCCCCGAGCATCGGGTTCTGCAATTTCGGCAGGCTGCCGGTCGCGCTGACGTCGGCGGAGGCGTAGGACAACAACGATCGCTGTGCCGGTTCCTTGCCCCATAGTTTTTCAACCATGTTGGGCTTTTCGGCGATCGCCATCACCGCGGCCTTGGCGCGCTGCGCCATGTCCTTGATGGAAGCGCCGGTGCCCTTCGCCGGCCTGGTTTCGGCAGGCGCCGGCGTGAGGGCGGCAACCTGCACAGGCGCTGATGCAGCCTGTTTCGGTTTGGCGGCGTCGGGCAATTTCGGTGCGTCAGCGGGTTTTGTGGCCTCGATGGATGGCGACGCCGAAGCCAGTTGCATCGTCTCGGCCTGCGGCTTCGGCGCGACACCCTGCGGCGCCGCCGCGGCAAAGCGGTCATCGAATCTCAGCGTCGAGGTGGACGCAATGGTTGCGGGCGCCGCGATCACAGGCGCCGGTTCGGGCAACGCCGCGAACACATGGTCGACGATGGCTTGCGGAGTCCGCGCCGCCAACGACGACTTCTGCCGGATCACCGGCGCATCGAAATTTCCGCCGGCCATGGTCGGATAAATGCTGGCGCCGAATACGTTGGTATAGACGGTCCAGGCACAACCCAGCACCAGGCATGCGACCGCGGCGCTGCCGAAAATATGGTTAGCATTGGCTTTACGGAATGAACGCCGATCGTTCCGTGCCGCGACTTGCCTGGACGCACTCGTACTGTAACTCATTCGCCTCGTATCCAGACAAGTTCCACTGAGTTCCTCTTCGCAGCACCGCATCATGATTTTCGATACAGCGTCTCGCAGAGGCGCGGAGCGTCATTAAGGCGACTTTTAGTTAAATGGGAATTAAGTGCGGGCGGATGTTGGGCATGAGGAAATACGAGGCCGATACGATGCAGCGGCCCCGTATTTCCGCGGGAATTTCGAGTTCCCGATTCAGTAGTTCAGTTTCGGATACCAATCCGTGCCGCGCCCTTCCGGTGTCACGTCGAGAATGGTCCATAACGGCATCAGATCGGGCGCGCCGCGCGGATCCTGTCCGGGATCGGATGATGCGCCGTTCATTTCGCCGCCCCAGAAATGCCTGATTGTGCCATCGCGCCGCGTGAACACGCGTTGAAGCCTGCGTCGTCGCCGCCGTCTTTTGTCAGGCCGTGATAGTCGCGGCTGAACTCGCCGGAGATATCGGAATACAGCGGCAGATGATGCCAGCCGCGTTCGCGCTTGAAGGCGACCAGCCGCGCGATCGGCGACCGCGCCACGATCGCGAGCGCGACGCGCTGCCGGATATCCGGCGCCTCGCCGTCCCACGCCGACAACAGCGACGTGCACATCGGACACGGCCGCTCGCGCTGCGGGCCGTACATGTAGGTGTAGATGACGAGTGAATCCTTGGTCCCGAACAGATCGGCAAAGGAAGCCTTGCCGTTCTCGCCCTCGAAAGCATAATTCTTTTTCACCTCCCCGCCCGGCGGCAACGCACGGCGCTGCTCCGCGACGCGCTCGATGTGTCGGCGAAGTTCGATCTCTTCCGCCAGCAGCGCCTCGCGGGCGCGGCGGTATTCGGCGCTTTCGTTCGGAAAGCGCATACCGCTGGCGCGCGCCAGCTCGGCGGCGGGTTTCAGGGCGGAACCGGTTGCGACCTTCAGGCTGGAACTGCTCATGGCATGACCTCGCGATGGGTGGACATGCATACAGGACGTTCGGGCAGCGGCGGATCCGACAGGTGATGGGATTATTTTTACGGCAACGTATATGCCGTGTCCCGGACGCGGTGCAGCGTTCTTCACG
>JBDRNF010000075.1:0-112965 GCA_043811435.1 Pseudomonadota bacterium
ACCCCTCCCCACCACGCGCTACGCGCGCGGGAGGAGGGGAGAAGAAAGCTCGCCTCAATCGTTGGCGCCGTGGATGGAATCGATCACGGCAGCCGTCACTTCCGTGGTCCGGGCCTGGCCGCCGAGATCGGGCGTGTGAAAGTGCGGGTCGGCGGTGACGCGTTCGATCGCCTGCATCAGCCGCGTCGCGGCGGCCGGCTCGCCGAGATGCTCCAGCATCATCACGGAAGACCAGAATGTGCCGACCGGATTGGCGATGCCCTTGCCGATGATGTCGAAGGCCGAGCCGTGAATCGGTTCGAACATCGAGGGATAATTCCGCTCCGGATTGAGGTTGGCCGTCGGCGCGATGCCGAGCGAGCCGGCAAGGGCGGCGGCGAGATCCGACAACACATCGGCATGCAGATTGGTCGCCACCACGGTATCGATGGTTTCCGGCTTCATCACCATCCGCATGGTCATGGCGTCGACCAGCATCTTGTCCCAGGTGACGTCCTTGAATTCGGCGGCGATCTCGACGGCGATTTCATCCCACATCACCATGGCGTGGCGCTGGGCGTTCGACTTGGTCACGACGGTCAACAGTTTGCGCGGGCGGGACTGCGCCAGCCTGAACGCAAAGCGCATGATGCGCTCGACGCCGGCCCGCGTCAGGATCGAGACGTCGGTTGCGACTTCGAGCGGCAGCCCCTTGTGGACGCGGCCGCCGACGCCGGCATACTCGCCTTCCGAATTTTCGCGGACGATGACCCAGTCGAGCTCTGGCCCGTGAACGTTGCGCAGCGGGCTGGTGATGCCGGGCAGGATGCGGGTCGGCCGCACATTGGCGTATTGATCGAACGGCTGGCAAATGGCGAGCCGCAGGCCCCACAGCGTGATGTGGTCGGGCACGTCGGGCGCGCCGGCCGAGCCGAACAGGATGGCGTCGTGTCCCTTGATCCGGTCGCGGCCATTCTCGGGCATCATGATGCCGTGTTTCTTGTAGTACTCCGAACCCCAGTCGAAATGATCGACCTTGAAGGTGAAACTACCGTCGCGCCGGGCCAGGGCGTGCAGGACCTCGACGCCGGCGGCAATGACTTCGGTGCCGATCCCGTCGCCCGGGATCGCTGCGATGGCGTAGGTCTTCATCAAGGAATCTCCGGGCCGCGAAGGGCTGCATGTCGCTTGTGGGTGATTGGTCGCCTGTGGCGGAAGGCTCAGTTCGCTTTCGCCCCAGCGGCCTTGATGACGGCGCCCCAGCGCGGCACTTCGGCTGCGAGATGCGACTTGAGGGCCGCCGGCGTCGCGAGCTCCGCCTTGACCGGCTCGGTGCCGAGGCTGGCAAAGCGCTCGATCACCTTGGGATCGTTCAGCGCGGCCTGAAGTGCGGCGACCAGCTTGTCGGAAGCCTCCTTCGGCAATCCCTTCGGCGCCCACATCGCGTGCCAGGCCGATACTTCAAAACCCTTGACGGCGCCGGCATCGAGCGGCGGCAGGTCGGGCAGGGACGAGACCTTGGTTTTGGTCGTGACCGCAAAGCCCTTGATCCTGTTTTCCTTGATCTGGTTGGTGGTGTTGGTGGTCTGGTCGCACATCACGTCGAACTGGCCGCCGAGCAGGTCGTTCATGGCCGGGCCGGTGCCGCGATAGGGAATTCCGTTGATCTGCACGCCGAGCTCCTTCATCAGCATCAGCATGCACAGATGCGAGGCGGAGCCGACGCCGGCGTGCCCATAGGTGGCCTTGTCCTTGTTGGCGCGGATCCACGCCAGCAACTCGGCGACGTTGGTGGGCGGCAATGCCGGCTTCGACACCAGGGTCATGGGCACGTCGGTGATGCGGCCGAGGTGATCGAAATCCTCGACGACGTCGTATTTGAGGGAGTCGTAAAGCGCGGGCGCGGTGGCGTGCGCGATGTGCCAGACCGCGACGGTGTAGCCGTCGGCCGCCGACTTCGACACCCGCGCCATGCCGAGGGTGCCGCCGGCGCCGCCGAGGTTTTCGACCACCACCGTCTGGCCGAGGGTGCGGCCCATCGATTCCGCGATGAGGCGGGCCACCGTGTCGGTCGGCCCGCCCGATGCCGCGGGAACGATCAGCGTGATCGGCTTGGTCGGAAAGGCGGTCTGCGCCGAGGCGTGCGCGGCGAAGGTGGAGATGGCGGCGATGGCACCGGTCAGGATCGTGCGACGATTGAACCGCATTGGTCACTCCCATGAAGAATATCGGCTGATTTCTCAAGGCGATCAGCGCTTCCGCGCAGGCTACGTCGTGATGTCACACGCCTTCAATCGGCATATTATTATACAAATATTTGATATAATCTGCCGCGGGAGGATGGCGATGGAATTGCACCAGCTTCGCTGTTTCGTGGCCGCGGCCGAGGAGCTTCATTTCGGCCGCGCGGCGCAACGGCTGGAAATGCTGCCCTCGGCGCTTGGGCGCCACATCCGGCTGCTCGAAGACGATCTCGGCACCAGGCTGATGACGCGCACCACCCGCAGCGTCACGCTGACCGATGACGGCGCCGTCCTGCTCAAGGACGCCCGCCATTTGCTGGCGCAGGCGGATAGTCTCGCGGTCAAGTTCCGCGCCCGCGGCCGCAAGCAGGCCGCGACCATCCGCCTCGGCGCGATCGACAGCGCTGCCGCCGGACTGCTTCCCATGCTGCTGCACGATTTTCGCGCCAGACGTCCGGACGTCACGGTGAAACTGACCGAGGACAAGACGATCCGCCTGCTGCCGCGGCTGATCTCCGGCCGGCTCGACATGGCGCTGGTGCGGCCTCCCGCGAGCCCGGACAAGCGGCTCGAATTTCTGTTTCTGTTGCATGAAACCGCCGTCGTCGCGGTGTCCGATCGTCATCCCCTCGCATCGAGAAAACGCGTCGATATCACCGATCTTGCCGGGCAGCCCTTGATCGTGCCCGAGCGCCGTTCGCGCCCGCACAGCCATGATCTCACCATGAAGCTGTTTGCCGAGGCGGGGTTGCAGGCGCGCGTGGTCCAGTTGGCCGATGAGAAGCAGACCATCGTCAATCTGGTCGCGGCCGAACTCGGCGTCGCCATCGTGCCGCGATGGACATCGCGAATGGCGGCCCGCGGTGTCCGCTACATCCCGCTCGAAGCGGCCGATATGAACCGGCTGCCGCTGGCGGCGGCCTGGGTTCGCGGCACGCGCGATTCCGTGCGGGACGAAATGCTGGACATGCTCGGGGCCTCGCTGACGCGCTATGCGAAGGAGGCCTGAAGGAGGGGCGGCGCTTTGCGCCGACCCTTGGTTTCCTTCGTTCTGTTCAAAACAGACGGGGCAGCAGCATCGCCACCCGTTCACGGTAGCGCCGGTATTCATTGCCGAACATCGACACCAGATCGCGTTCTTCGAGATAGATTCCGACGAAGATGTAGGCCGTCGTCACCGATGCGAACAGCAGATGCCCCAGAGTCATCGTCGGCGTCGACCAGAAGGCGATGATGAAGCCGAGATAGATCGGGTGACGGATCAGGCGATACAGGCCCGGCGTCTTGAACCTGACGGGCTCAGCCATGCGGCCGGCGAAATGCGCGACGACTTGCGTCAATCCGAACAACTCGAAATGGCTGATCAGGAAGGTGCTGTAGAGAACGATGAGCCAGCCCAGGAAGCCACCGGCGGTCGCGACGCCGGCGAGGACGGGGTTCTCGATATTCCAGACCACCGCCGGCATCGGTTGCCATTGCCAAAACAGCAATATCAGCGTCAGGCTCGCCAGCAGCACATAGGTGCTGCGTTCGATCGCCGGCGAAGCGAAGCGCGCGAACAGTTTCTTGAACCCCTTTCGCGCCATGCCGCTGTGCTGCACGGCGAAGATCGACATCAGCACCAGGTTGATCAGCAAGGCCGTCGGCAGCGCGGACGTCGGACCCGTATTGACAGTCTTGGGTACGATATATTGCGAGACGAAGCCGACGGCGTAGAGGAACGTGCCGAGAAAAATGAGATAGGCGAGGCCGCCATAGCAGAGGGTGAGCGCCCTCATTGCAAAGGACGTGACGGCCGGGGAGTTCGCGGGACCATTCGATCCGGTTTGCATGGCAATCGACATGTTTTCATCTCCTGAGATTATTGATGTCTGAAAATTGTTTCGTTCAGGGTTGCTTGAGGCGGCGGCGCTTGCGGAGCTCCGATATTCTATCGAGAAGGTCATCGATCGGACCGCGGTAGAACCGCGTGGTATCCGGTTCACCGTCGTCGAGTTGGCGCAGCGCGAACGACGAGGCCTGACGTTCGCGATGTGCGATGGTGGCGGCGACCCAGCCGTTCAGGGCGCGCCTCAGCCGCGCGAACAAGACAATGGCGCGCCTCTGCATGGTCAGTCTCGTCGCCGGCTGAATAGTGATGAACATGGTCATTGGTACTCCCTCAAAAGGGCCGGCCAAGGCGGCGCCAAGTTCGCTTCGTGCAACGTGCGGGAGCACAGGCCAATAATGTTGGCCAATCCAGCACGGGCACTTGCGCGTTTCGGCGAGGAGCCTGGCGGGGCGACTGGTTGCATCCGGTAACGTGCCGGTCATGGGTCATCTCCGGTTGAACGATGATTGACCCGTCTGTAAATTGAGCGACCTGTCGAAGCTTGGTGGAGTTCTTCAGAAAAGCTTTGTTTTTCCTCGGGAACCGCTTGGTTTCCTGGTTGTCTGCCCCGTATCGCAGGAAGGCCAATGGAAGTGGTATCTCAATACCGGTTCGCGGACTTCGAGGTCGACCTCAGCCAGCATGAGCTGCGCCGGCTTGGCGAGTCCGTTCATATCGAGCCTCAGGTATTCGATCTCATCGTCCATCTGGTGCGCAACCGTGACCGGATTGTCAGCAAGGATGAACTGATAGAGACGATCTGGAATGGCCGGATCATCTCGGAGGCCGCGCTCAGCAGCCGTATCAATGGCGCCCGGCGCGTGCTTGGCGACAACGGAAACGACCAGATTTTCATTCGGACCTTGCACAAGCGCGGCTTCCGATTTGTTGGGGATGTTCGGGCAGTCGACGTGCCGGCAGCAGGTGCGGAGGCGGCTCGTCTCGTTCCTGACAACGCTGTCGGGTCGGACGACGTTGCCGTCAGCCCCTCTGTTTCTGCCGAAGTGTCCGGCCTCGATGATGTGGTCTCGGAATCCGTAAGGGCAGAGGCGATCACGCGATCATCCATCGCCGTGATGCCGTTTGGGAACATGTCGGATGACCCGGAGAACGACTATTTCAGCTATGGGTTGACCGAGGACATTATTCGTCTCCTCGCCCGTAACCGTTGGCTTACGGTCATCTCGCGGCACTCGACCGTTGCGTTCCAGGGACGAACGGTCGACGCACGCGAGGTGGGCGAAAAGCTGGGCGTAAGATATGTGATGTTCGGCAACGTTCGCAAGAATCGCGAAATCGTACGGATAACGGCGGAGCTCATCCGGGCAGCGGATGGAAAGCAATTGTGGTCCGACAGTTACGACCTGCAGCTTGAATATATCTTCGATATCCAGGAGGAAATGGCACGGCAGATCGCCGCAACGATCGAGCCTGAGCTGTCGAAAGTCGAGCAGCAACTCGCCGCCCGAAAAGCGCCGGGAAGCCTGGATGCGTGGGATTGCTACCAGCGCGGTTTATGGAATCTATGGCGATTTACCACGCCGGGGTTCGATTCGGCCGAAGCTTATTTTCGGCGTGCGATCGCGGCAGATCCGAACTTCGCACGCGGCCATGGCGCTCTCGGCTACGTCAATCTGCAGCGCGCCTTTATTGACGAGCCCAACGACCGCCCGGAGCGCCTGAAAACGGCGCTGGGCCAGGCGCGTGACGCCGTGGCGCTCGATGATCTCGACTGCTTTTGCCACTGCGTACTCGGACGGGCCCTGTGCCTGACCCGTCAGAATGACGAGGCGCTGGCGGCTCTCAATGTGTCCCTCGAGCTCAATCCAAGCTTTGCGCAGGCATATTTCGCCCAGGGGTTCAATCTATTGTGGCACGGGCGGGAGATTGAAGCAGAGACGCTGCTCGATCGGGCGACCCTGCTCAGTCCACGCGACAACCATCTGTCGAGTTTCCACCATGTCCGCTCCTGGACGCACTTCTCGCTTGGCGAGTACGACATAGCCGTTGAGTTCGCCCGAAGGGCAACCCGGCAGACCAACGCCACATATCAGGCCTTTGCGACGCTTGCGGCTTCGCTGGGCCTTCTCGGCGAGCGGCTGCAGGCGGAGGCGGTTGCCGTTGAACTTCTGCAACGCAAGCCGAACTTCAGCACTGAAACTGCGCGGCAGGGGTTTTTCTTCTGCAACGATCCGGGCTTCGTTGATCGATACGTGGAAGGACTGCGTGTGGCCGGTATCTCCGATGGTTGATGCGGCGCCACGAACAGCCTGCGCGATGGAGGCCTGGAACTACAGTCTGCCGCCATCCACGACAAAACTTTGGCTGGTAGAGGGTAAGGACGAGGCAAGTCACCTGGATAAGTTACCTTGCGGAAACGGATCCTTCTCCTCGCGCGGCGCAACATGGATCCGAGCCTGGAAGAGGCTGCGGAAATTACGAGTAGCGGAGCGGCCAGCGTGTGGTTAACGCGCCTCTAATGGCCATCGATAAAATTTTAGCGATACGCAGGGCCGGACTTTTACGGATTTACCCCAATGCTGCCCCGGGGATTATGGGGGCGGGATGTTTTCAGCAAAAAGATTTTTTTCAAAGGACGACGGTGTTTCCGATGCCGTCTGTTTCGAGAGCATGGTCATGCTCTATGGCACGCTGGTTCCAATCGCGTTCGTCGCGGTGGCGCAGGCGATCGTCGGCGGCATCACCACATGGCAGACCGGCGACCCCGCGACCGCGGCCCTCACCATTGCCGGCGTGATCGTCTCGGTGGCGCGCATCCTTGGCGTCCAGGCGTACCGGCGGCGTGTCGTCGGGTCTTCGCCGATCGATCGGACCGAAGCGGCCAACTGGGAATGGCGCTATATTTCCGGCAGTTTCATCTCCGCCCTGATTCTCGGCCTTTTCGCCGCGCGCGGCATGATACTGGACGACGCCATTTGCATGGTCATGGCGATCGGCATCGCCTTTGGCTTCGGCGCGGGCGTGGTCGCACGGCTGGCGCTTTGTCCCCGCGCCGCCATCGTCTCCTTGCTGGCCACCGGCCTGCCGGCGATCGCAGTGACCCTCATGCATCCCGATGTTCGCCACGTCGGGCTTGGCCTGCTGTTTACAATGTTCCTGGCCGTCAGCATGGAAATGGTCCGCCTGACCTACAAATCCACCGTCGGCCAGATCACGCTGAAACAGCAGTTCGAACAGCTCGCGCGCCTCGACCCGATGACGGGCGTCTTCAATCGCTCGGTGCTGACGACGGATCTCGCGGACATGGTCGCGCGACAGGGGACGGGTGTCGCGATTCTCGCTATCGACCTCGACCATTTCAAGGCCGCCAACGACCGCTTCGGTCATCCCGTCGGTGATGCCCTGCTCAAGCAGGTAACGGAACGTCTTCAGTCGATCGCGCGGCCTGGCGACCTGATCGTTCGCATGGGTGGCGACGAATTCGTTCTGGCACAGAAGCGATCGCCCGGTTGCGACGACACCGAAGCCGTCGCCCGGCAGATATGCGATGCGATTTCCGCGCCCTATCACGTCGGCGGGCATGATATCGTGATCGGTGTCAGCGTCGGTGTGGCGATGTCGCCCGACGACGGCCAGTCGGTCGAAGCGTTGCTGGCACGGTCCGATAGCGCGCTGTACCGGGCCAAGCGGAACCGCGGCGGCCATGCCTTCGCCGATAACCGGCCGCCGACGGTGACGGATGAACCGTACCCGGCAGCGGCTCGCGAGCGTGCCGCCTGAGGCGCAGGCGCAGCTTGTTCCTTGCGGCCTCCCGCTGGATTGTTGAGATCCGATCCATCCTTCGAGGCTCGCCGAAGACGGCGAGCACCTCAGGATGACGGCGGTGGGGTAAGCTTCACTGCAGCGCCATGCCCGACGTCTTGACCACCTTCGTCAGCTTCTCGTGGTCCGCCTTCATCAGCGCGGCGAGTTCGTTCAGCGGCATCGGCTTGCCCGGGATGTTGGCGACCGATAGCTGGCGCCGGACGTCGGGATTTTGCAGCGCCTTGCTGATGGCCTGATTGATCTTGTCGACCAGCGGCTGCGGCGTCGCCGATGGCACGTAGATGCCGTACCAGGGGACATAGGCGGCTTCGGCAAATCCGGCCTCGGCGATCGTCGGTACGTCAGGCAGATCCGCGACGCGTTTGTCGGTCAGTACCGCGAGCGGTTTGATGGTGCCCGCCTTGATGTGCGGCAAGGCGAGTTCGAGCGACACGATCTCGAAATTCATGATGTTGGTCATCAGATCGATCAGCGCCGGGGGCTGGCCCCTGTAGCCGACATTGGTGAGCTTGATGTTGGCGGCCTGGAACAGTTTTTTCGCGCTGAGGTCGATCGACGAGCCGGTGCCGGGATTGCCGAAATTGAGTTCGCCGGGCTTGCTGCGCGCCAGTTCCACGAATTCGGCGATGGTCTTGACCGGCAGCGCGGGGTTCACCACCGCCACGCTCTGATTCCAGACCGCGAGCCCGACGCATTTGAAGTCCTTCATCGTGTCCCAGCCGGCCTCCTTGTAGAGGCCGGGATTAACCAGCACCGCCGGCCCCGTGACCAGCCAGGTGTAGCCGTCGGGATCGCTTCGCGCGACCGCCGCGGTACCGATGTTGCTGTTGCCGCCGGGCCGTGCCTCGACGACGACAGGCGTTTTCCAGTCGCGGCCGACCTGCTCGGTCACGGCGCGGGCGACGAGGTCGACGATGCCGCCGGCCGGGTAGGGCACGATGATGCGAAGTGGACGGTTCGGATAATTGTCCGTCGCCTGCGCCCATGCGGCGCTGCCCAGCATGGTTGCGACGACTCCCGCAGCGAAGCCAAAGGCCCGGATGCCCCTCATTTTCCCCTCCCATGTATGAAGCATCGTTCGAGCGATGCTCTTGTTTTGGTCTGTTCGACGGTGACGACGTAATTCTATTCGTTGGCGACGAGTGACTTGATGCTGCGGGCGAGGCCGAGAATCCGCGGCCCGCATTCGCGTTCGATCTGCTCGGCGCTGAAGCGAAACGAGGGAATGCCGCAATTCACCGAAAGGCAGTCGCCGGTCGGCGTGCGGTAAAGCGGGGCTGCGACGCCAAAGATCTCGCGCCGCCATTCGCCGAGCGAGACCGCGAATCCGCGTTCCCTGCAAAGCTCGCTGTCGGGCAGCGTCCGCGCCTGCACGTACTTCAATTCGTCCGGGCGCTCCGCTTTCACGGTTCTCACATAGTCGTCGCGTTCGTCCTCGGTGAACAGCGACAGCAGCGCACGGCCGACCGCGGTGGTCGCCATCGTTCCGGTAAAGCCGACGTCGGGCATATGGGGCACGGCATCGGTGGTGCGCAGCGTCTCGACATAGATGAAGTCGAGGCCGAACGGCATCGCGATCGATACCGTACCGCCGGTGTAGGCCGCGAAGTCGCGCATCAACGGCCGCGCCAGCTGCCGCACTTTCAGCGGCGACAGCACGGGATAGGCCGCGGCCAGGATGCCGAGCCCGAGTTCGAAGCGCCCCTTGGCGTCGCGCTTGAGATAGCCGAGCTGCGCCAATGTGTGTGTCAGCCGCGACACCGTCGGCCGCGACAGGCCGGTGCTGGTTGCGAGATCCGCGTTCGACAGCGAGCCGGTGCTGTTGCGGAACGCGGCCAGCACATCGAGCCCGTGCGCCAGCGTGGTCGCAAAGGCCGGATCGCTGTGGTCCGCCACGGTTTTCGGCCTGAGTGCGGCTGATCGGCTTAAGGGGGATGTCGAGGCCATGCCGGATACTGAACAGAACGCAGCTGGATGTCAATATATCGAAACGAATTTGCAATTCGTGTCGGCATACGGTTAGATGCGCCCTCTTCAGGAGGTCATATGGATTTCGATCTTTCCGCGCGGTCGCGGCAATGGCAGACACGGCTTTCGGCCTTCTTCGACAGAGAAGTGCTGCCGCGCCATCGCGCCTGGCTGGAGCACACCGCTCACAGCCGCGAGGCGCCGCCCTTCATGGCCGAGCTGCAGCAGAAGGCGCGCGAGGCGGGGCTGTGGAATCTCGGCCTGCCCGAACTCGCCGATGATGAGCCGGGGACGCGCCTGTCCAACCTCGACTATGCGCCGCTGGCCGAGATCATGGGGCGGCTGTTCTGGGCCTCCGAAGTGTTCAACTGCCAGGCGCCCGACGTGCCCAACATGATCGCGCTGCAGAACTGCGCCACGCCGGAACAGAAGGCGCGCTGGTTGCGGCCGTTGCTGGAAGCAAAAACCCGTTCGGCCTTCGGCATGACCGAGCCCGACGTCGCCTCGTCGGACGCGACCAATATCGCCACAGGCATGGTCCGCGACGGCGACGACTACATCATCAACGGGCGCAAATGGTTCATCACCGGCGCCGCGCATCCGCGCTGCAGTTTTCTGATCGTGATGGGCGTCACCGACGCGCAAGCCGACCGCACGCGCCGCCATTCCTGCATCCTGGTGCCGATGGATGCGCCCGGTGTCCGGCTGGTGCGGTCGCTGCGCTGGATGGGCTGCGAGGATCACACCGCGCCGATCGGCGAGCTCACTTTTGAAAACGTCCGGGTGCCCGCCGCAAACCTGCTCGGCGCGGAAGGCGAGGGCTTCAAGGTCGCGCAGATCCGCCTTGGCCCTGCGCGAATTCACCATTGCATGCGCTCGATCGGGCTGTGCGAGCTGCTGATCGAACTGATGATGGTGCGATCGACGGAGCGCTCCGCGTTCGGACGCGCCATTGTTCACTACGACACCGTGCAGCGCTGGATCGCCGAATCCCGCGTCGAGCTCGAGCAGGCGCGTCTGCTGGCCTACCGCTGCGCGTGGCGGCTCGATCAGACCGGCCATCATGGCGCCTGGCGGGACGTCTCGCTGATAAAGGTCGCCGTTCCCGCCATGCTGCAGCGGATCGCCGACCGCGCCATGCAGGTGTTCGGCGCGATGGGCGGATCCGACGATACCCCGATCCACCAGGCGCTGGCCTGGGGGCGCCTGTTGCGGATCGGCGACGGGCCGGACGAGGTGCACCTGCGGCAGATTTTCAAGATGGAGGCGATGCCGGTATGGTCGATCGCGGGCTCGCCGTATCTGGCGGCGCGGCCGGCGTGAGGGGCGGTCCCCAATCCTGATTTCCCGAGAGGCGCCTCCGATGTCGGTCGTCGACGAACCCCAAAATCCGCTCAACGCTCCGGTCGACAAGGACAGGCTGCGCCGGAAGTACCTGGAGGAGCGCAACAAGCGGCTCCGGGCCGATGGCAACGATCAGTACATTCAGGTCAAGGACCAGCTCGCCCACTATCTCGACGATCCCTATACGCCCGTTACCCCGCGCGCGCCGAAGACCGACCACGTCACTTTCGCGTTCATCGGCGGCGGTTTTGCGGGGTTGGCTACATCGGCGCGGCTCTCGGAGGCCGGTGTTACGGACATCAGGATCATCGAGAAGGGCGGCGACTTCGGCGGCACCTGGTACTGGAACAGATATCCGGGCGCGCAATGCGATACCGCGTCGCTGGTCTACATGCCGCTGCTGGAAGAAACCGGACACATGCCGTCCGAGAAATACGCGCATGCGCCTGAAATTCTCGAGCACTGCCGGCGTATCGGCAGGCAATATGGCTTGTACGACAACGCGCTGTTTCACACCGAGGTGACAGACCTGGCATGGGACGAAGCCGGGTCTCGCTGGGTCATCCATACCAACCGTGGCGATGCTTTCACGGCGCAATTCATCGGGCTCGGCACGGGCCCGCTGCATGTGCCGAAACTGCCGGGCATAGCGGGCATTGAGCGGTTCAAGGGACATTCCTTCCATACCAGCCGATGGGATTACGACTACACCGGCGGCGATCCCTCGGGCGCGCCGATGGCGCGGCTGGCGGACAAGCGCGTCGGGATTATCGGCACGGGTGCAACGTCCGTGCAGTGCGTGCCGCATCTGGCGCGCGCAGCCAAGGAACTCTACGTCTTTCAACGCACGCCATCGTCAGTCGACGTCCGCGCCAATGCGCCGATCGACCCGGAATGGTTTTCCACGATCGCAACGCCAGGCTGGCAGCAGCGCTGGCTGGAGAATTTTACCGCGAACCAGGCCGGCGGCAACGCGACGGAGGATCTGGTTCAGGACGGCTGGACCGACCTGTCCCGGCGGATCCGCGCCAAGATCATGCAGCTGCCGCGGGAGCAGCGAATTCCGACAAACATGCTGGCGGCCTTTGAAGACTCCGACTTCGAAAAGATGGAGGAGATCCGCTCACGGGTCGATGCCATCGTGGAGGATCGCGAGACCGCCGCCAAGCTCAAGGCCTGGTATCGTCAGCTCTGCAAACGGCCGTGCTTCCATGACGAATATCTGCAGGCTTTCAACACGCCCGGGACGCATCTGGTGGACACCGACGGCAAGGGGGTCGAAAAGATCACCGAGACCGGCGTCGTCGTCGCGGGCAAGGAATACACGCTCGACTGCATCATCTACGCATCGGGGTTCGAGGTCGGCACCGAATACAGCCGGCGATCCGGCTTCGATCTGGTGGGCCGCGCGGGCGTCAGGCTGTCGGAGCATTGGGCTGATGGCATGCGCACCAAACACGGCATCCACGTTCACGGATTCCCGAACGCCTTCTTCGTACAGCCGACGCAGGGCGCAAATCTCATCTCCAATGTGCCGCACAATCTGACCGAGGCCGCCAGGACCATCGCCCTGATGGTCAGGCATGCGCGCGAGAATGGCTTCAGGGAAATCGAGGTGACCCGACAGGCCGAGGACGACTGGGTCGAGTTGCTGCTGACCGGCGCCGGCCGGATGATCGGCGGGCCGGATTGCACGCCGGGCTACTACAACAATGAAGGGCGCGAGCCGGGCCCCGCGGCGCGGCTGAATGTCGGCCATCCCGCGGGAGCCATGGCCTACTTCAAATATATCGATGCGTGGCGCAGCGCCGGGGATTTTGAGGGGCTGCAGTTTCGGTGAGGCGGCGTGACGCGGGGCTCGTCATGCCCGGCCATGAGTGGAAAAGAGGGAGAACAACGAATGACCCAAACAGGCAGCAGCGAAACACCGAAGGAAACCCCCAAGGAAACCCCGAAGGACGCCTCGGCGCCCGTTCTCGCGCAGCATGCGGCGACCTTGAAAGCGTTGCCGTTCTCCGATACGCGCGATTTCGACGAAGCGGCGCGTGGCTTTCTCGGAACGGTGGAGAACGCGCGGATCACCTCGCCGCAGGGCAGGGTGGTCTGGAGCCTCGAGCCCTATGGCTTCTTGTCCGAAGCCGAAGCGCCTCCGACGGTGGATCCGAGCCTGTGGCGGCAGTCGCGGCTCAACATGAACCACGGCCTGTTCGAAGTCGTGCCCGGCGTCTATCAGGTGCGCGGCCTCGACATCGCCAACATGACGCTGATCGAGGGCGACAGCGGCGTCATCGTGGTGGATACGCTGACCTCGATCGAAGGCGCGCGCGCCGCGATGGCGCTGTATTTCCAGCATCGCGGCCAGCGACCGGTGGCGGCCGTCATCTTCACCCATACCCATACCGACCATTGGGGCGGCGCGCGCGGGGTGCTCGACGAGGAGGCGCTGGCCGGCGGCAAGGTTCCGGTCATCGCGCCCAATCTGTTCATGGAGCATGCGGTTTCGGAAAACATCATCGCCGGCCCCGCAATGCTGCGGCGCGCGCAATATCAGTTCGGGCCGCTGCTGGCCAAGGGGCCGCGCGGGCAGATCGATTGTGGCCTGGGCAAATCGATGGCGGTGGGAGCGGTGTCGCTGGTGCGACCGACCGATCTGATCATGGCGACCGGCGACCGGCGCAGCATCGACGGGGTCGAATTCGAATTCCAGATGGCGCCGAACTCCGAGGCTCCCGCGGAAATGCATTTCTTCATTCCGCGCTACAAGCTTTTGAACCTGGCGGAGAACTGCACGCATAACTTCCACAATCTGCTGCCGTTCCGCGGCGCCGACGTGCGCGACGCGCTGGCGTGGTCGAAATATCTCGGCGAGGCGCTGCAGATGTGGGGCGGCAAGGCCGATGCGATGTGCGGCCAGCACCATTGGCCGGTGTGGGGACAAGAACGCATCGACACCATGATCCGCCAGCAGCGCGACCTCTACAAGTTCGCCCATGACCAGACCATCCGCCTGATGAACCACGGGCTGACGGCAACCGAAATCGCCGAAACGATAAAACTGCCGGCCAGTCTCGACGGCGCGTGGCACGCGCGCGGTTATTACGGCCACATCCGGCATAATGTGAAGGCGATCTACCAGAAATATCTCGGCTGGTACGACGCCAATCCGGTCAATCTCGATCCGCTGCCTCCGGTCGCGGCCGGCAAAAAGTACGTCGAATATATGGGCGGCGCCGACGCGATCCTGGTGCGGGCGGCAAAGGACTTTGCAAACGGCGAATTTCGCTTCATCGCCCAGGCGCTGAGCCATCTGGTGTTCGCCGATCCCGACAATCAGGCCGCCCGCGCGCTGCTGGCCGATACATTGGAGCAGCTCGGCTATGCCGCCGAGAGTGCGACCTGGCGCAACGCCTATCTGTTCGGCGCCCAGGAACTGCGGCAGGGCATGCCCAAGGTGCCGGCGCGTGCGGCGATGGCGCGCGAAACGCTGGCGGCCCTGCGTACCGAGCAATTGTGGGACGTGCTCGGTATCAGGTTGAACGGCCCGAAGGCCGAGGGCAAGCACATCGTGATCAACTGGAGCTTTACCGATACCGGCGAGACGTTCGTCCTGACGCTGGAGAACTGCGCGCTGACCTATGTCGCGGGCGCGCAGGCGGCCACGGCGGACGCCGGTTTCACGCTGCCGCGCGGCACGCTCGACGAAGTGATCGCGAAGCTGACGACGTTTCAGGACGCGGTCGGCAGCGGAGCGATCAAATTCACCGGCAATCCGATGCGGCTCGGCGAGTTGATGGCGCTGATGGACGACTTCCCGCGGATGTTCGAGATCGTCGAGCCGAAGCGGACGGCGGTGAGCTGAGAGAGTAGGGTGGGCAAAGGCGCGCTCTTCGCGCCGTGCCCACCATCTTTTCCGATGCACCATGGTGGGCACGCTTGCGCCTTCGCTCTCCGAGCTACGACGGAAGCTTTGCCCACCCTACGGAGTCTACGGCACCGCGACGTTGGTCAGAGTTGTGCTTACGCATCCATATTGTGCAGGCGCTGGCGATTGCGGAGCACGATCTGGCGGGCGCCGGAAAAGCCCAGAACGCCCTGGGCCTGTAGCTGCGAAAGCGCGCGCGACACGGTTTCCAGGGTCAGGCCGAGATAATCGCCGATGTCGCGGCGGCACATCGGCAGCGCCATCATGCCCGCGACGGCCAGCCGGCGGTCCATTTCCAGAAGGAACGTGGCGACCTTTTCCATCGCGGTCTTGCGGCCGAGCAGCAGCATGTGATCTTCGGCGTGCCTGAGGTCGCCGGCGGTCATGGTCCAGAGGCTGCGGGCGACCTTGACGTCGATGCCTGCCGCCAGTTCGAGGCTGCGGCGCTTGACCAGGCGCACGGTGGTATCGATGATGGCTTCTGCCGCCAGCCGGTGGACGGTGCCCGATTCGAGCCCGAACACGTCGCCCGGCAGATGGAATGCGCCGATCTGGCGGCGCCCGTCGGAAAGCAGCTTGTAGCTGCGAACCGCGCCTGAAATCACCTGGTAGACGTATTCCGCCGGCTCGTCCTCACCGTAGATTTCCTCATCCTTCCGATAGCTGAATTCGGTGGCGATCAAGCCGGCGTGGCCGGTAACGGTGCCGAACTGGTCGAGGGCGGCTTGCGGAACCGGGCTGATGCGGCTGGCGACAGCGGAAGAGGTGAGGGATTGGGTGAGCATGGTCATCTCCTTGCGGCGGATGGCCATTGCTAAGCGAGGACTTCGAAGCTGGAAATTTCGTGCGATATCTTAAGGAGGTTTACCTACGTATAATACCGGAGGTCACCGTCCGGGGCCGGCCGCGGCATGCCCGTCCTGAATAACGCCCCGAATACGCGTTACAAGGCTCTCCTCCAGCAGCGGCTTCAGCAGAACGTTGTGCACCCCAGCGGCCGCCGCCCGGGCCGCGATGTTCTCGTCGGGGTACCCGGTGATGAGGATGATCGGCGCCGCCATGTCGCGGTTGCGCAGGCGCCTCGCCAGATCGATGCCGTTCATGTCGGGCATCTTGTAGTCGATCACAAAGCAGTCCACGCCGGTCGAGCGGACGGCATTCAGCAGCGCCGATCCGTTCCTGAAGGTCCGGACGTTGAATCCGTCCGTTTCAAGCAGAAACCGCAGCGAGCGGAGCACATCGGCATCGTCGTCGACGACATAGACAGTAGGTGTGGCGGGCAATGACATCATGCCAGCTAACACCCGTTGCGGGCCTAGCGGCTTGATTTAGCTCAATCGTGAAGCAGGCCGGCCCGCATCGCCAGCCGCACCAGTTCCGAAAGGCTGTTGGCCTGCATCTTGGTCATCACGTTGGCCCGGTAGACCTCGATGGTGCGGGGACTGATGTCGTAGTCGCGGGCAATCAGCTTGTTGGAAAGCCCGGCGATCAGGCCGTCCATGACCTGGCGCTCGCGCGGGCTGAGCGTTGCCACCCGCGCCGCGATTTCATGGGTGATCGTCTCGCTCTTGGCGGCCGGCTCCGCCTGGCGGATCGCCGCCTCGATCATGCCGATCAGCCGGTCGTCCTCGAACGGCTTCTCCAGAAAATCGACCGCGCCGAGCTTCATCGCCTCGACGGCGAGCGGGACATCGCCATGTCCGGTCATGATCAGAATCGGAAACGTGCTCTGGCCGGCTTTCATGCGCTTCAGCATCTCGATTCCGTCGATGCCCGGCATGCGCACGTCGGAGACGACGCAGCCGAATTCGAGGCCAGGCAGGACATCGAGAAAATTCTGGGCGGACTCGAACAGCGTGACGTGGAAGCCGGCGGAATCGAGCAGGAAGTTCAGCGAATCCCGCATCGCCTCGTCGTCGTCGATGACGTAAATCTTACCCTTGTTCGGCATCTGTCAGCTCACATTGTCTGCTGCGGGCAACGTGAAGCGGAACGTCGCGCCACCAGCGGCATTGCTTTCGGCCCACATCCTGCCGCCATGCGCCTCGATAATCGAGCGGCTGATGGAGAGTCCCACTCCCATCCCGGTTTCCTTGGTCGTAAAGAAGGTCTGGAACAGATTGGGCTTGACGTCGTCATGGAATCCCGAGCCGGTATCGGATACCTCGATTTCGACCATGTCGTCCGCCACCTTGACGTTCCTGACGATCAGTTCCCGCCGCGGCGATTGCGCCATCGCCTCCAGCGCATTGCGAAACAGATTGACCAGAACCTGCTGAATCTGGACCCGATCCGCCAGCACCAGGTCGGACTCCGGGGCGAGATTGAAGCGAAGCTGAACGTTCTGTTCGCGGGCGCCGGCGAGGCCGAGCGCCCCGGCCTCCTCGATCAGCTTGGAGAGACTTTCGACCCGCTTCTCGGATTCGCCGCGCGAGACGAAGTCGCGCAGGCGCCGGATGATCTGGCCGGCGCGCAGCGCCTGTTCGGCGGCGCGGTCCATCGCGCTTTCGATTTTTGACGTATTGGGATCGGCGCTGCCGGCCAGCAGCCGGCGCGAGCCCTTCATGTAGTTGCTGATGGCGGCGAGCGGCTGATTGAGCTCATGCGCCAGCGCCGAAGCCATCTCTCCCATCGCGCTCAGGCGCGAAACGTGCACCAGCTCGGACTGCAGTTCCTGCAGCCGCGCCTGGGTTTGCTGGTGCTCGGTGAGGTCGCGCACGAAACCGGTGAAGTAGGGCTCGCCGCCGGATTGCATCTCGCCGATCGACAGGTGCATCGGGAAGGTCGTTCCGTCGCGGCGCTTGCCGGTCACGATCCGGCCGATGCCGATGATGTGCCGCTCGCCGGTGGAATGGTAGCGAGCGAGATAGCCGTCGTGGCGGGTCCGATCCGGCTCGGGCATCAGCATGCTGACGTTCCGGCCAATAGCCTCCTGTTCGGAATAGCCGAACTGCCGCTCGGCGGCAGTAGAGAAGAATTGCATGATGCCGTGTCCGTCGATGACGATCATCGCATCCGGCACCGTGTCGAGGATGGAGCGGAAGTGGTTTTCTCGCGTTCGCAGCGCCTCTTCGAGTTGCTTCTGCTCGTCGATATCGAGAATAATCCCGCTGAGATGGCGCGCGACACCGGTCGAATCCCTGATGAGGCCGCCGCGCGAGCGAACCCACCGGCCGGCGCCCTGCGATCCACCGATCTTGAATGCGAGATCGTATTTGCCGCCGGACTCGGTAACCCGCGCGGTCTCCCGCTCGGTGCGCTCACGGTCTTCCGGTTCGAGCAGCGAAAGAAAAAGATCGTAGCTGACCGCCTCGTCCGGCGGAATTCCGAAGAGATTTCGCGTTGTCTCGGACCATTCCAGCTCCCGGGTCTCGAGGTTCAGATCCCAGGTTCCGACGCCGAATCCTTCGATCCGGAGCCGGAAATGCTCATTGCGGGCCGGATCGTCCGATTGAGTTTTACCGGTCACGTATCAGCTTCGCCTTCCATCGATCCGGCTTCCCGTCGCCGCTGCGGACCATGGTATATTCTTCCCGGTGTCTTGCCAAACCCTGCGAGCGCCGTGTGCCGGACCTTGATCTATCTCATTTCGCGCTTCGGCTCATGGTCTAGAAAGGACGGCATTTCGTGACAACGGAGAGATTGAATGAGCTACGCGACCGTCATGGTCAGTCTGGCGCTGGACCAGCCGAACGAGGCTCGTCTTGAAGCGGCCTGCCGAATCGCGGAGCGTTTTGACGCAGGCGTCGTCGGGATCGCGGCGGCGCAGTTCAGCCCGCCGCTTTACTTCACCTCGGGAGAGCAGGCCCAGAGCCTGATCGACGAGGGCCGGGCGGCGGTGAAAAACCGCATGGCGGAGCTTGAGGCGCAATTCCGCGGCGCGGCAGAAAATCGAGCCAAATCGGTCGAATGGCGCAGCGCCCTGGACTTTCCGGCCCGATATATATTGCAGCAGGCGCGTTGCGCCGACATCATCGTCAGCGGCGGGCATAGCGATGCGTTTTCGGATCCCTTTGTGCGGACCGGCCCGAAGGATCTGGTGATGCAGGCCGGACGGCCGCTGCTGGTTGTCCCCGACACCGTCACCGCACTCGATCCGAGCAGCATGCTGGTGGCGTGGAAGGACACCGCCGAGGCGAGGCGGGCGATTGCCGACGCGCTGCCGCTGCTCCGCAAGGCAAAGGACGTTACCGTCGCGGAAATCGTGGAAGGCGACGACAGCCGGCCGGAGGCGCTTTCGCGGGTGCGCGATGTCGTGGCCTGGTTATCGCGCCACGGTATCGTCGCCCGCGAGCTGGTGCCTGAAAAGAACGGCGGACGCGACGCCCCGGCTCAGCTCGACCGGATTGCGGCCGACGTCGGCGCCGGCGTCATTGTCGCGGGCGCCTACGGCCATTCGAGGCTTCGCGAACTGGTTCTCGGCGGCATGACCCGGCATCTTCTCGCCCAGAGCGCGCGTTGCGTGCTGCTGTCCCATTAGAGAGCGTTACGCAACGATTGGAACCGAGAGGATCGCGCTGTGTATCAATTTCTCGAGCAAACCGTCGCCGGCCACATGACGCGTACCGTCACGACAGTGACGCGCGGGCTCAGCATGCACGAACTGGGCTCGATATTCGGGCGTGACGATTTCAACGCCTATCCGGTCGAGGACGAGGGGCAGATGGTCGGCCTCGTCACCAAGTTCGACTTCCTGAAGTGTTTTGCCTTTACCCCAAATCAGTTAGTCCCGCGCTATGACGAGCTGATGAAGCGCACCGTCGCCGACGTCATGACCTCGGAGTTCATTTACGTTCGTTCCGACACCAGACTGACGCGGGTGCTGCAGCTGATGGTCGAGCATCGTTTCCGCAGCTTTCCCGTGATCGACAGCGGCCACCGGCTGGAGGGCATGATCGCCCGCGGGGACATCCTCAGGGCGCTCGAGACCTGTGCCGGCGGTAACGGCTAGAGTTCGCGGGGCTCGCGCAGGTCAGGGGTGCCGACCTGGCGCTGGCGCTCCACGCCAGCATCGGGAAGCGCGTTCACTTCGCCTTGGCCAGGCCGTCGTCTTCCGGAGCGATCAGGTAGAGTCCGGACATAGGGTCGACCCAGCACAGATGGTCGTGGACCTTCTTCACGCCGGTCACGTTCTCCGCGGCGACGATGGATGCCTGCCGGGACCGTTCGTCGGTAATGATGCCGCCGAGATCGACGATGCCGTCGCGGACGACGATGTTGAGGCCCTGTGGACACCAGTCGTTCTTGTGAAGCGCATCGATGATGCGATTGCGGATGTGGTCGTCGTCGGCCGTGGGGTCTGCGATCTCGCGGGCAAGGCTCGCCACCGCCTGCAGCAGGTTGGCGCGCGATACGATGCCGACGA
This sequence comes from Pseudomonadota bacterium, assembly GCA_043811435.1. GTDB lineage: Bacteria > Pseudomonadota > Alphaproteobacteria > Rhizobiales > Xanthobacteraceae > Bradyrhizobium. The sequence continues at coordinate 20,478 of JBDRNF010000075.1, forward strand.
TTCGGTCTGCGCGCATCACCGGCAGACGCTTGACGTGATTCTTTTCCATCAACGTCACGATTTTTTCGAGCCGGGTGTCTTCGGTGATCGTGAGCGGCTCCGGCGTCATGACCTCGGCCACCTTGCGGCCATGCTCGCGAACGAAATCGGTCGCAGCCTGGCCCGGGCCGAGAATGAATGCCAGGAAGCGGCCGCGTTTGCGTCGCGTATCGAGTTCGCTGCGGCGAATGAAGTCCGCTTCCGAGACGATGCCGACGAGCTTTCCGGCCGCGTCCACCACCGGTAGCCCGCTGATATGCCGCTGCAGCATGGTGTTGGCGGCCTCGGCGATCGTGGTCTCCGGCGTCACGGTGATAACCGGTCGGGTCATGATCTGATGGGCGCGCATAACGGCTCCTGCTGGGTGGTGGAAGACGGCGGTCGACGATCTATTTCTGCTGTGCCGCCGTGGGGCCCGGGGGCGCCGCCCGCGTCTTCAGGCTCCTGATGATCACGGTGATCAGCGGCACGATCAGCGACGGCAGGATTCCATTCAACGGATGCTGGATCATGCCGCTCAGCTGCGACTGGAGGGCCCGCGCCTCGACCTGCAATGCCTCGACCGAGGTATCATGAATTTGGGTGGCGAGCTCCAGTTCGCGGCCCGACGGCGACCTTGAAGCGAGAACGAACAAGATCGCGGCGATCGCAAGGTTGACTACGCCGAGAATGGCCGCGGCGGATATGGCGCTCAAGACCTGGACCAGCGCGAAATAGGCCGCTACTTCCAGCATCATCAAGCCGAAGCCCGCCATCAAGGCGGCGAGAGCCTTGAGCCCGAGCCCGACGAGCAGATGCCGCATCCGGATATCGGCGATGATCCGGTCCGTGCGCCAAAGCACGCGCAGGTTCATCAGTATGCTCTCGATGTTCACCCTAATGCCTCCTCAGCATGAAGCCGACAACGACGCCAAGGGCGAATGCCGAGGCGAGTGACGTGATCGGCCGATCCGAAACGAAATGTGCGACCTGGTCTTCCTGCTCGCTGAGGGTCTCGCCGAGCTCGTTCAGCGCGGCCTTGATCTGATCGGCCAGCGCCTCGGCGTGGGTCCTGGAGGTGTCGCGAATTCCCTCGCCCGCCGTATCGAACAGGCGTGACACGTCGGCCTTGAGCGCATGCAGCTCATCTCTAAGCTCGCTTGATTCGAACATCGATCTGGACCTCGCTGACATAATGCAACTACATTGTAGGCGGAGTAGGAGCGACGCTGTTGATTTGCGTCAAGCGCCGCGGGAATTCGGCCTTGAGAATTCGGTCTTGAGGCAGGTCAATCCGATTGCCGCGCTCGAGTTTAGAAACACAACGCACTTTTCAAAGGATACCGACCTTGGCGACTGCACCGGAATTGACCGCCACGCCATCGGGCGATGTGCTTGAGTTGCGTCCTGCCGGATCCTGGACTGCAACCAATGTGACGATGCTGGAGACGCTGTCCAACGGCGTCGCGCCGCAGCTTGATCGGTCGAAGGCAATCAAGCTGGACCTGGCCGGCCTGCGGGAACTCGACACGCTCGGGGCCTGGCTGCTGGAGAAGCTGTCACGGCGGGCATCGGCAGCCGGCCATCCCGTCGAACTGGTTGGCGTCGACGACAACTACGCCGGACTGATCGACGAGGTCCGTCAGGTCAATCGCCGCAATCCGGCGCCGGCGCCGGCACTGAATCCCGTGGTGGCCAAGGTGAACGATATCGGCCGTTCGGCCCTCAGCGCGAGGGACGACGTCGCCGTGTTCCTGCGGATGATGGGCTCGCTTTTTCTGGCCCTCGTCGGGGTGCTGCGCAGGCCGAGATCGCTGCGGCTGACATCGCTGGTGTACCAGCTCTACCGCGTCGGCTGGCAGGCGATACCGATCGTCGTGCTGATCACTTTCCTGATAGGCGCCATCATTGCGCAGCAGGGCTTCTTCCATTTCCGCAAGTTCGGTGCCGATTCCTATGTCGTCGACATGGTCGGGATTCTGGTGCTGCGCGAACTCGGTGTGCTGATCGTCGCCATCATGGTCGCCGGCCGCTCCGGCAGCGCCTACACCGCCGAACTCGGTTCGATGAAAATGCGCGAGGAGATCGATGCCCTGTCGACCATGGGTCTCGATCCGGTCGAAGTGCTGATCCTGCCGCGCATCATCGCGCTGGTGCTGGCGCTGCCGATCCTCAGCTTCATCGGGGCGATGGCGGCGCTTTATGGCGGCGGCCTGGTGGCGCAGTTTTATGGCGGCATGGGGCCGCCGATCTACATTGCGCGGTTGCACGAGGCCGTATCCGTCACGCATTTCGAGGTCGGGATCATCAAGGCGCCGTTCATGGCGCTGGTGATCGGCATCGTCGCCTGCAGCGAGGGCCTGCGGGTGAAGGGAAGCGCCGAATCGCTCGGCAAGCAGACCACCACTTCGGTGGTAAAATCGATCTTTCTGGTGATCGTGCTCGACGGACTGTTTGCGGTCTTCTTTGCATCGATCGGAATGTAGCGATGTCGGAGGCCCCCGAGTTTGCGATTCGCGTACATGACCTCGTGGTCGGCTTCGGCAAGACGGTGGTGATCAATCAGCTGTCGCTGGACGTCCGCAGGGGCGAGATCCTCGGCCTGGTCGGCGCCTCCGGCGGCGGCAAGTCGGTGCTGATGCGAACCATCATCGGCCTCATTCCGCGGCGCAGCGGAGAAATCGAGGTGATGGGCTCCATGATCGGGGGCGCCAACGAGCGTACCACCCAGGCCGCCGCCGGAAGGTGGGGCATCCTGTTTCAGCAGGGTGCGCTGTTCTCGTCGCTCACCGTGCTGCAGAATATCCAGTTTCCCCTGCGCGAGAACCTGACCCTGTCGCAAACGCTGATGGACGAGATCGCTACCGCCAAACTCGAAATGGTCGGGCTGAGGCCGGAGGATGGCGACAAATTCCCCGCGGAACTGTCGGGCGGCATGACGAAACGCGTGGCGCTGGCGAGAGCGCTTGCACTCGATCCCGCCATCGTGTTTCTCGATGAACCGACCTCGGGTCTCGACCCGATTGCGGCGGGCGATTTCGACGCCCTGATCAAGACATTGCAGAAAACCCTGGGGCTGACGGTGTTCATGGTCACCCATGATCTCGCCAGCCTCAATACAGTCTGCGATCGCGTGGCGGCGCTGGCGGATGGCAAGATCGTCGCCATCGGACCGATGCGCGAGCTGCTTCAATCCGAGCATCCCTGGGTACGGGCCTATTTTCACGGCAAGCGCTCCCAGATGCTGCAACCCAAAGCGAGTTAACAGATGGAAACCCGCGCTCCCTTCGCCGTCGTCGGCGCCTTCGTTCTGGCAGCCATCATCGCCGTATTCGGCTTCGTCTACTGGCTGCACAATACCGGCGGGCTCGGTCCGCGCACGACATATCGTGTCCAGTTCGACGGCTCGGTGCCGGGATTGCTGATAGGCGCCGGCGTGCTGTTCAACGGCATCCGTGTCGGCGAAGTGACGGATCTTGGGCTGGCGCCGGACAATCCGCGCCGCGTCAACGCGACGATCTCGGTGGCGTCGACGACGCCGGTACGATCCGACACCAGGGTCGGCCTGGAATTCCAGGGCCTGACCGGCGTTCCCGTCATTGCGCTGGAAGGCGGCACCCTGCTGGCGAATACCGGCGCCGTGCCGACGCTGATTGCCGACCCCGGCGCGGGCCAGAGCATGACCCAGGCTGCCCGCGATGCCTTGCGCAAGGTGGATACGGTCCTGACCGAGAATTCGGAACCGCTGAAGAAGACCATCGCCAATCTGCAGACATTCACCGACGGGCTGGCGCGTAACACCGGCAAACTCGATAGCATCATCGCCGGTCTGGAAAAGCTCACCGGCGGCGGCACCCCCGCGCAAAAGGTCACCTACGACTTGCGCGCGCCGCGGAATCTCGGACCGGCGGACAAGACCCTCAAGGATTCGTTGGCGATCCCCGAGCCGACGGCCGTTGCCATGCTGGCGACGCAGCGCATGCTGTTCTCGCCGGCAGGGGACTATCCGGGATTTGCGGATTTTCTCTGGGCCGACAGCATTCCGAAGCTGTTGCAGGCCCGTTTGATCGAAAGCTTTGAAAATTACGATATCGCGCATGCACCCTTGCACGCGTCGGATGTCGGGCAGGCCGATATTCAGCTTCTGATAGATATCAGGCGCTTCCGAATCGCGGTGGATGCAGGAGCGGCGGCGGAGATCGGATTGTCGGCGCGGATCGTCGACAAGGATGGAAAAGTCATCGCCTCGCGGCTGTTCGAGGAAAGTCAGAAGCTCGACAAACTCGAGCCGCCGGCAGCCGTCGCCGCCTTCAGCGACGCATTCGGTCGAATCGCGAAGGACATGATCGCCTGGACCGTGCAGGCCCAGTAGGCGCTGCGGCGCGTGGGCGCCCGCGGCTGACCGCCGACCCTCTTTTCCGCAGCGTTGCCGTGATCGAAGGCCTGAGACCACCACGGATTTGATCGAGATCAAATCGCGCCCGGCGGGATTGTGGTTGTTGAACTCGTGTCACACGAGAGATTCCACATGAGCCAGGCCCCCAAAGCGAAGACCATGACGACAGGTGAAGCCGGCTTGACGCTGGTGTTCGCAGTCACCGCCTTTCTCTGCATGATAGGTGCGGCGAAAGCGCTTGATGCGCCCTTCGCCTTTCATGCCTCGCTCAGCGCCGCCGCCAGTCTGGCGGCGGTCTTTGCGATTCTGAACCGGTATTACGACCGGCCGGCGGCGTTGCCGCCGCAGGAAATCAACGGCCGGCCAAACTACTCCATGGGCCCGATCAAGTTCGCCACCGTGGCGTCGGTGTTCTGGGGCATTGCCGGGTTTCTCGTCGGGTTGATCATCGCCTCCCAGCTGGCGTGGCCGGCGCTCAATTTCGACCTGCCGTGGACCAGTTTCGGCCGGCTGCGGCCGCTGCATACGTCGGCCGTGATCTTTGCGTTCGGCGGCAATGTGCTGATTGCGACCTCGTTCTATGTGGTGCAGAAGAGCTGCCGGGCGCGACTCGCCGGCGATCTTGCGCCGTGGTTCGTCGTGCTGGGCTATAATTTCTTCATCCTGATCGCGGGCACCGGCTACCTGTTCGGCGTGACGCAGTCGAAGGAATATGCCGAACCGGAATGGTACGCCGATCATTGGCTGACCATCGTCTGGGTGGTCTATCTGCTGGTTTTCCTGATGACGCTGGTGAAGCGCAAGGAACCGCACATCTTCGTCGCCAACTGGTTCTACCTGGCCTTCATCGTCACCATCGCCGTGCTGCATCTCGGCAACAACCCCGCTCTGCCGGTGTCGGTGTTCGGTTCCAAGTCCTACATCGCCTGGGGCGGCGTGCAGGATGCCATGTTCCAGTGGTGGTACGGGCACAATGCGGTCGGCTTCTTCCTGACCGCCGGCTTTCTCGCCATCATGTACTACTTCATCCCGAAGCGCGCCGAGCGGCCGATCTATTCCTACCGGCTGTCGATCATCCATTTCTGGGCGCTGATCTTCCTCTATATCTGGGCCGGCCCGCATCATCTGCACTACACCGCGTTGCCGGACTGGGCGCAGACGCTGGGCATGACCTTCTCGATCATGCTGTGGATGCCGTCATGGGGCGGCATGATCAACGGCCTGATGACGCTGTCCGGCGCCTGGGACAAGCTTCGCACCGATCCCGTGCTGCGCATGCTGGTGGTGTCCGTCGCCTTCTACGGCATGTCGACCTTCGAAGGTCCGCTGATGTCGATCAAGGTGGTGAATTCTCTCAGCCACTACACCGACTGGACCATCGGTCACGTCCATGCCGGCGCGCTGGGCTGGGTCGGGTTCGTCTCGTTCGGCGCGCTGTATTGCCTGGTTCCCTGGTTGTGGGACCGCAAGGGACTTTACAGTCTCAAGCTCGTCAACTGGCACTTCTGGATCGCGACCGTCGGTATCGTGCTCTACATCTCCGCGATGTGGGTGTCCGGGATCCTGCAGGGCCTGATGTGGCGGGCCTACACCTCGCTCGGCTTCCTCGAATATTCCTTCATCGAGACTGTCGAAGCGATGCATCCATTCTACATCATCCGCGCCGCCGGAGGAGCGCTGTTCCTGATCGGGTCGCTGATCATGGCATACAATCTCTGGATGACGGTGCGCGTAGGCGAGAAGCAAATTCAGTCGCCCGTCGCTCTTCAGCCGGCGGAATGAGGAGCGATTAAATGTCTTTCTGGACGCGGCATCAAATCTTTGAAAAGAACTCGATCGTCCTGATCGCCGGAATTCTCGTGGTCGTCGCCATCGGCGGCCTGGTCGAGATTACGCCGCTCTTCTATCTGAAGAGCACGATCGAGAAAGTCGACGGCATCCGGCCGTACACGCCGCTGGAACTGACCGGCCGCAACGTCTATGTTCGCGAGGGCTGCTATCTCTGCCACTCGCAGATGATCCGGCCGCTGCGCGACGAGGTCGAGCGCTACGGTCACTTCTCGCTCGCGGCCGAAAGCATGTACGACCATCCGTTCCAGTGGGGATCGAAGCGGACCGGGCCGGATCTGGCGCGGGTTGGCGCGAAGTATTCCGACGAATGGCACGTCACCCATCTTGTCAACCCGCGCGCCATCGTTCCGCAATCGGTGATGCCGGGATACCCCTTCCTGGCCCAGACCGAAGTCGATGTCGCGGGGATGGCGGACCATCTGCGCACCAACCGTGTGGTCGGCGTACCCTATTCGGACGACCAGATTGCCAATGCCGTTGCCGACCTGAAGGCGCAGGCCGACCCCGACAATCCCGGGGTGGAGGCCTTTACCAAGCGCTATCCGAAGGCGGTCGCGCGCAACTTCGACGGCAAGGCCGGCATTCCGACCGAAATGGACGCGCTGGTCGCCTATCTGCAGATGCTCGGCACGTTGGTCGATTTCAAGCTCTACAACGAAAAAGCAAATCTTCGCTGAGAAGGCGCAAACGATGAAAGCAATCCTAACGGTCCAGAACATCACCTCGGATTTCGTCACGAGTTTCTGGACGCCGGTCTTTGTCGGAATCTTCCTCGCGATCGTGACTTACGCGCTTTGGCCTCGCAACAAGGCGACCTTCGACGCGGCGGCGAGAATCCCGTTGCGGGAGGAATGAAGTATCATGGCTGAGCACAACGATATCGACCAGGTCACGGGGACGTCGACCACGGGCCATCAGTGGGATGGCATCAAGGAACTGAACACACCGCTGCCGCGCTGGTGGGTGATCACGTTCTACATCACCATCGTCTGGGCGTTCGGGTACTGGATCGTATATCCGGCATGGCCGCTGGTGACGAGCCACACGACGGGTATGTTCGGATATTCCAGCCGCGCCGACGTCGCCGTCGAACTCGCCAATCTGGAGAAGATCCGCGGCGACAAGATGGTGAAACTCGGAGCCGCGCCGCTGGCGGAAATCGAGAAGGACCCGGCCTTGCTGGCGCTGGCGCGCGCCCGCGGCAAGACCGTGTTCGGCGACAATTGCGCGCCTTGCCACGGCAGTGGCGGCGCCGGCGCCAAGGGTTATCCCAACCTGAACGACGACGAATGGCTGTGGGGCGGCTCGCTCGACCAGATCCTGCAAACGATCCAGTTCGGGGTGCGTTCGGGACATGCGAAAGGCCACGAAAGCGCCATGCTCGCCTTCGGCAAGGAAGGCGTGTTGAAGAAGGACCAGATCGTCACGGTCGCCAATTACGTCCGTTCGCTGTCGGGCCTCGCCACCGCCAAGGGATACAATGCGGCCGAGGGCGGCAAGATCTTTGCCGAAAACTGCGCGGCCTGTCACGGCGACGCCGGCAAGGGCAATCAGGAACTCGGCGCGCCCGACCTCACCGACAAGATCTGGCTCTACGGTTCCGACGAAGCCACCCTGGCCGAAACCATTACCAATGGCCGAGCCGGCGTCATGCCGGCCTGGGTGGACCGTTTCGATCCCTCCACGGTCAAGGCGCTGACAGTCTACGTCCACTCGCTCGGCGGAGGCAAATAACCGGCATTGCGGGCGGGAACTCGCGATCTTGTTGAGGTGGATCAATCATGCTTCCGAAGTTGAGCCTAGGTTCAACTGCGAATGCGAGATCAATTCCACCGATGAACAAGCCCGTACCAATCCCGCTGCCATTGGATGACGATGGGCCACTTTATGTGGCCCAGAAGAAAATCTATCCGCAGCGCGTCAAGGGCACCTACCGCCGCATCAAATGGGGCCTGATGGCGTTTTGCCTCGGCGTCTACTATTTGCTGCCATTCGTGCGCTGGAACCGCGGCCTGGGCGCCCCCGACCAGGCGGTGCTGGTCGACCTGCCCAACAGCCGCTTCTATTTCTTCTTCATCGAGTTGTGGCCGCAGGAAGTCTATTATTTTACCGGGCTGCTGATCGTCGCCGCCCTGACCTTGTTCCTGATGAATTCGGTGGGCGGCCGCATATGGTGCGGCTATCTTTGTCCGCAAACGGTCTGGACCGACCTGTTCTACGCCGTCGAGCGCCTGGTCGAGGGCGACCGCCGCGAGCGCATGCGCAAGGACGCCGCGCGCGGCACCAGGAAGCTGCAACGCTTCGCCGAGATCGGGCTGAAGCACTTCATCTGGCTGATGATCGCCTGGTGGACCGGCGGCGCCTGGGTGCTCTATTTCAACGACGCGCCGACGCTGGTGAAGCAGCTCCTCACCTTCCAGGCGCCGATGCTGGCCTATATCTGGATCGCGATCCTGACCGCAACGACCTATGTGCTGGCCGGGTTCATGCGCGAGCAGGTCTGCGTCTACATGTGCCCGTGGCCGCGGATCCAGGCGGCGCTGACCGACGAATGGGCGCTCAACGTCACCTACAAATACGATCGCGGCGAGAAGCGCACCTCGCTGAAGAAGGCGAACGAATTGCGGGCGTCGGGCCAGATCGCCGGCGACTGCATCGATTGCTTCCAATGCGTCGCGGTTTGCCCGACCGGCATCGACATCCGCGACGGTTCGCAGCTCGACTGTATCCAGTGCGGCCTCTGCATCGATGCCTGCGATACCGTGATGACGAAAATCGGCCGGGAAACCCGCCTGATCGGCTACGACAACGACATCAACATCCAGCGCCGCCAGGCCGGCAAGCCGCCGATCTACCGGATCGTGAGGCCGCGCACCATCGTCTACTCCACCCTGATCGCCTCGGTCGGCGCGATCATGCTGTACGCGCTGCTGACGCGGTCGCTGCTCGACATCAACGTGTTGCACGACCGAAATCCGGTCGCGGTGAAGCTGAGCGACGGATCGATCCGCAATGCCTATACGGTCCGCCTCCTGAACAAGCGCGGCTTCGACCGGGTTATCGCGATCGACATCGACGGCCCGGTCAACGCGTCGGTCCATGTCGTCGGCGCCGATTCCGTGACGCCGGACCGTCCGATGATCGTGCTCGGGCGGGATCAGACCACCGAATTGCGGCTGCTGGTCACCGCGCCCGCCGAGAACAATCCGGACAAGTCGATCCCGGTGCGATTCCGGGTCACCGATATCGGGCTCGGCGAGGTTGCGTCGGCGACCGATAACTTCGTCTCTCCATGAGTGCACAGGAGCCTGGCATGAGCAGACCGCCCGTTTCTCCAAAACCGCTGACCGGAGGCAAGGTACTCGCCATGCTGGTCGCCTTTTTCGGCGTCGTGTTCGCGGTCAATATGACCATGATGCAGCTGGCGATCCGGAGCATGCCGGGCACCGAGGTCGACAGCGCCTATACCGCAAGCCTCGCCTACGAGAAGGAAATCGCGACCGCCCATGATCAGAACGCGCGAAACTGGAAGGTCGACGCCCATATCGAGCGCGGTCCGGATGGCGGCGCGAGGTTGCAGGTGGAGGCGTGGGACAATACCGGCAGGCCGATGTCGGGCCTGAAGTTTCAGGGCCGGCTCGAACGTCCGACCGACCGGCGCGCCGATCAGCCGGTGGAACTGGCCGAGATGGGGATCGGAATCTATCGCGGCAACGCCCCGCCGATCGCCGCCGGGCAGTGGGACCTGGTGATCGAGGGTGTCGCGGCGGGACAGCGGATGTTCCTGTCGAAGAACCGTGTCGTGCTGAATTGAGTCTTTTGTTTTGACGCGTTTTCTTCACGCGAACCGGTACCCACTTCGCTTGAAAACGCTATGGAGGGCCGCGTGATGCAGGCGACACGGGATTTTTCACACTACGTCAGGGATGCGGGCGCGGGCCTCTCGCATATCGATCTGGCGGTCGAGGGCGTCAGTTGCGCCGGCTGCATGTCGAAGATCGAGCGCGGGCTTTCGGCGATACCGGACGTGACGCTGGCGCGCGTCAATCTGACCGACCGCCGCGTGGCGCTGGAATGGAAGCAGGGCGCGCTCGATCCGGGGCGCTTCATCGACCGGCTGGCCGAGCTTGGATACAAGGCCTATCCGTACGAAACCGCCGGCGCGGAAGCCGTTGAAGCCGAACAATCGCGGTTTCTGCTGCGCTGTCTCGGTGTCGCGGCGTTCGCCACCATGAACGTGATGATGCTGTCGATCCCGGTGTGGTCCGGCAATGTCAGCGACATGATCCCCGAACAGCGCGATTTCTTCCACTGGCTGTCGGCGCTGATCGCGCTGCCGGCCGCGGCCTATGCCGGCCAGCCGTTCTTTCGTTCGGCCTGGAGCGCGCTGCGCACCGGCAACGTCAACATGGACGTGCCGATCTCGATCGGCGTCATTCTCGCGCTCGGCATGTCGGTGGTGGAAACCGTCAACCACGCCGAACATGCCTATTTCGATGCGGCGATCATGCTGCTGACGTTCCTGCTGGTCGGCCGCTTTCTCGACCAGAGCATGCGGCGGCGGACCCGTGCGGTGGCCGGAAACCTCGCCGCGCTGAAGGCCGAGACCGCCACGAAGTTCGTCGGCCCCGACGAGATTTCGGAAGTGCCGGTGGCGGCGATCGACCCCGGCGACATCGTGCTGCTGCGGCCCGGCGAGCGTTGCGCGGTCGATGGCACCGTGATCGAGGGGCGATCCGAGATCGACCAGAGCCTGATCACCGGCGAGACCCGCCACGTCGCGGCCGAGCAGGGCACCGCGGTCTATGCCGGTTCGCTCAACATGACGGGAACGTTGCGGGTTCGCGTTTCCGCGGCGTCCGAAGGCACGCTGCTGGCGGAGATCACCCGGCTGCTCGACAACGCGCTTCAGGCCCGCTCCCGCTATGTGCGGCTCGCCGACCGCGCCTCGCGACTGTATGCGCCGGTGGTGCATGCCACCGCGCTGCTGACGATCCTCGGCTGGGTCCTGGTCGGCGCGAGCTGGCACGACGCCATCGTGACCGGCGTCGCCGTCCTCATCATCACCTGTCCCTGCGCGCTCGGGCTTGCCATTCCGACGGTGCAGACGGTAGCGTCCGGCGCGATGTTTCGGGCCGGCGTGCTGCTCAATTCCGGCGATTCGATCGAACGGCTGGCCGAGGTCGACCACATCATCTTCGACAAGACGGGAACGCTGACGCTGCCCGATCTCGAAGTGGTCAACGCTTCAGGCATTCCCGAGGACGTCTTCAAGCTGGCCGGCCAGCTGGCGCTGGCGAGCCACCATCCGGTCGCAGCCGCGGTGGCGCGGGCGTCGAATGCGAAGGCGCCGCTGGCCGGCGCCGTCGAAGAGCCGGGGCAGGGGGTGCGGGCCATTCTCGACGGAAAAGAGCTGCGGCTCGGGCGGCCGTCGTTCTGCGCGGCCGAGCAACTGGCCGCCGACAGCCGGGACCTCGATCCGGAAGCCTCCATCGTTGCGTTCAGCGATGGCGAGAAAAGCTGGGTGTTCTGCGTCCGGCAGGGACTGCGCCCGGATGCGCAGGCGACGATATCGGCGCTGCGGCTTCGCAACATCAAGGTCGAGATTCTCTCCGGCGACCGCGAACCCGCGGTGCGCGCCGCGGCGCGCGCGCTTGGCGTCAGCGACTGGCGGGCGGGCGTTACGCCTGCCGACAAGATCGCGCGCATCGAGGAACTGAAGGCGCAGGGGGTCAAGGTGATGATGGTCGGCGACGGCCTGAACGATGCGCCGTCGCTGGCGGCGGCGCATGTTTCGATGTCGCCGATCAGTGCCGCGCATCTGAGCCAGGCGACCGCCGATCTGGTGTTCCTCGGCAAGCCGCTGGCCCCGGTGGTGGCGGCGATCGATTTCTCCCGCAAGGCGCTGCTGTTGATGCGGCAAAACCTCTGGCTCGCGATCGGCTACAACATGCTGGCGGTCCCGATTGCGATCAGCGGCGTGGTGACGCCATTGATCGCCGCGGCGGCGATGTCGGGCTCCTCCATCCTGGTCATGGTCAATGCGCTGCGCGCCCGCCGCGTCGCGGACAGGAGATCCTGATGGAAGTGCTCGTTTATCTCGTGCCGCTGGCGCTCGGGCTCGGGTTGATCGGCCTGCTCGGCTTCCTCTGGTCGCTGAAGAGCGGGCAGTATGACGACCTCGAGGGCGCGGCCTGGCGCGCCATCGCCGATGACGAGCCGGCGCAGGAAATTCCGCCGACGGTCGAGGCGAAGCCTTCGACGGTGTGACCGGCGTAGCCGGTCCTGCGATCCCCCTGCGATCTCTGCTTTGCATCCGCCTGAATTCTTGCGATAGGCTTTCCGGCCCGGACCGGAGCAGGTTGGGCACGGCTCTTGCTTGCCGTTCGGGATCACCTTCTGCCGAGGCCTCGATGCTGAGAATACCACGCCGGTTCAGTCACTTCGTCTTCGGATTCATTCAGTCCGGCCTGACCTGCGCGGTCGCAGCGGCCATCGCCAGCGTGCCGTTCCTGGCGGCGGGAACGTTCGCTTTGCACTGGTTGCAATCCTGGCTGATGGCATGGGTCATGATGTTGCCGATCGTGCTGTTCGCAGCCCCCGCGATTCGAAGCCTGACCCACATGCTGACGCGGGAAGACTGACCGTCCGGGATCGGCCGCGACCTGCTCTCGCCGCCAACGCAAATGTGTTCGCTCTGCGCAGTGACAATCCCGGCCGCGCATGGTTGTTGGCCCAATGAGGTTGCTCCTGATATCGCTGGTATCATGGCTGGCGCTCGGACCGGCCGGCGCGGAATGGCGCGCCGAAACCGTGCCGACGTCCGGCCCCGTGACGTCGATCGAGGTCCGGGGCGCGGATACGCGCATCGCGATCGGGCCGAACTGGTACCGGATTGCCCCTGCGACCGGCGCGCTGATAACAGCGCAAGCGCCTGATTTTCCTGCCGTGCCGGCGGGCGGTCTTTCGGATGGACGGGTCGCAGGCAGTGACGGCGCGATCGCTCGCGCCTGGCTCGCCGATCCGACCGGTCGTTACCGCCATGGCGTTCTCGGCGATGCCATCGAAGCGGGCAGCCTGGTCATCCAGCGGCGCGATGGAAGGATCGGCACCGTAACTGCGGGCGCCAATGCGGTGTTCGAGGACCTGTTGCCACGGATCGCAAGGCTCGATGGTGTAGATCGAATCGTGGTGGTGAAATCGTATCTTCGGCGCGGTTCGGCGCTGGCGATCATCGATGCCGGGTCCATGAAGATCGTTGCGGAGACGCCGCCGGTCGGTCATGCGCATGCATGGCTCAATCCGGCGGGCATCGCCGATTTCGACGGCAATGGCTCGACCGATATTGCCCTCGTGCGCCAACCTCATGTCGTCGGCCTGTTGCAACTGTGGTCCTGGCAGGATCGGCAATTGAAGAAGGTCGCGGAGGTGGCCGATACTTCCAATCACTTCATCGGATCGAAAGCGCTGGGCATGAGCTGGACGGCGGATTTCGACGCCGACGGCCATCCCGACCTGGCGGTGCCCAGTCTCGATCGGCGCTCGCTTCGGCTCATCGCCTTCGTACCAAAAGTTCGCGATATCGCCCGGATTGCGCTGCCGGCACGTGTCGCAACGAATATCGGATCGACTGATATAGCAGGACGTCCGGCGCTGGTTGCCGGCCTGGAAGACGGCCGGCTGGTCATCATTCGCGAATAGCAGCACAAGCTGCGGCACCCGGGATCGGGCGCAGGGCGGCTTCAGCCGGACTCCGGTGGAAGCCTGAGCCGCGTCGTCAGCAGGCCGGCGACGATGAGGGTTGCGCCGACACCGGCAACGCAGGCGGTCCATCCGAAACGGTCGAACAACTGGCCGAGGACCGCGCTGCCGACAAGACCGCCGAGGAAATAGCAGGCGAGATAGGTTCCGCTGGCAACGCCGCGGTTATCGAGGGCGGCGCGTCCGACAAAACCGGTCGCAGCAGCTTGCGCGAAGAAGGTTCCCATGCCGATCAGGATCATTCCGGTCACGGCGGCGGTGAGATGTGATGACAGCAGCAGCGGCAGGCCCGAAGCCGCAACCGCCAGCGCACCCCAGATCGCCGGCCGCGTGCCGAAGCGGTTGACCGCGGCCCCCGCCAGGAGCGTCGTGACGATGGAAGGCAGGAAGACGAAATAGACCAAACCCAGCTCCATCCGCCCCAGCGACAGCGGCGGTCGTACCAGCACGAAATTGACGTAGGTGAGGGTGCCGATGAAGGCAAACAGGATGCAGAAGCCGATGCCGAAGGCCGCGCGCAGCGCCGGGCTGCGCCAGTGCGCGAGCATCGCCGCGAAGGGCGACCCTGCCGTCGGCATCGCATGCATCGGTTGCACCCGCTGGATGGTGAAATAGACCAGAACCGCGCCCGCAAGATTGAGCGCGGCAAAGAAGTAGAAGTTCGACGCCAGCCCGAACGTGTCGACGACACCGGCCGAAACCAGCCGGCCGATCAGGTTGCTGGCGACATTGCCGGTGATGTAGGCGGCGAACGCGCCGCCGGCATCCGTCGCGCTGCACTGCTCGCCGAGATGGGCCAGTGTCAGCGCGAACGCGGACGCCATGCACAAGCCCTGCGTCACCCGCAGGATGGTGAAGACGGTGAGATCGGGTGCGATGGCCAGCAGGGCGGTGGGGACCGCGAGAAATGCAAGACTGAACAGGATGCCGAGCCGCCGATCGATGTGCCGGCTGAGCAAGCCGATCACAAGGCCTGATATCGCCATTCCCATGGTGCTGGCATTGACGGCAAAGCCCATGGCCGCCGGGGTGACGTTGTAGTGCCGGGTCAGCGAGGGAAGGATCGCCTGCGTCGCGAACAGATCGACGACGGTCAGAAATGCGGTGAGGCCGATGACCAGGGATCGCAGCACCACGCCCGGCGAACGGCTGTGCGTGTCCATGGTCCCGGATTTCATGCCGACGGGAATATCGGTCATGGCGCGGACATCCTGGCAAGGCATGAACAAAAAGGGGGGATGTGACGCCTGGCCGTGCGGGGCGACACGTGGGACTCCAGGACGTCACATCCGGCAACGAGGCAAAGCGCGCTCGTTACGTGGCGATGGCTACATGTGGTGGTCGTCGGGATCCTTGCGGATGTCGCCGACATAGAGAATCACGGTCTCGGTGCCGAGGTTCTTCCACCAGTGCGAGGTGCCGGAAACTTCGGGCCTGATTTCGCCGGCCTTGTGCAGGATCGGCTCTGCGCAGTTGCTGGCGTATTCGACGATCTCGCCCTGCTGCACGAAGATCAGCGCAGGCCGGTCGTCATGGCTGTGCCACGGCACGACGCCGCCGGGCGCGATGGTCAGCTTGCGAAACCGCAATTCGCGGCCCTTGATCCTGGCGGGCTGTTTCCCGAGATCGATCGACCCGAGGGTGACGTCGGTGACGCCGACTGCCTTGAAGTCGACCTTTTCGCGGGCTTTGGCCTTGATCTTGTCGGCGGGGCACTCGCCGGCAAGCGCGGACGACGTCACGGCGGCCGATCCGGCGATGATGCAGGCGAGCGCCAGGCCTTGCCAGAGCGAGCGCAGTTTTTCCGGTGGTGTGAACATCTGGTTTCTCCTCTGTTGTGCCGCGGCCCCCTGATGGCTGGCCGGCGTGCGAACCATCGGTGAAGTCCCCGGTTGAATGAAATACCGGTTGGCTGTTGAATCGATAGCGCCGTGCTATGCGTGGTTATCTGGTGGCGATCGTCGATGTGATCGACCCGACCACCGCCGTTGCCATCCCGAACTGGGCGACGCGGTCCTTGATGTTGTGGCGCCTGGCGATCCATTCGAAGTCGGTCCAGATCGCCCAGACGTCGCCATTGTCGTCCTCGGTCAGTAGCAGACGGACCGGCCAATCCAGCCCGGCGTTCGGGTTCGAAGTGATGAACTGGGTTCCGAGCGGTGGATTGCCGAATACCAGCAGCGTCGAAGGCCTGAGCTTGACGCCGGCATCGGCCGCCAGCTTCGACTGATCGATCTCCGAGAAGAACCTGATGCCCTTGCTGGCGATGTCGGCCTTGATGCGGGCGACCGCCTCGGACATCGGCACCGCACTCTTGACCCGGATAATGCCGTCATCACTGTCGGCTCTTGCGGAAGAAGCGGCCGAAACCAGCAGAAAAATCAGCGCCAGCGATGTGGCAAAATTCGAGATGCGGGGGTTCATCGGATGTCTCCTGTCTGTTGATGCATACCGGGAGCCGGGCTTCGGAACAACATCGAGGCTTTTCGTCTCCGGCTGAAATACGGTCTGGCTCTGAAGTCGATAGCGGCGCGCTATTGCCGGCCCGCGATGCTCCCCGGCTATCGAACCGATGGCGCAACAGTATTTCTAGTCTCCGACGAACTCATCTCTGATGGGCCAGCGCCCGATCGCGGGCGTTCAATTGAACCCGGAGGTGCTACCAATGATCAACCTATCGAAGACCATGATTGCAGCCGCTGTGCTCGCGGCGATGGCAACATCGGCGTTCTCGCAGGTCGCTACCGAAATGAGCCCGGGGATGGCCATGATGTTCCGCAATGGAAAGATGATATCGATGGCCATGGCGCCCGGGCCCAAGAATCATGAGGCGATGATGAAGGGTGCCAAGAAGGTGCCGAACAATACCGTGTTCTTCATGGATGGCGGACAATTGTACTCGACCTCGGGCACGCTCGATCCGACCGGAAATTTCTATCTGCCCTGAGCCGGGAGAAACGAATTTCCCGGGCAACCATGGGGTCGCCCCTTGCGGGCGGCCCGCAGTGAAAGCAATGTTCGGGAAACCCGACGCCGGAGCAGACATGACCTCGCTATCGCCAGACAATGTCGAGCGTCTCAAGCTGGCCTTCCAGGCCTGCCGCGACATGGAAGGGACGTTGAACGAACAGCTCGAAGCCTATGCCGCGGCGGGGCGCGAGTTTTTTCCGGCCTATGGCGAAGCGGTCGATCGGCTGGTCGCGCGGATCCACGAAAACGGTGGCGGCGAAAACGCACCGCGGCCCGGCGATCCGATGCCGGCCTTCATCCTGCCCGACGTGACCGGCCGGCTCGTAAGCCTGACGTCGCTGCTCGAAAAAGGACCGGTCGCCGTGATGTTTTATCGCGGTCACTGGTGTCCCTATTGCCGGCTGAATGTCAGGGCCGTGACCCTGGCGCTGGACCGGATCAGGGCGCTGGGTGGCGACGTGGTCGCCATCATGCCCGAGGTGCAGCAATTCGCTGAAAAATTCAAATCCGAAGCCGACGCGCCGTTCCCGGTGCTGACCGATCTCGACAACGGCTATGCGCTGTCGCTGAATCTCGCGATATGGCTCGGCGACGAAATCCAGCGGCTGTTGTCAAATCAGGACATGAGGGACTTTCACGGCAATGACGGCTGGGTGCTGCCGATACCCGCGACCTTCGTGGTCGGCCGCGACGGCCTGGTGAAGGCGCGGTTCGTCGATCCCGACTTCCGCAAGCGCATGGAAATCGACGACCTGATCGCCGCGTTGAAGAGCGCCAGCGACGACAATTAGGATCGCTTCTTCGAAACGTGCCAGTCGATCGTCATCCCGGCGACCTCGACGCCGTCTTCGCTGGTCAATTTCACCGCGACCTGCAGCACAGCCTTGCCGTCGGTCCGGACCGCGGATACGAGATCGTCGGCGTTGCCCTTGACCGTGGCCTCCGCACGCACCGCGCCCCTGGCGACCGCGAGGAATTGGATAGCGGCTTCGGCCGCGACCGGCCTGATTTCCAGCAGCATCGAGGCGAACGCGCCGGCCATCGCCGCCCCCGAGGCGGCTTCGCCGAGGGCAAACAGGGCAGCGGCATGCTGGGTGCCGATGTGATTGAGCCCTTCGGGGCGGAACGGCAGGCTGGCGACGGCGCGGCCTTTCTCGATCGTCACAATCTCGACGCCGGCATGCCTGGCGAACGGAACCGTCTTGTTCAACTGCTTGACGATCAGATCATAGGCCATGTTTGGAGCTACCTTGAACAGAATGGAGAGAAGCCAGCGCATCGGTGGATACCTTCAGGAGCTCGGGCTCTGGTTCAGCACCTGCTGCCAGTCCGCACCGCGCAGCAGCCGCATCACGGCGGACGCCACGGCGGTGCGCTGACGGCCGGCGACGCCGTAGAGGTGGACCGTGCGACGTGCATCCAGTCCGTCGACCGCCGAACGTTTCAGGGTCCGCGGAATCGACGCCGTGTCCGGGATGACGGCAACTCCGATATCGGCCTCCAGCAGTTCGATCAGGTCGCGCTCCGACGAGACTTCGTGGCTACGATCGACGTCGATGCCATGGCTGCGAAGCGACGAGCTCAACCGCTCCGCATGCTCGCAATAATTTCGCGACAGCAGTTGCTCGGCCCGCAGATCCTCGAATTCGATATGGTCACGGCCTGCCAGCGGGCGTTGCCGGTTCATGACGAGTTGAAAGCTCTCGGTAAACAACGGCCATGCGTCGAGCCGGTCCCAGTCCTCGCCGATTTCGGCGGCGATGCCGAGTTCGGCTTCGCCCTTCCTGAGGAGTTCGCCGACCTCCTTGCTGTTGCCGCGGAGGAAGCGGAATTCCAGGCGATTGAACAGCCGCTTGATCTGGTCGAGATGCGGAATCAGCAGCGTCAGGTCGACGGAATGGGTGAGGGCGATCCTGAGTGCGCCGACTTCGCCGCTCTTGAAGGACGAGGCCAGCTGGCGAGCGCCTGTCGCAGCCTCAAAGCACTGCTTGAGCAGGGGATGCATACGCAGGCCCAGCTCGGTCAATTGTGCCGCCGGCCGCTCACGGCGAAACAGATCGCCGCCGAGTTCGGCCTCGAGCTGCTTGATCGCCCGCGTCAGTGACGGTTGGGTGACGTTGCACTCGTCGGCCGCGCGGGTGAAGTTGAGGACGCGCGCGACGGCGAGGAAGTAGCGAACCTGGTGCATCTCCATGATCGGCCCCGATCTGATCTGCCGATAAATTAGCTGACTGGATGCCGCAATGACATCGGAATTGCCATAGCGCCGACCTATCGTTTCGGAAGCCAAAGGGCATTTCCGCAAACCGCCGCCGTACCGCAGGGTTCACACAGCGAGATACGCCTGTGCTGGTACCGGCGTTACAGCGAAAGGGTCGACGATGAACATCCGGTTGAAAACCCAGGCCTCGCCGGCGGTGCGGCCGCTTGCCGGCAAGGTCTCGCTGGTCACCGGCTCCACCAGCGGCATCGGGCTCGGTATCGCCCGTGCGCTGGCCGAGGCCGGATCGGCCGTGGTGCTGAACGGCTTTGGCGATGCCGCCGAGATCGCCAGGACCCGCGACGGGATGGCGGAGGACGCCAGCGTCGAGGTAACCTATTCCGCCGCCGACATGACGAAGCCCGAGGCGATCGCCGGGATGATCGACACGGCGCTCGCCGAGCACGGCCGGCTCGACGTGCTCGTCAACAATGCTGGCATTCAGCATATCGCGCCGCTCGACCAGTTTCCGGTCGAGAAATGGGACGCGATCCTGTCGATCAACCTGTCGTCGGCGTTCCATACCATGCGGCTGGCGCTGCCCGCGATGCGCAGGAATGGGTTCGGGCGCATCATCAACATCGCCTCCGCGCACGGGCTGGTCGCGTCGCCCTTCAAGGCCGCTTACGTCGCCGCCAAGCACGGCATCATCGGTCTCACCAAGGTTGCGGCGCTGGAGACCGCCGAGCAGGGCATCACCTGCAATGCAATCTGTCCGGGCTACGTCTACACCCCGCTGGTCGAGGCGCAGATCGACGGCCAGGCCAGGGCGCACGGAATCTCCCGCGAGCAGGTCATCCACGACGTGCTGCTGGCGCAGCAGCCGAACAGGCGCTTTGCCACCGTCGAAGAGCTGGGCGCGCTCACGGTGTTTCTCGCCAGCGACGCGGCGGCATCGATCACCGGCACCGCGCTGCCGGTCGACGGCGGCTGGACCGCGCACTGAAACCGGATGTCAGCGAATGGGAGTGAGACATGAATGACGCGCGTGACAAGCGATCGCCGCAGAATTTGAGGACGCTGGGCAAGACGCTGCCCGGCCAGATCGTGCTGGTGCTGCAGGGCGGCGGCGCGCTGGGATCGTATCAGGCCGGCGTCTATCAGGCGCTGCACGAAGCCGGCATTGAGCCGGACTGGATCATCGGCACCTCGATCGGCGCCATCAATGCCAGCCTGATCGCCGGCAATGCGCCAAAGGACCGTTTGCCGCGCTTGCAGGAGTTCTGGAAGCGGATGGAGCAGCGCCCGGTCTGGAGCCTTCCGGGCGCGTTTCCAGGCTTCAACGAAAAGCTGCTCTACTGGTCGACCGTGTCGAACGGAATCTCGGGGTTCTTCAGGCCCAATCCGCTGGCCCACGCCGGCAATGACTATCCGCTCGGTGCCGAGCGGGCCGGATACTATTCCACCGAGCCGCTCGAGCAGACCTTGGCCGAGTTGGTCGATTTCGATCTGGTGAACAATTGCAGGCCGCGACTGACGGTCGGCGCCGCCCATGTCCGCAGCAGCCGGATGCGGTATTTCGACAGCCGCGACGGCGTCCTCGGCGTCAAACACATCATGGCATCCGGCGCGCTGCCGCCGGCGTTCCCCGCTGTCCGGATTGAGGGCGAGATGTATTGGGACGGCGGTATTCTGTCCAACACGCCGACCGAAGCGGTGTTCGACGACAATCCGCGCAGAAACTCCCTGATCTTCGCGGTGCATATGTGGAATCCGGTGGGCGCCGAGCCGACCACGATGGCGGAGGTGCTTAACCGGCACAAGGATGTGCAGTATTCGAGCCGGATTGCGAGCCACATCAAACGCCAGCAGCAGGCGCATCGCCTGCGTCATGTCATCAATCAGCTTGCCGCCCGGATCCCCGAGGCCGAACGCAACAGCGAGGCGGTGAAGGAATTGGCCGCCTACGGTTGTCCGACGCAAATGCATGTGGTGCGGTTGCTGGCGCCCCAGCTCGATCGCGAAAACCATACCAAGGATATCGACTTCAGTCCGTCCGGCATCCGGCAACGCTGGGACGCCGGCTATGCCCATACCCGCGCCGTGCTCGACCGTTCGCCCTGGGTCGGCGAGTTCGATCCGCTATCCGGCGTCGTTCTCCACGAGCAGACGGAAGTGATGGCGGTTGCGGCGGAATGAGGCCAGGGGACAGCGCCTGCTAAGACGACAGTGCCTTGCGGTACAGCGCGTTATAGCAGGCGGCCGAGATGCCCCAGCTGAACGACCGCGACATGGCGCTGCGGCGCATGGCATCGAGGCGGTCCTTTGTCGTGAAGGCCGCGAATGCGCGCCTGACGCCGCCGAGGAAGGACTCCGTCGAGGGACGGTCGAACAGGAAGCCGGTTTCGCCGTCGGTGATGGTTTCGGCGAGGCCGCCGGTCTGGTGGCCGATCGGCAGCGATCCGAACCGCTGCGCATACATCTGGCTCAGGCCGCAGGGTTCGAACCGCGACGGCATCAGGGTAAAATCGCTGCCGGCAAAAATCCGCCGGGCCTGCCCGTCGTTGAAACCGATGGCGACGCCGATCGCATCCGGCCGGCGGCGATGCGCGTCGACCAGCGCCTGTTCGATGGCGGGCTCGCCGCTTCCCGTCACGATGATCTGGCCTCCGGATGCGATGATCTCGTCCGCGGCGGCCAGCACCAGATCGACGCCCTTCTGGTGAACCAGACGCGCGACCAGCCCGAAAATCGGGCCGCGCGACAGCGCCAGCCCGAACTGCTGGCGGACGTAATCCGAGTTGGCCTGCTTGCCGTCCCAGTCTCCGGCGCCGAACGGCTGCGCCAGCTGGGCGCAGGCGCGGGGATCCCAGCTCTCGTCGATGCCGTTCAGGATTCCCGTGAGTTCGGCGGCGTCGGAGCGCTGGCGCAGCAGGCCCTCGAGCCCGCAGCCGAGTTCGGGCGTCGTGATCTCCCTGGCGTAGGTTTCACTGACGGTGGTCAGGTGCGACGCATAGACGATGCCACCCTTCAGAAAGGAAAGCTTGTCGTAGAATTCGAGGCCGTCGATGTGGAAGGAGGCTTCGGGCGCGCCGATCCGACGCAGCGACTCCTTCGGAAACAGGCCCTGATAGGCGAGATTGTGGATGGTCAGGATGCTGGGGATCCTGACTGCGTTCCAGGCGAGATAGGCCGGCACGAGTGCTGCCTGCCAGTCGTTGGCGTGAACCAGGTCCGCTGCCCAATTCTTGTCCAGAGTGCCTGCCGCCAGCTGGGCAGCGGCCGAGGCAAATCGTCCGAAGCGCACGTCGTTGTCGGGCCAGTCCCGGCCCGAAGTATCGCCATAGGGATTGCCGGGGCGGTCATAAAGCTCCGGGCAAAGCAGGACGTAAACCGGCAACCCATCCTTGGTCGCCGTCAACCCGAGCGAGCAGGCCGGCATCTCTGCCAACGCGGGGCATTGGCCAACGATCTGGATATGCAGGAATTGTTCGACCACGTCCCGGTATCCCGGAAGGATGATCCTGACGTCGCTGAGCGAGCGCAGCGCCCGCGGCAGGGCTGCGGAAACAGCAGCAAGCCCGCCCACCCGGACGAAATCATCCATTTCCGTGGTAACGAACAATACTTTCAAGAAACGCCCTCGTACCAGCGCCTATCGTAGCTATGCAAGAAAGGGTCCAGTTTTCGTTTCCGATTTTGCAGAGGGCATAGGCGGCAGCGAAAGGGCCGGGTGCCGGGAGAAACGCTTCCCAGGCTGAGCTGTGCAATTTAGGGTCCGCCGCGCCCGGACGGTCCGGGCAGCTTGCAATGACGTTAGCTGACGACGATGAGGGTAATTTGACAAAGAGCTTCGAAGGCCTGCGCGTGCTCGATTTTTCGACCACCATTGCCGGTCCGCATTGCACGCGGATGCTGGCCGACATGGGGGCGGAGGTCATCAAGGTCGAGACCACCGAAGGCGAGACGATGCGCACGCGTCCGCCGGTCCGCAACAATTGCAGCACCGCTTTCGGCCAGCTCAATGTCGGCAAGAACAGTCTGGTGCTCGACCTGAAATCACCCGCAGGGAGCGAGGTCATTCGCCGGCTGATCGCGAGCACCGACGTGCTGGTCGAGAATTTTCGCCCGGGCGTGATGCGCAGGCTGAAGCTGGACTACGAACAGCTGAAGGGGATCAATCCGAAGCTGATCTATTGTTCGATCTCCGGATACGGCCAGACCGGGCCATCGGCGGAGCTGCCGGCCTATGCGCCGGTCATCCACGCCGCCTCCGGCTACGAAATGGCGCATCTGGCCTACCAGCCCGGGCGAAGCCGGCCGGACTATTGCGGCATCTATCACGCCGACGTGCTCACCGGCGTCTATGCCTTTGGCGCCGTTTCGGCGGCGCTGTATCAGCGCCACGGTACCGGGCTCGGCCAGCACATCGACGTCTCGATGCTGGAATCGATGCTCAGCCTGACGCTCAACGAATTGCAGTGGTCGCAATTCGAGGTGAAGCCGACCCAGCGGCCGATGTTCGGGCCGATCGCGACGGCGGATGGCTATGTGATGGTGGCGATCGCCAGCGAGAAAACCTTCCAGAGCCTGATGAAGGTGATCGGGCGCCCGGAATGGGTCCGCGATCCGCGTTTTGCCGCCTATGCCGATCGCCGCGACAACTGGGCGAGCCTGATGGAGGGCGTCGAGGCCTGGTCTGGCGCGGTGACGACCGAACAGTGCCTCGTGGCGCTGAACGCCGAGGGGGTCCCGAGTTCGGCCTATCGCACGGTGGCGCAAGCGCTGGGCGATCCGCAGATCGCGCATCGCGGCGCACTGGCCGAGGTGGAGGATGGCGGCGGCTCGTTCAAGGTTCTCAATTTGCCGTTCCGCATGTCCGGGGCCAGCGTCTCCGCGGGCAAGCGGATGGCGACGCTGGGCGAACACACGGTGGCGTATCTCAGGGAGACGGGGCTTTCGGAAGACGAAATAGCGGCCTTCACGGGCAAGCGGCTGGCGAAGACGCCAGGCTGACCAACGCGTCAGCCTGAAGGCCTGCGGGTTTTCATCCGCTGCCCATCTTGCGGCCTTGCCGCCGCCCTCAATTCCGGCCAATCTGCCGCGCAGTCGTCGACGATCCGGAATACCGGACGCAGGGTCTATCGGAGGGAGCATCAAATGAAAGCGGCAACCCGCTCGCGCGCGCTTGCGCCAATATTTCATGTCGCGGTATTTGGCTTGGCCTTGATCGCAAGCCCCGCCATCGCCCAAAAGCAGGGCGGCAGCATCACCATGGGCCTCGAGCTCGATATTCCCGGTTTCGATCCGCTCAAGGTCGGCGTCTACGACACGGCGGCGCTCACGGCCGCTTCGGCGCTTTTCGACACGCTCACCACGCTCGACGACAAGGGCAAGCCGCAGCCCGAACTCGCATTGTCCTGGTCTCATTCGGAAGACTTCAAGACCTGGACCTTCAAGCTGCGTCCTGGGGTCAAGTTCCACGACGGCACGCCGTTCAACGCGGCAGCGTTCAAGGCCAATTTCGACCGACAGAAAGATCCCGCGAACAAGTGCCGCTGCGCCTTCTATATCGCCAACGTCCTCAGCGTCGAGGCGCCCGACGAATTGACGGTGGTCTACAACCTCAAAGATCCTGCGGTGAACTACCCCTCACTGGTTTCCTACGCGAGCCAGACCAACGCGGTTCACTCGCCCACGGCCTGGAAGACCAAAGGCGACGACTACAACCGCAATCCGGTCGGCACCGGACCGTACATACTGAAATCGTGGTCGGCGGGCGACCGCATGGTCCTCGAACGCAATCCGGACTACTGGAACAAGGGACGTCCCTATCTCGACCGCCTCGTGCTGAAGCCGTTGTCGGATGCGCAGTCGCGCTTCGCCAGCCTGCAATCCGGCGAAGCGGATGTCATCTGGGACGATGAATACGACGCCGACAACATCCAGAAGGCCCAGAAGGATCCCAAGCTGAAGGTGCATACCTATGTCGGCTCCGGCGCCGCGGTATACGCGTTCAACACCAAGGTCGCGCCGTTCGACGATGTGCGGGTGCGTCAGGCGCTGGTGATGGCGATCGATCGCAAGAAGATGTCGCAGGCGATCACCAACGGCCTGGCCCGGCCCGCCAGCAATCCCTTCGGCGACGGTTCGTGGGTCAAGTGCAAGGACGACGGCGCACTGCCTTTCGATGTCGAAAAGGCCAAGGCGCTGATCAAGGACTACGGCAAGCCGGTCGAGTTCAAGATGATCGTCACCGCGACCCCGCGCGGTCGTACCGTCGGCCAGGTCCTGCAGCAGTTCTGGAAGCAGGTCGGCGCCAACATGGAAATCGAGCAGGTCGATCAGGCCACCATCGTTCCTCGCGCCTTCATGCGCCAGTTCCAGCTGACGCCGTGGCGGATCGTCGATCTCGCCGATCCCGATACCCAGATGTTCGCCAATTTCCGCACCGGCAGTCCGGTGGCGCTGGCCAATTATTCGAATCCGGAACTCGACAAGCTATTGGACCGCGCGCGGGTCACGCCGGACCCGGCCAAGCGGGTCGAGGATTACTGCGCCGTCAGCCGGCTCGTGAACAAGGAGGCGATCTGGTTCTGGACCTTCCAGAACACCTATTACGCGCTTTCGACCGCGAAGCTCAAAGGCCTGCCCAAGATGTATAGCGGGGTGATCGACGTCTCCGGCGCCTGGCTGGAATAACCTTCCATGCTGGGCTTTCTCGCGCGAAGGCTCCTGTATCTGGTGCCGGTTCTGCTTGCGGTATCGCTGCTGACATTCCTGATCGCGTCGCTGCTGCCGGGCGATCTCGCCTACACCATCCTCGGCGACCAGGCGACGCCGGAGAAGGTGGCGGCGCTGCGCCATGACATGGGCCTCGATCAGCCGATCTGGTGGCGCTATCTGTCGTGGCTCGGTAATGTGCTGCAGGGCGATTTCGGCAGATCGTTCCGCACCGGGCAGACCGTGCTGCAGGCGGTGGCGGAACGGCTGCCGGTGTCGCTGGAACTGATGCTGCTGGCCCAGCTCGGTGCATTGGCGATCGGCATTCCCCTGGCGATCGCCTGCGCGGTGCGCAGCGGCAGCGCCTTCGACCGGTTCATGACCGGCACGGCTTTCAGCATGCTTTCGGTGCCGGCATTCCTCTCGGCCATCCTGCTGATCTATCTGTTCGCGGTCGAACTCCGCTGGTTGCCGGCGACCGGCTACATTCCGTTCCACGAGGACCCGGTCGGCAATTTGCGCTGCTTCCTGCTGCCGGCGCTGACGCTGGCGCTGGGGGAATGGCCGGTGCTGATGCGCGTGCTGCGTTCCGACATGATCGCGACCCTGCAGGAGGATTACATCGCGATGGCGCGCGCCAAGGGCCTGAAGCCGTCGCGCATCCTGCTGGTGCATGCCCTGAAACCTTCGTCGCTGACACTGGTGACCGTGACCGGCATCAATATCGGCCGCCTGATCGGCGGCACGGTCATCGTCGAATCGATCTTCGCGCTGCCGGGGATCGGCCGGCTGCTGCTCAGCGCCATCTTCACCCGCGACCTGATCATCCTGCAGGGCGTGGTGCTGATCGTCGCCCTTGGCTATGTGATGATCAACTTCATCGTCGACCTGCTCTACGCCGTTCTCGATCCCAGGATTCGTCATGGCCACGCTTGAGCTCAGCATCGACCAGGACGCCGTCGCCAGTCCGGTCCGGCGGACGCGCCGGCTGGGGCTGTTGTTCTGGCTGGCCATCGGCTGGATGACCTTCGTGTTTGCGTTGGCTGCGTTTGCCGACCTGTTGCCGTTGCCGAGCCCGTTCGACATGGACATGCTGGAGCGCCGCGCGCCGATGTCGGCCGCGCACTGGCTCGGTACCGACGGGCTCGGGCGGGACGTGCTGTCGCGGCTGATTTACGGCGCGCGGATTTCGCTGATCGTCGGCCTCTGCGCGCCGGTCATCGGCCTCACCATCGGCGGCGCGCTCGGCATTCTCGCCGGTTATTTTCGCGGCCGCTTCGAGACGCTGGTGGTCGGCAGCATGGACACGCTGCTGGCCTTTCCGCCGCTGATCCTGGCGCTGGCCGTCACCGCCTATCTCGGGCAATCGCTGGTCAACCTGACCGCCATTCTCGGCGTGCTCGGCATACCCGCGTTCATGCGGGTGGCGCGGGCCACGACGCTGACGCTGGCGCGCCGGGAATTCGTGATCGCGGCGCAAGCGCTGGGCGCCAGTCATATGCGCATCCTGTTGCGCGAACTGCTGCCCAACGTGTTCCTGCCGCTGTTCGCGTTCTTCCTGCTCGGCGTCGCCGTCACCATCGTGGTCGAGGGCGCACTGTCCTTCCTCGGGCTCGGCGTGCCGCCGCCGATATCGAGTTGGGGCATCATGATCGGGGAGGGGCGCGAGAGCCTGGAGATCGCGCCGCGGCTCGCCTTCATTCCCGCCGTCACCATGTTCCTGACCGTGCTGTCCTTCAACCTGGTCGGCGACACGCTGCGGGCTCTCACCGATCCGCGGCAGGGCGCGCTGTGACCGGACCCGCATTGCTTTCCGTCGAGGGCGTGGCCGTCGATCTGCCGACGCCGCGCGGCAATCTTCGCGCGGTCGACCATGTCGATCTCTCGATCGGCGCCGGCCGCACGCTCGGCATCGTCGGCGAATCCGGCTGCGGCAAGACCATGCTGTCGCGAGCGATCCTGCAGCTGTTGCCGAAAAAGGCAAAGCTGACCGGCCGCGTCATGTTCGACGGCCAGGATCTCGTGCGGCTCGACCGCGAACGCCTGCGCAAGCTACGCGGCCGTTCGCTGGCCGTGGTGTTCCAGGACCCGATGACCTCGCTCAATCCGGTGCTGACCATCGGCACCCAGCTGATCGAGACGCTGCAGGAACATCTCGAACTCGATAGCGTGGCTGCGAAGATGCGCAGCATCGAACTGCTGGCCGCGGTCGGCATTCCCGCGCCCGAGCAGCGGCTGATGCAGTACCCGCACCAGCTTTCCGGCGGCATGCGGCAGCGGGTCGCGATCGCCATTGCGCTGTCGTGCGAACCGAAATTGCTGATCGCGGACGAGCCGACCACCGCACTCGACGTCACGATCCAGGCGCAGATCCTCGATCTCCTGGCGCGCGAACAGCGTCGCCGCCACATGGCGATGATCATCATCACCCACGATCTCGGCGTCGTCGCCGGCCGTACCGACGAGGTGGCGGTGATGTATGCCGGCCGCGTCGTCGAACGCGCGCCGACGCCCGATTTGTTCAAGAGAATGCGGATGCCCTACACCGAGGCGCTGCTGGCCGCGATCCCGAAGATCGACGCCAAACCGCATACGCCGCTGCCGGCGATTTCCGGACGTCCGCCGGATCCGACCCGGCCGCTCCGGGGATGTTCGTTTTCGCCGCGATGCAAGTATGCGTGGGCCCAATGCCAGATCGAGAAGCCCGGGCTCGAGGACGCGGATTCGCCCGGGCACCAATATGCCTGCTTCCGTCCGCTTGCAGCTGGCGTCCCCGCATGATGCAGCCTGTTTCGCAATCCGTCGCCGCCGATCCCCTGCTCAGGGTGGAGAACCTCGTCGTCGAGTACCCCCTGGGGAACAAGACCGTCCATGCGGTGTCCAGCGTCAGCCTCGATATCGCCCGCGGCGAGACGCTCGGCCTGGTCGGCGAATCCGGCTGCGGTAAATCCACGCTCGGCCGCGCGGTGATGCAGCTGCGCAGGCCGGTGTCGGGCAAGGTGCTGTTCGACGGCCAGGACCTCACGGCGATGCAGGGCGATACGCTGCGGCGGATGCGCCGGCGCGTGCAGCTGATCTTCCAGGATCCGATTGCCTCGCTGAACCCGCGGCGGCGGATCGGAGACATCATCGCCGAGCCGCTGGTGATATCAGGCGTCAAGGATGCGAAAAAACGCGAGCAGCTGGTCCATGACGTGCTCGGTGCGGTCGGACTCGACCCTCAGCTGGTGACCGGACGGCTGCCGCACGAATTTTCCGGCGGCCAGTGCCAGCGCATCTGCATCGCGCGGGCGCTGGTGCTGAAACCCGAATTCATCATCTGCGACGAGCCGGTGTCGGCGCTCGACGTGTCGATCCGCGCCCAGATCCTCAATCTGCTGGAGGAGATGAAGGCGCGCTACGGCCTGACGCTGCTGTTCATCGCTCACGACCTGGCGGTGGTGAAGGCGGTCAGCGACCGCGTCGCCGTGATGTATCTCGGCCGGCTCTGCGAGGTCGGTCCCTCCGAGCAATTGTTCGCGCAGCCCGCCCATCCCTATACCGCGCTGCTGATCGAGGCGATCCCGGTGCCGGATCCGGATGTGCGGCCGGCCGAGAGCGTGGCGGTGGGCGAGCCGCCGTCGCCGATCGCGCCGCCCTCCGGCTGCCGGTTTCGTACCCGCTGCCCGCGCGCGGACCAGCGCTGCAGCGACGAAGTGCCGGAGCTGCGCGAGGTCGTGCCGGCCCAGTTCGCCGCCTGCCATCATCCATTGATCGGGGCGGCCTAAGCGTCTAACACATTCACAACTGCGATCCGGAGGATGAACCCAACTCCCTCATGGTGAGGAGCGCATCGACAGCGCGTTTGCGCTGCCGACGTGCGTCTCGAACCATCGGGCACACTACCTGACGCCATCCTTCGAGACGCCCGGCATCGCCGGGCTCCTCAGGATGAGGTCCGAATTTATTCCAAAAGCAAAAACCATCGGGAGAGAAGCGATGAAGAGTTTCCAGGTTGCCGATTTCAACGCCCCCTTGAAGGAAGTGGACGCGCCAACGCCGCAGCCGTCCGGCACCCAGGTGCTGCTCAAGGTCAAGGCGGCCGGCGTTTGCCACAGCGACCTGCATATCTGGGAAGGCGGCTACGATCTCGGCCATGGACGCAAGCCGCTCTCCCTGAAGGATCGCGGCGTGTCGCTGCCGCGCACCATGGGACATGAGAGCGTCGGCGAAGTGCTGGCACTGGGGCCTGATGCCAAGGCGGACAATTCCGGTCTCAAGGTCGGCGACGTCGTGCTGGTCTATCCCTGGCTCGGCTGCGGCAAATGCGAGACCTGCCTCGGCGGCGACGAGAACATGTGCGCCATCAAGCCGAATGCGATCGGCGTCTATTGCGACGGCGGCTATGCCGACCACATGACGGTGCCGCACCCGAAATACCTGATCAACCTCGAGGGCCTCGATCCCGTCACCGCGGCGCCCTATGCCTGCTCCGGCGTCACCACCTACAGCGCGCTGAAGAAGGTCGAGAAGGATTTCAACACGCCGATCGTGATCTTCGGCGCCGGCGGCCTCGGCCTGATGGCGCTGTCGCTGCTGAAGGCGATGGGCGGCAAGGGCGCCATCGTGGTCGATATCGACGCGCGCAAGCGCGAAGCCGCGATGGCGGCCGGCGCGCTCGCGGCCGTCGACGGCAAGGCTCCTGACGCGCTGGAGCAGTTGACGAAAGCCGCGGGCGGTCCGATCCGTGCCGTGATCGACCTGGTCGGCAATGCCGCGACCGCGCAGCTCGGCTTCGACTGTCTTTCCAAGGGCGGCAAGCTCGTGATGGTCGGACTGTTCGGCGGCGGTGCGCCCTGGGCGCTGCCGCTGATCCCGATCAAGGCGATCACCATCCAGGGCAGCTATGTCGGCAATCTCCGCGAGACCAGGGAACTGCTCGATCTGGTGCGCAACATGAAGATCCCGCCGATCCCGGTGACGACGATGCCGCTGGCCCAGGCCAACCAGGCGCTGCTCGATCTGCAGAAGGGTAAACTGGTCGGCCGCGCGGTGCTGACGCCGTAGGTCTGCTGCCGACGTCACTTCCGTCATTGCGAGGAGCTCTTGCGACGAAGCAATCCATTCTTTCTTTTCGCGGATAGATGGATTGCTTCGCTGCGCTCGCAATGACGCTGTTAGTTGATTGCTTCCTTCTTTCGCCCAGGAATCCTCCCATGTCCGCCAACAACGCCCTCCACATCGCCGTACTTGGCGGCGACGGCATCGGCCCCGAGGTGATGGCGCCGGCGCTCGAAGTGTTGCGAAAAATCGAAGCGACGACCGACCTCAAATTCCGCTTCACCGAGGCGCCGGCCGGCGCCAATCACTATCGCGAAACCGGTAAGTCGATGCCGGAAAGCACGATCCGGCTGTGCGACGAGGCCGACGCCGTCCTGCTCGGCGCCTGCGGCCTGCCGTCGGTGCGCTATCCCGACAACACCGAGATCGCGCCGCAGATCGAGCTGCGCGTCCATTTCGATCTCTATGCCGGCGTGCGGCCGGCGCGGCTCATTCCGGGCGTGCCGAGCCCGATCGTCGGCGCCGATGCGCGCGGCATCGATCTCATCGTCATCAGGGAATCCACCGAGGGCCTGTTCGCCTCGATGGGCAAGGGCGTCGTCACCAACGATGAGGCGCGCGAGACGCTGGTGATTACGCGAAAAACCTCGGAGCGGTTGTTCGAGTTTTCCTTCCGCCTCGCCGAACGGCGCAAGGCGCGCGGCAAGCCCGGTTCGCTTGCCTGCGTCGACAAGGCCAACGTGTTCAAGGCGTTCGCCTTCTTTCGCGGGATTTTCGACGAGGCCGCCAAAAAACACCCCGGGGTCAAGGCCGACCACATGTATATCGACGCCTGCTCGGCGCTGCTGGTGAAGCGGCCGTGGGATTTCGACGTCCTGGTGACGGAAAACATGTTCGGCGACATTCTCTCCGATCTCACCGCCGGCCTGATCGGCGGCATGGGCATGGCGCCGTCGGCCGACATCGGTGACAAACACGCCGTGTTCCAGCCCTGCCATGGCACCGCGCCCGACATCATGGGGCAGGGCAAGGCCAATCCCACCGGCATGATCCTCTCGACCGCGATGATGCTGGACTGGCTCGCCGACAAGCACGGCATCGAGGGCGCTGCGGAAGCGGGCGAACGCATCGAGCGCGCCGTCGACAAGGTCTATGCCGACGGCATCAGGCCGATGGAGTTCGGCGGCAGCAATGGCACCGCTGACATCGCCAAGGCGGTGATCGCGGCGTTGTAGGCGAGGCCGTGTCATGAGCTTGCCGGTCTGCCTGATCCCACCACAGCTCGTCATACCCCGCGAAAGCGGGGTACCCAGTACGCCGCGGCCCATCGATTCAATTACTGCCGTCTCTGGAATACTGGATCACCCGCTTTCGCGGGTGACGACAGTTGAGGGTGTGTCAGTAGCGCTGGCACTCATGTATCAACGTCATTGCGAGCGCAGCGAAGCAATCCAGCGTTCTTGATACGTGATGGAAGAAGGAAGCTGGATTACTTCGCTGCGCTCGCAATGACGGCGGATTACGCTGATGTTAATCGCTCTTATAGAAGCTCCAGATCCTCAGCTGGAATTTCGAATGCTGCGCCCGAATTGTCCTCAACGAGCACATAGAGCATCCCTACAGGAACCGCTCGTTTTTTGGCTGTTTCGAGATCGTCAATTTTTCGAAAACCATATACGGAGCCTTGCGCGAGGCCGTGCGGATTAGGCGTTACTTTAACGCGAACGGACGAGCCATATTCGAACGGCGGGTACGGTGGCACTGTCTTAAAGAGAACCATGTTGCAAACTCGCCTTGCGCATTTAGTGCGCTACCGTCCCTTGAATCGCGGTTTCCGTTTTTCCATGAAGGCCTGTCGGCCCTCGCGAAAATCTTCCGAATCCATGCAGGCGGTGCCGATGTTCTTGATCGCGTTCATATCGCGCTGATCAGGATCCTTCAGCACCTGCGCGATGGTGATTTTCGCCGCCTGAATCGCCAGCGGCGCGTTGCCGGAGATGGTGCGGGCGATCTCCGTGGTCGCGTTCCAGAGTTCGGCATCCGCCACCACGCGGTCGACAAGGCCGATCCGCACCGCTTCTGCGGAATCGATCCGCATGCCCGTGTACATCAACAGCCGCGCCCGGGACGGGCCGACCAGCGACACCAGATGTTTGAGGCCGTCATAGCCGTAGGCGATGCCGAGCCTGGCGGCGGGAATGCCGAACTGGCTGGTGTCGGAAGCGATGCGGATGTCCGCCAGCATCGCGACCTGCATGCCGCCGCCGAGGCAGTAGCCGCGGATGCAGGCGATGGTTGGCTTCGGGTAGTCCGCCAGCAGCGCGCGCTGCGCGGCGCTCTTTTTCGAGTATTCTTCCGAGGCCGCGGCGTTGTGGCGGGTCTTCTCGAACTGGCTGATGTCGGCGCCGGACACAAAAGCCTTGTCGCCGGCGCCGACCATGATCACGACACGGACATCGGGATCGTCGCGCAGTTCGACCAGGGCCTGGCCGAGCCCTTCCCACATGTCGAGCGACATGGCGTTGCGCTTTTCCGGATTGTTGAAGGTGACGATGCCGACACCGTCGGCGATCCCCAGCAGGATCTTGCCATCGGCGAAGGATTTTTCCGGCTTGTTGGGGACGTCCAGCATCGGTGTGCTTTCAGTGCTTGGGATCGAGGTCGACCGCGGCCGCAACCGTCAGGAATTCGGACGCCAAGCTGGAATAATGGGACGCATGCCGCGGCCCACGCCCTTCCAAGGCTGTCCGAGAATCGAACGCCGAATGCCGCCGTTTTCTGCGGCGGCGGGCGCTTCCTGTCGCGCGCCCGGACCAGAATATGGCCTGGCGCGGCGAGGGATTGTCGGTCGATCGGCTTGCGCCGGTCGATCGCGCGCTGGGAACCGATTCGAACGGCTTAATCTTCGTTCGCGGCGATCGATTCCATCAAGGACACCAGCTGACGTTGAACGGTCTGGTCCTTGATCTTGCTGTAGGCGCGCAACAGCCTCAGGCTGAATGCGCTATCGAGGAACAACAGGCTCTCGACTTCGCGCGCCTTGCCGTCGCCGTCATAGAAGAACGTGACGGGCACGTCGAGCGCGGTGGCGATTGCCTGAAGACGGGCGGCGCCGACGCGGTTGACGCCCTTCTCGTACTTCTGCACCTGCTGGAAGCTGACGCCGAGCTTGTCGCCGAGTTCCGCCTGCGAGATCTTCTGCTCAACGCGCCGAAGCCGGATTCGCTTGCCCAATTCAATGTCGGGTTTGCCGGCACTGCGCTGCTTCATTTTCTTCGCTGCTGCTTTCATCATTCTGCCTTTTGCCGTCCTTCAGTCGAGAAGCCCCCGAACAGGTGGGTCAGGGATTCACCCTTATATACCGCTTTAAATTCGCTTGGATGGACGAATTCGTCCTTGAACCACGGGAATCTCGCGGGATTGAAAGCCTCCACCAGCCAGTCGATCATGTGCCGTACCCGGGGGATACGGCCGCTGCCGGCATGATAGGAAAGCCAAATATCGAACGGCTGGCGCAACGGGATTTCGAGCGGCACAATCTTGCCGCCGAGCGCCGGGCCGTAGGTCGGGAACACGCCGATACCGGCGCCGTTGGCGACGGCCCAGTAATGGGCGCTGCTGACGTTGGTTTTCATGACCAGCAAATCGCGCTGCGAATAGCCGGGAAACAATCGGTCGAATGTCTCCTTGGCGGCGATCTCATCGGCGATCTGCATCACCAGCCGATGCTTGACCAACTCTTCCAGGGTTTTCGGGGCGCCGTAGGTCTCGATGTACTTCTCGCTGGCAAAGAACATCATATGCATGCGGCCGAGCCGCACCAGTTTGACGTCGAGCGCCGCGGGCCGCGACAAATGGATCGCAATGTCGGCCTCATGCCGCGACACATCGGCGGAGCGCATGGCGCAATGCAGGTCGACCAGGATGTTCGGGAACGATTGCTGGAATTCGACGAGGCGGGGCGCCAGCCAGAATGTCCCCAGGCCCTCGGTGACGGCCACCCGGACTTCGCCCGACAGCGTATTGGACACGGAATTGCTGGCGCGCAGCAGGTCGAACGAGGCGGCCTCCATGCGTTCCACCGCCGACACCACCTGCGAGCCTTCGTCGGTCAGCCTCGTGCCATGGACGTCGCGGGTGAACAGGGTGGCGCCGATCTGCCGCTCGAAATCGTCGATGCGCCGGCGCACGCCGTTGATGGACAGGTCCAGCCGCTCCGCGGCGGACCTGAAACTGCCGCAGCGGACCACTTCCAGGAAAACCCTGGCGGCGTCCCAATCCGTGAGACTGCCGATGGCGACCTTTTGGCGTTCCTCCTGCGGAACGCCCCTTTCCACGACCAGGGGCATACAGACTCCTTTGCGACCGCTAAACTGGCAGAATATGGTGAAAACCACAACCATTGCGGGTCCAGGGGCTGGGGATACCGTGGGTTATGCTTACCCTGTGGCTGAGCCTGCGGGCCGCCCCCCGACGCATTGGGGTACCACCCGGTAACCGTTTCCGGGCTCAAAAGGGGGGCGAATTGACGTCAGTTGTAAGCCTTCGGAGTTTCGCCAATTCCTCCAGCGTCCCGATAGTCGTTTTTGTGGACATGCAGCAGGAATATCTGGCGAAACCGCGGCTGCTGGCGCTTTCCGAGATCGACGGGGCGCTGGCGAATTGCCGCAGGGTGCTGGACCATTCGCGCCGGATCGGGCTGCCGGTGGCCTTCGTCCGGATGCTCAACGAGTCCGCCTTTTTCAACCGGGCAACCCCGTTCGTGCGCTGGATCGAGGGTTTTGAGCCGAACCGCAACGAAATGGTATTCGAACGGGCGAGCCCGTCGTGCTATTCTTCCGAACCGTTCACCGCGTTGGTGAACCAAAGCCGTGGCGGCATCGTGCTGGTCGGGTTTGCGGGCGAGTCGGCCTGCCTATCGACCATGATCGATGCTTTCCACCGGAACCACGAGGTCGCCTATCTCTGCGATGCATCGGCCAGTCATGCCCTCGACGACATGTCTGCGGACGACGTTCAACGGGCTGTATCGAGAATATCTGCGCTTTATGGAGACGTGTATGAAACCGCCGACTGGATCGCCTCCACTCTACCTCGCAAGCTCGGTAACGGAAGAAACGCTGGTGGCTAATTCAGAAGAACGACTGCAGTCGATCCTCGCAACCCTCGATCAATGCCGGGCGGCCTTGGTCAAGGAGGCCCGCTTGGAAACCGCCAAGCTGGTGTCGCTGGCCGTTCTCGACCTTCGGATCGAGCTCAGCAAAATTCCGGATTCGGATTTCAAGGCGCTGTGCGATGCGATGACTCCGCCGGAGCAGGGACCCGCAGGACGGTCGAACGATCCGAGCTCGCCGCGGGGCCCGCGCAAACGCGCGGTGCTGAAGCTGGTCAAGTAGCGACGCGGCTTCAACGCCTGATGACTTGCCGGATCGGCGAATAGTCCGTTCCGGCCGCGACTTTTATGCGCAATTGCAGCGACAAAATAATCTTGCTTCATCGTGCGGCGGCTGCAATCTGTTCCTCAAGCTGAGGAACAGGGAAGCAATTGGATGAGCCAACTCATTGTCCGCGTGGGCGACTTCACGTTCGACGCGCGTTTCGAAGACCGGCTGGCGCCCAGGACCTGCGCCGCCTTCCGCACGGCGATGCCGTTCGAGAGCCAGGCGGTTCACGTCCGCTGGAGCGGCGAGGCGGTCTGGCTGCCGCTCGGCGATCTCGACTTCGGCGTCGGCTATGAGAACCACACCAGCTATCCCGCACCTGGCCAGATTATCCTCTATCCCGGCGGCATCAGCGAGACCGAGATTCTGCTGGCCTATGGCGGCGTGCATTTCGCCAGCAAGATGGGCCAGCTCGCCGGCAACCATTTCATCACGCTGACCTCGGGGCTCGACCGGCTGGCCGAACTCGGCAAGACCGTGCTCTACAAGGGGGCGCAGAAGGTCCGGTTCGAGGCGGCCTAGCCATGGCGGATGCCACATATCCCCGGGACCTGCGCGGCTACGGCCGCCACCCGCCCGATCCGCAATGGCCGGGCGGTGCGCGGATCGCGGTGCAGTTCGTGGTCAATTTCGAAGAGGGCGGCGAGAACAACATCCTGCACGGCGATCCCGCTTCGGAAGCCTTTCTGTCGGATGTGCTCGGCGCGCAGCCGTGGCCGGGACAGCGCCACGCCAACATCGAATCGATGTTCGAATACGGCTCGCGCGCCGGGTTCTGGCGGCTGTGGCGGGCCTTTGCCGAGCGCAAGTGGCCTGCCACCGTGTTCGGAGTGGCGACCGCGCTGCAGCGCAATCCCGACATCGTCGCAGCGATGAACGAGGCCGGGTGGGACATCGCCAGCCACAGCCTGAAATGGGTCGAGCACCGGCATATGCCGGAAGCGGAGGAGCGCGCGACCATTGCGGAGGCGATCCGCATTCACACCGAGGTCACCGGACAGCGGCCGCTCGGCTGGTACACCGGGCGGTCCTCGATCAATACGCTGCGGCTGGTGATGGAGGCCGGCGGTTTCCTGTATTCCTGCGATTCCTACGCCGACGATCTGCCCTACTGGGTCAAGGGCGCGGCCGGCCCGCATCTCGTCATTCCCTACAGCCTCGACGCCAACGACATGCGTTTTGTAAATGCCCAGGGTTTTGGAGATGGCGATCAATTCTTCAACTATCTGAAGGACAGTTTTGACGTGCTGTATGCGGAGGGCGCGAGCTCGCCGAAGATGATGTCGGTCGGCCTGCATTGCCGGATTGCGGGCCGGCCGGGCAGGGCGGCGGCGCTGCTGCGCTTTCTCGATTACATCGCCGGCCATGACAAGGTCTGGGTGCCGACCCGGCTGCAGATCGCGCAGCACTGGCACGCCCATCTGGCGCATCTCGCCGACGGCGCGCCCATGATCGGATCGTCGTGATGGCGCCGGCAGCTGCTGCTGCAGCGGGCGAGCTTGGCCTCGAAATCGTCCGCCGCATCGAGGCGCTCGCCGCCATCTCCGAGACGCCGGACCACCTGACGCGGATCTTCCTCTCCCCCGAGCACCGCGCCGCGGCCGATCTGCTGCTGTCGTGGATGCGGGACGCCGGCATGGCCGCGCATCTCGATGCCATCGGCAATGTCTGCGGCCGTTACGAGGGCGAGAGCGCGGGATTGCCCTGCCTGATGCTGGGCTCGCATTACGACACCGTGCGCGACGCCGGCAAATGGGACGGGCCGCTCGGGCTCATCACCGCGATCAGTTGCGTCGCGGATCTGCACCGGCGCGGCAAGCGGCTGCCGTTCGCGGTCGAGGTGACCGGCTTTGCCGACGAGGAAGGCGTGCGATTCGCGTCCACGCTGCTGGGCAGCCGTGCGGTGGCCGGAACGTTCGACGAAAGCGTGCTGGGCTCGAAAGACAGCGCCGGCATTTCGATGCGCGAGGCGCTGGGAAAATTCGGGCTCGATCCGGACCATGTCGGCGCGGCGGCGAGGGTGCGCGGCGAGTTGCTGGCCTATGTCGAACTGCATATCGAGCAGGGCCCGGTGCTGGAAGGGCTCAATCTCCCGGTCGGAATCGTCACCGCGATATCAGGCGCGACGCGGCTCGCGGCCAACCTCGCCGGCATGGCTGGCCATGCCGGCACGGTGCCGATGCTGCTGCGCCGCGACGCGCTGGCCGGCGCCGCCGAATGCATCGTCGAGATCGAGCAATTCTGCCGGACCGACCAGGATGGGCTGGTCGGCACCGTCGGCTCTATCGAGGCGAGGCCGGGCGCCACCAATGTCATCCCGGGGCAGGCGTCGTTCACCATCGATATGCGCGCGCCGTCGGATGCGCACCGCAAGCTCGCCGTCGCCGATATCGTCCGGCGCATCGAAAGTATCGCCAGACGCCGCAAGCTGCAGCTGCAGCTCGACGTCACCCACGAGAACCGCACCGTGCCCTGCGCGCCATGGCTCCGGAATCAGATGTCGGAAGCCGTCGCCGCGGAGGGAATCCGCGCCTTCGAGCTGCCGAGCGGCGCCGGCCATGACGGCATGGCGATGATCGACATCGCCGACGTCGCGATGCTGTTCGTGCGCTGCCGCGGCGGCATCAGCCATCATCCGGACGAGCATGTCGACCCTGATGACGCCGACGCCGGCGCCCGCGTGCTGCTGCGGCTGATCGAGAATTTTCGGCCTGCGACAGGCCTAAGCGGGTGACCGGGGCGGGGCCTCACCAAAAAATCGCGAAAACAACCCCATGTACAGTAAGAATGTCGAGCGAAAACAACCTATTGCGGGCACGGCAGAAGGCTCGATCCTCCCTAACCCGATACCTTTCAGATCTATCGTTATCTGTGGCGACGGCGTTCGGGCTATTATATAGTCATGATAGTCACATTAGTCATGAGAGAGGTTGAAATGGCGAATTTCAACAAGGCGTCCTCACCCCCTTCCGGCGGCATTTGGACTCTCGCGGTCGCCAAGGCCCGGTTCTCGGAGGTGGTTGATCGCGCCCAGGCCGGCCCCCAGATCATCACCCGCAACGGCAAACCGAGCGCAGTGATCGTCTCCGCCGAGGAATGGGCACGCAAGACCGCGCGCAAGGGGACCTTGGCCGAATTCCTGCTCTCATCGCCGCTTCGTGGCGCCGATCTCGATCTGGAGCGTCAACTCGACCCGCCTCGTGACGTAACACTGTGAACTTCCTGCTCGACACTAACGTGCTGTCGGAGGTGCAGCGAGCAGCGCCCGACCTGAAGGTACTTGGCTGGCTTGATGCCGTCGACGAGGATCGGGTGTTCATCAGTGTGGCTTCGGTCGCTGAACTTCGGCGTGGCATTGCTTTGATGGACGACGGTCGCCGGCGCGATGCGCTGGCCGCCTGGCTCGCCAACGATCTGCCGGAACGCTTCGCCGGGCGGATACTGGCGATTGATCACGCGGTTGCCGGGCACTGGGGCGACCTGATGGCGCAAAGCCGCCGAAGCGGCGCTGGGCTCTCCGTGATGGACGGGCTCTTTGCGGCGACAGCGCTCGCCAAAGACCTCACGCTGGTCACGCGCAATATCAAGGATTTTGCATCATGCGGCGTGCCGCTGCTCAACCCGTGGGATGAATGAGTAGCCGATGCCGATCCCGAGCCCCACACCGCAACTGAACTTGATCCTGCGCAACAACGTCTACTGCGACCTGAACGAAAAGTGAGCAGCGGAGCGGCTTTCGAGGGCTTGTCGCGGTCATAGAGATGCTAAACCGCCGCAGGGAGCCGTCGATCAGGTACCGGACCCAGGCTGGAGTTCCCGATTCAGCCCAACAACAGCGATGGCAAAGACGGCATGATCAACGATGTTTCAATCCCCGCGGCGCTGCTTGCCGGCGTGGTCAGCTTTCTGTCGCCCTGCGTGCTGCCGCTGGTGCCGCCCTATCTGATCTACCTCACCGGCGCGACCATCGAGCATGTCGCCAATGACGAGACGGAATCATCCTCGAAGCGCGCGGTGATGATCTCGGCCGGGATGTTCGTGCTCGGCTTTTCCACGGTGTTCGTGGCGCTCGGCGCCAGCGCCTCGCTGATCGGGAGCCTGATCCGCGCCTGGTCGGCGGAGCTGTCGATCGTGGCCGGCATCGTCATCATCATCATGGGCCTGCATTTCCTGGGGTTGACCCGGATCGGCTTCATGATGCGGGAGGGGCGGTTGCCGATCCCGAAGCCGGTCGGCTTGTGGGGCGCGTACGTGATGGGGCTCGCCTTTGCGTTCGGCTGGACGCCCTGCATCGGCCCGATCCTGGCGGCGATCCTGTCGGTCGCCGCCGCCGAGGCGACGGTGACCAAGGGGGCGATGCTGCTCGCGGTCTATTCCGCCGGGCTCGGGATTCCCTTCCTGATCGCGGCATTCATGGTCGAACAGTTTTCGTCGCTGTTTGCGCGGATGAAGCGCTATCTCGTCGGCGTCGAGCGGGCGATGGGGGTGCTGCTGGTCATCACCGGTATCGGCTTCCTCACCGGCGCGGTCACCAGCGCCAGCATCTGGCTGCTGGAGACGTTTCCGGCATTGCAGAATTTCGGGTAGCGAGATCTAGCCTGAGGCCGCCGTCACGAGATCGTCGATCCGGATCGGAAAGCGCCGCACCCTGACCCCAGTGGCGTGCCAGACCGCGTTGACGACCGCGCCCGCCGAACCTGTGATCCCGATTTCGCCGACGCCCTTGATGCCGAGCGCGTTCACATGGCGATCGTGCTCGTCGACCATCAGCGCCTCCATCGCGGGCGCGTCGGCATTCACCGGCACGTGGTATTCCGCAAGGTTGGCGTTCAGGATCCGGCCGGAGCGCCGGTCCGTGATGGCCTGTTCATGCAGGGCAAACGACATCCCCCAGATCATGCCGCCGAAGATCTGACTGCGCACGAGGCGCGGATTGATGACCCGCCCGGCAGCGAAAGCGCCGACCATGCGAGTGACGCGGATCTGGCCGAGATCGGGATCGACCCTGACCTCGGCGAACACCGCGCCATGGGCGTGCATGGCGTAGGTGGATTGGGCGGCAGGATCGGCGGCACCCTGGCCGCGGGCGTCGATCTCGGCCAGGCCCGCACGGCCGAGGATATCGGCATAACTCTCGCTCCGGCTTTCGTCGTCGCGGCGGAACAGGCGGCCGGCGCGTGCGACGACCCCGGCATTGCCCGCGCCGAACAAAGGCGAGCGCTCATCGCCAGTGGCGAGATCGGCGAGCTTTGCGATGACCGCGGCGCCGGCATTATGGATGGCCATGCCCGCGGTCGCGGTGTGGGAAGAGCCGCCGGCAATTCCTGCGTCCGGAAGATCCGAGGTGCCCGATCTGAATTCCAGTCGTTCCGGTTCAAGTCCGAGGCCGTCGGCGGCGATCTGGGCCAGCGCCGTCCATGCGCCCTGACCCATATCGTGGGCGCCCGTTTCCATCACGCCGGAGCCGTCGCTTCGAACCACCGCACGCGCCTCGCCCTGGAACATCAGCGCCGGAAATGTCGCCGTGCCCATTCCCCAGCCGACCAGCAGGCCGGCCTCGTCTCGCCATTGTCGTGGCGCCGGCCGGCGTTTGGACCAGCCGAAGCGCTCGGCCCCTTGCGCATAGCACTCGCGCAAGGCTTTCGATGAAAATGGCTTGCCGGAGATCGGCTCGACTTCGGCGTAGTTCTTGAGCCGAAAGGCGAGGGGGTCCATCCCGCAGGCCCATGCCATTTCATCGATCGCGCTTTCAAGCGCAATCGATCCGGTTGCCTCGCCGGGCGCACGCATGAACAACGGTGTGCCGGTGTCGACCCTGACGGCGTCGTGCGCGGTGGCGATGGCGGGGCTCGCATAAAGCGTGTGGGAGGCGTCGGCGGCCGGCTCGAAGAAGTCGTCGAAGCTGCTGGAAACGGTCCTGGCGTGATGCGCGAGTGCGGTGAGCCGGCCGCTGCCATCGGCGCCGATCCGGAGCCGCTGGCGTGTCGGCGCACGGTGGCCTACCGGGCCGTACATATGTTCCCGGCGCAGCACCAGCTTGACCGGCTTGCCGACCAGCCGGGCGGCCAGGATACCAAGCACCTGTGGCCCGGACATGAAGCCCTTGGAGCCGAAGCCGCCCCCGAGGTAAGGGCTGCGAATATGAATCCTGTCCGGAGAGATGCCGAACAATCCTGCAATTCGCCCCTGAGCCATAGCGAGGC
This sequence comes from Pseudomonadota bacterium, assembly GCA_043811435.1. GTDB lineage: Bacteria > Pseudomonadota > Alphaproteobacteria > Rhizobiales > Xanthobacteraceae > Bradyrhizobium. The sequence goes on from JBDRNF010000075.1 coordinate 63,081, forward strand.
CCTGGCTCGGGGTATCGATGGAAAGTGCATCGCCATCCCACGCCGCGACGATGGCGTGCGGCTCCATCGCATTGTGATACTGCGCAGCTGTTTCGTAGGTCGCGTCGACCTGCTTCGAAGCCGCAGCCAACCCCGCGTCGACATCGCCCCGCCGCAGTTCGGACGGTTTGCCGACGCCCACGGCCTGCGGCACGAAGCTTTCGCCGGCATCGAGACCGATGCGGGCCGGCAGCGCGTCGTATCCGGGCGACAGCAGGGCTGCCCCTTCCGTCGCGGCCTCCAGCGTCTCGGCGATCACTACCGCGATCGGCTGGTTCGCATAGCGCACCTGGTCGTTCTGCAGGACATCGAGCCGGAACATGAAAGGGTTTGTTTTTGCGTCGGGGTCTTCCGCGAGCGCCGGCCGGTTGGCTGGTGTCATGACCTCCACGACGCCCGGGTGATCCTTGGCCGCCTGCACGTCGAGGGACGTCACGCGGCCGCGCGCGATGCTGCTCACCGCCATGACGGCATGCAGCATGCCTTTCGGGTGGTTGTCCGCGGCGTAACGGGCCTGACCGGTAACCTTCAGTACGCCTTCGCGGCGAGTTAGCGGTTGCCCGATATTCGAGCCGTGCCGCATATGGGCGGCTTCCTGGACAAGGCTGATCTCAGACGCCATGGAGCACTCCGGAAAGGGATGAGAAAGGTGAGGCGGGAAGGGCCGGGCTGCGCTTTGGCGTTCCCGCGGCGGCGAGTGTCAGGGCGCGCGTGAGGATTCTCCGCGCCAACTCGATCTTGAACTGGTTGTCGCCGGAAGGCGTGGCGCCGGCGAGGGCGGCTTTCGCCGCACGAGGGAACAGATCCGGGCCGGGGCTGCCGCCTGCAAGCACATCCTCGGCCGCGCGGCATCGCCACGGTTTGGCGGCAACTCCGCCGAGCGCGAGCCGGGATTCGCGAATTGCGCCCCGTTCGATCCGCAGCGCGGCGGCGGCCGACACCACGGCGAAGGCGTAGGAAGTGCGCTCCCGAACCTTCAGGTAACGCGCATGGGCGGAAAATGCAGCGGCCGTGCCGGGCAGCCGGATGGCGACGATCAGATCACCCGGCTCAAGCATGTTTTCCCGCTCGGGCGTGTCGCCGGGCAGACGGTGCAGCGCCTCCAGCGAAACCTCGCGCCGGCCGGTTCTGCCCTCGATTTCCACGATGGCGTCGAGCGCCACAAGCGGGACACAGAAGTCCGACGGGTGGGTGGCGATACAGGCCTCGCTCCAGCCGAGCACGGCGTGCAAACGGTTCTCGCCACCCAACGCGTCGCAGCCGGCGCCCGGCTCGCGCTTGTTGCAGGCGCTGGCGACGTCGTAGAAATATCCGCAACGTGTTCGCTGCAGCAGATTTCCTCCGACGGTCGCGGCATTGCGAAGCTGCGCCGAGGCACCCGACAACAGCGCCTCGGCAACGGCGGGAAACGATCCGGCGAAATCGGCGTCATGCGCCAGGTCGGAATTGCGAACCAGCGCGCCGAGGCGGAAGCCTCCATCGGACAGCCGTTCGATGCGGTCGAGCCCGGGCAGCCGCGTGACGTCGACCAGACGGTCCGGAAAGGCGATCCCGCCCTTCATCAGGTCGAGCAGGTTGGTGCCGGCGGCGAAATAGGCGGCACCGGGTTCGGCCGCAGCCGTCACGGCTTCGGCGATGGTCTTCGGTCTGACGTAATCGAAAGTCTTCATGCCGAGCGCCTCTCGTCTGCCGGCGCGAGACTTTTCTGCGCGTCCAGCACCGCCTCGGTGATCCCGGCATAGGCGCCGCATCGGCAGAGGTTTCCGCTCATGCCCTCGCGTATGCGCTCGAGATCGTCGCCGGCCTGCCCTTCATGGATCAGGCCGATGGCGCTCATGATCTGGCCGGGCGTGCAAAAGCCGCATTGGAGTCCATCATGCGCGATGAATGCGGCCTGGACCGGATGAAGCCGATCGCCATGCGCGACGCCCTCGATGGTGAGGATGTCGGCGCCGTCATGGCTGATCGCCAACGCCATGCACGAATTGATCCGCCGGCCGTCGACCAGGACCGTGCAGGCGCCACACTGGCCGCGATCGCATCCTTTCTTGGTGCCCGTCAAATGGAGACGTTCACGCAGAAGGTCGAGAAGTGTGACGCGAGGGTCTTCGAGTTCCACGGCGCGCTGCATACCGTTAACGGTGAGGTTGATCGCGAAGTTCATGAGGGCTCCGATCGATGCTGGTGGGGACGCGAGGCCGATCGACCGTGCGTCCAACCCGAGTGTACGCCGGATATACGGAGGGACACTCCGTTTTTCAAGGGGCGGCGAACAGCACGGCAGGATCGGGAAAAACAGCGCCAGCCTACGAAAAGATCATGTTTGAACAAAGGGATGGGCGCGGGATCCGGTTCAATCTCATCGAATCGTGATCTAGATTGAGCAAATGGCAGATCAGTCCGCAGCATCGCCCAGGAAGCCCCGCGCCGACGCGATTCGTAATCGCGAACTCGTGCTGAAGGCCGCGAAAAGCGTGTTCAGCACCGGTGGCGCCGACGCGAGCCTGGAGGCGGTGGCGCGGCGGGCCGGAGTCGGCATCGGCACGCTCTATCGCCACTTCCCGACGCGGGAAGCCTTGTTCGAGGCGGTCTATCGACGCGAGGTGGACCAGCTCGGCGAGTTGGCGGAGCAGCTGAAGAAAGACGCTGCGCCGGTCGATGCCCTGCGCCGCTGGCTGCGGTCGAATGTCGAATTCGTGGCTACCAAGAAAGGGATGTCGGCCGCGCTGGCCATCGTCGTGCAGGGTTCTTCGGAACTCTCCGCCTATTCGTTCGACCGCCTGACGAAGGCGGTCGGCGGCTTGCTGGACCGTGCCGTCGCTGCCGGCGAGATACGATCCGACATCAGCCCCGAAGACCTTCTGCGGGCGCTCGTCGGCATGTGCTACATGCATGACCAGCCGGGCTGGCAGAAGAGCGTCCTGCGGCTGCTGGATGTTTTCGTCGACGGTCTTCGGGTGCAAGCCGGGACCGGCGGACAGGCGGCAGCGCGGTCGCATCGCAAGGACATCGCGACGGGCGCGAGGGAATCCTCGCGGCATAAAGGCGGCAAGGTCCGCAAGTAATCGACCGACCACGCGGGTTCGTCGCCCGCGATTGATCTTGTGCGTGCGCCGCGCGACAGTGTGGCCATGACGATGCGGTGCGAGACTCCCGAAGCTCATCCTTTGCTGCCCTGGTTCTGGGCCATCTCGATATTTTTGTGTTCGCGGGCGGTGGTCGCGCTCGGATTGGTGTTCTCGCAGAAATATCTGCCTATCGCGGCCGATGTCTGGTCGGCGGGACCGTTCTGGTACCACCAATTGCTGCAGTGGGATTCCGAATGGTACTTCAGGATCGCAACCGAGGGATATCGGTATAACGGCGATCCGACCATTCAGCAAAACATCGTGTTTTACCCCTTGTATCCGATGCTCGCGCGGGGCGTCGCAGCGATCAGCGGTCTGGCGCCCGCAGATGCATTGCTGCTGGTATCCAACGTCGCGGGATTGTCGGCTATCATAGCACTCTTCAAGCTGGTTCGCGAGGAATTCGGCGACCAGCGCGCTCTCGTCACCGTCACGCTGCTGAGCTTCTTTCCGACCTCGGTTCTGCTGTCGGCCGGCTATACCGAGCCGCTGGAACTGCTCCTGATCGTCCTGTTCTTTCTTGTCTTGAAGCAGCAGCGCTATCTGTTGGCGGCGCTGCTTGCGGGCCTGGCAGTTGCCGACCGATCGACGGGCATCGTGCTGTTGCCCGTCCTGCTCTGGGAGATGTGGCGCAATCGCGATCAGAAGCCGTTCCTTGCGCTCCTTTTGCCATGTGTCGTTCTTGCGACATCAGGCATCTGGTTGTTCATGATCTATCTGTGGAGCCAGTTCGGAGATCCGTTCGTGTTCGTGGACGGGCAGGCGGCTTTCCATCGGGAAACGACCTTCGGCGCAAGACTGCTTGCGGCACTCAGGCTTGAACCCTTCACCCGGATGTTCCTCAATGACTGGAATCCGTGGGGGCAGGACAGCTGGTTTACGCTGCTGTTCATTGCCCTGATCGCGGTGGGATGGTTTCGATTGCCCTCCTCCTGGACATTGTTCGCCATGGGTGTGTTGTTGCTGCCATATCTGACGCTCAGCGGCGGGCCGGCAGGCTTCGTGTCGATGGGCCGGTTCAATCTGGTTTCATTTCCGCTGTTCGTCGTGCTGGCCGGTCTATTGCTGCAGACAAAGTGGCTTCTGGCAGGCGTGACAGGCCTGCTCGGCGCGGCCTTGCTTATGAACACCGCGTTGTTCGCCCGCAGAATCTGGATCGGATGATCGGCGGGAAGAGCCGCTTCAGGGCGGTGTCCCATGCCGCGGATATTCGAGTTGCATCGCGACCAAATCGGCGGTGCGCGTTCCGTAGCGGGCTTCGATGGCAAGCAGCGTCTGGTCCAGGGCTTTGGCCGGTGGCAGCGCCCCGATCGCGGGCAACCGCCGCTCGGCGGGCCAGTCGGTGGCGACCTGCTGGGGCAGGATACGCATTCCGCTGCGGGTCGGCAGCGCACCGGCGGTGCCGGCAAACGTCACCGCGCGTGACCGATAGGTCCGCGACCAGGCGTCCGCGACCAGCGCCAGCGACACTTCGTCCATGCCGGGCTTAAGCTCGATGCCGACTTGCTCCCTGTTCCAGAAGGCCAGAGTATTGCCCATCGCCGTCAACGCGAACGGACGCGTGAACTGGAACGCGCTGCTGTCGTGACGCGTGTCCCATTTGGTGAGGCCGAGATCGCGGCCGACGGCCTCGGCCTTGTCCCGGCCGGCGATCGCCTCGATCAGGGTCAGCGACATCGGCATCGATGCGCTGATCCCCGTCGTCGTCGCAACGCCGCGGTCGACCACCAGCCGGCGATCGGCGACATAGCGGATGGTGGGATGCTGGTCGCGCAGCTGCTTGAGATAATACCAGTGGGTGGTCGCCTGCTTGCCGTCGAGCAGCCCGGTATTGCCGACGACCTTGGCTCCGGCGCAGACGCCGATGATCACGGCGCCCTTGGCCGCCTGGCTCTTGATCCATTGCAGGGCCACGGGATCGTCGTCGCGGCTCATCGCGGGGACGACGACATAGTCGGCGCCATCGGGATGCTTCGCATCGAAGTCCGCGACGGTCGCGTCCGGTTCGACTGACAGCACCGGAAAGAGCTTCACAGGTCCGGGCTTCGTTGCAAGCGCCACCACATCGGCGACGTCGGCGCGCTTGAGAACGTCATAGGGCAGCAGATAGTCGGTGGTCTCGCTTTCGTCGTTGATGCCGACGATTGCGATCAGCGGACGCCGGCGTTTCGGCGGTTTCAAGGCGGCGACCGTGGCCTCGACCTCCGCCTTCGCGATCGGCGGCGCGGCATCAGGGGACGGCGTCGGCGGCAGCGTGAGAATCCACCCGCCGCCGCCGATTACGAAAAGTGCGGCGGCGCCCAGGGCGCTCCACCATACAGCTCGCCAATTCACGGCCACTTGCCTCGAAGAAGGTGTGCAGTTCCATGACCGGTCACTTGACCGGTTGTTCAGCTTCCAAGCCTACCGCGCCCTTGCCTTGGCCGAAATGACGTAAATCGCGCAAAAACGGCCATGCCGAAAACGGCTCGTCGGCACGCCCGCGGAGTAACGCAAACGTGTGGACGATCGGTTTCGCCTCGACGGCGGCGCCAGAGAAACTACCGCTTCGAAACTACCGCTTCTCGATTTTCGTGATGGTCTTGGTCCCGCCCGTTTCGCTGACGGAAAATGTGACCCTGTCGCCGGCGTGCAGCGCGGTCAGCATGCCGGCTTGTGCCTTGAATTGCTCAGCCGTCCCGCCGGTCGCTCCGACCGTAGCGCTTTCAGTGCCCTTTGGCGTCGGTTGAATGGTGATGGTCCCGCTGATCCGATTGAGCACGGTGACCGTTCCCGTACGCGCCTCCTGCGCCAACGCCATCGAACTGACGAGCGTGAGCAGGGAACCCGCCAATAACGTCTTTGTCAGCCTCATCGAGATCTCCTGGCTTTTGGGCATTCGGAGATAAGCTCCGACCATCGGGTTTTGTTCCTGCGGAGCGAGCCGGGGATCGAAAATGCTCCGCCAGCCGGGCTTGTCGCGCGCGCAGCAAGCGTCGACGAAGGTCGGAATGCTGCCTCACTCCAGCGTGCAGGTCACGGTGTAAACCACGCCGTGGGGCAGAAAATCGACGGTAGCCTCGCCGCCGAGCTGGTCGCGGGCGCTGCGCTCGATCAGCCGCGAACCGAAGCCGCGCCGCACCGGGGCGGTGACGTGGGGACCGCCGGATTCCGTCCAGATCAATCTCAATTGCGGTTTGACGTCTTCCGTCATCACTTCCCAGTCCAGTGCGACCTTGCCGGTGTCGTTCGACAGCGCGCCGTATTTGGCGGCATTGGTCGCGATCTCGTGCAGGATCATCGACAGTACCACCGCCAGCCGCGGCGACAGCGGCACGTTCGGCCCGGACATGCGCAGCCGCTCCGGCGCGCTGACCAGATAAGGCTGCAGCACGCGGCCGATGACGTCCTTGAGGTCCGAGCCCTCCCATTTTTCCTGGCTGAGGAGATTATGCGCTTCCGCCAGCGCGCCGAGCCGTCCCTCGAACTTCTCACGCTCGATCCGGCTGGCGCTGCGGAAGGTCTGCGTGGCGATCGCCTGCAGGATCGCCAGCGTGTTCTTGACGCGATGGTTGAGCTCTTCGATCAGGAGGTCATGCAGCATCTCGCCGCGGGCGATCGCCGTCGCCATCCGCACCGCGAAGGCCAGGCCGATCAGCAGCAGCAGGCCGCCGATCACGCTGGTGATCGCGAGATTGCGCCACAACGGGCCGACCAGCGAGCTTTCCGCGATCCCGGCGGCCACCGTCCAGCCGGTGAGCGAGGACCGTGCAAAGCTGGTGATCAGCGGCACGTTCTCGAGCGACACCGTCGTCAAGGTGGCTTCCTCCGTGCGGAACATCGCGGCGTACAGCGAGGGCGAGGCGCGCTGGCCCAACGTGTCCTGCGGATTTGGAACGCGCGCGAAATTGATGCCTTCGCGGTCGAAGATCGAGATCGTCCAGTCCTGGTTCGGGCGCTGCTTTTCGATGATGCTCTGGAAAAGGCTGATCGGCGGGCTGAACGAAATGTCGAAGACGACTTCGCCCTCTTGAATGAGCGGCACCTCGACCGTCACGATCAATCGTTTCGTCGTCGCATCGATGAACAGGTTCGAGTATCGCGGGGTTCTGGTGGCGAATACGGTTTCGACGATCTCGCGGTTGTTGCGCGAAGGCAGGCTTGCCGTGTCGCCTGTGACCGAGGAGAACAACTGACGGCCCTCGCGGTCGGCCACCAGCACGACGCCGTCCTTGCCATACTGGTCGAGAAAGCCCGCGGCGATAGGGCGGAAACTGTCGAAATCGCGTTCGCGCAGCTCGTTGGTCAGCGACAGGACCTGGAGTCCGCCGGTCATACGCTGCATCTCGGCATCGAGCACGAGACGGATGCTGCGCACGGTTTCGACCACCCGCTGGGTCGCGGCGCGGCGATCCTGTTCGTAGTTGTAGAAGACGAGACCCACCGCGAAAACGATCAGCGGCAGCGTGGTTCCGGCGACCAGCAGGACGAGACGCACTGGCAATGAGAGTTTTGGCACGCGGATCCCGGCTCAAGGCATCCGGCGCGAAGGCGCCTGACGCTCGGGAGCATAAGAGATGCGCCTGAAACGCGCCAGCGGCAGCCGGGTTCCGCGGCGGCTTTGAACCACCTGGAACCCGGTCAAAGCTCAGAGATTGCTGTCGGTGATGGCCGCATAGATCATGGTGCGCAGCTCGCGCCGGATCGGATAGGCACTGGACGGCAGCACCTGGGTCATGAAAATGGCGATCAGCTCTTCGGCGGGATCGATCCAGAACGATGTCGTCGCGGCCCCGCCCCAGGAATACTCGCCGGCGCTGCCGGGGATCAGGGTCTGTGCCGGGTTCATGGTGACGGAAAAGCCGAGACCGAAGCCGATGCCGTTATAGGCGGCCTCGGAGAACAGCGAGCGCGACATCGCCGGCAGGTCGCAGCCGCCGGGCAGATGGTTGGACGTCATCAGCGCCAGCGTCTTCGGGCCGAGCAGCCTGATACCGCCGAGTTCGCCGCCACCCAGCAGCGCGCGGCAGAAGGTGAGATAGTCTGAAACGGTCGAGCACAGCCCGCCGCCGCCCGAGATGAACGACGGCGGGGACAGGAACGAACTCGTCGTCGGGTCGTCCTGCAGCGTCAGGCTGACCTTGAGATCGGTGCCCTGGGAGGTCATGCCGAGCTTCGCGTCGGCCGAATAGCAGGCGGCGAAGCGATGCGCCTTGGCGGCGGGCACCGAGAAGTCGGTGTCGGTCATCCCGAGCGGATCGAAGATGCGTTGCTTCAAAAATTGTTCGAAGGGCATGCCGCTGATCAGGCCGACGAGATAGCCGATCACGTCGGTGGCTACAGAATAATTCCAGGCCTCGCCGGGGGAGAATTCCAGCGGAATCCTGGCCAGGTCCTCGATCATGGACTGCAGCGTGCCCGCCTTGACGACCTCGCCGATCTTCATCTCGCGGTAGGCGGCATCGACATTGGAGCGCTGCTGGAAGCCGTAGGTCAGTCCGGAGGTGTGCCGCAGCAGGTCGACGATCAGCATCGGCCGCGACGGCGGCCGGGTCAGGAAGGCCGGCGCGGTGCCCGCCTGGAAAACCCCGAGGTTCTTCCATTCCGGGATGTATTTGTGCACGGGCTCGTCGAGCGCGACGCGGCCTTCCTCGACCAGCATCATGAAGGCCACCGAGGTGATCGGCTTGGTCATGGAATAGATGCGGAAGATGGTGTCGTCCCTGACCGGCGTCTTGCGCTCGAGGTCGGCAAAGCCCTGCACCGCGCTATGCACCACCTTGCCGCGGCGATAGACCAGAAGCTGCGAGCCCGGGAAGCGGCCGGCGTCGATATAGCGCTGCTTCAGATGCGCCTCGACGCGGTCGAGGCCGGCCTTGGACATGCCGGCGGATTCGGGCGAGGCGGGGGTCGGGGCTAGCATCTGGCATCTCCGGGGCTGTCGCGGTCCGCCTTGATAGCCGAAAAGTGTGCCCTGTTCCAACCGCCGCCTGCTTACCCCGGACGGCCGGCTGGTGTAGGCTTCGCCCGCAACGCGTGCCCCCGCAGGACAGCCAAAATGCCCCAATTCAACGACACCGAACTGACCGCCGCCGTCATCAAGAGCTTTGAGGAGACGCCGGACCCGCGGGTCAAATTCCTGATGGAGGAACTGGTGAAGTCGCTGCACGACTATGTGCGCAAAACCGACCTGACCTTCGACGAATGGGGCTACGCGATCGATTTCCTGACCCGCACCGGCCAGAAATGCACCACCAGCCGGCAGGAGTTCATCCTGCTGTCCGACGTGCTCGGGGTGTCGATGCTGGTCGACGCCGTCAACCATCGGGAGCGCGAGGGTGCGACCGAGACCACGGTGCTGGGGCCGTTCTATGTCGGCGAACACAGACCGATGCCGCACGGCACCGACGTTTCCCCCAATCTGGAGGGCGAGCGGATGTTCGTGCAGAGCCGCGTCACCGACCTCAAGGGCAAGCCGCTGGCGGGCGTCCCGGTCGACATCTGGCATGCCGACGATGACGGCTTCTACGATTCGCAAAAGCCGGATTACGAGACCCAAGGCCCGTCATCGCGGGCGCGATTCATCACCGACGCCGACGGCCGGTTCTTCTTCCGCACCATCCTGCCGTGCAGCTATCCCATTCCCACCGACGGCCCGGTCGGGGAAATGATCCTGCAGACCCGCCGCCATCCGATGCGGCCGGCCCATGTGCATTTCCTGGTCGATGCGCCCGGCTACGAACCTTTGGTCACCCACGTCTTCATCGAGGGCGACAAATATCTCGATACCGACGTGGTGTTCGGGGTGAAGGACGAACTGGTGGCCAAAATCGAAAAGCGCAGCGATGCGCTGATGCCGGACGGCAAGCCGGCGCCCGCACCCTGGCACCTGATGACCTATGAGTTTCGCATGAAGCCGGGCAAGGGAACGGCGCCGAAGCCGATGCTGGCGGTGGCCGAGGACGCCTGAACCCAGTCTGTGTCAAAGAAAAGGAGCCCCACCTGAGCAGGTAAGGCTCCTTCTTTCAGGCCAAATCAGGCGACGGCGCGGATCGGGGCCGTTGCGGCGCTGCGCTTGGCGCCGGTCCTGATGTGGGTGGCGTAGAGCGTCAGTCCGGTGAACGAAAGGCCGCCGACCAGGTTGCCGAGCACGGTCGGAATTTCATTCCAGATGAAATAGTCCATGATCGAAAACTTCGCGCCCAGCATCAAGCCCGACGGGAACAGGAACATGTTCACCACGGAATGCTCGAACACCATGTAGAAGAATACCAGGATCGGCATCCACATCGCGATCACCTTGCCGGGGACCGACGTGGAGATCATGGCGCCGACGACGCCGGTAGAGACCATCCAGTTGCACAGCATGCCGCGGATGAACAGCGTTGCCATGCCGGACGCGCCATGTGCCGCGTAGCCCAGCGTCCGGCCCTCGCCGATATGGCCGATGGCAGCGCCGACCTTGTCGGGAGCCTGCGTGAAGCCGAAGGTCGTGACGAAGGCCATCATGAAGGCCACCGTCAGAGCGCCGCCGAAGTTGCCGATGAACACCAGGCCCCAATTTCGCAGAACGCCGCCGACCGTGACGCCGGGTCGCCTGTCGATCAGCGCGAGCGGAGTGAGGACGAATACGCCCGTCAGCAGATCGAAGCCGAGGAGATAGAGCATGGAGAATCCGACCGGGAACAACAGTGCTCCGATAAGCGGCTGGCCCGTGTTCACATTGATCGTCACGGCGAACCAGGCCGCCAGGGCAAGGATGGCGCCGGCCATATAGGCGCGGATGACGGTGTCACGGGTCGACATCAGGATCTTGGATTCGCCGGCGTCGACCATTTTTGTGACGAATTCTGAAGGCGCTAGATACGACATGAGTTATCCCTTTGGTTGGTAGTACGATTTGAAGCACCGATTGCCGGGCAGCCGCAGCGCTCCTGTGAGATCGATCTGGTCATGTGCTGAAAATTCCCCGCCATGCCGCTAACGGGCATTCTTCTGCTTCGGCGCATTGGGTCTGCTTCATTTGTCATCCTGTTTTCTGATCGGGCCCGATCGGAAAACAGGGAATGTGCGAGCCAACTCGAAGTGGCGTCGCGACGACTGCGTCAAAGCTTCCTCAATGAGGCGGCTTCGAGCCTGTCCCTGAGTTTCAGCCAACCCTGGCTTCAACAATCCGGCGGACCGCAGTCTTCGTTGACTAGCAACCTCATCAAGCAATGCACGTGCCAACGGTGGAAGAGGCGGGAATATGCGGTTTCCAGCTCCGCGCGTGCGCTTGATCGGGGAGCCGAACGGGATCTCCGCCGACGTCGCACGGGGAGGTGCCATGGCGCCTGCTCAATTCTTGTGCGCCGCACAATATTTGAGCGAATCGCAAATTTCGAAAGCGGTCTTCACTTTGCAAGATCAAGCGCCGTCTACATAACTATCTGTTGTATCTTATCTTTTGGCATCCTCACAGTTTGGCACGAAGCTTGAATAGCTTGTGCCGACGCCATTGATGCCGTCCTTCGAAAACCAATCATCCGAATTTGTGACATCGCCAGACTGGGGCCTCCCCAGAGCGCGCTTCCGTGCCTCTGAGCATGACACCGGACGGATGGCCATTCAGACGCAAGGACCACGGCATCCCATGACCAAGCCCACCGATCGAACTTCGCGCCTTCGCTCCCGCCGCTCCGGCCGGGGTACGCCATCCCGATTCATCGGGCTCCTTGTATCGACAGAAGACATGCGGACGCGAGCCAGCTGAGAACTCACTCGAATACGAAAGGGATTTTATCGATGCCCAAGAAAACGGATCACAATAAAACGGATCACAAACGCCTGCCGTCGCTGAGCGACCGTCGCGAGTTCCTCAAGGCCGGGGTGAGCGCCGCCGCGCTCGCCGGTCTGGTGCCCGCCGCGACCTTGTTCGCGCCCTCGATCGCGCACGCCGCTCTCAAGCCGGAGAAAGAGGAGCTGAAATTCGGCTTCATCAAACTCACGGACATGGCGCCGATCGCGATCGCCAAGGAGCTCGGCTATTTCGAGGACGAGGGTCTCTACGTCACCGTCGTGCCGCAGGCGAACTGGAAGGTTCTGCTCGACGGCGTGATTTCAGGCACGCTGGATGGCGCCCACATGCTGGCCGGCCAGCCGCTTGGCGCCACCCTCGGGATCGGCACCAAGGCGCATATCATCACGCCGTTCTCGATGGATCTCAACGGCAACGGCATCACCGTATCCAACGCGGTCTGGGAGGAGATGAAGCCGCTCATCCCGAAGCAGGCGGACGGCAAGCCCGTCCACCCGATCAAGGCCGAGGTGCTCAAGAAGGTCGTGGACAAGTACAAGGCCGCGGGCAAGCCGTTCAACATGGGCATGGTTTTCCCGCTATCGACCCACAATTACGAGCTGCGCTACTGGCTCGCATCCGGCGGTCTCCATCCCGGCTTCTATGCGCCCAACGATATTTCCGGCCAGGTTCTCGCCGACGTTCTGTTGTCGGTGACACCGCCGCCGCAGATGCCGTCGACCATGGAGGCAGGCACCATTCTCGGCTATTGCGTCGGCGAGCCGTGGAATCAGCAGGCGGTATTCAAGGGCGTCGGCGTCCCCGTGATCACCGACTACGAAATCTGGAAGAACAATCCGGAGAAGGTGTTCGGCTTCAGCGCGGCGTTTCAGGAGAAGAACCCGAATACCGTGCTGGCGGCCACCAAGGCGCTCATTCGTGCCTGCATGTGGCTCGACGAAAACAACGACGCCAACCGCGCCAAGGCGGTGAAGATCCTGGCGAAGTCGGAGTATGTCGGAGCTGACGCCGACGTCATCGCCAACTCGATGACGGGCACGTTCGAATACGAAAAGGGCGACAAGCGCCCGGTGCCGGACTTCAACGTCTTCTTCCGCTACTTTGCCACCTATCCCTACTACTCGGACGCGATCTGGTACCTGACGCAGATGCGACGCTGGGGGCAGATTCCCGATTCGAAGCCGGATTCCTGGTACGCCGAGACCGCGAAGCGCGTCTATCGTCCGGATATCTATCTCAAGGCTGCGGAGCTTCTGGTCGCCGAAGGCAAGGCGAAGAAGGAAGATTTCCCCTGGGCCGCCGACGGCTACCGCGAGCCGACCAGCGAGTTCATCGACGGCATCACCTACGACGGCCACAAGCCCAATGCCTACATCGACAGCCTCAAGATCGGACTCAAGGACGCCCAGCGAGTCGACGGCGTCAAGGTGGTGTCGAACTGATGTCGTATGGCTCGATTGAAGGATTGAACTGATGTCTGTGACAACCGATGTCGGAACTGGCTCCATTCTCCCCGCGCCCGCGGCGGGAAGGGAACGCTGGCACACCCGGATCAACCGATCGGCCGGTTTCTTTGAACTGATCGGATTTGGCTGGTTGGTGCCGCTGATGCGGATCGCCGCCGGCGACAACGCAAAGGTCCAGGGCAAGGCGTTGTGGCGGGCGCTGGGCGTGCCGCTCACCGCCATCGTCATCTTCCTCTGTGCATGGGCCTTTCTTGCACCGAAAGTGAAGACCAGCCTTGGGCTGCTGCCCGGTCCGGCGGAAGTCTGGACACAGGCCGGAAACCTCTGGGCGGACCACCTCGCCGAGCGCGACAAGGCGCGCGCGTTCTATGATCGGCAAGACAAGCGAAACGCCGAGATGCTCGCCAAGGATCCGGCGGCGGAGGTGAAGAGCCGGGTCTATACCGGCAAACCAACGTTCCTTGACCAGATCGTCACCAGCCTGGAAACCGTGTTCACCGGTTTCCTGCTGGCCAGCATCGTGGCCATTCCGCTCGGCATCCTGTGCGGGCTGTTCGTCAACTTCAACGCCGCGATCAATCCCCTGGTGCAGATATTCAAGCCGGTTTCGCCCCTGGCATGGCTGCCGATCGTCACCATGGTGGTCAGCGCGCTCTACGTGTCCGACGATCCGTTGTTTCCCAAGTCATTCCTGGTTTCGGCCATCACGGTGACGCTGTGCTCGCTATGGCCGACGCTGCTCAATACCGCGGTCGGTGTCGCGTCGATCGACAAGGATCTGGTCAATGTCGGTCGCGTATTGCGGCTGTCATGGCGCAAGAGGATCTTCAAGCTTGTGTTGCCGTCCGCGCTGCCGCTGATGTTCACCGGATTGCGGCTGTCGCTCGGCGTCGGCTGGATGGTCCTGATCGCGGCGGAGATGCTGGCGCAGAATCCGGGACTTGGAAAGTTCGTCTGGGATGAGTTCCAGAACGGATCGTCCGCGTCGCTTGCGCGGATCATCGTGGCAGTCATCACCATCGGCCTGATCGGCTTCGCGCTGGATCGCGTGATGCTGGCGCTGCAGGCGACCTTCACCCATGCCGCGACGCGTTGAGGGGAAATGGCAATGACAGGGCCGACACCTATCCTTGAATTGAAGTCCGTCAGCAAATCGTACACATCCGGCGACAGCCGCACCGACGTGCTCGCGAACGTATCGCTGTCCGTCGCGCAAGGCGAGTTCGTCGCGGTGGTCGGTTTCTCCGGCTCCGGCAAGACCACGCTGATCAGCCTGATTTCGGGGCTGGAGCAGCCGGATTCCGGCGAGGTGCTGTTCAAGGGCAAACCGGTCAAGGAGCCCGGCCCGGAGCGCGGCGTGGTGTTTCAGAACTATTCGCTGATGCCATGGCTTTCGGTCGCGGACAACGTCGCGCTCGCGGTCGACTCGGTGTTCGAGAAGGAGTCTGCCGAAAAGCGCCGCGAACGGATCAGGAAATACGTCGCCATGGTCGGCCTCGGCCACGCCGCGGATCGCAAGCCGGCCGAACTCTCCGGCGGCATGCGGCAGCGGGTCGCCGTCGCCCGCGCGCTCGCGATGGACCCGGAGGTTCTGCTGCTCGATGAGCCGCTCTCGGCGCTCGACGCGCTGACGCGCGCCAACCTTCAGAACGAGATCGAAGCAATCTGGTCGCAAGAGAAGAAGACCGTTGTCCTCATTACCAACGATGTCGACGAGGCGCTGTTGCTTGCCGATCGCATCATACCGCTGAATCCCGGGCCGGGCGCCACGTTCGGGCCGGAGTTCATGGTGCCGTTCGCTCGTCCGCGCGACCGCGCCGCGCTCAATGACAGCGCGACCTACAAGCGCCTGCGCGCGGCCATCACGCAGTATTTGATGGACGTCGGCGTGAAGCGCGAGGTCGTGGCCGCCGGGGATCGGGCCAAATTGCCGAATGTCGTGCCGGTCAGATTCGATGCCGGCCCGCCTCGCGCCTTTCGCGAGGCCGCCGCCGGTCCGATCGACCAGCGCTATGTCGAGTTTTTCGAAGCGTCGAAGGTTTACCCGACGCCGAAGGGACCGCTCACCGTCGTCGACAAGTTCAACCTGCTGATGCCCAAGGGCGAGTTCATCTCGTTGATCGGCCACTCCGGTTGCGGGAAGTCGACCGTCTTGTCGATGGTTGCCGGCCTGAACGAGGTTTCCAGCGGCGGCATCGTGCTGGACGGCAGGGAAGTCAGCATCGCCGGTCCCGACCGCGCGGTCGTGTTCCAGGCGCCCTCGCTGTTTCCCTGGATGAGCGTTCGCGAAAACGTGGCGCTGGGCGTCGATCGCGTGTTTCCGCATGCGAGCAAGGGCGAGCGCAGCGAGATCGCCGAATACTATCTGGAAAGGGTCGGCCTTGGCGACGCCATGGAAAAGCGCGCCTCGGAGCTTTCCAATGGCATGAAGCAGCGCGTCGGCATAGCGCGTGCTTTCGCGCTGTCGCCGAAGTTGCTGCTGCTCGACGAGCCGTTCGGAATGCTCGACTCGCTGACGCGCTGGACGCTGCAGGAGGTGCTGATGGACGTTTGGTCGCGCACGCAAGTCACCGCGATCTGCGTCACACATGACGTCGACGAAGCCATTCTGCTTGCCGACCGCGTGGTGATGATGACCAACGGGCCGAACGCGAGGATTGGTCGCGTGATGAAAGTGGATATTCCGCGCCCCCGAACCCGCCGCGCGTTGCTCGAACATCCCGGCTATTACGAATATCGGCAGGAACTCCTCTCCTTCCTGGAGGAATTCGAACATGGGGCAGGCGGACGGGCGGAGCCGCGTGCGACGGCGGCGTAGGCCCCTGTGAGGTTATGACGTTGAACCGATGTTCCCCACACTGCCACCAAGAGGTTCTGCTTTAACGCAAGGAGAGCTGAAATGAATTCGACACAGGTCAAACTGGTTCAGGAGAGTTTTTCGAAGGTGGTGCCGATCTCGGAAACCGCGGCGGTGATTTTCTACGATCGCCTGTTCGAGGTCGCGCCTTCGGTGAAGGCGATGTTTCCGGACGACATGTCCGGGCAGCGCAAGAAGCTGATGATGATGCTGGCCGCCGTGGTGAACGGCCTCGGCAATCTCGAGTCGATCCTGCCGGCCGCCAGCGCCCTGGCGAAGCGCCACGTCGATTACGGTGCCCAGCCGGAGCATTACCCCGTCGTCGGCGGCGCGCTGCTGTGGACGCTGGAAAAGGGACTTGGCGAGGCCTGGACGCCCGAGGTCGCCGACGCATGGACCGCGGCCTACGGGACGCTGTCCGGTTACATGATTTCGGAAGCATACGGCCGCGCGCAAGCCGCGGAGTAAGGATACGATGTGAGCGAGCCTCTGGTCATCGTCGGCAATGGAATGGCGGCGGCGCGTCTGGTCGACGAACTGTCGAAGGCGGCTTTGGGGCGCTACGCCATCGCTGTCATCGGCGAGGAGCCGCGGCTGGCCTATAACCGCGTGCTGTTGTCGTCGGTGCTGGCGGGCGAGACCGCCTCGCACGACATTGAGCTGCGGCCGGCGTCGTGGTGGCGCGACCGCGGGGTCACCCTGAAATACGGCTGCGTCGCCACCGAGATCGACGTCGGACGCCGCGAACTCAAGATCGCGGGCGACGAAAGCATCGGGTTTTCGAAGCTGGTGCTGGCCACCGGCTCGACGCCGCTGCGGCTCAACGTCCCCGGTGCCGATCTCGCGGGCGTCCATACCTTCCGCGACAGCCGCGACGTCGATCTGCTCTTGACGCTGGCGGCGCAGAAAAAGCGCGTGGTGGTGATCGGCGGCGACTTGCTCGGGCTGGAAGCGGCCTACGGCCTCGCCAAAGCCGGCGCGTCGGTCACCCTGGTTCACCTGATGGACCGGCTGATGGAGCGCCAGCTCGATGCGCCCGCGGCCGAACTCCTGAAGTCGCTGGTCGAGCTCAAGGGCATAACGATTCTGCTCAATGCCAGCACCGCGCGTTTTCACGGCGAGACCTGCGTCGAGGGCGTCGAACTGACCGATGGCCGCCGGATCGACGCCGACGCGGTGATCTTCGCGGCCGGCATCCGCCCCAGCATCGCGCTGGCGAAGGAAGCCGGCATCGCCGTCAATCGCGGCATCGTGGTCGACGACGTCATGCAGACCGGCGCGGCCGACATTTTCGCGCTCGGCGAATGCGCCGAGCATCGCGGCATCTGTTACGGCCTGGTCGAACCGGCCTACGAGCAGGCGCGTGTGCTGGCGCAGCATCTGGCGGGCAGGCCGGCCGCCTATCATGGCAGCGTGGTCGCGACCAATTTGAAGGTCTCCGGCGTCAGCGTGTTTTCGGCCGGCGATTTCATGGGCGCGGATGGCAGCGAGGCCATCGTGCTCAACGACATCAGGCACGGCACCTACAAGAAACTGGTGATCTCGGGCGGCCGGCTCACCGGCGCGGTGCTGGTCGGCGATGTCGCCGACGCGCTCTGGTATCTCGAATTGATCAGGGACCGCAAACCCGTCGTGGGCATTCGCAGCCAGATGATGTTTGGCCGCTCGCTCGCACTTGCCTCGGAGGCGGCGTGATCCGGTTGCCGACATGACCGCGGTCGATCCCGCGTTGCGTACCGTTCGCACCACCTGTGCCTATTGCGGCGTCGGGTGCGGCATTCTGGCGACGCCGGACGGCAGCGGCGGTGCGGCGATCTCGGGCGATCCCGAACATCCCGCCAATTTCGGCCGGCTGTGCTCGAAGGGCTCGGCGCTCGGCGAGACGCTCGGGCTCGAAGACCGGCTGCTGCATCCGATGATCCGCTGCAGCAAGGGCACCATGGAGCGGGTGGACTGGAGCGACGCGCTCGACCATGTCGCGCATCGCTTCGCCCACATTGTCAAGCGCGACGGCCCGGACGCGGTGGCGTTCTATCTGTCCGGGCAGCTTCTGACCGAAGACTATTACGTCGCCAACAAGCTGATGAAGGGCTTCATCGGCAGCGCCAACGTCGATACCAATTCCCGGCTGTGCATGGCGTCCTCGGTCGCCGGCCACCGCCGCGCCTTCGGCACCGATACCGTGCCCGGCTGCTATGACGATCTCGATCAGGCCGACTTGCTGGTGCTGGTCGGCTCCAACGCGGCGTGGTGCCATCCGGTGCTGTATCAGCGCATGGTCGCCAACAGGCAGAAGCGCGGCGCGCGCATCGTCGTGATCGATCCGCGCCGGACCGATACGTCAGGGGATGCCGACTTGTTCCTGGGCCTGAAGCCCGGCACCGACACCGCGTTGTTCTCTGGCTTGCTGGCGCATCTGGCCGACCATGGCGCGCTGGATTCCACCTACATCGAACGGCACACCCAGGGTTTCGACGAGGCGCTGGCGCGGGCGCGAATGATCGCCGGCAGTGTCGGCGCGACCGCGCTGGCGACCGGCCTTGCCGAACGCGACGTCGCGGAATTCTTCTGGCTGTTCGCTACCATGCCGCGCGTGGTGACGCTGTATTCGCAGGGCGTCAACCAGTCGGCGCAGGGCACCGACAAGGTCAATGCCATCATCAATTGCCATCTCGCCACCGGGCGCATCGGCAAACCCGGCGCGTCGCCGTTCTCGCTGACCGGGCAACCCAATGCGATGGGCGGACGCGAGGTCGGCGGGCTCGCCAACCAGCTCGCCGCCCATATGGGTTTCACGCCGCCCGACATCGACCGCGTGCGTCGCTTCTGGAAGGCGCCGCGCATCGCCACGCATGAAGGGCTGAAGGCGGTCCAGATGTTCGAGGCGATCGCGCGCGGCGAGATCAAGGCGCTGTGGGTGATGGGCACCAATCCCGCGGTGTCGCTGCCGGACGCCGACGCCGCCCGCGCCGCGCTGAAGAAGCTCGAGCTGTTCGTGGTCTCGGAGAATGTGCGTTCCAACGACACCGTGGATGCGGGCGCGCATGTGCTGCTGCCGGCGCAGGCCTGGGGCGAGAAGTCCGGCACGGTGACCAATTCGGAACGCCGGATCTCACGGCAGCGCGCGTTTCTCCAGCCGCCCGGGGAGGCCAGGCCGGATTGGTGGATCGTTGCCGAAGTGGCCAAGCGGCTCGGCTACGGCGCAGCGTTCGATTTCGGCTCGGCGGCGGATGTGTTCCGCGAACACGCTGATCTGTCTGCCTTCGAGAACACCGGCGGGCGCGATTTCGATATCGGCGCGCTGAAGTCGTTGTCGGACGAGGCGTTTGACGCGCTGGCGCCGGTGCAGTGGCCGACGCGGATCGATCGCAGCCAGCCGCAACGGCGGTTCTTTGCCGATGGCGGCTTCTTTACCAACGATTTCAAGGCGCGCTTCATAGCACCCGAAATTCCGGCACTGCGCGGCGTGACCACGGCGGCCCGGCCGCTGCGGCTCAACACCGGCCGCATCCGCGATCAATGGCACACCATGACCCGCAGCGGCCAGAGTCCGCGGCTGGGCCAGCATCTGCCCGAACCGTTCGTCGAGGTTCATCCCGATGACGCGCTGAAATTCGGCGTGGCCCATGACAGTTTTGCGCGCGTGACCACCGATTTCGGACAATGCACGCTCAAGGTCGTCGTCAGCGAACGGCAGCAGCGCGGCATGCTGTTCGCGCCGATCCACTGGAGCGAGGCGACCGCGACCGGGTCGCGGGTCGGCGCGCTGGTGGCGCCGTTCACCGATGCGTTTTCCGGCCAGCCCGAGAACAAGGCGACGCCGGCCTTGATCACGCCTTATGAATATGTGTTCCGGGGCTTTGCGCTGTCGCGCACGCCGCTGGTCTTGCCCGACCATGCCTGGTGGGCACATGTCGCGATTCCCGGCGGCCATGGGTATCTGTTGGCCGACAATGCGGATCTTGGGGGCTGGCAATCCTGGCTGCGGTCGGTGACATCAGACGATCTCGCCGAGTACAAGGATTTCGGCGGCGGCGTTTACCGCGCCGCGGCGTTTGCCGCCGACCGGATCGAAGCCTGCCTGTTCATCGGACCGGCGCAGGACGCCGGCGACTGGAACGTGATCAAGCAGCTGTTCGCCGCGGGCCCGCTCGGCGACGACCAGCGCCGCATGCTGCTGTCGGGCAAGTCGACCGACGGGATGGCCAGCGCCGGGCCGATCGTCTGCGCCTGCTTCGGGGTCGGCCGCAGCACGATTCTCGCGGCCATCGCGGCGGGCGCGGGCACCGCTGCCGAGATCGGCGCGCAGCTGAAGGCCGGCACCAATTGCGGCTCGTGCATTCCGGAGATGAAACGGCTGATCGCGCAGGCGAGCGCGGCAGATTCGAAGCAGCCTCAGTTGGCCGTGGCGAACTAGATTGTAGATCAGCTCTAACGGGTCGTGCGAAGGCGGTCGCCATAATCACATCTGTCATCGCCCGGCACTTGACCGGGCGACCCAGTATTCAGAGGCGCTTGAGATGAAACGAGAAGCCGCGGCGTACTGGATCGCCCGGTCAAGCCGGGCGACGACAGCGTTGTTGGTGCGAGCGGTGCACTTCACTGCTGGAAGCGTGGAACGCCGATCACGACTTGCGATGCGTCGCATTGACCGCGATGGCCGCCGCGGCGGTGCGGTTCTCGACGCCGAGCTTCGAGTAGATCTGCTCGAGATGCTTGTCGACCGTGCGTGGGCTTAGGCCCAAAATCTGCGCGATATCGCGGTTGGTCTTGCCTTTGCTCAGCCAGGACAGCACTTCGCCTTCGCGGCTGGTCAGGCCCAGATCCCGGCTGAATTCCTGCGGCAGGCCGGCGCCGGAATCCTTGGCGAGGCGGAGCAGGAATTCGTTGGGGCCGAGCTTGCCCATATATTGCAGCCGCAGCGCCTCGTTGTCCGGGAATGAGGCGAGGGCAGGGGCCTTGTCGTGGGTCTTGTCGGTGGTTTTGGCTCCGGCCTTGCCCTTTTGCGCCTGGTCGAGCCATTGCAACATCGGCTGCGGCAATACCAGTTCGTCGCCGGCACCATCCGGCAAATTGTCCGACAGCAATTTCTGCGCCTGCGGCGTCGCCCACATGATCCTGCCCTGGCCGTTCACCGCCATCAGGAAACGGCCGGACACGTCGAGCGCCGTCTGCGCGCTCTGCGTCATCCTGGCATTGGCCAGATGGACGCGAATGCGCGCCAGCATCTCCTCGATCACGATCGGCTTCGTCACGTAGTCGACGCCGCCGGCTTCGAGCCCGCGCACGATATGTTCGGTCTCGGCGAGACCGGTCATGAAGATCACCGGCACGTTGGTGAGGCCGGCGTCGCGCTTCAGCCGCCGGCAGGTTTCAAAACCGTCCATGCCGGGCATCACCGCGTCGAGCAGAATGATATCCGGCGTGATCTGATCGACGATCCGCATCGCGGCGGCGCCGTCCATCACCACCATCACCGTCATGCCGGCGCCGTCGAGCGCATCGGTGAGCAGCCGCAGCGTCTCCGGGGAGTCGTCGACGACGAGGGCGACGTCGCGCTTGCTGGAGTCAGTGGTCATAGCTGTGCAGGCTTTTCAGGGTTGCCATGTATTGATCGAGGTCGAAGCGGTCGATCAGCACCCGCATCTGGGTGACGAAATCGGCATGCTCGGGGTGGTCGGCGCCGATTTCGTCGAGCTTGAGCTGAATGGCCCGGATGTAGCCCATTTGTCCAAGGCTGATGAGTTCCTCGACGTGGCGGACCGGCGGCCGGGATCCGGTGTCGGGCTTCCAGCCCACCGCCGCAACCTGATCGGTTTCATATTGCCATTCGAGCTTGAGCAACTGCCGGATCAGTTCCAGCAGCTTTGGAATGTCGATCGGCTTCATCAGGTAGCCGTCGTGGAACGGCTGCGCCAGCGGCGCGCCATGCGCCTCGATCGCGCTTGCCGACACCATCAGGATGCGGGCCTGGTGATGTCCGGTCGAGCGCAGCGTCTCCGCCACCGTCCAGCCGTCCATGCCGGCCATCGAGATATCCAGCAGGAACAGGTCCGGCTGGCAATGCTGGGCCAGCGTCAGGCAGGCCGGTCCATCGGGGGCACTGAGCAGAATGAATCCGAGCGGCGTCAGCACCTCGCGCAGGAGATCGCGGTGGGTCGGATCGTCGTCGGTGATCAGGATGGTCTTGCGCGGACCGTGATAGCCGAAGATCGGCGCGTTGACCGGGGCGATCCGCGTCGGATTGGTGACTTCCGACAGCAGCAGTTTGACGCGGAAGGTGCTGCCGGTGCCGACCGCGCTGGTGACCCTGATGTCGCCGCCCATGACGCCCGCCAGCAGCCGGCTGATGGTCAGGCCGAGGCCTGTGCCGGTTTGCGGCTGCGAGACGCCGAGCGCGCCACGCTCGAACGGCGCAAAGATGCGTTCGAGGTCGCTGGCCTGGATTCCCGGGCCGGTGTCGATCACCTCGAACTCGGCGACCGGGCTGCGATAATGCACCACGAACTGCACGCTGCCGCTTTGCGTGAACTTGATGGCGTTCGACAGCAGGTTGATCAGGATCTGGCGCAGGCGTTTCTCGTCGGCGTAGACCACGACCGGCAGGACCGGCGGCCGCTTGAAGACGAAATCGATGCCCTTGGCGGCGGCCTGCAGGCGGAACATGCCGACCAGTTGGTCGAGAAACTCGCCGAGGCGGACTTCGTCGCGCGACAGATAGAGCCGGCCGGCCTCGATCTTCGATATGTCGAGAATGCCGTCGATCAGTCCGGACAGATGATCGGCGCTGCGGCGGACCACCCGCACCTGGTCGCGCGGCTTCGGCTGCAGGCTGGAGTCCTGTTCGAGCAACTGGGCGTAGCCGCTGATCGCGTTCAGCGGCGAGCGCAGTTCATGGCTCAGGCCGACGACGTACCGGCTCTTGGCGAGGTTGGCCGATTCGGCGACTTCCTTGGCGCGCTGCAATTCGGCGTCGGTGCGCTTGTGCGCGTCGATTTCCTGGATCAGCAGCGTGGTCTGCCGCAGGGTTTCGGCTTCCGCGGCGCGACGGCTCTGCTGCGCCAGCACGAACAGCCACGCCACCACGCCGATGATGATGCTGAGCGCGAAGAACGCCTTCCAGAGCACGTCGGACAGTTGCTGGTGATCGGCGCCGGCCGTCGCCGAGGTCTGCAGATAGATCAGGCCGAGCGTCAGTCCGACCAGTCCGGCTGAAACGACGAAGACGCCGAGATAGTGCCCGAGCTGCGTGTTCATCCGGGCATAGATCGGCTGCGGCAGCAGTTTGCCGAGGGTTCCGGATATCTGCGACTGAATCCGCGCATGCGGTTTGCAGAGGTCGTGGCAGCGGGCGTCGAGCGAACAGCACAGCGAGCAGATCGGGCCGGCATAGGCGGGACAGGATGCCATGTCCTCCGGTTCGAACGAATGCTCGCAGATACAGCACTGGATGGCTTCCAGGTTCTGCCAGCTCCGCTTCGGCTTGCGCGCGATGTAATATTTGCCGTCGGTGGCCCAGGCGATCAGCGGCGCCGTGACGAATGCCACGATCAAGGCGACGAACGGCGCCAGCGCCTTCGCCGTCGGTCCGAACAGGCCATAGAACGCGCTGATCGAGACGATGGTGGCGATCGTCATCGAACCGACCCCGACCGGATTGATGTCGTAGAGATGCGCGCGCTTGAACTCCATCTGCTGCGGGCGCAGGCCGAGCGGCTTGTTGACGACGAGATCGGAGACCAGCGCGCCGACCCAGGCGATGGCGACGTTGGAGTACAGCGCCAGCGTCTGCTCCAGCGCCTTGTAGACGCCGATTTCCATCAGCAGCAGCGCCACCAGCACGTTGAAGACCAGCCAGACCACGCGGCCGGGATGGCTGTGGGTGAGGCGGGAGAAGAAATTCGACCAGGCGATCGAGCCTGCATAGGCGTTGGTGACGTTGATCTTGATCTGCGCCAGCACCACGAACGTTCCGGTCAGGGCCAGCGCGAGGTCCGGCTGCGACAGCACGTAGCGGAAGGCCTCGAGATACATGTGCGCCGGTTCCGCGGCATGCTCCGTCGAGACGCCGTGGCTGAGTGCGAAGAAGGCGAGGAACGATCCCGCCAGCAGTTTAAGGGCCCCGACGACGATCCAGCCGGGACCGGCGCTGAGCATCGCGATCCACCACGACGTCCTGGAACTTCGCCGGTCGCGCGGCAGGAAGCGCAGGAAGTCGACCTGCTCGCCGATCTGCGCGATCAGCGAGAATACGACCGAGGCCGCGGTTCCGAACAACAGCAGGTCGAGATGGCCGTTGGGGTCGCCGTGCTCGCCCGGAAATTTGGTCCATTCCACGAAGGATTGCCGGCTGGCGAAGGCGATGGCGACGAAGGGCAGGATATTGAGCACGAACCAGATCGGCTGCGTCCACAGCTGGAAGCGGCTGATCAGCGTGATGTCGTGCGTGACCAGGGGAATGATGACGATCGCGCTGATGAGATAGCCGATGGGCCGCGGGATTCCGAAGCAAAGTTCGAGTGCGGTGGCGAGGATAACCGCCTCGATCGCGAAGAAGATGAAGGTGAAGGAGGCGTAGATCAGCGAGGTGATGGTCGAGCCGATGTACCCGAACCCGGCGCCGCGGGTCAGGAGATCGATGTCGATGCCGCATTTTGCGGCATGGTACGCGATCGGCAGACCGCAAAAGAAGATGATGACGCTGACGACCAGGATCGCGGCGGTGGCGTTGGCGACGCCGTAATTGAGGGTGATGGTGCCGCCGATCGCCTCCAGCGCCAGGAACGAGATCGCGCCCAGCGCGGTGTTGGCGACCCTGGCGGCGGACCAGCGCCGCGCGCTCTTGGCGGTGAAGCGCAGCGCGTAGTCTTCCAGCGTCTGGTTGGCCACCCATTGATTATATTGGCGCCTGACGCGGTCTATCCGCTGCCGCCCTGCCACTTCGGTACTCCTGACCCCCAGCGCCTTGCGCCTGCAAAGCCCTGCCCGAAACCTACGTCGCTATTTTGCGGTGCAGTATACGCGATCTCACGTATCTGTGCACTGCACAATTTCAGCAATCCTCGCCTGACCAAATCGTGCGTTCTCAAACAAAATGGGGTGCTCATGTCAGACGAGATGAAACGGGGCCTGCAGTCTCCGCTGCGACGTAAACTGCTGATGGGAGCGGCAGCCTTGCCGGCGATGGCGCTGCTGCCGCGGTTCGCCTTCGGCGCCGGGCCGCCGACGTCGGCCGTCAACACCACCGGGCTGGCCGTTACTGACACCGAAGTGACGGTCGGCATCCTGCATTCCGCCACCGGCACCATGGCGATCTCCGAAACCGGCTCGATCCAGGCCGAAAAGCTCGCTATCGAGCAGATCAACGCCATGGGCGGTGTGCTCGGCCGCAAGATCAAGATCATTCAGGAAGACGGCGCCTCGGACTGGCCGACCTTCGCGGAAAAGGCCAAGAAGCTGCTGGTCAACGACAAGGTGGCCTCGATCATGGGCTGCTGGACCTCGGCGTCGCGCAAGGCCGTGCTGCCGGTCATGGAGCAGTACAACGGCATGCTCTATTACCCGACCTTCTATGAAGGGCTCGAGCAGTCCAAGAACGTGATCTACACCGGCCAGGAAGCGACCCAGCAGATTCTCGCCGGCATCGACTGGATCACCAAGGAGAAGAACGCCAAGTCGTTCTACTTCATCGGTTCCGACTACATCTGGCCGCGTACCTCCAACAAGATCGCGCGCAAGCACATCGAGAATTTCCTGAAGCTGAAGGTCGTCGGCGAGGAGTACTTCCCGCTCGGCCATACCCAGTTCAACTCTGTCATCAACAAGCTGAAGCTGCGCAAGCCCGACGTGATCTTCACCGACGTCGTCGGCGGTTCCAACGTCGCGTTCTACAAGCAGCTCAAGGCGGCCGGCATCGATCTGTCGAAGCAGACCCTTCTGACCATCTCGGTCACCGAGGACGAGATCGACGGCATCGGCGGCGAGAATATCGCCGGCGCCTACGCCTGCATGAAGTACTTCCAGTCGCTGAAGAACGAGAACAACGAAAAGTTCGTTGCCGCGTTCAAGAAGATGTGGGGCGAGAAGACCGTGATCGGCGACGTCACGCAGGCCGCCTATCTCGGCCCCTGGCTGTGGAAAGCCACCGTCGAGAAGGCGGGCTCCTTCGACGTCGACAAGGTGGCGGCGGCTTCGCCCGGCATCGAGTTCAAGGGTGCGCCGGAAGGTTACGTCCGGATCCATGAAAACCATCATCTGTGGTCGAAGACCCGCGTCGGCAAAGCCAAGCTGGACGGACAGTTCGAGATGGTGTTCGAGACCGCCGACCTGGTCCAGCCGGATCCGTTCCCGAAGGGCTACCAATAAGGGCCCGGGCACAAACCCCGCGCTTTCCTGAAGCCTCTGCTTTCAAGCGTCTCCCTGGCGTGGATCGTCAATCCGCGTCCAACATCCCCGCGTCGCGACCCCACGCGCGACGCGGGACTTCCCCGACGGAGAAACAGCGATGTTCGGCGACTATTCGATTGGCGATCTCGGCTCCATTTTCGCCATGCAGGGCTTTGCGGGCCTGATCCTGTTTTCCGTCTATGTGCTGATGGCGCTCGGGCTTGCCATCATCTTCGGCCAGATGGGCGTCATCAACATGGTGCATGGCGAGTTCATGATCCTCGGCGCCTACGTCACCTGGCTCACCTCCAGCGCCTTTCAGCAATATCTGCCGGGGCTATTCGCCGGATACTTCTTTGTCGCGATGGTGCTGGCCTTTGTCGCTTCCGGCGCGCTCGGGATGCTGGTCGAATGGGGGCTGATCCGGCATCTCTACAAGCGCCCGCTGGATACGCTGCTGGCGACCTGGGGCCTCAGCCTCATCCTGCAGCAGACCTACCGCTCGGTGTTCGGCGCGCGCGAAGTCGGCGTCGAGCTGCCGCAGTGGATGCTCGGCTCCAAGCAGATCACCGACACCATCGAGGTGCCGATCAACGGCATCTTCGTGATGGTCCTGACGCTGCTGATCACGGTCGCGGTGGCCTACGTCATGTACAAATCGCGCTGGGGCCGCCAGGTGCGCGCCGTCGTGCAGAACCGCATCATGGCCGGCGCCGTCGGCATCAACACCGAGAAGGTCGATCGCTACACTTTCGGCCTTGGCTGCGGCATCGCCGGCGTCGCGGGTTCTGCCTTCACCATGATCGGCTCGACCGGGCCGACCTCCGGCCAGCTCTACATCGTCGATACCTTCCTGGTCGTGGTGTTCGGCGGCGCCGCCAGCCTGATCGGCACCATCGCATCGGCCTTCAGCATCTCGCAGACGCAGTCGACGCTCGAATTCTTCATGTCGGGGTCGATGGCGAAGGTGCTGACGCTGCTGGCTGTCGTCGGAATTCTGATGCTGCGGCCGCAGGGGCTGTTCGCCCTCAAGGTCCGCAAATAACGAGGGGGCTGAAGCCATGACCGAGAACCGCTTTATCAATCGATCGGAGCTTATCGGCATCCTGGTGCTCGCCGCCTTGCTGGTGGTGATCCTGCCGCTCAGTCTCGACGTCTTCAGGCTCAATCTGGTCGCGAAGTATCTCACCTATGCCTTCGTGGCGCTGGGGCTGGTGATCTGCTGGGGCTATGGCGGCATTCTCAGCCTCGGGCAGGGGGTGTTCTTCGGCCTCGGCGGCTATTGCATGGCGATGTTTCTCAAGCTGGAGGCTTCCAGCCCGGAAAACACCAAGATCCAGTCCACCCCCGGCATTCCCGATTTCATGGACTGGAATCAGATCACCGAACTGCCGCTGTTCTGGCAGCCATTCCACAGCCTGACCCTGACCATCATCGCCATTATCGTGGTGCCGGCCTTCTTCGCCTTCGTGATCGGCGCCGCGATGTTCAAGCGGCGGGTCGGCGGCACCTATTTCGCCATCATCACGCAGGCGATCGCGGCGATCCTCACCATCCTGATCGTGGGCCAGCAGGGCTACACCGGCGGCATCAACGGCATGACCGACCTGCGCACCCTGAAGGGCTGGGACATCCGGCCGGACCACGCCAAGATCATCCTCTACTTCTTCGAGGTCGGCCTGCTGTTCGCCTGCATCCTGATCGCCCAGTTCATCCGGCATTCCAAGCTCGGCCGCATCCTGGTGGCGATGCGCGACAAGGAGGATCGGGTTCGCTTCTCCGGCTACAGCGTCGCCAACTTCAAGATCTTCGCCTTCTGCGTGGCCGCGGTGTTCGCCGCGATCGGCGGCGCCATGTTCGCGCTGCAGGTCGGCTTCATGTCGCCGTCCTTCGTCGGCATCGTGCCGTCGATCGAAATGGTGATCTATGCCGCGGTGGGCGGCCGGCTTTCGATCCTCGGCGCGGTGTACGGCACGCTGCTGGTCAACTTCGCCAAGACCAGCCTGTCGGAGTCCTTTCCCGAATTGTGGCTGTTCGGGCTCGGCGGATTGTTCATCGCCGTCGTCCTCGCCTTCCCCAACGGTCTGGCCGGCATCTGGCAGGACCACGTCCAGCCGCGGATCGACCGCCTGCTCGCATTGCGCAAGCCGAAGTCCAAGAACGGCTGGACCGACACTCCGGTGGCCGACGCCGCCCCGGCGGAATGAGGAGATAGATCATGCTGATAGGTCACCAGCCCAAGGATTTCCTGCTCGCGGTGGAGGGACTGACGGTTTCCTTCGACGGCTTCAAGGCGGTCAACGACCTCTCGTTCTACATCGACGAGAACGAGATCCGCGTCATCATCGGCCCCAACGGCGCCGGCAAGACCACGGTGCTCGATCTGATCTGCGGCAAGACCAAGGCCACGTCGGGATCGATCCATTTTCGCGACAAGGACCTCACGAAAATGAAGGAGAACCAGATCGTGCAGGCCGGGGTGGGACGCAAGTTCCAGACGCCGTCGATCTATGACGACCTCACCGTGTTCGAGAACCTCGAGATCTCGTTTCCGCGCGGCCGCACCGTGTTCGGCGCGCTGACCTTCACGCGCGACGCCATCGTGCGCGACCGCGTCCATGAAGTCGCCGAGATGATCTTCCTGAAGGACCGGCTCCACATGAGCGCCGAACTGCTCAGCCACGGCCAGAAGCAGTGGCTCGAGATCGGCATGCTGCTGATCCAGGATCCCGAACTGCTGATGCTCGACGAGCCGGTCGCCGGCATGAGCGTCAGCGAGCGCGTCAAGACCGCCGAACTGCTCAACCGCATCATCAAGGGCCGCTCGGTGCTGGTGATCGAGCACGACATGAAGTTCGTCGAGGACATCGCCCACAAGGTCACGGTGCTGCATCAGGGACAGATCCTGTCGGAAGGCACCATGGATCACGTCAAGAACGATCCCAAGGTCATCGAAGTCTATCTCGGCCACTAGCGCATGATCGGCGAAGGACAAGGAGCAGTTTGATGCTGGCGATCTCGGATCTTCACGTCGCTTACGGCCAGAGCGAGGTGCTGCACGGCCTCAACGTTTCCGTCGCCCCCAACGAGATCGTCGCGATCATGGGGCGCAACGGCATGGGCAAGACCACGCTGATGAAGTCGCTGATGGGCATCGTCCCGAGCAAAAGCGGTTCGGTGACCATGGAGGGCGCCGAATTGTCGGCGCTGAAGAGCTACGAGCGCGTCGCCAAGGGGCTCGCCTACGTGCCGCAGGGCCGCATGATCTTCTCGGCGATGACGGTCAAGGAAAACATCGAGACCGGGCTCGTCGCCTCGGGCGAAAGGGAAGTTCCCGGCGATCTCTACGAGCTGTTTCCGGTGCTGCTGGAGATGAAGAACCGCCGCGGCGGCAATCTCTCGGGCGGTCAGCAACAGCAACTGGCGATTGCCCGCGCGCTCGCCACCAGGCCGAAGGTCCTGCTGCTGGACGAGCCGACCGAGGGTATCCAGCCGTCGATCATCAAGGAGATGGCGCGCACGCTGAAGCGCATTCGCGACGAGCGCGGGCTGTCGATCGTGGTCTCCGAACAGGTGCTGAGCTTCGCGCTCGACATCGCCGACCGCGTGCTCGTGATCGAGAATGGCGAGATCGTCCGCGACGAGGCCCGCGAGGGCATCGATGCCGCGCAGATCTCGAAATATCTGTCCGTCTAAATACCTACCACCGTCAGTAAACAGGGGAGCTTCTGATGCCAGAAACACTGATCAAGGTCGATCTCACGCAGTCGGCCTACGACAACGACATGATCCATAACCGCTGGCATCCCGACGTCCCGATGGTGGCGTGGGTCAATCCGGGCGACGATTTCATCGTCGAGACCTACGACTGGACCGGCGGCTTCATCAAGAACAACGATTCCGCCGACGACGTGCGCGACATCGATCTTTCGATCGTGCATTTCCTGTCCGGCCCGATCGGCGTCAAGGGCGCCGAACCCGGCGACCTTCTGGTGGTCGACCTGCTCGACGTCGGACCGATGAAGGACAGCCTGTGGGGGTTCAACGGCTTTTTCTCCAAGCAGAACGGCGGCGGCTTTCTCACCGATCACTTCCCGCTGGCGCAGAAGTCGATCTGGGATTTCAAGGGTATGTACACTTCGTCCCGGCACATTCCGGGCGTGAACTTCGCCGGCCTGATTCATCCCGGCCTGATCGGCTGTCTGCCCGATCCGAAACTGCTGGCGACCTGGAACGAGCGCGAGACCGCGCTGATTGCGACCAATCCGACGCGGGTGCCCGGGCTCGCCAATCCGCCGTTCGGCCCGACCGCGCATATGGGCCGGCTGAAGGGCGACGCCAAGGCCAAGGCCGCGGCGGAAGGCGCGCGCACCGTGCCGCCGCGCGAGCATGGCGGCAATTGCGACATCAAGGATCTGTCGCGCGGTTCGAAAGTCTACTTCCCGGTCTATGTGCCCGGCGGCGGGCTTTCGATGGGCGACCTGCATTTCAGCCAGGGCGACGGCGAGATCACCTTCTGCGGCGCGATCGAGATGGCGGGCTGGCTGCACATCAAGGTCGACATCATCAAGGACGGCGTCTCGAAATACGGCATCAAGAATCCCGTGTTCAAGCCGTCGCCGATGACGCCGAACTACAAGGACTATCTGATCTTCGAGGGCATCTCGGTCGACGAAGAGGGCAAGCAGCATTACCTCGACGTCCACATCGCCTACCGGCAGGCCTGCCTGAACGCGATCGAGTACCTCAAGAAGTTCGGCTATTCCGGCGCGCAGGCCTATTCGATCCTGGGCACCGCGCCGTGCCAGGGCCACATCTCCGGCGTGGTCGACGTGCCCAACGCATGCGCCACGCTGTGGCTGCCGACGGAGATCTTCGACTTCGATATCATGCCGTCGTCGGCCGGCCCGATCAAACACATCAAGGGCGACATCCAGATGCCGCTGTCTCAGGACAAGTAGCTCCCCGCGCGACGGGATGCGGGACGGTCGAGTACCTTGCCGCCCCGCATCCGCCGTCGCGAACGAAAACGATCTTGGCGCGAGGGAATCAAATGCCGGTCTACGAATATCTCTGCAACGATTGCGGCCCGTTCACCGACATGCGGCCGATGGCCGAATGCGACGCGCCGCAGGATTGTCCGCAATGCGCGATGGAGGCGCCGCGCGTGATCCTGACGGCGCCGGCTTTCTTCTGCATGCCATCCGACAAGCGCAAGGCCCACGCCACCAATGAGCGAAGCTCCAATGCCCCGAAGACCGTCGGCGAGTACAAGGCGTCGCATGGTCCGGGCTGCGGCTGCTGTTCCACAAAACCTTCGCGGCTGATCAAGCAGACAAGGAGCGGCGCGAAGAGCTTTCCGACCGCGCGGCCATGGATGATCAGCCACTGACGCGAGACTCTCAACAAACAGAAGGCGATCCCCATGCTTCACGGTGACATTTCCTCGAGCAACGACACGGTCGGCGTCGCCGTCGTCAATTACAAGATGCCGCGGCTGCACACCCACGCCGAGGTGCTCGACAACGCCCGCAAGATCGCCGACATGGTGGTGGGCATGAAGACCGGCCTGCCGGGCATGGATCTGGTGATCTTCCCGGAATACTCCACTCACGGCATCATGTATGACTCGAAAGAGATGTACGAGACCGCCTCGCAGATCCCCGGTCCCGAGACCGACATCTTCGCCGAGGCCTGCCGCAAGGCCAAGGTCTGGGGCGTGTTCTCGCTCACCGGGGAGCGCCATGAGGAGCATCCCAACAAGGCGCCGTACAACACCCTGATCCTGATGAACGACAAGGGCGAGATCGTGCAGAAGTACCGCAAGATCATGCCCTGGGTGCCGATCGAGGGCTGGTATCCCGGCGACTGCACCTATGTTTCCGACGGACCGAAGGGGCTGAAGGTCAGCCTGATCATCTGCGACGACGGCAACTTTCCGGAAATCTGGCGCGACTGCGCCATGAAGGGCGCCGAGTTGATCGTGCGCTGCCAGGGCTACATGTATCCGGCCAAGGAACAGCAGGTCCTGATTTCCAAGGCGATGGCCTGGGCCAACAACGTTTACGTCGCGGTCGCCAATGCCGCCGGCTTCGACGGCGTCTATTCCTATTTCGGTCACTCCGCGATCATCGGCTTCGACGGCCGCACTTTGGGCGAGACCGGCGAGGAGGAGTACGGCATCCAGTATGCGGCGCTGTCGAAGCACCTGATCCGCGATTTCCGCCGCAACGGCCAGTCGCAGAACCACCTCTACAAACTGCTGCATCGCGGCTATACCGGCATGATCAATTCCGGCGAAAGCCCGCGCGGCGTGGCGGCCTGTCCCTACGATTTCTATTCGAAGTGGATCTCCGATCCCGAGGGCACCCGCGAGATGGTCGAGGCGATGACGCGATCGACCGCAGGGACGGATGAATGCCCGATCGACGGCATCCCGAACGAGTCGAAGGCGGGCAATTACTGAGAGAAGAACGGCGGCGAGATGACGCTCCTTTTACCTCGCCCCGCTTGCGGGGAGAGGTCGAAATTCGCGACAGCGAATTTCGGGTGAGGGGGCTCTCGGCTGGTGCGGGTCTCAAGAATTGCCCTTGCTGAGGCTCCCCCTCACCCGAAGCCTTCGCTTCGCGAATGCTTCGACCTCTCCCCGCGAGCGGGGCGAGGTAAGAAGCGTGCGCCTCGACCTGAACGTATCGCGCTCCAGGTTCGTTGGTTCCAGTGGGACATCGGTGGCGCCTTCGTCTAAGGTCGCATCTCGCGGCTTCTCCGGCGAACGAGGCAATCTTGCAAACGAGAAAATTCGGCGGCAGAGGTCCCGACGTGTCCGTGATCGGGCAGGGCACCTGGTATATCGACCGCGGCGATCGCAAGAGCGCGGTCGCGGCGCTGCGCCGTGGCCTCGATCTCGGCATAAGCCACATCGATACCGCCGAGATGTATGGCGATGCCGAGCCGGTGGTGGCCGAAGCGATCGCCGGCAGACGCGACGAGGTGTTCCTGGTTTCGAAGGTGCTGCCGGGCAATGCGTCGCGGCGGGGCACCATCACGGCCTGCGAGCGTTCGCTGGCGCGGCTGAACACCGACCGGCTCGACTGCTATTTGCTGCACTGGCGCGGCTCCTATCCGCTTGATGAAACCGTCGCGGCGTTCGATGCACTGATGGCTGCCGGCAAGATCCGCAGCTGGGGCGTAAGCAATTTCGACACCGACGATCTCAACGAGTTGCTGGCGGTGGCCGGCAAGGACAGGATCGCCTGCAACCAGGTGCTCTACCATCTGCAGGAGCGCGCCATCGAGCATGCGGTGATTCCGTGGTGCGAGCAGCACGGCGTGGCGGTGGTGGCCTATTCGCCATTCGGTCACAATGATTTTCCGTCGGCGCGCAGTGCGGCCGGCGGTGTGCTGCAGGCGATCGCCGATGCGCATGGCGTGTCGGCACGCCAGGTCGTGCTGGCGTTTCTGACACGCCGGCCATCGGTGCTGGCGATTCCAAAAGCCGGAACACCGGAGCACGCCGCCGACAACGCCGCCGCCGGCGAACTCGTGCTCGGCGACGACGAAATCACAGCCCTCGACAGCGCGTTCCCGCGCGGTCCGAAACCGCGCGGCCTGCCGATGCTGTAGCGGAACACAGTTCTTAACTGAGTGTTTCAGCGGCGTGCTCGCCGGTACTATTACGGCCTGCCGCGCGCAATCGCGCATATCGGCATCCCGGTTTCGTGTCTTGTCGATTCCGCCTAATTGGCGTTCTTTGAGGCTCGCCCGAATCGAAAAATTATTGCCTCCGAGATTGCCCGTGACACCGCCCCCCGCCGCAGCCGCCAGGCTGGACAGCGCTCCCTTGCCATTGCCCGAGAAGAAGCCCGCCGCGCGCAGGGCGCCGGCGCGCGCCGATCATCCGTTCAAGGGCATCGCGCTGATCCTGCTCTCGACCGTGTTCCTCGGGGCCTCGGACGTCACGGCGAAATATCTGTCGGCGACACTGCCGTCGATCGAGATTGCCTGGATCAGGTTCCTGACCTTCGCGCTGATCATGTCGCCGGCGATGTTCCCCGGCTCGCCGCTGTTCGCCTTGCGCACCGAGCGCCTCGGCCTGCAGCTGATGCGCGGCGCGGCGCTGCTCGGATCGTCGCTGTTCTTCATCTCCGGCCTGCGGTATCTGCCGATCGCCGAGGCCTCCGCCACCGGCTTCGTGGCGCCGCTGTTCGTCACCGCGCTGTCGATCTTCTTTCTTTCCGAGAAGGTCGGTTTGCGGCGCTGGCTTGCGACCGCGGTCGGGCTGATGGGCGTGCTGATCATCCTGCGGCCCGGCACCTCGGCGTTTCATGCCGCCGCGTTCTTTCCGCTGGTGTCGGCGTTGGCATGGGCCAGTACCCTGATCATGACCCGCATGATGAGCGGGCGCGAACACGTCATCACCACCATGACCTGGTCGGCGATCACGGGGCTGGGCATTCTGTCGGTGCTGGTGCCGTTCGTCTGGGTCACCCCGACCTGGCACGATATTGCCTTCGGCGTATTCATCGGCGTGGCGTCGACGGCCGGGCAGTGGATCGTCGTGCTGGCGTTTCGCTATGCCGATGCCTCGGTGCTGGCGCCGTTTTCCTACACCCAACTGCTGTGGGTCAGCTTCCTCGGCTTCCTGGTGTTCGGCGAGGTGCCTGACGTCTATACCGTCACGGGCGCCATCTTCATCGTCGGCAGCGGTCTCTACACCGCGCACCGCGAGCGCGTCAGGCGCTCGCAATTGCTGGCGGTCGCGGGCGAGTCGTCGCCGAACGCGTGACCGCCGGGCCGAACCGTGCGCTGGATGAGAATGGTTGCGCTACAAGCGTTGCGTGTGCGCAACAGTGGATCTTGAAAACGCCCCTTTTTTGCCTTGAAACGTCCGATTCCGCCGCGAGCCGTAAAAATACGGGGAACCCTGTGCTAGCTTGAGCCGGGCAGCGCCGCAGAGCGCTGGACGACAGGGCTGTGGGGTTGGCGTTGCGTTTTCTCTTGCCATTGCAGGCGCGAAGCCGGCTGCGACGAGGCGTGGCTGTGTTGTCATATGGCGCGGTGCTGGCTGCCGCGAGCTTGGTGACGATCTCCGTTGCGCGGGCGCAAGCGTTCACCTGGGGCGATGCCGGCAGTACCACCAACACGACGGACTACAATCTCGGCAGCAACTGGGGAAATCCGCCCGCGGGCGCGCCGCCGGTTGCCGCCGGCCAATCGGCGATTTTCGATGCGACGGGATCGGCGGCCGTCACGGTGACAGCCGGTCCCATTGCGCCTGACGCCTGGACCTTCAACGCAAATTCGCAAGACTATGTCATCGATGGCGCCGCGGTGAATTTCAGCACGGCGGGAGCCGGCGGCGGCATCATCAACAACGCCAATGCCGGACAAGCGATTTCGATCTCCAACGATATCGGCGAAACGGTCGCCGGCGTTCAGGTGCAGCAACTCGGTAGCAGCATGCTGACGCTGTCGGGCGCCAACACCTATTCGGGCGGCACCATCATCAGCGCCGGCATGCTGCAGGTGACCAACAACAGCTCGGTCGGCTCGGGTGCGGTGACCCTGAACGGCGGCACGTTTCTGGCCGACGGATTGAGCGATCTGACGTTCGGCAACAATTTCACGCTCAACGCACCCGCCTTCGGCAGCGCGATCGACGCCAACGGCGTCACACTGACGTTCTCCGGGGTGGTCGGCGGCACGGGCGCGCTGACGGTGCTGGATACTTTCGGCGGCGGCACCCTGATCCTCACCAACACCAAGAGCTACAGCGGTGGCACCACGATCTGCAGCTGCGCCACGCTGCAACTCGGCACCCTCGCCACGGCCGGCAGCATCGTCGGCGCCGTCGCCAACGAAGGCGCCTTCGACATCGTCAATGCCGATACCGCCGGCATCACCTCGATCGCCAACGACGGCTCTTTCGGTTTCGCCACGACGACCTTCTTCAACGGTAGTTCGGCCAGCAGCATCGCCATCAGCAACGACAACGGCGGCGCGACCATCTTCGGTGTCGCCGCCGGAACCGACACCGCGACGGCCGGCAACGCCGTCATCACCAACAGCAACGGCGGTTCGACGGTGTTTCTGGCGAGCACCACGGCCGGCAATGCCACCATCATCAACCAGTTCGGCAGCGGGACCTTCTTTGGCGATTCGAGCACCGCGGGCAACGCCAGCATCACCAACCGGTTTGGCGGTCAGACCATATTCGGGACGCCGTTCGGTACCGATGCTCCGAGCGCCGGCACGGCGACCATTTCCAACGAACTGGGCGGCGATACCCAATTCAACGGCTTCGCGACCGCATCTTCCGCCAGCATCACCAATCATGACGGCGGCGGCACCGATTTCTTCGATTCCAGCACCGCTGGCAACGCTGTCATCACCACCAACGACGGCGGGGCCACGTTCTTCTTCGACAACGCCGACGGCGGCACCGCGCAGTTCATCACGGTCGGCACCGGCTTTGTCGACTTCGCCGGCAGCCTCGGCCCCAATGGCGACGGCCGGATCAACGCCGGCTCGATCGCGGGCTCTGGATTCTACTACATCGGCGCTGGCAACACGTTGGTCGTCGGCGGCAATCATCTGTCGACCGAGGTCAGCGGCGTGATTGCCGATGATTGCGGCTGCTTGCCGGGACCGGGCTCGCTGGAAAAGGTCGGTATCGGCGCCCTCACGCTGTCGGGGTTCAACACCTACACCGGCGCGACGTTCGTGAACGAAGGCAGCTTGCTGGTGACCGGTTCGATCGCGTCCTCGAACGGTGTGGCCGTCGACAACGGCGCCACGCTGGGCGGCACCGGCACGGTTCCGTTCACCACTCTTTTCAACGGAGCGGTGCTGGCGCCCGGTCTGCCGACCGCGCTCGGCACCCTGACGGTGAACGACCTGCTGTTGTTCTGCAATTGCACATTCTACGACGTCAAGGTGACGTCTGGAGGCAACGACTTCACGGTGGTCGTGCCGAATTCTCTCCCGGGATTTGCCGGACTCGACGGCACGGTGCGGGTGAAGTCCCTCGACAATACCTGGCGCTTCAACTCGCCCTATACGATCCTGACCGCGCAGGGCGGCTTCGATCTCGGCGGGGGGCCCACGCAGTTCAGTTCGCTGGTGGTGCCCACCGGCATCAACGGCACGCTGAGCTACACCGCCACCGATGTGAACCTGACGCTGTTGTCAGCGCTCGGACAGGTCTCGGGATTGAACGTCAACCAGCGCAATGTGGGCAACGCGCTCGACGTCGCCTTCAACGCGCTTGGCAATTCCGGCAGCCTCGGCGCCGTCTTCAGCGGCAACGTTCCGATCAACCTCAGCCAGCTTTCCGGGGAGACCGCGACCGGAACGCAGCAGGCCACCTTCGATGCGATGAACATGTTTCTGGGCCTGCTGACCGACCCGTTCATCGACGGACGCGGTGGAGGGAGCGGCAGCGCGGGCGCTATTCCGTTCGCCGCTGAAGGCGCGGCCGCCTATGCCGGAAAGAAGTCGAACGCCGCGCGCGAAGCCTTCGCCAAATTCCCGACCAAGGCCGACGTCGCGCGCAACGACCTGTTCGATCCGCGCTGGAGCGTGTGGGGCGCCGCCTATGGCGGCGGCAGCTCGACCGACGGCAACACGGCGCTGGGATCGAACAATTCCACGGCGCGCGCCTTCGGCTTTGCCGCCGGCGCCGACTACCGGATTTCGCCGGCGACGCTGGCCGGCTTTGCGCTCGCCGGCGGCGGTACCCATTTCGCCGTCAACGGGTTCGGCTCCGGTCGGTCGGACATGTTCCAGGCCGGCGCCTTTGTGCGCCACACCATGGGCAAGGCCTATGTGACGGGCGCGCTGGCCTATGGCTGGCAGGACGTGACGACGGATCGCACCGTCACCGTTGCCGGGATCGACCGGCTGCGCGCCCAGTTCACCGCCAATGCCTGGTCCGGACGGCTCGAGGGCGGCTATCGTTTCGTGACGCCGTGGATGGGCGTCACGCCCTATGCCGCGGGGCAGTTCACGACGTACAGCCTGCCGGCCTATGCCGAGCAGGTGGTGTCAGGCGGCAACGCCTTTGCGCTCAGTTACAACGCCCGCGACGTCACGGCGTCGCGCTCCGAACTGGGCGTCCGCACCGACAAATCGTTCGCGATGCCAGACGCGATCCTGACGTTGCGCGGCCGCGCCGCCTGGGCGCATAATTTCAACACCGACCGCAGCATCACCCCCGTGTTCCAGACACTGCCGGGCGCTGCCTTCGTCGTCAGCGGCGCGGCGCAGGCCCGCGATGCCGCACTGACCACCGCATCCGCCGAGATGAAATGGCTGAACGGCTGGTCCGCCGCCGCCAGCCTCGAAGGCGAGTTCTCCCACGTCACGCGGTCCTATGCAGGCAAGGGCGTCGCGCGCTATACGTGGTGAACGCCTCAGGCTAAAGCCTGACAATAACAAGAACGCAAAGGAAACGCCGATGCGCGCAGCCATTTTCAGGAACGGCGAGATCGTCGTGGATCTGCTGCCCGAGCCGAAGCCGGCGGCGGGGCAGGTGCTGGTCAGGACGCTGGCCTGCGGCATCTGCGGCTCCGACCTGCACGCCCGCAAACACGCGCATCGCATGGTCGAACTCGCGAGGCATTTCCCTGGGCGCAAGCCGATGGACCTTTCCCGCGACATCGTGTTCGGCCATGAATTCTGCTGCGAGATTCTCGATTACGGGCCGGGCAGCGAGCGCAAGCTGAAAGCCGGCAGCCGCGTCTGCTCGCTGCCCGCGCTGCTGACGGCGGAAGGGCCGCAGGGCATCGGCTATTCCAACGACAATCCCGGCGGCTATGCCGAACGCATGCTGCTCAGCGAGGCGTTGCTGCTGGAGGTGCCGAATGGCCTCGCGGCGGAGCACGCCGCCCTGACCGAACCGCTCGCGGTCGGCGTTCACGCCGTCGCCAAGGCCAATGTGCGCGGCGACGAGGTGCCGCTGGTGATCGGCTGCGGCCCGGTCGGGCTGGCGGTGATCGCGGCGCTGAAGCTGAAGGGGTTGCACCCGATCGTGGCCGCGGATTATTCGCCGGCGCGCCGCGCGCTGGCCGAAAAGATGGGCGCCGACATCGTGGTCGATCCCGCGCGCACGCAACCCTATGCGACCTGGGCCGAGCACGCCGCGATGTCGCCGGAGCAGAAGGCGGCGCGGCCGCCGCTGCAGGCCATGCTGCCGGCGCTGAAGCCCGCGCTGATCTTCGAATGCG
This sequence comes from Pseudomonadota bacterium, assembly GCA_043811435.1. Lineage (GTDB taxonomy): Bacteria > Pseudomonadota > Alphaproteobacteria > Rhizobiales > Xanthobacteraceae > Bradyrhizobium. The sequence continues at coordinate 102,959 of JBDRNF010000075.1, forward strand.
TCGGCATTCCCGGCCTGATCCAGCAGGTGTTCGAGGGCGCGCCGCGCGACGCCCGCATCGTCGTGGTCGGCGTCTGCATGGAAACCGACCGCTCCGAACCGATGCTCGGCATCATGAAGGAGCTGAACGTTCAATATGTGCTGGGCTACACGCCCGACGAGTTCGCCCAGTCGCTGCGCCTGATCGCGGAAGGGCAGGTCGACGCCGCCGCGCTGGTCACCGCAACGGTCGGCATCGATGGCGTCGCCCAGGCGTTCGCCGATCTCGCCAATCCGGGAGCCCACACCAAGATCATCGTCGAGCCGTGGCGGTAGGCGTTACCGACCTCATGGTGAGGAGCGCATCTTCGCGCGTCTCGAACCATGAGAGCCCATCTCTCTCACCCTTCGAGACGCGTCCAAATGGACACTCCTCAGGGTGAGGCGCTGGGGTATGATAGACTGACGAATTCAATAGCAGGGGGAGACAAAACATGATCGCGCTGACCTCAAAGGACCTTCTGCCGGAAGACGGCGCCAGCGGCACGTTGGTGGGGCGGGTATGGGTGCCCGCGCTGGCAGGCCCGGCCGTAGCGGCGGTTCGCCATGACGGCGTGTTCGATGTCAGCGCGCGCTTCTCCACGGTGAGCGTACTCTGCGAGGAAGCCGACCCGGCGGCGGCGCTGCGCGGTGCCGCCGGTGAGCGCATCGGGGATCTCGAAAGCATCGTCGCCAATACGCCGCCCGACCGCCGCGACAGGACAAAACCCTGGCTGCTGGCGCCGCTCGATCTGCAGGTCCTGAAGGCGGCGGGCGTCACCTTCGCGATCTCGATGCTGGAACGCGTGATCGAGGAGCGCGCGCGCGGCAACCCCGCCTCCGCGGAAGCGATCCGCAAGGAAGTGGTGCGGCTGGTCGGCGACGACCTGACAAAACTCAAGCCGGGGTCGCCGGAAGCGATGAAGCTGAAGGCGGTGCTGATCGACCAGAACGCCTGGAGCCAGTATCTCGAGGTCGGCATCGGTCCCGACGCCGAAGTGTTCACCAAGGCGCCGACGCTGTCCTCGGTCGGAACAGGCATGGATGCCGGCCTGCATCCGAAATCGAAATGGAACAATCCGGAGCCGGAGGTGGTGCTGGTGGTGTCGAGCCGCGGCGCGATCGTCGGCGCGATGCTCGGCAACGATGTCAATCTGCGGGACTTCGAGGGACGCTCGGCGCTGCTGCTGTCGAAGGCCAAGGACAACAACGCCTCCTGCGCCGTCGGCCCGCTGCTGCGGCTGTTCGACAACGGTTTTTCGCTCGACGACGTCAGGCGGATGGAGGTCGGATTGACCGTGAAGGGGCAGGACGGCTTTGTCCTCGACGGCCATTCGTCGATCAGCAAGATCAGCCGCGATCCCACCGACCTGGTCGCCCAGACCATCGGGCCGGTGCATCAATATCCCGACGGTTTCGCGCTGTTCCTCGGCACCATGTTCGCGCCGGTGAAGGACCGCGATTCGCCGGGCGAGGGGTTTACGCACAAGCGCGACGATATCGTCACGATATCGGCGCCCCAGCTCGGCAAACTGGTCAACCGCATGCGGTCAAGCGATCAGTGCGAGCCCTGGACGTTCGGCATCGGCGAGCTGATGCGAAATCTGGCGAAGCGGAAGATTCTGTAGCGCTGCTTCGTAGGGTGGGCAAAGCGCAAGCGTGCCCACCATCTGTCGTATCTTGCAGGTGATGGTGGGCACAGCGCAAGGGCGCCTTTGCCCACCCTACGACCCGCGCCGGCAAGCACCCATCAAGCCACAACGAGCGTGATGACACCGTCGTCGACGGTTCCCATCTTGATTCCATCGCGCGCCATCGATTCAATGACAGGCCATTTCTCCCGAAACAGCGCCGACGCCTCATGTATGTCAGGCGCGTCGACCTTGACACAACAGGCGTGCCGTTCGCCGTCGGTCGCGATCTGAAAGAAGAAGGTGTATCCATCCGGCTGCCCATTGCTATCAATCGAAAGTCGTGCCTGTCGCATTCAGTGTCCCCTGAGTTTGCGCCGAAGCGAGCAGTTGCATTTTCAATCTCGCTTTTCGTGCGGCACGATTGTGACGCTGAATATTCTCGCGGGAACTGTTGCAAACATCCAACAGTGGAACGGGGGCTGGACGGGCCTGCCGCAGGCCATGGCCTCGATCTGACGAGACCGAACGGTTCCGGCCGATAGGAAACAACAAAGGGCGGTGGCCAACGAATCGTCGCGGCATCCCTGCTTCTTGTGGGAAAACCTGTTGTCGTGCGGATTGTTGAACCAAGGCACGCGCCGCTCGACGCTGAGACAGGTCAGCACCTCGGCGTTTCCGCCAGGATCAGCGCTCGCGGGACGGCGACTCAAGCAGAGACCGCGGCGAAGGTTCCGACACCCAAGGGTCGAAGCGACCGAATTGGCAGGCATAGCACAAGAAAAAAGACCCGCTAACGCGGGCCTTCCAACTACAAGCCGATCAAACACATCGGCCGTTATAGAAGCGCTGCCCGGGAGGGCATTTTCCCGCGAAAGCCGCTTCGGAAACGATAACCGCAGTCAACAACGTAAGCGCAATTAGCGCCAACACCCTTCTCATGAAAACTCCTCGCGATTGGCTCATATTAACGTGGATGCACGGAGGCATAATTTTCCCGCGCGCCTTCGGATTGTTCATACTAGGGTGGCGGGCGCTACCCCCGTTCAGGGGGTAGGGGCGGGAAAACGATGGTCCGCGCGGGTTTCCACGGGTACGGGCGCAGGGCAGGGGTTGGGGTTGGCAAACAAGTCACTGGATTCGGGGGCGCTCAAGCCATGAAAAGCGGGCGGCTATCCCCGGTTATTCTCATGTTGGCCGCGACGGTGCTTTGCGGCATCGTAGCCGCACTGGCCATCGCCGCCGCGATATTCCAGCCATGGCTGGGTGTGACGCTTGCAGCCGACCCGGTCCGTGAAGCCATCGTGATCAACGGTGTCGCCAATGGCCCCGCCAAGGCCTCCGGTGTGGCCGCCGGCTCGCGGCTGTTCTCCATCGGACCGGCGGCCGCCTCGGGCCCTGAGCAGGCGCCGATCGGCTTGCTGCCGAGCGACTTATCGGAAGATCCGGACGGGTTGCCAACTTATCGCGATGTGTCGACGTTCATGGAACGGCAAAGCGACCTTGTGAGAATGCTGTCGGGGGCACGCCTCCAGCTGCATCTGGTCGACCTGAACGGCAACGCGACCACGGGTATGGTCCACCCGCAGCGGCGGCCGATTGCCGAACTGCCCGCGGTATTCTGGGTCCAGCTATTCTCAGGTTCGGCAGGCCTTCTGATCGGTGTCTGGGTCTGGGCGCTGCGCCGCGACGACCTCGGCGCGACGATGTTTGCGTTGTCCGGGCTCGGCCTGTTCCTGTCGGCGATGCCGGCTGCGGTCTATAGCACGCGCGAACTCGCGATCGACGGCAGGCTGTTCACGTGGCTTTCGGCGCTCAATCATGTCGGCGCCCACCTGTTCGGCGCCGCCATCATCGCATTGTTCCTGAGCTATCCGCGCCGGCTGGTGCGTCCAGCTTCGCTGCTGGTGCTGCCCCTGACGCTGGTGCCGTGGTTCGTCGCGGACGTGGCCCATGCCTTGCCGGGTCCCGTCGTCGGGATGTATGTCCCCATGCTGATGCAGATGGTGACGATCGTAGGGCTTGTCGTCGTGCAATGGCGGCTTGCGAGGCACGATCCGGTCGCGCTGGCGGCGCTGCGTTGGCTGGGACTTTCGGTCATTGTTGGTGCTGGCGCATTCACCATCGCCATTGCTGTCCCGCTTCTGCTTGGCGCCGAACCTGCGATCAGCCAGGGCTACGCATTCACGTTCTTCGTGCTGGTGTATGCCGGAATCGCACTGGGCATCCGCCGCTATCGACTGTTCGAGCTCGGTGATTGGGCCTTCCGCATTCTGTTTTATGCGGGCGCCGCCGCGGTGCTGCTGGCGATCGACGCCGCTCTCATTGGTCTTGTCCAGCTTGATCCGGGACCGGCGCTTGCCGTTTCGCTTCTGATCGTAAGCTTCGCCTATCTGCCGCTGCGAGACGCCTTGTGGCGGCGGATGAATCGACAGCGACAGTTGAAGGACCATGAGGTTTTCGCGGCGATGTCGGAAGTGGCATTCGCGCTTACGCCGGCGGAACGCAGCCATCTCTGGCACAAGCTACTGATGCGGTTGTTCGATCCGCTGGAATTGATCCCGGCAGGTCACGAGGTTTCCGAAGCGTCCGCGGCCGAGGACGGGCTGGAGCTGCTGGTGCCTGCCGCGGCAAGTTCAGCGGCGTTGCGGCTGCGCTACCCCTATGCCGGAAAAGGCCTGTTCGGGCCCCAGCAAGCGATGTTGGCCCGCCAGCTGACTTCCCTGCTTGCAAAGGCCGAGACCAGCCGGAATGCGTACGAGCGCGGCGTGCTCGAAGAACGTCACCGCATCGCACGCGATCTGCACGACGACGTCGGCGCACGTCTGCTGACCGGACTGAATGTTGCCGATGGCTCGACGAGGCCGATTCTCCATGCCGCTCTCTCGGACATTCGCGCCATCATCAGCGGCCTGACCGGCGCCTCGGCATCGCTGGACCGAATCCTCGCCGAGGCCCGTTACGAAACCGCCAATCGGCTGCAAGCCGTCGGGATCGAGCTGGATTGGACCTTGCCCGACGAACGCACCAAAAGCATGATCTTCGACTATCGCCAGAGCAAAGCGCTGGTTTCATCCGTTCGCGAGATCATCAGCAACGTCATCCGCCACGCCAAGGCCAGTCGTGTGTGCACGACACTTACGATTTCGGAGACCGAGATCATGCTCTCGATTGCGGATGATGGCGGCGCTATCCGCAACAGGCCGGGGGCGAGTGAATTGGCCGGCGGCTTCGGTCTGAGCAACATCAGGCAGCGGGTCGAAGAGCTGGGCGGCCGGCTTACGGTCAGGTCTGCGGCCGGAGGTTTCACCGTGGCGATCATGCTTCCGAAGAATCCGGCCCGGATCGCCGACCATTCCGGGGCGGACGTACTGGATGGACAGGATCTCAAGGGTCAAGCGATATGATCTCTGACGATCCGATCCGATCCAGCGCCCGCAAGTGTCTGTTGGTCGAGGATGAGCCGAACACCCGCGAGTGGCTGCGGAAAGCGCTGATCAACGCCTTTGGCGACATTGAGGTGGTAGCAGCTGGTTCGGTCAGCGAGGCTCATGCCTGCATCGATCTTGCCGGAAGCCCGGACCATCGGGATTTTAGCCTGGCGCTGATCGACCTCGGACTACCCGACGGGTCGGGCACCAGCCTTGTGCGTCGCCTTGCCGCCGAACGTCCCGGAACCCTGACGATCGTCGCAACCATCTATGACGACGACGCCCATCTGTTCGAAGCGATCGCGGCGGGCGCCCGCGGTTACCTGCTCAAGGACGGGGATTCCGACCTGCTGGCGGGATATCTGCGCAGGATCAATCTTGGCGAACCGCCGCTGTCGCCGGCCATAGCGCATCGGATATTGGCGCATTTTCGCATGCCGGCCGTTTCGGCCTATAACAACGAAGAACTCACCGCGCGCGAGATCGAAACTCTGGGGCTCTTGTCGAATGGGCTAACGGTGGCGGAAGCGGCCACGCATATGGGATTGCGCCCGCAAACCGTCGCGAGCTACGTCAAGGTGATTTATCAGAAACTGAACATCACTTCCCGTGCGGAAGCGACGCGCGAAGCCATTCGCCGCGGATTGCGTTGAACTTCCCGCGTGATGGGTTCGAATTGAGAACCCCGGTGCGGCGGCCTTACACCGGCAGCGCGATCGAATATTTCACCTGGCTCAGCGCGAAACTCGACTCGATCGAGGCGATACCGTCGAGGCGGGTGAGCTTGTTCTTCAGGAACGCTTCATAGGACGACAGATCGGCGGCGACGACGCGCAACAGGTAGTCGCGGTTGCCGGTCATCAGATAGCATTCCAGCACCTCGTCCCATTTCGAGATCGCTTTCGCAAAACGGTTGAGGTCTTCCTCCTTCTGCCGCGCCAGCTTGATCGAGATGAAGACGCTGACATGCAGGCCGAGGGATTTCTGGTCGACCGTGGCGATATAGCGAGTGATGACGCCGCGTTGCTCCAGCAGCTTAACGCGGCGGTGGCACGGCGACACCGAGAGACCGACCTTGTCGGCGAGTTCCTGCATGGTGGTGCGGCCGTCGGATTGCAGTTGCGCGAGGATTTTTCGGTCGATGGCGTCGAGGGCGTGCATTGGGATAAACTCTGTTTGGAGGGTAGCAGATTGGGATTTTATCCCAATATCGGCAGGTATGTCGCGGAAATTTGAGATTTTTGAGGGCGGCCAAGGCGTTAACATTCCCGGATATTCGCCCTGCCGGGAGTATTGCCATGCCGATCGAGCCCGCACGCCTCGAAGTGTTGTCCGCACTGGCCCGCAAGGTGCTGTGGTTGTCGTCGTGGACCATCCATCACGCCAATCACATCAGGCCCAATGCCGACGGGCTGAAGGTCGGCGGTCATCAGGCCTCGTCGGCCTCGCTCGCCAACATCATGTCGGCGTTGTATTTCTCGGTGCTGAAGCCGGAGGACCGCGTCGCGGTGAAGCCGCATGCCAGCCCCGTGTTCCACGCCATCCAGTATCTGTTCGGGCACCAGACCCGCGACAAGCTGGAAAATTTCCGGGGCTTTAGAGGCGCACAATCCTATCCGTCGCGCACCAAGGACGTCGATGATGTCGATTTCTCCACCGGCTCGGTCGGCCTCGGCGTGGCGCAGACGCTGTTCTCGTCGCTGGTGCAGGATTACGTCAAGGCGCATGGCTGGATGAAGGACCGCCCGGAGGGGCGGATGATCGCGCTGGTCGGCGACGCCGAGATGGACGAGGGCAATATCTTCGAGGCGCTGCTGGAAGGCTGGAAGCACGGCCTGCGCAACACCTGGTGGGTGGTCGATTACAACCGGCAAAGCCTCGACGCCGTGGTGCGCGAGGGGCTGTGGGAAAAATTCGAGTCCATGTTCCGCAATTTCGGCTGGGACGTGGTAATCGTGAAATATGGCCGGCTGATGCAGGCGGCGTTCGCCGAGCCCGGCGGCGAGGCCCTGAAGCGCTGGATCGATGCCTGCCCGAACGCGATGTATGCGGCGCTGTGCTTCCAGGGCGGCGCGGCATTCCGAAAACATCTCGACGACGAGATCGGCGACCAGGGCGCGGTGTCGCAACTGATCGGGCGGCGCAGCGACGACGAGTTGCTGGCGCTGATGTCCAATCTCGGCGGCCACGACATGGCCAGCATGATCGAGGCGTTCGAGCAGGTCGACCACGACCGCCCGGTCTGCTTCATCGCCTACACCATCAAGGGCGTCGGCCTGCCGTTCCAGGGCCACAAGGACAACCATGCCGGGCTGATGACACCCACCCAGATGGAGAAATGGCGCGGCGCGCAGAACATCCGCAGCGGCCACGAATGGGACAAGTTCGAGGGCCTCGCGCAGGATCCGGCCGTGCTGCAGGCGTTTCTGGCCGATGCGCCGTTCAACCGCGATGGCCGCCGACGCTTGACCGCCCCCGTGATCGAGGTGCCCGAGCGGTTGTCCTTCAAGCCGTCGCCGCAGATGTCGACGCAGCAGGGTTTTGGGCTGGTGCTTAACGAACTGGCGCGCGGCGACAGCGAGCTGGCCGCGCGCATCGTCACCGCGTCGCCCGACGTTACGGTCTCGACCAATCTCGGCGCCTGGGTCAACCGGCGCGGGCTGTTCGCGCGCGCGGAGAAGGCCGATCTGTTCCGCAGCGAGAAGATCCCGTCGACCTTCAACTGGGATTTTTCACCTGACGGACAGCACATCGAGCTTGGCATCGCCGAGATGAACCTGTTCATCCTGATGTCGGCGCTGGGGCTGTCGCATGCCATCAACGGCGAACGGCTGCTGCCGGTTGCCACGCTGTACGATCCCTTCATCCAGCGCGGGCTCGATGCTCTGAACTACGCCTGTTATCAGGACGCGCGCTTCATGGTGGCGGCGACGCCGTCGGGCATCACGCTTTCGCCGGAAGGCGGCGCGCACCAGTCGATCGCCACGCCCTTGATCGGCATGGCGCAGGATGGCCTCGCCTCGTTCGAGCCGGCCTTCGTCGATGAACTCTCCGTGATCATGGGCTGGGGTTTTGAGCACATGCAGCGCGAGGGGGCGGGCGAGGGCGGTTCGGTCTATTTGCGGCTGTCGACCCGCACGATCGACCAGCCCCAGCGGATCATGACGCCGGAGCTGCAACGCGGCATCGCCGACGGCGCCTATTGGCTGCGCAAGCCCGGCGAGAATTGCGAAGCGGTGATTGCCTATACCGGCGCGGTGGCGCCGGAAGCGATCGAGGCGGTCGGACTGATCGGCGAGAGCCGCCGCGACGTCGGCCTGCTCGCGGTGACCTCGGCCGACCGGCTGCATGCGGGCTGGACCTCGGCGCGGAAGTTGCGGCGCGACCGCCGCGGCGTGCAACACCTCAGCCATATCGAGAAATTGCTGGCGCCGCTGCCACGCAACTGCGGCATCGTCACCGTCATCGACGGCCACCCGGCCACGCTCGGCTGGTTCGGCAGCGTCCGCGGCCACCGCGTCGAGGCGCTCGGCGTCGAGCATTTTGGGCAGACCGGCAGTATCGTCGACCTCTATCGCCACCACGGCATCGACGCCAACGCCATTATCGATGCGGCCGAAAGCCTGACGGCGGGAGCCCCGGTGCGGCACAGGAAGATGGCGGTGTGATTCTTTCTTACCCTCCCCTGGAGGGCAGGGCTATCGCTTTTGGCCTAGGAGGCTGAGAAGGAAGTCGTCGTCCCATGCAGCGGCGTTCATTTTTCGGCGCATTGAGATCTGGGCTGGGTGCGTTCTGAGGATATTGAGCGCGAGCCTGCGAAGGATGGCGAGAATTTCCGGGGCGTTGTCCTTTCTAACGCGGCTTCTGTCTTCGTCGAAGACGACGTCGAGGACCCAGTGCATTTGATTTTCGACGGACCAGTGGGATCGGACGATTTCGAGCAGTTTCTTTGCGGAAACATATTTGGAGAGGATGAAGTAGCGGACGAAGGGCTTGGCTGCAGGCTTGCCTTTGCAGCGGCGCCTTGAGGTAATTCTGCCGATGGCGGCGATGCCTGGAAACTTGTGAGGTTGGGCCAGCGTGCTGTTGCGCATGACCGTCGCCCGACGCTGCTCGCGGCGATCGTGGGTGGCCTGCTCCAGTGTCTCGGCGATATCGCGCTCGCCTTTGCGGGCAAAGCATCGTTCCACATCGGCGAAGAGCTTGGCCTGGTTCTTCTTGAGCGCCAGCACGTAATGGCCGTCTTGGTCGAGCACGGTCTTGGCGAAGGCTCGGCTGCAGAAAAGTGCGTCGGCCGTGATGATTTTGCGCTTCAGCCGCAGCATGCGCAGGATTTCCAGAGCGGCCTCGGTCTCGTTTCTGCGGGGCGCCTTGCGCGCGGCCAGAGCCAGACGTGCCTTGGCGGCAAAGACATTGACCAGATGCATCGGCGTGGCGCTCTTGCCGCGCTCGTAGGCGCCGCACAGCGACTTGCCATCGACGGCGATCACGCCATCCAGATCCAGTTCATTGGACTTGGCGAATGCCGCCACAAACCGTCGAAAAATCCGCTCGAAGGCTTCCGGATCCAGGATCCGGAACACGTCGCCGAACACGTCGTGGCTCGGAATGCCTCGCTTCAACGGCAAGTAAAGGCGCAGGAGTTCTATCTTGCGTCGGCCAAAATCGGCCATGTCTGTTGGCCCCTTGGCGCCACAGAGCACGGCCGCCAACGCGACGAACAAAACCTCCGACAATTCGTAAGACGTGTTCGCCGCGCGCGGATCGCGCAACTTACTCAAATAGCTCTTGAATCTTCCCATCTGACCCCCCTTGCGAATCGGGAGTCGTCTTCAGAATCCTGTTTGCATCCCAGAGCAAGAGGGTATCAAAATCCAAAAGCGATTCCCCTCCCCTGGAGGGGGAGGGTCGTCTCGCATCGCAAGATG